>JAFXXI010000005.1 GCA_017542345.1 Bacteroidales bacterium
GTCGTGCTCGATGTCGCGATAGTCGCTGATGGTGTTCTTGCTGTCCACGGAGCCACGACGGTTGATGAGGCCGCCGCAGAAAGCCATAGCTTCAGCCATAGAGGTCTTGCCGGATTTGGCGCCGCCCACGAGGGCGATGTTACGGATGTCCTGAGTCTGATAAATTTTCATTGTTATTGCTATTATTTATTTTGTTTATTTCCCTGAACCATAGTATCATAAACACACCTGCCACGTGGTGTGGCGGCGTGATATGAGGCTGCAAAGATACAAATAAATTTGATACTGCGGCAGAAAAAGTTGTAAAAAATCAGTCTTTGAGTATCACCGAGGTGTTGCCGTCGACGCGGCCTTGGTCGCCGCCGCCGTAGACGTTGCCGGTTACGTTGGTCTCGCCTTCAAGTATGACCTGCACGTCGACATCGCCAGTGACAGCGCTCTCTTCACCACCTCCGAAGACGTTGCCTGTCACGACAGTAGTACCCTTGAGGGTGAGGGAGATGTCGCCATTGACGGTACCGAGGTTGTTCAAATAAACATCGGTAAAAATGTGAAGGTTCGGCAGGTCGCTGCCGGTACTGTTGTTATTCAGTGTCAGCCTCGTTCCGTCGTCGGCGGTGTCTGTCCAAGTGAATGTAGTAGTGCCCGACATCTCGCCAGGTTCAAACATTCCGGAGTATTTGTTGTAGGAAGGAACCTTGTAACCGCCGCTTCCGTTGCTGGCGAAGCCGGCATTCCTCACCTCCAAGGTGGGCAGCTGGGCCGAGAAACCAGCGCCATAGACGTCGCCGTTGACCGTGCAGCTGTCGAGGACGGAGGTGGCAGAACCGGCAACGCTGCCAAGACTGCCGCCACCGTAGAAGTTGCCGTTGATGGTGCACTTCTTCAGATTCGACTCCACGTCATTGCACTGGGCCAGCGAGAAGGAGGCGAACTTGACGAAGAAGCGTCCGCCGGTAGTTCCACTTGTCCACACGAAGAACTCGTAGTCGAAGTCGGTGGCCACGCCAATACCTTTCTTACCATAGTCCTTGCCGCTGTCATAAGAGGCGTTGGTGTGTTCGCCATCAAAGTATTTTCCGCGGTCGCCAGAGTTGTCAGCTTTATAAAATTTTTCTTGCCATGTATTGAAACTGACATCTGACTTATCGTAATATTTCACTCGCGATATAGCCGTACCGCCGAATCCGGCACCGAAGAACTTGCCGAAGGTGCATCCCGTGGCGGTGGTCGTGACGGTCTTGCCCGGCTGCATGTCGCCGAACTTGGGACCACCGCAGTAGGTGCCCACGTGACTGTTGATGATGTCGACGGTGATATTGCCCTTGATGGGTTTGCCCGAGTTGATGCCGCCGCCGTAGAAGTTCTCGATGTCGGCATTGTATATCTGCCACCGCACATTGCCGCCTATCTGCTCCTGACCGGCTCCCGCCGCCTCAACGAAATGGCCACCGCTGACGTAGCACTCGGCATCGTCGTTCCTCATGGTGGCGCTTGGGTTATAAGTTCCTGTGAGGTAGAACCCTTGGTAGTCGCCACCGGTCACCGAGATGGGGATATGTTTGGTTGAACTGCTACCATCACTATGGGTGCCGTTGGCAAAATCTTTAAACCATGCGTTGCCGCCCACAAGGAGGTAGGTGGTGTTCTGCACCTGGTTGATCTTCGTCGAGGTGAACTGGTCGAACACGCCGCCCAGCAGTACGATAGGTGCCGGCGCAGTCTTGCCCGAGTTCTCGTACTCGAACTGTGAGAAGTAGATCAGGCAGGTGTTGGTGATCTCGAACCAGCTGCTGGCGTTGAAGACACTGACGTTGAGCACCGTGCCCGAGCTGTTGGGTTTCTGCACCTGTGCGGTGCCGGGGACATTCAGGAAATCGAAACGGATACCAGGCACACGGCTTCGCTTGTTGTCGTGAAAAACCAAACTGTAGTCGGGTTCATGGTCGTTATCCATATCCACAGACATGAGGGTGAACGGTGTCGTGCCGCTCTTGAAAGGTTCCTTGTTGTCGATGACGTTCTGGTGGTAGTTGCCTATCAGCACGATGGCGTTGTCGTAGACCGTCGGACCAGCACCACCACTGGAATTTTTTATAATGTTCAAGGCGTCGTTGACCGAGGTTTTCACGCTTACGCCGTTGAAGGTCGTAGTGCTTTCCACTTGTTTGCTGCCAAAAACATCTACATCCTGCCGGCCATAGCTGGTGTTGAACACCACGTCGTAGCACTGGTCAGCGATGAAGGCTGCCTTGCCCCAGTAGGGCTCGATGGTGATGGCGGTGACGCCGTAGGGCACATCCCAGTAGTCACCCTGTGCAAAGACGCGGCCGCTGACCGAATAGAGGTCCTTGTTGGTGCAGTTGCGGTCGGCGAAGTTATAGCCGCCCCAACTGTCGGAAACGGTATAGGTGCCCGCCGTGCCACCGGTGATACTGGTTATCTTCCAGCCCGTAACCACGCGACCCTCCGTGTAGTTATCAGTGCCTATGTCGTTGTAGTAGGGCAGCTGCACCTTGTCGTAGTTATAGTTGAAGCGGGCGCTGTCCATATCGGTGCGCGTCAGGGTAAGGCTGGCCGTTGTTATGCTGGCACCCGACGGCCATGACTGGCCGCCGGTGGTCTTCGTGCCGCTGACGGTCACGCTCAGGGTTGTACCCAACTTGCCGCCGTGGTTGCGCCCGACGGTGGAACTGTTAGGGGCGTTGTCGAAGTCGGGGTTGATGATGGATGGGTAGTATCCCTGGACTTTCAGTATGGGGTAGGGCTTGGGGTTGGCGATGGTACGGTCGGCAGTCTCGAGCACCCACTTGAGCATCTGTCCGCCGTTAGCCAACGAGCCGGTGGCATACCATGCCGCCAGTTTCTTGTTGCTGTTGAGCATCTGGCGGTAGAACTCGAAGCGGGTCAAGTAGCGATCCTCGACGGCCAAAGCACAGTTGTAATAACTGTTGTTGTTGACCTTCTTGGTCGTCAGTTCGTCGTAGGCATAGTAGTTGAAGGTGTTCAGACCACCGCTGTTGAGGTTGTTGATGTTCTGTCCTCCGTAGACGGGCGAGATGGCGTTGCCGCCGGTGATGTCGCCGTAGAACATGCAGTTCATCACCATGGTGCCGGTGGTGACGGTGGCGGCGGTGGTGGCCACGTTGTTGCGACCCACGATGCCGCCAACAGTGCTGCCGCCGGTAATGGTGGCGTAGGAGTAGCAGTTGACCACTCGGCCGTTGCCGTCGAGAAGGCCCACGAGACCGCCAGTGTAACCCGTGCCGCCCACCGAGCCGCTGAGGATACCCACGTTGTAGATGCGTGCCGAACCATTGGCCGTACAAGCCACGGCGCCGGTGTTGCCGCTATAGCCACTGATGGCAACGTCCTCAAAGACAAGATTCTTCACCGTGCCGGTGAGGGTAGTGAAGAGGGGCGCTGTGAGGCCGCTGATGCGGTAGGGCATCTGCGTCGCGGGGTCGACGGCCGCCTCGAGGGTGCCGTTGAAAGTGCTCACGCCGGGCGCGCCGCCGCTGATGTCGGCCGAGATGACATAGTGACCTGCTGCGTTGGTGATGCTTTCAAGAGATGTGATGGGGGTCTGTGCCGCAACTCTGAGCGTTCCGACCAAAAAAGACAGTAGTATTATCAGCCTATATAATGTGCGATGTTTCAAATCTTTGCACATGCTATGGATGCTTTCCTTCCATCGATTTCAAACTGCAAAAATATTAAAAAAAATAAAAACGGCCAAATTTTTTAACATTTCCCGGGAGGCAGGCGCCTCGAGATGAACCTACCGACATGTCAAAAAAAGACTCGAAGAGGCTGATGTTCATCGCCTTCGAGACTATTGGCATTGATGTCTTGCGGCGCGGTCAGCGGACGATTATCTCCACATCCTCCTGCCCCATGCGGGCGGCGAGCCAACGGTCCATCTTGCTGCGGTCGGCGTCGGCGAGGCGTGCGCCGCGGCGCAGGTGCACGATGGCCACGGTGCCTGTGCCCACACGCCCCACGCCGACATACTCCACCTGCGGAAAGAGCGCCTGCGCCTCGGCGTCGATGTGCGAGGCCAGGGTGTCGTAGAGCGTATAGGTGCGCAGCTGCCCCTCGAGGTCGGCCACCTGGGCCGCCAGCCGCCGGTTGGTGGCGTCGGCGGCGAGGGCCATGCTGTTCACCTGCGAGGCGAGGCTTTCCAGGCCCTTGCTGTCGGTGCCCTGTATGACGGCCAGGCTGTAGCCCTTCAGCTTGTAGCGCTCCAGGGCGTTCTGCGCCGCGGCAATCTCGTCGTCGCTGATGTTGCGGCCCACGGCCACCACGCGCAGCGTGTCGTGCTCGGCGCGGTGGTCGATGATCTGCGTGCCGCTCTGCGCCAACTCGCTGTCGACGAAGGCCTTGATGTTGCGCGCCAAGATGTCCTTCTGCACTATGTCGACCGTCATGACGGCGGCGGGAATCATGGCCACGACGACGACGGCGGTGACGAGCCGTTTGCCGCGGCGTTTCACCCCAGGCGCGAGGTTGGTGTAGCTGTGGAAGCGCAACATTTTGACGCCAATGAAGGTGGCGAGGGCGATGAAGACGGTGTTGATGAAGAAGAGGTAGAAGGCTCCGAAGAAGTAGTTCCACTGCGCCGTGGCGAGGCCGTAGCCCGCGGTGCAGAGCGGCGGCATGAGGGCCGTGGCTATGGCCACGCCGGGAATCACCTGCCCCTTGCTCTTGGTGGTCAGCGCCAGCACGCCGGCGGCGCCGCCGCAGAAGGCTATGAGCACATCGTACAATGTGGGGGCAGTGCGTGCCAGCAGCTCGCTGCGTGCTTCGCTGAGTGGCGAGATGAGGAAGTATAGGGTGGCGGTGAGCACCGAGATGAGAGTGGCTACACCATAGTTCTTCAGCGACTGTTTCAGCAACTCGAAATCACTGATACCCACCGACAAGCCCATGCCGATGATGGGGCCCATGAGGGGCGAGATAAGCATGGCGCCGATGATGACCGCCGTCGAGTTGACATTCAGCCCCAGCGAGGCTATCAGGATGGCGAAAATGAGAATCCACAGGTTGGTGCCGCGGAAGAAAATGCCGCCCCTCACCTGCTCAATGACTTTCTGTTCGTCCTCCTTGTCGTGCAGGAGGTTGAAGTAACGGTTGAGAACTGCCTTCAAGTCGTTAAGATTTATGCGCATAACACACTCCCCTTTTTGTGATATAACGCGAAAGCATCTCCTTTATTTTATAACGCATAATCCTCCCCCTTTTTTTAGGGTCCTGTCCGGTCCCCCTCCGGTCCCCCTCCGGTCCCGCTCCGCTCCCCCTCCGCTCATCTTCGGACGAATTGCGAAGGGGGTGCGGAGGGGATGCGGAGGGGATGGGGAGCAGGAGGGGAATAAAAAATAGGGGTGTGGACAATAAAAGGGGCGCCGGTGCGTTGTTGGTTTATTATGGGCGTGATAGCACGGCAGAGCATCAAAGGGGCATTGGCCAACTACCTGGGGGTGGCGATTGGGTTCGTCACCACCTTCTTTGTGGTCACCCGCATGCTTACCACCGAGGAGGTGGGCCTGACACGCGTGATGGTCGACGCCGCCACCCTCTTTGCCTGCCTGGCCCAGCTGGGCTCCTCGTCGTCGGTGGTGCGCTTCTTCCCCCATTTCAAAGAAGGGCGCGGCATCTTCGGCCTCTCGCTGCTGGTGCCGCTGGCGGGATTCCTGCTCTTCGGCCTGGCATTCCTGCTTTTCCATGAGCAGATTACAGCCACCTATGTCGAGCGGTCGCCGTTGCTGGCAGACTATCTGTACATGCTGCCGGCGGTGACGCTCTTCATGCTCTACATGACTGTGTTCGAGACCAATGCATCGGTGCTTATGCGCATCACGGTGCCCAAGATGGTGCGCGAAGTGGGGGTGAAGGTGATGACGCTGGTGGCCTACCTGCTCTACGGCTACCGGGTGGTGGATCTGGACGGCTTCGTGTGGATATTCTGCGGCAGCTATGGCATAGCCATGTTGCTGGACTTCTTCTACTTGGTGAAGATAGGGGGCGGCCTCCGCATGTTCCGCATCGAGCGCGGAAGCCTCAACCGCGACCTGCTGGGGCAGATGCTGCGCTACACCCTGCTGATGACCGTCACCATACTGGCCGGCAACGTGCCGCTGATGAGTTCGCTCTTCCTCGGCGCTAAGACGGGCCTCGCCCTGACGGGTGTCTACACCATTGCCTTCTATATCGCCAACGTGGTGGAGGTGCCCTACCGCTCGCTGGGCGCCATCTCGCGACCCGTGATTGCCACCGCCGTCAAGGAGGGCAACTGGGCCGAGGTGAACCGCCTGGGACGTCAGGTGAGCTTGCACCAGCTGCTGGTGAGCACGCTGATATTCTATGTGATATGGATTAACCTCGACGCGCTCTTCGCCGTCATCCCCAACGGGGCCGACTACCGCGGCGGCGCCGGCGTGGTGCTCATCCTGGGCTTGGCCAAGGTGCTCAACTCGTCGCTCTCGATAGGCACCGACGTGCTCAACTACTCGCGCTACTACGCCCTCAGCTTGCTGCTTGCGGCGGTGCTCACCGTAGGCGCCATACTACTCAACATCAGGCTGATAGAGTTCTGGGGCATCGACGGAGCCGCCGCAGCCACCCTCTTCTCGTACGCCCTCTACTTCCTGCTGCTGCTCTCCTTCATAGGGTGGCGGCTGAAGGTGAGCATCTTCTCGGCCGGACAGCTGAAGGTGCTGGCCATCATGGGCGCCGGCTTGGGACTCAACTGGCTGTGGACCAACTACGTCACGCCCCTCATAGCCACCGGCAGCATGGCGTCGCTGCTGACCGACGCGGCCCTCAAGACGCTGGTGCTCACGGCCGTAGTGGTGGCCGTCACGCTGACGTGGCGAGTGTCACCTACGGTGAACAGGATGGTAAAAAAGACATCCCATATACAATAAAAGGGAGTTTGTCGCGTTTTAACCCTTGAAAGGGTTATATGCGTTTATTGTATTGTTTTGTGATATTGGCGATTGCGTTCTCCAGTTCCGCCTTTGGGCAGAGCAATCAGGATTGTCCGTGGTGGAGGAATCCCACTTCGCTCAGCTGCACAGGGACACCGGGGTCCGACTCGTTCAAAGGCTGGTCGGCCCGCGTGGGTGAGCGAGTGGCTTCGGGAGCGTCAACGGGTGACACCGTCTATAGCACCTGCGCCTCCAGTCTCTGTCCAGATATCACGGGCCACAACAATATTATGTCGAGCTCCTATAACACAGGCGCCGACGGAGGCATCTCCTGCTGTGACCATGGAAACCTTTGGGATGCTGCTCAAGACCATCGTTTTATGATTATCACTGCCGCCAACGCCGGCATCGACGAACTCACCGTCAACGGTAGCAACGGCATGCAGCGTATTCCTCCGGGATACACCTCCTGTATCCGGTTGGGAGACCCTCGCGCGGAGTATGGACAGGGAGTTTCGCCCCATTCTTTCGAATGGAGTTCATCTCATGGAAACAAAGGGTCGGAGGCGCTCTTCTACACCCTCGAGGTGAAACCTAACAACGCCCTGCTATTCATCAACTACGCCGTCGTGGGACGCTGCTACAGCCACACGCCCGCCGAGGCCGGCGAATTCATGATTCGCGTGGTGAAGCAGAACGACGACGGCACCTGGCCCAACGCCCCCATCAACGACTCCATGTGGTTCCGCATCTCGGCACCGCCGATCCCATCGACAGGCGTACCGAATGCCCCGTGGGTGATGGGAAAACCAGGCAGCTCCTGCGGTTCCACCACCTGCGCCTACGTCTACAAGCCGTGGGCCAAGGTGGCCATCAACCTCAGCAAGTATCTTTATCAAAAAATCCGCGTCGAGATGTACACCTCCGACTGCGTGCTTAAAGTCGACCCCATCTATGCCTACATCTGTGGCGATTACCAGCCGATGCGCATCAACAGTGTGGGCTGTGCCGCCCCCACATCACCGTATATCGACACGCTGAAGGCTCCCACAGGACTGACCCAGTATACATGGTATGTGGCCACCAGGGGTGCGGAAGTGGATATCTACAACCCCACATACATGGACACTGTCCATTTCCGCCAGCTCACACAACCGTCGGACAACAATGAGTATATGCCGACGGTGGCGGATTTCGTCCTCACCGAGGGGCCTTATGCGGGCGACACTGTGAGCACGCAGACCTTCATGTGTACGATGATATCGGCGTTGGACCCCAGCAAACCGTTCATGTCGAAAATCTACACCAACCTCGAGAACAGCAAGCCTACGCCCTATATCAGTCTCAACACCGACTGCAACGGGAAAGTACACCTGATGGACGGGAGTGTCACCTTCGGAAACGACCAGATAGACCCCGACTCCACCCGCTGGGTCGTCTACACCGACAGCATGGGGACACAAGTGCTTGACACGCTGTGGGGCGAGGATGTAGAATACCAGCTCCCCGCCGACGGCTACTATCGCGTCTCGATGCGCACGATGATTTCAGGCAAGACCTGTAGCAGCCTCAAGGACGCGGTGTTCCGCATACTGACGCCCCACGAGGTGCCCATCGCCTTGAGCGAAAGCACTATCTGCGAGAACGAGAACGTCTCTGCCTGGGCCATCGGCGGCGAAGGGTATGAGAAGGAGTGGCGCATCGACGACAGCATGGCCTACCGCTCCGACGCGCAGCATCCCTACGACACAGTCACCTTCTCGCCCGCACCTGGCAACCACGTCATCTCCCTCACCACCACTACCGACGGGCAATGCCCCGCCACCACCACCATCGGCCTCAAGGTGATAGGCAACAACACCATCACCTCCAACGTCGACGCCTCGCTCATCTGCCGTGGCGACAGTGTCACCCTCAGCGCCCTTGGTATCGACCTTCCGCGCTGGACCTCCTCACCCTACGATAGTTCCCTCGTGGGCACCGACGGGCAGAACGTCGTGACGGTGGCGCCGCAGGTGACCACCTCCTACAGAGTCGAACCCACTGGCAACTCGCGCTGCATCCAGAACGCCTCCGACATCACCATCATAGTCCTACCCTACCCCGAACCCACCATCTGGACCAGCAAGCCCTACGTCGATATCACCGACCCCGCCCTCACCGTTGAGGACCGCTCGCCCTACGGCAACTCGTCACAGTGGAACTTCTCCGACGGCCAGGTGGCCGTCGGCCACCGCCTGACACACACCTTCGATGCCATGGAGGACAGCGTCATAATTGTCCTCCACACCTGCAACGAAAACCGCTGCTGCAGCGACACCTCCGTCACCCTGCCCATGCAAGTCAACGCCTTATGGGTTCCCAACACCTTCACCCCAGGCGAAAACACCAACGGCACCTTCGCCTTTATCTCCACCATCCCCGTAACTGAATTCGAGATATGGATCTACAACCGCTATGGCTTGCTCGTCTACCACGGTACTGACTTCGAGAAAGGTTGGGACGGACGCGACATGAACGGCAACCCCTGTCCGCAAGGCACCTACGCCTACTTCTACAGCTACACCCTCTCCATCGAGCCCGACCGCACCCACACCGCCATCGGAACAGCCACACTGCTGAGGTAAATTGAAAACTGATAATTGAAAATTAAGATATGCTGGATAAACTGGAAGCGATATATACACGCTACAAAGAGATTGAGCAACAGATGAACGACCCGCAGGTCACGGCGGACATGAAGCGCTATGTCAAACTGTCGAAAGACTACAAGGACCTGCAGCCGGTGGTGAAAGCCTACCACGAATACAAGGCGCTGCTCGACACCATCAGCGAGTGCAAAGAGCTGCTGGAGAGCGAGAAAGACCCCGAGCTGCGCGAGATGGCCAAGGAGGAACTCACCGCCGCCCAGGAGCGCCGCGAGCCCATGGAGAACGACATCCGCCTGCTGCTCATCCCCGCCGACCCCACCGACTCGAAGAACGCCGTGGTGGAGATTCGCGGCGGCACGGGCGGCGACGAAGCCTGCATCTTCGCCGGCGACCTCTTCCGCATGTACACCCGCTACTGCGAGAAGAAACGCTGGAAGGTGGAAGTCACCGACTTCAACGAAGGCACCTCGGGCGGCTACAAGGACATCACCTTCACCGTGACCGGCGAGGGCGTCTACGGATTGCTGAAATACGAGAGCGGCGTGCACCGTGTGCAGCGCGTGCCCGCCACCGAGACACAGGGACGCATCCACACCTCGGCGGCCGGCGTGGTGGTGCTGCCCGAAGCCGAAGAGTTCGACGTGGAACTGAACATGAGCGATGTGCGCATCGACACCTTCTGCGCCAGCGGCCCCGGCGGCCAGTGCGTGAACACCACCTACTCGGCTGTGCGACTGACACATATACCTACCGGTATCGTCGTCTCGATGCAGGATCAGAAAAGCCAGATCAAGAACAAGGAGAAAGCCATCGCCATCCTCCGCACCCGCCTCTACGAACGCGAGTACAACAAGTATATGGAGGAGCTCTCCAGCAAGCGCAAGACCATGGTGGCCACGGGCGACCGCAGCGAGAAGGTGCGCACCTACAACTATCCCCAGAGCCGCGTGACCGACCACCGCATTGGCTGGAGCATGCATAACCTTCCCGCCTTCATGGACGGCGACATCGAGGAGTGCATCGAAGCCCTGCAGCTGGCCGAAAACGCCGAGAAGCTGAAGGCGTCGGTGGGTTGAGAAGCAAGCCGCCAATGCAGCCTTTCAAGGCTTCCGTCGGTTAAACAATAATAAACATTTGACTATTGATAACTTTTCCGCCACACGGGGTGCCGTGTGGCGGATTTGTCGTAATTTTGCACCTTGAATAATTACGCAAAAACAAGCACCATGAAAAGACATATTGCCCTATTATGTGTATTGGCGTTGGCGGCCACGGCGCTGGCGCAGAAGCCGAAACAAGGCGTGGAGTTCAGCCAGGACGGACTGCCGGAGCAGCTGCTGGAATACCTGAACAAAGGAACGTCCGACAGCGGCAAACAGAAAGAAAACGCCAAGACGGTGAAGGCCTTCCAGGCGTCGTACAGCGCCATGGACGACGCGATGCAGAAACGGGTGGCCAACCTCTACAGCTACGCCGCCAAGGTGAAGATGAAAGGGACACCCGAGATGAGCGACATGACTCAGGTGCTGACGGCCTACGCCACCGCCCCGGGCGGCGGACAGAACCTGGAGGGCTGGGTGTCGGTGATGGAACACTTCAAGAAGAACGCCTCCAAGCCCAAAGCGGTGATGGAGTGGGTTGAGTTCAGCGGGCGCATGCTCAAAGAACGGGTGCTCTACCAGAGCAACTCGTCGAGGTGGAGCTTCGACGTGCAGACGCCCTTCCGCATCACCATGACCGACGGGAAGGCGCTGGTGTGGATTGACTCTCCCGCCGACCTGACCTACGCCACCTCGTCGCAAAGCAACAAGATTCATGGCACGACGGGCTGCTACAGCTACAAAGACGGCCGCTGGAACGGCGACGGCGGACGCATCGACTGGGCACGCACCGGCCTGGGCGCCGAAGCATGCTATGCCGAACTCGGCCGATACAGCGCCGCCACGAAGAACGCCAAATTCACCGCCGACAGCGTGCAGTTCGTCAACACACACTACTTCAGCGAAGCCATCGCAGGTCGCGTGGAAGACAACCTGGGCGGCGGAAACACCTTCCCGCAGTTCCACAGCTACAAGCGCGACTTCGTCATCAAGAACATCATGCCCGAGGTGGATTACAGCGGTAGCTTCATGATGCACGGCGCCAAATTCATCACCGCCTCGACCAAACACCCAGCCAGCCTCATCTTCAACCGCGACGGCAAACGGCAACTGTCGGTGACCTCGTTCAAGTTCAGCATCCTCCCCGACCGCCTGGTCAGCGAGAACGCCACCGTGGCACTCTATGTGGGCGACGAAGACTCGATCAGCAACACCGGCATCACGGTGCGCTACACGCCGGCCGACCGCAAGGTGTCGCTCATCAACAACCCCAAGCGCAACTTCTACAGCCCCTTCACCGACAGCTACCACGAGCTCGACATCTACAGCGAGGTCATCCTCTGCAACCTGGCCACCGGTCAGGTCGACTTCTCGTCGCTCAGTGCCGCCGGCGCCACCAGCCAGACACTCTTCGAGAGCACCAACTGCTACACCTACCGCACCTACCGCGAGCTGCAGGGCATCGACGAGGAAAGCCCCGTGAAACGGGTGTACGACTATGTGGGCGACGGCAACTACACCTTCAAGGCCAAGGACTTCTCGGAATACATCGGGCTCGACATCAACCAGACGCTCCTGATGGTGCACAACCTTGCCCGCCACGGACTTGTGTCCTACGACGAGCTGACCGGACAGGTGACCATGAAAGAGAAACTCGAAGACTACATGAAGGCCTTTACGCGCTCGAAAGGCTTCGACTATGACGCGCTGGCGCTTGAGTCGGAAACCCGCGGCAACAACGCACGCATGAACCTCGACGACAGCCGGCTCGAGATGCAGGGCGTGAAGCAGTTCGTGGTCAGCGACAGCCAGCGTGTGGTGGTCTATCCGCGTGGCGGACACATCACCGTGGGACGCAACCGCAGCATCAGCTTCGACGGCCGCATCGACGTGGGCCGCTTCGTGATGTTTGTCACCGGCGCCGACTTCAACTACGAGCGCTTCGGCTTCGACCTGCCGCACGTCGACTCGCTCTTCTTCTTCGTGCCCAAATTCGACAACCCCGACACCGACTGCCTGGTGCGCACACCCCTCTACAACCTCGTGGGCACGCTGCAGGTCGACAAGCCCGACAACCACTGCGGCCTGACCAAGAACAAAGAGTATCCCATCTTCAACAGCCTTGAGAACAGCTTCGTCTACTACGACAAGAAAGACATCTGCGCGGGACGCTACGACAAGCAGCGCTTCTACTACACCCTGCACCCCTTCACCCTCAACAGCTTGGTCGACTTCGTGACCGACAGCCTTCAGTTCAACGGGGCGCTCACCTCGGGCGGCATCTTCCCCGACATCACCTATCCCCTCTCCGTGCAGCGCGACTACTACCTCGGCTTCCGCCTCGAGACCCCCGACGGCGGCTATCCCGCCTATGGCGGCAAGGGCACCTATAGCCAGCGCATAGCGCTCGACCACAACGGCCTGCAAGGCGCCGGCAAACTCGACTACCTCACCTCCATCACCCGCTCCAAGAACTTCCTCTTCCTGCTCGACTCGATGGTGGCCACCACCGACACCTTCAGCGTGCGCGAGGAACAGGGCTATCCCGACATCCAGGGCGGCCGCCTCTACCAGCATTGGCTCCCCTATGCCGACTCGATGGCTGTGGCCACCCTCGACAAAGGACGCCCCTTCCGCATGTATCGCGGCGACGCCACCTTCCGCGGTCGCATTGACCTCATGGCGCGCGGCACTGTGGCCGACGGCACCGCCACCGTCAAAGAGGGTACCCTCGTGAGCGAACGCTTCGACCTGCAGGCACGCGAGATGAACGCCGAGGTGAGCGACTTCACCCTCCGCAGCATCAAACACAACAACATAGCCTTCACCGCCAAGCACGTGCGCTCACATGTCGACTACGACCGCCGCCATGCCGACCTCACCATCGTCGAAGGCCCCACCCGCACCGAGCTGCCCATCGTCAAAGAGGCCGCCTATGCCGACCTCTTCTCCTGGGAGATGGACAAGAAGACACTCGACATCTTCAACAGCACCCGCAGCACCACCGAAGGCATGGACGCTATGGACATCCGCATGCGCCTCCAGAAGCGGGGCGACCTGCCGGGCGTCCGCTTCGTCAGCACCGACGAGAAACAGGAGGGGCTCACCTACAACGCGCTGCGCAGCACCTTCTACTACGAGCAGGGCGAGCTGAGTTCGCACGAGGTCTTCCTCCTGACCGTCGCCGACGCCGCCATCGCCCCCGCCGCCGACACGCTCCACATCGAGCGGGGCGGCAAGATGCGCCTGCTCACCAACGCCACCCTCGTCTTCAACCGCGACAGCGCCTGGCACCAGGTGGTCGGCGCCGACCTGCTGGTGGCGTCCGCCAACCGCTACACCGGCAAAGGCTATATCGACTACCGCAACGACACCCGCAAACCCCAGCGGCTCTACCTCAACGACATCAGCGTCGACGGACGCGGTGTCTCCGTCGCCAAGGGCAATGTCAGTGACAGCGCCTCCTTCACCCTCAGCTCCGCCTTCGGCTTCGCCGGCAAGGTGCGCTACGAAGGCAACCAGCGCTGGCCCTGGTTCGAGGGCGGCGTGCGGCTGCTGCAGCCCTGCATCCCCAAAGAGCAGCTGGGCCTGCTGGCCTACGCCGGCTACACCGACCCCGACCACATCCACGTCGCCGTGCCCGAGCAACCCACCGACTGGAAGGGACGCCGCATCGCCGCCTCCATCCTCATCGACAAGAACACCATGCGGCCCATCCCGGCCTTCCTCACCGGTGCCAAGGTGGCGGGCAACGAGCTCATCGCCGCCCACGGCATCCTCACCTACCTCGGCGACCGCAAACAGTACATGATCGGCTCCGAGCGCAAAGTCTCCAACCCCGACGCCGTCGTGGAGCCCTACCTGTCCATGAGCACCACCGACTGTCAGGTCGAAGGCGAAGGCCCCGTCGACCTCACCCTCAAGCGCACACAGGCCTCCTTCTATGCCTACGGCACTGCCGTCTGCGGCATGCAGAGCACCGTCGACGACCACCTAACCACCGTCTTCGGCGTCACCTTCCCCATCGCCAAGCAGGTCTCCGACGCCCTCGTCGCCGCCCTCAAAGACGACCTGCGCCTGCAAGCCGTCGCCGGCACCACCAACGCCGAGATGCGCCACGCCATGATGCACCACCTCGGCGCCGACAAAGGCGCCGCCGCCTACGCCCTCTACAGCTCCACCGGCAAGATGGCACATGTGCCCGAAGAGATGCGCAGCATGCTGCTCTTCGACAACATCCGCTGGCAGCACGCCCCCAAGGTGGGACTCTACTACGACGGCAAAGTGGGCATCGTAGCCTCGGGCGACAAACCCATCGGCCTGCAGGTCAAGCTCAAAGCGCAGATAGCCAAATATGGCAGCGCCCAGCAGATCACCCTCTACATCGAGGCCGCCAAAGACCACTGGTACTTCTTCAAATACGACCTCGGCGGACAGGAACTCACCATCTACAGCTCGTCGGGTGCCTGGCTCGACCTCGTCAAAGCCATCCCCCTCGAAGAGCGCAAGATACAGAAAGAAGGCCTCGGCACCTTCCGATACTTCGTGGGCAACAACAGCAGCGAAGTCGCCAACTGGCTCACCTGGTTCTCCAAGAACGTCTACAGCGAAGAGGAAGAAGGTTTTTAAAAACCGCAACCCACTGACCCTCAGCCGGCACCGCCCATCCGTGGGCGGTGCCGCTGTCTTTGGGGCAACCTTGTGGCCGAAAAATGTCGGAAAGGCGGCGGACGGGGGATGCGCCGGGGGGATGCCGCCGGGCGGCAAGGTAAAAAAATCACACACTGAACGGGTTGATAATCAAACGAAATGAGGACACCGACGCGGCGCGTCGGAAAATAAATTTTGCCAGAAAGAAAAATAGTTGTACTTTTGCACCCGCTTTCGAGAGACGAAAGCTGCTTTTTAGACGAAGCAAAAGCCCAGGTGGTGGAATTGGTAGACACGCTACTTTGAGGGGGTAGTGCCGATTAAGGCGTGCAAGTTCAAGTCTTGTCCTGGGCACCCTGGAACGGAAAAAAGCAGATGCCCGGATGGCGGAATTGGTAGACGCGCACGTTTCAGGTGCGTGTATCGAAAGATGTGCAGGTTCAAGTCCTGTTCCGGGCACCAAAAGAGAAGACTATAACGGTCTTCTCTTTTTTTATGCCCTCCACAGGACTACGTCCCGTTAGCTCACTTGTTTTATTTGATAACAAGGTGTTCGCTGGCCTTCGGCTCCGGGCACCAAAAGAGAAGACCGAAACGGTCTTCTCTTTTTTTTGTACCCTCCCGGCACTTTCGTTGGACTAATGTTCTACCTGTTATAACGGTATAGCAGAAAATAGCACCTGTCACCCTGCAATCATCTCTACCTCTTCTCTACCTCATCTCTACCCCATCTCTACCTTTGCTCTACCAAAAATGTAGAGCAAAGGTAGACAAAATGTAAAGAAAAACCATCGAAATATCCGGCCAAGGTTCTCGCTCTGCCTGAGGGGTGCCCTCTGTTTACTCTACTATCAACGGTTTCCGGAGGGGGCCGGAGGGGGTGTCGGCCTGGAGGAGGTAGAAGCCGACGGGGAAGGGGCTGACGTCAATGGTGATTTTGGAACTGTGATTTTTGAATTCGGCTATCTTGCGGCCGGCGGCATCGGTCAAGGTCAATGTGGAGGGCTGGTCGGTCTCGACGGTCACCGTCGCGCTGGCGGGGTTGGGATAGAGCCGCAGGCGGCCCGCCGGCGTGGCAGCGACGAGGCCCGTGGTGCCGAAGACGACGGTGTGGCTGACGCTGTCGGCCATGCAGTGGCGGCCGGCGACGAGCAGCAGGCGGTAGCTGCCGCTGTCGGCATAGGTGTGACTGAAGAGGGTGTCGGGGTTGAGGAGGCTCTGGCCGTCGCCGAAGGACCAATGGCGGCGGTCGGCATGGAGGGAGCGGTCGGCGAGGTGGAGGGTGAGTCCTTCGGTGTGCCACGCCATGAGGGCCTGCGGAAGCGGCCGCTGCCAGCGGGGCAGGTCGAGGAAGACGACCTGACGCACGGCTTCGCGGATGGTTTGCGCCGTCTCGAAGGCGAGGCCGCCCCTATAGGAGATAGCGGCAGGGTTGCGGTGGAAGACCATGACGTAGAAGGCACAGGCGGCGGCATAGGTGCCCGCCGCAGAGGGGTGGCTGCCGTCGCTGTCGTAGAGGTTGATGTCGGGGTGGTGGTCGTGCAGATAGCGCCAGACGCGTCCCACGGGGCAGAGCGAGGCGTCGTTGGCTTCGGCCATATAGGTGTAGCGCTCACAGAGCATGCTGTCCATGCCTTCGTAGGTGGCCAGCACGGGGAAGTAGCGCGCGTTCTGCGCGTCGCCGTCGCGACGGCCCCAGGTCATGTAGAACATAGGCTCGGCGCAGGGGTTGCAGGCGTAGACGGAGTCGACGAGGCGGGCGGCGAAGGGGAGACATTCGGCTTCGACCTGGTTCTGCGGGAAGGAGGGCAGCTGGCTCTGCTCCTGCAGCACCACGACATCCCAGCCTCCCTGGCGGATGGCGGTCATGGCGTCGCCGGTGCAGTGCTGGCTGAAGGTGCATCCGCCGGGGGTGACGGAGGAGCATTCGGCCTCGTCGCCCATGTCGGCGGCGATGGCGCGGAAGGTGCCGGGGAGGTCGTTGACGGCGGTGTAGCTGTTGCCGACGAATAGGACGCGCTTGCTCTGCGCGGCCAGCGGGACGGCGAGGGACAGCAGGAGGAGGGCGGTGAGGACTTTCTTCATAGTGCAATGGATTTAATCGACTTGTTGGAAATGACGCCAGCTGAGCTCCGCTTGGCGATGGAGCATAGCGAGGCCGTCGACAGCGGGGACCCCTGCGGCGGAAGCCTGTCGCATGAGCAGCGTGGGCGAGGGGTTGTAGACAAGGTCGTAGACGAAGTCGGCGGAGGCGAGCACATCAGGTTGCGGCCAGGGAGAGCTTTCAACATCGGGGAACATGCCCACGGGGGTGGCGTTGACGAGGACGGTGGCCGTGCGGGAGGTGAGCAGCGAGGCTGCTTCGGCATAGCCGACGGCATCGGCGTGGCGCTCGGGGGTGCGGCTCACCAGGCGGAAACCCATGCCCATCACGCCAAAGGCGTGCGCCACGGCGCGGGCGGCACCCCCGGTGCCGAGGACGAGCGCGGAGGTTTTGCCGAGGTCGACGGAGGGCGGAAGGGCCGCGAGGAAGGTCTCGCGGAAGGCCCGGCTGTCGGTGTTGTGCCCCACGAGGCGGCCCTGCTCGAGGGTGACGCAATTGACGGCGCCTACGGCGGCGGCCTCGTCGTCGAGACGGTCGAGGTGGGCGATTACCTCCATCTTATAGGGCACGGTGACGTTGAAGCCGCGGATGTCGTTGTCGGAGGCCCACCGGCGGAGGCCGTCGAGCAAAGGCATCGCGGCCAGGCGGTAGCTGTAGCCCTCGAGGCCGAGACGCGCAAAGAGCGCCTCGAACCAGCGCTGCGAGAACGAGTGGGAGAGTCGGCGGCCTATGAGGGCAAAGTTTTTCATGATTCAGGGTGCAAAAATACATAATTTTGGCCAATTGTAAAAAAAACATTATCTTTGCACAACAATCAGGATGAAGGTATTCCGGACTATATTGGTGATACTCAATGTGCTTGTGGCGCTTGGGTTGGTGCTGACGACGTTGGCGGGCGAGATACGCCCGTCGCAGAGCATCGTGCCGTCGCTGCTGGCATTCGGCTATCTGCCACTGCTGGCGGCCAATGTGGCGATGGTGGTGGTGTGGGCTTTGATGAAGCGCTGGGAGTTCCTGATTAGCACGGCGGTCATTGCCCTGCGGTGGTCGTTTGTGGGGTTGTTCTTCCAAGTGGGAGGGACAGCGAAAGTGCCTGCCCGCGACGAGCATCCGCAGATGGTCACCCTGATGACCTACAACGTGCATATGTTCATGGGCCCCGGGGAAAAAGCAGCGCCGGAGGACAGCGTCGCGCGCGAGTTCCTGGCGCTGGTGGACGAATACCAACCCGATGTGCTGTGCATGCAGGAGTTTCAATATTCGGGAGCCAGAAGGACTACCGACAGCCTTGTAATGAAAGGCTACAACCACTACTACGGCACCCGTATGTCGGGGACAACCCCCTTGGGAACGGTGGTGTTCTCGCGGCTTCCCATCACCTATGTGTCGAAGATTGACAACCTGAAGCTTTTGGTAGAGTTGATGCACGACAGCTGCCGCTTCAGGGTGTGCTGTATACACATGGACAGTTACCAATTCAATCCGGCCGACAAAGAGGAGTTTGAAAAATTGCGACACGGCGAGGTGAGCCGCCCCTCGAAACGGACGATGGGGAAGGTGAAAGAGACCATTCTGTGCCATGAAGAGGAGTGGGAACAGCGCATCAGCCCTTTGGTCACCGAGAGCTCGGTGCCGCTGGTGCTGGCAGGCGACCTGAACGACATACCCACCTCGTGGCTCTACCGCCAGATTTCGCGACACATGAACGACACCTACTGCGAGAAAGGCTTGGGCTACTGCTACACCTACAACGGCAATTCGCCGAAATTCCGCATCGACATGGTATTCCACAATGAGGGCTTGCGGACGCTGAGCTACAAATGCATCCGCAGCACCGTGTCGGACCACTATCCCGTATTCACCAGCATGGAACTTGTGCCATGAAGAAAGAGGAACGCTACCGCAGGACGATAGCCTACTTCGAGGAGGCTATGCCCGTTGCAGAGACCGAGCTGCACTTCGAGTCTCCCTTCCAGCTGCTGGTGGCGGTGGTGCTCTCGGCACAATGCACCGACAAGCGGGTCAATATGGTCACCCCTGCCCTCTTCGAGGCCTATCCCACCGCCGAAGCGATGGCCGAAGCAAGCGAGGACGACATCTTCGAGTATGTGAAGTCGGTCTCCTATCCGAAAAACAAGAGCCACCACCTCGCGGGATTGGCGAGGATGCTGGTGGAGGAATATGGCGGCCAGGTGCCCGACGACATCGAGCAGCTGCAGCGTCTCCCGGGTGTGGGGCGCAAGACCGCCAACGTGGTGGCGGCGGTGGTCTTCGACCTGCCCGCCATGCCTGTCGACACCCACGTCTTCCGCGTGGCCAACCGCATCGGTCTTACCTGGTCGCGACCGAAAGGGAGCAACCGCATTGAAGACGGTTACTCGAAGACGCCCCTGCAGACGGAGCGCGAGCTGGTGAAGTATATCCCCGAGGCGTTGCTGGCCAAAGCGCACCACTGGCTGATACTGCATGGCCGCTATGTGTGCACGGCGCGCAAGCCCAAATGCGACAAATGCGGCTTGACGGAGGTCTGCCTCCACTACCGGAAACTGTCAAAGGAGGGAGGTAGCGATGCTGTTTAGCGCACCTGTCTTCCTCTGGGGCCTGCTGGCGGTGCTCATCCCCATCGCCGTGCACCTGTTCAACTTCCGGCGATACCGCAAGATTTACTTCAGCAATGTCGACCGTCTGGCGCAGCTGCACACCGAGAGTCATCGGCAGAACCGGCTGCGGCAGTGGCTGGTGCTGGTCCTGCGGGTGCTGGCCATCGTCTGTCTGGTGCTGGCATTTGCCCAACCCGTCGTCGGCCGCCGCGACACGCAAGGGGCCCTCAAGACCTCGGACAACGCCGTGAGCATCTATATCGACAACACCTTCAGTATGGGCAGCACCTCGTCGGACGGCAGCCAACTCGATGACGCCTGCCGCAAGGCGCGGGAGATCGCCGACATCTACGGCATCGGCAGCCGCTACCAGCTGCTCACCGCCGATATGGACGGTGCGCAGATGCGGTGGCTCAACCGCGACGAGCTGCTCGAAGCCGTCGACCAGGTGCAGTTCTCGCCCGCCTCGCCGCTGCTCAGCAGCGTGGCGAAGCGCCAGCAGGACTTCCTGCGGCAGAGCAACGCCGCCACGCGGCACGCCTATATCCTCAGCGACTTCCAACGAAGCGGCTGCGACCTCGACGCGCTGCCGGAGGACAGCCTCACGCTGACCACCCTCGTGCCGCTCGGCGGCATCGAAGCCGACAACGTCTATATCGACACCCTGCGCCTCGACGCACCGGCTTATTTCGCCGGCGGCGCCGTAGAGGTGGAAGCCACCCTGCGCAACCACGGGAGCCACGCAGCCGAAAAGGTGCCCGTCAGGTTGCTCGTCAACGGGCGCGAGCGCGCCATCGCCACCGTCGACCTCGCCGCCGGCGCCACCGGCAAAGCCACGCTGCGCTTCACCATCGACAGCGGCGGATGGAGCGACGGCCTGGTGGAAATCAGCGACTACCCCGTCACCTTCGACGACCGATACTACTTCTCGCTCTGCACCGGCGACCACCTGCGCCTCCTTGAGGCAGGCGCCGACAAGCCCAACAGCCATCTGCATCGGCTGCTCGGCACCGAGAGCGACATGAGCCATACCTGGCAGCCGGCGGGTCGCTTCCAGTTCTCGCCCGACTACGACTTCATCGTGCTGAACGGCACCACTGGATTGACCAGCGGCGACGCGCAGCAACTGGCGGCATGGGTGAGCGACGGCGGAAGCCTTCTTGTTATCGCCCCCGACGGCACTAAAGGCGTTCCCGCCACCCTCAACGACGCCCTCGCCCTTCTCGGCGCCCCGCAACTCGGCCACTGGCTGCAGCATCCCACCAAAGCCAGCAGCATGGACCTCGACCACCGCCTCTACCGCGGTGTCTTCAACGGCCGCAACGACGAGATGGAGATGCCCTCCGTGCAGGGCCACTACGCCCTTGCCGGCGCTGCGGCGCGCCAGTCGGTCATCGACCTGGCCGACGGCGGAAGCCTGTTGACGCACACGCCCGTCGGCGCCGGACATATCTACCTCTTCACCTGCCCCCTCGACGCACAATGGACCGACTTTGTCGCCCAGGCGCTGTTCGTCCCCACAGTGTACAATATGGCCCTCTACAGCCGTCCGCTGCCGCCAGCCAGCCACACCCTGGGTGCCGAGAAAGCCATCACGCTGCAGGGCACCTATGCCGCCGACCGCCAGCCGCCCGAACTCAGCGGCCCTGACGATCTGCGCCTCATCCCCGACCTGCGGCGCTCCGGCAACCGCCAGCTGCTGATGCTGCACGGCGAACTCACCGCCGCCGGCATCTACCGTCTGGCCGACGAGCATCTGGCTTTCAACCATCCGCGCCGCGAGTCGCAACTCGACTTCCACTCGGCAGCTGACGTGTCCCACGCCATCAGCGACCGCCAAAGCTACCGCGTGGCACTTCATCCCGACAAGCCCCTCAAAGGGCAGCTGGCAGGTCGCAACTCAGGCCGGCAGCTGTGGCGCCTTTTCGTCATCCTGGCACTGGCTGCGCTGGCCGCCGAGACGGTGCTGCTCGCCATCGGAAGACGCAAAGACAACAAGAACTATAAATTCCACTCATAGTGCTACAGATAGAACATATCAGCAAATCGTTCGGAAGCCAGCGCGTGCTCGACGACATCAACTTCAGCCTTGCCGCTGGCGAGGTGGCCGGCATCCTCGGCAACAACGGCGCCGGAAAGACCACCCTGCTGCGCATCGTCTGCCGCCTGCTGGCGCCCGACAGCGGTCGTGTGATCTTCGACGGGCACACGCTCGGCGACGCCGACCTAGCACACATCGGCTACCTGCCCGAAGAGCGCGGCCTCTACCGCCACATGCGCGTCAAGGAGCAGGCGCTCTACCTCGCACAGCTGAAGGGAATCACACGCCACGACGCCGAAGCCAGCATCGACGACTGGTTCCAGCGGCTGGGCATGACCTCATGGGCCGACAAGCACGCTTCGGAGCTGAGCAAAGGGATGCAGCAGCGGCTGCAATTCGTGGTCGCAGTAGCGCATCGTCCGCAGCTGCTCATCCTCGACGAGCCCTTCTCGGGATTCGATGCCGACAACGCCGAGATGCTGCGCCGCGAGATTGCCCGCCTGGCTGCCGACGGCACCGCCGTGCTGCTCTCGACCCACAACACTGCCGCCGCCGAAGCGCTCTGTCACAAAACCCTACAGCTATGAGAAAGCTCTTCCTCGTCATCGTCCGCGAATGCCGCATACGGCTGCGCAAGCCTGCATTCTGGGTGCTCACGCTCCTGGTGCCGGCCATCCTCGCCTGCCTCTATGCGCTGCCCGTCTTCACCACAGGCCACTCCGTCGGTCCCGCCAGCGTATTGGTGGTCGACCAAACAGGACTCTTCCAGGGTCATCTGCGCTCCACCGACGAGGTGGCATTCCGCTCCTTGCCCACCCTCGAGGAAGCCCAACAGCAGGCCGATAAAGCCACCGCCATCCTCTATATCCCCCTGCGACAGACCACCATACCCCGCGATGCCTTCCTCCTCTACCAGGCCGACGAACCCCCGCTGGCAGTGCAAAGCGCCGTCGACGCCCAGCTGCAGACCCTTCTGCGCAATGCCATCCTCGAGGATGTCTACCACCTCGAGCCCTCTGTCTACCATTCGGTTGAAGCCACCCACATACGGCTGCACACGCAGGATGCCGTCAGCGGCCGCGAGAGCTTCGTTGTGGTCAAGAACGTCGTAGCCATTGCGCTGGCCGCGCTGATGCTCATCGCGCTGACACTCTTCGGTATACAGGTAATGCGCGCCGTGCAGGAAGAGCGGCAGAACCGTGTGGCCGAGGTGATTGCCTCGTCGGTGAAACCCGTCCAGCTGCTGGGCGGCAAGGTGGCGGGCATCGCCCTCACCGCCACGCTGCAGCTGGGACTTTGGATAGCCCTCACCGGCTGCGCCATCTGGGCCATACAGAGTTGCAACAGCGACCTCTTCGACGCCGCCTCCGCCAGCCAGCTGAGCCTGGCCAGCAAAGGGGCCGCCGCCACCGCGCAGTATGAGGCGGGCGCCAATCCCGTCACCCCTGTCATGCAAGGCCTTGCGGCCATACACCTGCCGCTGGTGGCGCTGGCTTTCCTGCTGAGTTTCCTGCTGGGATATATGCTCTACGGGGCACTGCTCGCCACCGTCGCAGCCCGTCTCGACAGTGACGCCGACAGCGTGGGGTGGACCCTTGTGACGGTCTCGCCGCTGGCGGCCACCGTCATGCTGGCCCCCCTCCTGCTGCGGGCCCCCGCGGGGGCGCTGGCCGCATGGCTCACCCTGATACCCTTCACCGCACCCGCCGCGGCCATGCTGCGGCTGCCCTTCGGCCTCCCCGTCTGGCAGGCAGTGGCCGCCGCCGTCATCATAATCGTCTCTGCCACAGCCATATCGCTGCTCGCGGCACGCGTCTACCGCCGCCGCCTCGTCCGCTGACCGCGACCCAACATTTTGGGGTCAGGTGACGAGAGGGCGAGGGTAATTTTTTTTATATACTCAACACTCTGGCTGTCAGCCATCGTGACTCCCCACCAAAGGTGGGGTTGAAAAATTTTTCTCCACGGTTGCAGAATTTTTAGTAATTTTACAGCCAGAAAAATATGAAAGAAAAGCATTGGATAATCAGAGAAGACTATGATTTAGAGACTGTTGAAAAACTTGCTGCTTCGCTGGGTGTTGACCGAATCATCGCCACGCTGCTCGTTGAGCGCGGGGTAACTACATTTGAGGAGGCACGCCGATTTTTCAGGCCCGGGCTTGACCAGATCAACGACCCCTTCCTGATGAAAGGCATGAAAGAGGCGATAGAACGCATCAACAAAGCCATTGAGCGACAGGAACGTATCATGGTCTATGGCGACTACGATGTCGACGGCACGTCGGCCGTAGCGCTGGTGTACTCCTACCTGAAGGAGTTGGACCGCAACATTGACTTCTACATCCCCGACCGCGAACGCGAAGGCTACGGCATTTCGTACCAAGGCATTGACTACGCCCGCGAGACAGGTGTGAAGCTGGTCATCGCCCTCGACTGCGGCATCAAGGCTATGGAAGAGGTGGATTATGCGGCTAAGTACGGCATCGACTTCATCATCGGCGACCACCACCTGCCCGACGAGGTGGTGCCGCGTGCGGTGGCCGTGCTTGATCCCAAACAGAAAGACTGCCCCTATCCCTACAAGGAGCTGAGCGGCTGCGGCATAGGCTTCAAGATTGTGGAAGCGCATCTGGAGCAGCGGATGGGCGTGCGGCTGTGCGACCTGCCGGAGCAACTCGACAAGAGCCGCCGGCAGCGGCAAGAAGAGCTGAAGCTGAAGCTGCTGAAATACCTTGACCTGGTGGCCGTGAGCATCGCCAGCGACATCGTGCCCATCATGGGCGAGAACCGCGTGCTGGCCTTCTTCGGCTTGCGGGTGCTCAACACCAAGCCGCGTCCCGGCATCGAGGCCATACTGAAATACGGCCATGTGGATCGCCGGAAAGCCGACCAACCCGAGCAGGCGGACACCACGGGCGAGACGTCGACACCGCCGATGAAGAACGGATACTTCGAGAAAGAGCTAACCATCAGCGACCTGGTCTTCCTCGTCGGTCCTCGCATCAACGCCGCCGGACGCATCCGGTCGGCCTTCGACTCGGTGCGGCTCATGCTCACCGAAGACCCCGCCATCGCACACCAGCTGGCCGACGACATCAACAACTACAACATGGAGCGCAAAGACCTCGACACCGCCGCCACCGAGGAGGCCAAGCGGCGCATCGACACCGACCCGTTCTACGCCGGACGGCAGTCGCTGGTGCTCTATGACCCGAGTTGGCACCGCGGCGTGGTAGGAATCGTGGCTAGCCGCATCGTGGAAGCTTACAACAAGCCCGCCATTGTGTTCACACGGGGCAGCGACGACCTGATTACCGGTTCGGCACGGTCGCTCAAGGAGTTCGACATGCACCAAGCACTGGAGAAATGCGCCGACCTGCTGGAGCACTTCGGCGGACACAAGAGCGCCGCCGGCGTGTCGCTGCGGCAAGAGAACATGAAGGCCTTTCTGGAGCGCTTCGAGCAGCTGGTGCGGGAAAGCCTCGGCACCGAGGAGGTCGTGCCCGAGATTGAAATCGACGCCGAGATAGGGTTCTCGCAGATTACGCCCAAGTTCCTGCGCATTCTCAAGCAGTTCGCCCCCTTCGGGCCGGACAACAACGTGCCGGTCTTCGTCAGCCGCGAACTGGTGGATACGGGTGGCGCCCGCATCGTGGGCACCAACCATATCAAGTTCAACGCCATCCCGCTCACCGAACGGTCGGCCCCCTATCCTGCCATAGCGTTCCAGCTGGGACATGCTTTCGGACGTATGCGCCACGGCGACCGTTTCGACCTCTGCTATCAGTTGGAGGAGAACTACTGGAAAGGGCGCACCGAGATACAACTTAATGTCAAGGACATCAAGTTTGAGGATTGAAAAAAGAGAGGGGCTCCAGACGGAGCCCCTCTCTTTTATTTCTTAGAAGTAATAACCCAGTGTGACGGCGTAGCTGTCCATCCGCGCCCTGGGAAGGTCGGGAGCGGTGGAGAAGAGGTTGTTTTTGTGGTAGTACCAGGTGCCGGTCAGCCGCCAATGTCCGCCGAGACGCATACCGAAGTCAAATATCAGGCCTCCTTGGTCGGGGTTGGCTTGATAGTGAGGCGAGGCAGCCGTGAGGTCGCCATAGAAGCGGCCGTCGAGCACACGGCCGTAGTAGCCGCCGAAGCCGATAAAGAATCCCGTCCCCATCTCACGGAAACCCAGCTGCAGGGTCACAGGCACAAAGACTGAGTGCTGCTCCATACCAAACCCTTTTCCATAGGCGTCAGCGGGCGCCGGCAGGGGGCAGTTGGAGTAGTTGTAGAGCACGTCGGCGTGGAGCGCGAAGAACTTTCCGAGGTTGTAGTGCAGCATCAGGCCGCCTTGGAAGCCGTAATGGCTTTTGCCGACGATGACGGCATCGGGGAAGTCCATATTGCTTGTATTGTATCCCACGGCGAGGCCTGCCTCGAAGGAGTTGGCTTTGTGTTTGGAAGCCAGACGTCCCGAAGCCAGTTTTCCATCGTGCCGTGAGGCGGCGACGGTGAGGGCGGTGAGGTAGTCGGTGATGCGATCGAGGCCATCGTAGTCAATGAGGTCGGCATCGTCCTCGGGCTTGTGGTAGGGCGACTTGAGGCCCGTGGTGACGGCCAACGTGGGGATGCCTTCTTCGGCGAAAGGCTCGGTGTCGGTGGCGGTGAGGAGAGAGTTCTCGAAGGATTTGAAGCGCACCTTGAGATCGCTGCCGAGTTGGTCGGGAGCGAGCCAGCCTTTGGCTTTGGCCACCGTGCCGCTGCCGTCGAGGACGAGTTCGCCGTTGGCTTGGTACCAACCCACCATATCGATGCTCAGCATCAGCTTGACTTGGTCAATCATGCCTTTGTCCTTGAGTTGCCTCACGATGGCTTTCGAGCCGAAGAGGCCTTTCTCCTCGGCGTCGAAGGCACAGATGATGACGCTGCGTTTCAGGTCGCCCCGGCGGGCAACCAGCTGGCGGGTGATTTCGAGGAGGCAGGAGGAGCCCGAGGCGTTGTCGTCGGCGCCGTTGCACACGCGGTCACCCTTCATACCGATATGGTCGTAGTGGGCGCCCAGGACGATGTACTCGTCCTTCAGCTCAGGGTCATTGCCCTCGATGACGGCGACGAGGTTGCAGAAATTGCCCTGACCGAGGATGGGGTTGTCTTGCCGGAAGGGAACCTGATAGTTGTCGCCCCAGAAGGGTGTGAGGCCCATCTGACGCCATTGACGGAGAATATAGTCGGCCGCCTTCTGTCCGTCAGGAGTTCCGGCTTCGCGTCCGCGGAGGCTGTCGGAAGCAAGGGTGTAAAGATGCTGCTCCAGCCGCTGGCGCTGGCTGTCCTGCCCACGGACGACGCCGCACAACAGCAAGACGGCGGCAAGGAGGGTTGCAATACGTTTCATATATTATAGTTTCAAAAGAATCTCGATGGGATAGTGGTCGGAGATGAAGGGCACGCCGTAGTCGCCGTCGAGGGTGCGAAACCGCAGCACGTCGGCGTCACGCACGAAGAAGTGGTCGATCACCTTGCCGTCTGTGCCATTGCCGCTTTGGTCGTAGCCGCCGAAGGCATTGTAGGTGATGGCGTGGCTGGTGTTGTCGGTCATAGTGCGCGCATCCTGCATGCCCGACGTATAGAAAGCATTGAAGATAGTGTCGTCTATGGTGGAGTTCATGTCGCCGCCGAGGATGACGGGGAACCCCTCCGATTCGTCCACAAGTCCGGCGATATACTTAGCCGACTCGGCACGGGCAATCTGACCCACATGGTCGAGGTGGGTATTGAAGTAGTTGAACGAGCGGCCGCTTCTCTTGTCGGTGAAAAAAGCGCATGTCACCGTGCGGTAGCAGGCGGCATCCCATCCTTTGCTCGCCTCCCATGGGGTTTCGCTCAGCCAGAGGGTGGTACACAACGACATGTCGGCCGAGAGGCGGGTCGTATCATAGTAGATGGCCATGAACTCGCCGGCTTCCTTGCCGTCGTCGCGTCCCACACCGATGCGGCGGTACTCGGGCAGGCAGCTGTCGAGGTAGTACAACTGGTCAATCAGCGCCTCCTGCAAGCCGATGGCGGCGGGACGTTCTTCAAGAATCATCTTCACGACGGCGTCCTTGCGGTTGGGCCAACCGTTGTCGCCGTCGATGTTGTTCCAGGAATTGTAACGGATGTTGAACGAGATGATCTTCAGGTCGTCGTCAACAGGCTTGCTGCAACTGCACAGCAGCAGCACCAAGGAAAAGAGGAATGCAACACGTTTCATAGTGCTTATAAAACGTAGTAATTCAACAATTATTGCCCCGCGGCGGCACAATAACGGCGCCACTTACTCGTTATTATATTGAGTCATTCTGTTAAAAGAGACAAGCAGCAAACACATTTGTCTTATCTCCTTAACTCCGGACTCCTTAACTTCTAAAAATATAGATTATGGCAGACGACAAAAAGATTATCTTCTCGATGGTCGGCGTGGGCAAGCTGATCCCGCCCAGCCGCCAGATACTGAAAGACATCTACCTCAGCTTCTTCTACGGAGCCAAGATAGGCATCATAGGCCTCAACGGCAGCGGCAAATCGTCGCTGATGAAGATTATCGCCGGCGTCGACAAAGACTACCAGGGCGAAGTGGTCTTCGCGCCCGGCTACAGCGTCGGCTACCTCGAGCAGGAGCCCAAGCTGGACGACTCAAAAACTGTCAAGGAGGTGGTGCAGGAAGCCGTGCAGGAGACGGTCGACCTGCTGAAGGAGTACGACGAAGTCAACAACGCCTTCGCCGAACCCGACGCCGACTTCGACAAGCTCATCGCCCGTCAGGGTGAGCTCACGGAACTGTTGGAAGCCCACGACGCCTGGAACCTCGACACCAAGCTCGAGCGCGCCATGGACGCCCTCCGCTGTCCCGACGAGGATCAGCTTGTAAAAAACCTCTCCGGCGGTGAGCGCCGCAGGGTAGCCCTGTGCAGGCTCTTGCTGCAGGAGCCCGACATCCTGCTGCTCGACGAGCCCACCAACCACCTCGATGCCGAGAGCATCGACTGGCTGGAGCAGCACCTGCAGCAGTACAAGGGCACCGTCATCGCCGTCACCCACGACCGCTACTTCCTCGACCATGTGGCCGGCTGGATTCTCGAACTCGACCGCGGCGAGGGCATCCCGTGGAAGGGCAACTACAGCTCCTGGCTGGAGCAGAAGACCGCCCGTCTGGCGATGGAAGAGAAGCAGGAGAGCAAACGCCGCAAGACGTTGCAGCGCGAGTTGGAATGGGTGCGTATGGCCCCCAAGGCACGCCACGCCAAGGGCAAGGCCCGTCTGGCCGCCTATGACCGACTGCTCAACGAAGACGTCAAGGAAAAGGAGCAGAACCTCGAGATATTCATTCCCAACGGTCCGCGACTGGGCAACAAGGTGCTGGAAGTAAATGGGGTAAGTAAGGCTTATGGCGATAAGCTGCTCTACGAGAACCTCACCTTCTCGCTTCCGCCCGCCGGCATCGTGGGCATCATAGGTCCCAACGGCTGCGGCAAAACCACCCTCTTCCGCCTTATCATGGGCCTTGAAAAACCCGACACCGGCACCTTCGAAGTGGGTGAAACTGTCAAGATAGGATATATCGACCAGCAACACGCCGAGATAGACCCTGAGAAAAGCGTCTACGAAATGATATCCGGCGGCAACGAGAACCTGCAGGTCGGCGGCCGCTTGGTCAACAGCCGCGCCTATATCAGCCGCTTCAACTTCAGCGGCACCGACCAAAGCAAGAAAGTCGGCGTGCTCTCTGGCGGTGAGCGTAACCGCCTGCACCTGGCGCTGACGCTCAAGAGCGAGGCCAACGTGCTGCTGCTCGACGAGCCCACCAACGACATCGACGTCAATACCATGCGTGCCTTGGAGGAGGGTCTTGAGAACTTCGCCGGCTGCGCCGTAGTCATCAGCCACGACCGCTGGTTCCTCGACCGCATCTGCACGCATATCCTCGCCTTCGAGGGCGACTCACAGGTCTACTTCTTCGAGGGCGGCTACACCGAGTACGAGGAGAACCGCAAGAAGCGCCTCGGCGACGACACCCCGCACCGCATACACTACAAGAAGCTAAAGGCATAAACGAGAGGCCCTCCGGCAGTTGCCGGAGGGCCTCTTTCTCCTATTCCATAAAGACATACCTCACTATGTTGCTCCCCATCTGCAGGGCCTTCAGGCGGGTGGCTTGGCTGTCGCCGTGCACATCCTGATCCTCCCAGCCGTCGCCGAGGTCACACTCCCAGGTGAAGAAGCACACCAGCCGCCCCTCATAGATAAGCCCGTAGCCTTTCGGGGGCTTGTTGTCGTGCTCGTGTATCTTGGGCAGCCCGTTTGGGAACTGGTATTTCTGGTGATAGATGGGGTGGCTGAACGGCAACTCCACAAACTCCAGCTCGGGGAACACCTTCTTCATCTGCGGCACCACAAACTCGCGCAAGCCGTAGTTGTCGTCAATGTGCAGGAATCCGCCGCCGATAAGGTACTTGCGCAGGTTCTGCGCCTCGCGCTCGCTGAACACCACATTGCCGTGCCCCGTCATGTGCACAAAGGGGTAGTTGAACAGCTCCGCGCTGCCCACATCCACCGTGGCAGGTTCTGCCATCAACCCCATCTGCTGATCCTGGTTGCAAAACGCCACCAAGTTGCGCAGCGACGTCGGGTTGGCATACCAGTCGCCACCGCCTCCGTACTTCAACAGCGCCACCTGCGGCTGGGCTACCACCTGGCTCGCCTCCATGGCGACAAACAAAGACAAAAGCAGCAGAATCTTTTTCATGGACAGTCATTGATAAGGTTGAAGGCCGTGACAGCATACAGCGCCGCCGTCTCGGTGCGCAGGCGGCTGGGGCCAAGACTCACGGGCTGGAAGCCACACTCCATGGCCAGCACAATCTCCTCCTCCGAGAAGTCGCCCTCAGGGCCGATGAGCACCACGGTATCCTGTCCGGGCTTCAGCGCGGCGCCCAGCGGTGTTCGCGGCTTGTCGGCCTCGCAATGGGCGATAAAACGCTGACTCGACCGATGGTTAGAAGAAAGCCACTCGCTGAGCGACACAGCCCCATTGATACGCGGCAGGGTGAGATGCAGGCTCTGCTTCATGGCGCTCACGGCTATCTTCTCAAGTCGCTCCGTCTTCAGAAACGACCGCTCCGAATGGTCACACTGCAACAACGTAATCTCTCCTACCCCAATCTCTACAGCCTTCTCCACCAGCCACTCCATGCGCGAGGGGTTCTTGGTGGGCGCCACCGCCAGCTGTAGAGACATTTCATGAAACGTCTCTTTGCGGGTAGCACCATCCTCATGAGCCGTTTCTTGAAACGGCTCTACAATACAGGCACGATCGTTGGTCTGGAGAATACGGCACTGGTAGAGGTGGCCCTGCCCGTCTGTGACATGAATGGTGTCGCCCTCACGCATACGCAGCACACGCACTGCGTGGCGGCTCTCCTCGGCGTCGAGGGTGCAGAAACCGCTGGATGATATGTCTTTACTATAGAATAACTGCATAAGCTATACAATCATACCGGAGGCTATCACCAGATGAGCGTCGCTGTCGTAGACGGTGGCGTACTGGCCGGCGGCGATGCCCTGGATGCGGTCGGTGCTGTCAATCTGCACCAGCCCGTCGTCGGTGGCGTGCAGCAAGCCGCGGTGGAACTCGGGGGTGTGGCGAATCTTGAAGGTCACCTCCATAGGCAGAGGCAGCTCGATAGGCGCCAGCGGATGGAACCCCATCAGCGTCACCTTGTTGCCGTGGGCGGCATCGGGATCATAACCCTGACTGACATACAGCACATTCTCCTCAATGTCCTTCCTCACCACAAACCACGGCCCGCCGCTCAGGTACAGCCCCTTACGCTGACCGATGGTGTGGAACCAATAGCCCTTGTGCGTACCCAGCACCCTGCCTGTCTCCAACTCCACAATCCTGCCCTTTTTCTCACCCAGATAGCGCTTGATGAAGTCGTTATAGTTAATCTTGCCCAGGAAGCAGATGCCCTGCGAATCCTTGCGGTCGGCACTGGGCAGATGCGCTTCGTGGGCGATGGCGCGAACCTCACTCTTCATCAAGTGTCCTATGGGAAACATCAGTTTCTCTATCTGCTTATAGTCGAGCTGCGACAGGAAGTCCGTCTGGTCTTTGATAGGGTCCTTGGCCGTAGCCAGGAAAGTGAGTCCATCTCTCACTTCTTCGGTGCGGGCATAGTGTCCTGTGGCGATGCGGTCGTAGTCATGGCCCCGCCTGTCGTCGAAAGCGCCGAACTTGATAAGCTTGTTGCACATCACGTCGGGGTTGGGTGTCAAACCCTTGCGCACACTCTCGATGGTGTAGCTCACCACATTGTCCCAGTACTCCTTGTGCAGGTTCACCTCCTCAAAGCGGCAGCCATACTTCTTGGCAATCCATTGCGTAATCTCGATGTCTTCCTCAGCCGGGCAGTCTATCCAGCCCTCCTCGTTCTCCATCCCGATACGGATATAGAAGATGTCGGGCGTATACCCCTGTTCCTTCAACAGGTGCACCGCCACCGAGCTATCCACGCCCCCCGACACCAATGCCGCTATCTTCATATTTATAATAACGCAAAACCCAGCATTCTATTTTACCTGCGGCAAAAACTTACTTTGCGTCGCGGCGGCTGCGGCCGAGCACCACGATGGTGACGGCGGCGAGAATCAGCACGATACCGGCCAGGAGACGCAACGTGAAGGGCTCGGCAAAGACAAGGACGCCGATGAGCACCGCCGTGGTAGGTTCCAGGGCGCCAAGGATGGCCGTCGGCGTGGAGCCTATATACTTGGCGGCGTAGACCATCATCACCAGCGCCATGATGGCCGGCACGACGGCAAGCCACGACACCCAAAGCCACGCCCGTGGCGTAGGCGGCAACTGTAGCGGCTGGCCGCTCAACAGCGCGAAGAGCGCCATGCCGGCGGCACAATAGAAAAGCACATAGAAGTTGATCTTGAACGACGACATGACCAGCGGCGACTTGTCAACGACAATGATATACAACGCATAGGTAAGCGCCGAGACAAGCACCAGGACAACTCCGCCGATGTGCAGAGTGCCAGCGCCGTCACCCCAATAAAGAAGCAATACACCTGCGAAACTGAGCAGGATGCTCAAAACCGTAGCCAGACGGATGCGTTCGCGGAAAAAAACAGCCATGATGGCAGCCGTCATCACCGGATAGGTGAAAAGAATGGTGGAAGCCACACCGGCAGGCATGAGATGGAAGCTCAGATAGAGGGTAAGCGACGAGAAGATGAACAGCACCCCTAAAGCCGTGAGGGTGAGGAATTCACGACGGTCGACCTTCAGGCTCTCGCGGCGGAACATCATGACGACTGCCACTATCAGCCAAGCAAGACCGAAACGATAGAAAAGCACCGAGGGCGTATTCATGCCTTCGGCATAAAGGTTAAGCGCTCCAAGCGGGTTGGTGCCATAGCAGACGGCGGCCCCGATGGCACACATAACGCCGATGAAACGGCGCGATTTTTTCACATCTTTTAACATCTCTGACATACCTTGACAGTCATCTTCCTCTCCGCTTCCCCTCCGGTCCCCCTCCGGTCCCGCTCCGCTCCCCCTCCGCTCATCGTCGGTCGAAATGCGAAGGGGATGCGGAGCGGATGCCGAGGGCATCCCTACCGGTAGCCTGCGGCAGGGGAAAAAAGAGAGCCGCCGACAGCGCTCATAGAGGGGTCTGTCAGGCGGCTCAGGGATGGAAGCCTACGGCAACATATCAATCGGGCTGATTACCGTAGAGATAGGGATTCTTGGCCATGGTGCCGTCGGCACGCATGGTGATGGACGACGCCTCGCGTTCGGCCGAGTGAGCGCCCTCATAGAGAGCATCTTCGGCAATCTGACGAGTGCCCATCTTCTGCACCAGGTCGGCTCCACTGGGGTTGCTGCGCAGCAACTCGTGGATGCGGCGGATGCGGTCGGCAGCAGTAGTCACGTCGTTATCGTTCTCAAAAGCCGAACGGTAGGCGGGGGCAGGCTCGGGTTTGGTTTCGGCCACAGGGGCGGGGTCCGCCTCGGGCTGGACAATTTTTATCTCGTCGACCATGGTGTCGATTTCGGTCTTGAACTCCTCGACACCGGCGCGGATGTTGCGCACAGGCATGGCGGGAGCCTCGTCCTCATCGTCCTCAAGCACAAAGATATGGGCTTCGGTGTCGGCAGCCTCGGCGGCCACAGCGGGAGCAACCACGGCGGCGGGAGCGGCCTCGAAGACAGGCTCGAACACGGGCGCCACTGCCTCGGGCTGGCTTGAGGGCTCGGCAACGGCTTCGACCACAGGCTCCTCAAGATGGAAGATCGTCACACCTTCGTCGACAGCCTTGATCTCGGCAGGGGCGCTCTTGGGGGCATCCACCGTGCCGTCCAGCTCGAAGCGCTTAGGCTCTGCCTTGGCACCCTTCTCGAAGCCGGTAGCGATGAGGATGACCTTGAGCTCGTCGTCGAGCGAGTTGTCGGGGCCGGCGCCCCAGATGACGTCGGCGGTGCCGTCGGTCTTTTCAAGCACATAGTCGGTGATTTCAGCCTGCTCGTCCATGGTGAGCTCGTGCTCGGGCGAATAGGTGAAATAGAGCAGCACATTCTTGGCGCCTGCGATGTCGCTGTCGTCGAGCAGCACCGATGTGGTAGCTGCGGTGATGGCGTCGATGGCACGGCTCTCGCCCTTGCCGCTACCGGTGCCCATGAGGGCGGTGCCGCTCTTCTCCATGACGGTGTTGATGTCCTGGAAGTCGCGGTTGACATAGGCGTTCTCAGTGATAATTTCGGCAATACCCTTGGCGGCGGTGAGCAGCACGTCGTCGGCCATGCCGAAGGCCTGCGAGAGGGTCAGGTTGCCGAAGGAGCGCAGTTTATCGTTGTTGATGACGATGATGGAGTCGACATGCTTGCGTAGCTCCTCGATGCCCGCCTCGGCCTGCTGGCGGCGACGGGGGCCTTCGAAGCTGAAGGGGCGCGTGACGATGGCGACGACGAGGATGTGTTTGTTCTCCTCGTTCTCCAGTTCTATGTTCTTGGCTATCTCGGCGATGACGGGGGCCGCGCCGGTGCCGGTGCCGCCGCCCATACCAGCCGTGATGAACAGCATCTGCGTGTTGTGTGCAATGGCGTCACGGATGTCGTCAGCCTTGGCCTCGGCGGCTTTGCGGGCACGCTCGGGCTTGTTGCCGGCACCCAGGCCCAGGTCGCCCAGCGGTATCTTGTTGGGCACGGGCGAGGCATTGAGTGCCTTCATATCGGTGTTGCAGACGATAAAGTCCACACCCTCTATACCTTGCCGGTACATGTGGTTGACAGCGTTGCCACCGCCGCCACCGACACCGATCACCTTGATGTACGAGGACTGCCCTTTGGGGGAGTCGAAGGTGAAAAACGTAGAATTATTGGTCTCTTCCATGTGCTTGTATTTTTCTATCTTATTGATAAAGATGTCATTATTAAGATTTCGCCTTCAATAACGGCACCCTAAAAGTACTAATTTATTTACGATTATCCGGGTTATCTATCGGTTAGTTTTCAACAACTTATACACAACTGCCTTAATCGTCGATTCCCTCGTTGAACATCTTGTTGAAGAACTTGCCGAGGACATCCTCGAATTTGGGCTTGCCTTTGTCCTTGTCCTTTTTCTTGCTTTCCTTGTCCTCACTGGCCTCCGGGGTGGTCGGCGCGGCTGTGGGCGCAGGTGCGGAAATGTTGTCCATGTCGGCAAAGAGGTCCACATGGCTGCCCTTCTTGGCACTCTGGCGCTGCTCGGGTTCCTCCTCGGCGGCGTTCTTCTCGACCTGTTCGAGGCCGTAGAGCACTAGGCCGATACCGGTGGCATACATGGGGTGCGCCAAGTCGGCATAGGAGACGCTCTCCGGGTCGATATGCTCGTTGGGTACGCCGATGCGGGTGTCAGTGGTGGTGATGAGTTCACAGAGTTCCTTGATGTTCTTCAGCTGGGCACCGCCGCCGGTGAGTACAACACCGGCGATGAGTTTCTTGTGGTAGCCGGAGAGCTTGATTTCATAGTCCACCTGCTCCATGATCATCTTGGTGCGGGCGTTGATGATGCCGGCGAGGGTCTTCACATAGATCTCGCGCGGCGCCTGGCTGCGGATGCCGGGGATGGAGATGATGTCCTTGTCGCTGACGGCCTGCACCAGGCAGGAGCCGAACTTCACCTTCAGGCTCTCGGCCTGTTTCTTCAGGATGTTGCAGCCTTCGCGGATGTCGTTGGTGATGGCGTTGCCAGCCAGCGGAAGCACCGAGGTGTGGCGGATGATGCGGTCGTGGAAGATGGCGATGTCGGTGGTGCCGCCGCCGATGTCGACCATAGCCACGCCGGCGTCGCGGTCGCTGTCGTCGAGAACGGCCTTAGCCGAGGCGATAGGCTCAAGCACCACGCCTTTAATCTTCAAGCCGGCGCGCTCAACGGCATACTTGATGTACTGGAGGTTCTGCACATTGGCCGTCACCATGTGGAAGTCGGCCTCGAGGCTCTTGCCGGCCACGCCCACGGGCGGTATCTCGCGGGGCAGGGACTCGCGGTCCACAATATACTGCTGCGGGAAGACGTGAATAATTTCCTCACCCGGAGGAAGCTGGATGTTGTACTGCTCCCTTATCAGACGATCCACATCCTCCTGCTCGATGAGCGTGTGGTCTGCCGGAATCATGATGCTGCCGTGGCTGGGGTTAGACTTGATGTGCTGCCCCGCGATGCCCACCCAGACCTCGTCGATGTCCACATTCGCCTGGTCGGCGGCTTCGTTCACCGCCTTGGTGATGGAGTCGGCCGTTTGCGTGATGCCTTTCACCACGCCGTTCTCCACGCCTATCGACTCGGTCTTGCCAAAGCCGAGGATTTTCACTTTCCCGTTTTCGCCCCGCATGCCGACGAAGCAGGCAATCTTCGTGGTACCGATGTCAAGGCCAACAATGATTTCGTTTTCCATAAGCTGTTTTATTTTTGATTTATCTCTTTTCTTTCGTACATACCACCTGCCCACGGAACTTCAGGCTTATCCTGCTGTAGGTGTTCCATCCCGCCCGGGGCATTCCTTTTTGGTAGAAGGCCAGCAGGTTGCTGAACTTCTCGTCCAGATTCTCGGCGTCGCCGAGTTCAATCACATGGTCGCCTATCTTGGGGGCCATCATCACGTCACCGTCGCGCTCGACATATATCTGGTCGATCAACCGACCATATTTCTTTTCTTTGTCAAGATAGTTGGCCACCTTGACCAGCGACAGCATCTGGCTGTTCAGACTATCCACACGCAGCGGCTCCGTGAAGTCGCCGCCCGCCACCAGCACATTGCACTCGCCCACCTTGCTGGCAGGCATCACGGCGCCTTCGCTGTCGAAGTAATACTCGCGTCCACCATAGAACAAGCGTGCCACCGGACGCCGCTGCACAGCTTTCACCACCACACGGCCGCTCACGCTCACCGCCACCGACACATCCTTCAGGTAGCTCACCTGCTCGGCTGCTACAGCCACCTCGTCGCGGTCGACCTCACGCACCAGCATGGTCGGCAGCTGCGGGCACGCGGCCAGCACGCTGTCCACCACCGTCTGTCCTTCCACCAAGCGCGGGGTGCTCCCATATCTGATATCCGCCTCGACACCACGCACCTGCGAGCGCGAACGCGAGACGTTGGCGGCAATCACCACCACCGTCAGCACCAGTGCACCCGTCAGGATAAGCAGTATTTTGTACGGTCGTTTCATAGCATTTGTTCTCTTAATGTAGCTTCAAGGCGCGGCACCAGGCGGTCGATGTCGCCGGCACCCAGCGTGAGCACCACGTCGGGGCACAGCGCCGGTATCAGCTCCAGCACCTGATCTGCCGTGCAGAGGTATTTGGACATGCCGGGAATCTTCCGCAGCACCATACTCGACGTCACCCCCGCTATCGGCAGCTCGCGCGCCGGGTAGATGGGCATCATCACCACCTCGTCCAGTTCCTGCAACACTTCAGCAAATTCATCGGCGAAATCGCGCGTGCGGCTGTAGAGGTGCGGCTGGAAAATGCCCACCACACGTTTGCCGGGGTAAAGGTAGCGCACCGACGCTATCGTAGTCTTGATTTCCGCCGGGTGGTGCGCATAGTCGTCTATATATATCAGCTCTTTCTCCCTGATGCGGTAGTCGAAACGCCGACGAACGCCGGAGAAGCTCTTCAGCCCCTGGCGCAACTGGTACTGATTTACACCACAACTCATGGCCACCGCCGATGCAGCCACGGCATTCTCCACATTGAACAGCGCCGTACCGTCGAGCTCAAGGTCATAGAGCACCCCGTCGGGCGTGCGCAGGTCGAAGAAAAGGTTACCGTTATAGGTGCGCACATTGATGGCATAGTAGTCGGCCTCGATACCGTGGGCGGTGTAGGTTGAGTATGGAGTGTGAAGCGCATGGTGGGGAGCCTCGTGTTCGTGGTGCTCATGATGCTCGTGCCCGTACTCAACGTATTCTTCGCCATCGAGAGTACGGAAGATGCCCTCCTTGAGGAACAGCTGGCCGTCTGCATCGGTCTGATTGGCGAACTGCAGATAGGCCTCGAGCATATTCTCGTGGGTGCCATAAATATCCAGGTGGTCGGGGTCGGTGGCAGTGATGACGGCGTAGTGCGGATGCAGCTGCAGGAACGAGCGGTCATATTCGTCAGCCTCCACCACCACATACTCGCTCTTCTCGTCCACCACCACATTGCTCCCGAAGTTCTTGCTGATACCGCCGAGGAAGGCACTGCAGCCGCACTCCGCCTTGCTCAACAGATGGGCTATAAGCGTACTGGTGGTCGTCTTCCCATGACTGCCGGCCACCGCAATGCACTTCTTTCCGCGCGTCAGTTCTCCGAGCACCTGCGAACGCTTTTCCATGCGCACACCACGCTCCTTCAACACCGTCATCTCGCGCAAGTCCTGCGGCACGGCGGGAGTGTAGACCACCAAGTCAATGTCTTGCGGCAGGCGTTCGGGGGCATCCTCATAGTGCACACTGATGCCTTCACGCTCCAGCTCTTCAGTCAGCGGACTGCGCGTCCGGTCATAGCCGCTCACGCGGTCGCCCTGACGATGGAAATAGCGTGCCAGCGCGCTCATCCCGATACCTCCTATGCCGAGGAAATAGTAGTTCATTTCACTATTCGTTCTATCTGGTCCACAATCTTGTCGGCAGCGCCATACACTGCCAGCTTCTTTATCGCCGTGCTCATCGCTTCCCGGTGACCTTGGTTTTCAAACAGCTCCTGCACCTGAGGCAGGCACTGCACATTGCACTCGGCATCGCGCACCATTACCGCAGCGCCCTTGTCCACCAAGGCGAGGGCGTTTTTTGTCTGATGGTCTTCGGCGACGTTCGGTGATGGTATCAGCACCACCGGCTTGCCCACAATGCAGAGTTCCGAGATGGCAATGGCCCCTGCTCGCGAAACCACCACATCGGCGGCCGCATAGGCCAGATCCATCCGTGCAATAAACTGGTGCACCTTCACCCACTCATCCACATTGGCAGCCTTCACAGCCTTCACGGCATCATCATACATCCAGCGTCCTGTCTGCCACAGCAATTGTATCTTGTTCTCCTTGAAGAAGTGGAGATGCGACAGGATCATCTCGTTGATACTCCTCGCGCCCAGGCTTCCCCCCACTGAGAGCAACACCCGGCCGTTAGCATTCAGGCCGAATTCTGCACAGCCTTCCTCACGGGTGGCATTCATACGTTCGATGTCGGCCCGCACCGGATTGCCGGTGAACACTATTTTCTCCTTCGGGAAGAAACGTTCCATGCCGTCGTAAGCCACACAGATGGCCCGCGCGTCCTTCGCCAGCATCTTGTTCGTCAGGCCCGCATAGGAGTTCTGTTCCTGGAGCAGTGTGGCGTAGCCCATTGCTGCGGCCGTCTTCAGTGTCGGCTCGCTTGCAAAGCCACCCACGCCCACCACAATATCGGGGTTGAAGTCACGTAATATTGCCTTCACCATACGGCGACTCTTCATCATCTTGAACGGCAGCTGCAAGTTCTTCACAATGTTCTGCGGCGTCAGCTTGCGTTGCAGGCCCGCTATCGGCAACCCTTTGATTTCATATCCCGCCGCGGGCACCTTCTCCATCTCCATCCTCCCCTCGGCACCCACAAACAATATCTCGGCATCGCTCCAGCGTGCCTTGATGGCGTTGGCTATTGCCACTGCGGGGAAGATATGTCCCCCGCTACCTCCTCCACTAACTATCGCTTTCATTATAGTCTATATTATTCGTTTCTTTTGTATCACCCACAAGGGCCTTCTCCTCTGACGCATTTACATCTGCCGCCACCGACTGGATCACCCCCAGCGCACATCCGAGGAACAGATAGGCCGTTCCGCCATAGCTTATGAACGGCAATGTTTGTCCGGTGACCGGCAACACGCCCACTGCCACACTCATATTCACCAAGGCCTGCAGATATATCACTGTACCCAGGCCCGCCACAGTCAAGGCTCCAAAGCGCCCCTTGCACCGCCACGCCAGACGCACACAGCGGAAGTAGAAGATGCTGTAGAGCACAAATACCAGCAAACCGCCTAGCATACCCGTCTCCTCAATGATAATGGCATAGATAAAGTCGTTGTGCGCCTGCGTCATCAGACGGGCATGCACCGTATTGCCGATACCCACTCCAAAGACTCCGCCACGCGCTATGGCCATCTTCGCCATGTTCTCCTGCGACAGCTCGTCGGGATTGGGGTTCAACCAATGATCCACACGGTTCACCCAGGTCTTACTGCGCTCCAGTGTGCTACTATGCTGACCCGTCTTCAGCATGACGAACATCGCCACCATTACCACGGCCACTCCCACCAGCATCAGACGCCACCAATAGCTGCGCTTCACACCGCCAAACAGCATCACCATATAGGCCGCCAGGAAAATCAGCGCCGCCGTGGAGAAGTTCTCCGGAAGCACCATTACCACCACCAGCGCTATATACACCAGCACCATCAAGAAGGTGCCCAACTCCTTGGCCTGATCCTTCTTGAGCGCCATCATCCTCGCCACGAAGATGATGAGCACCACCTTGGCAATCTCCGAAGGCTGGAACTGTCCGATGACGGGCACTCGGAACCAGCGCCCGTGCAACGCCAACATCACCGCCAGCAACGCCAGCGAGAACCAATAGCCCAGCATCGCGAAACGCGAGAAGTAGCGGTAATTGACACGCGAAAGGAAGATGATGACAACATAGGTAGCCAGCACAATAAGCAGATGCTTCAGGAACAAGCCCGTAGGTCTTGCGCCCGACATGGAATAGGCATACAGGCCGATAGAGCTATACACTTCCACCAGCGAGATAATGCTGAGCAGGAAGAACACCACCCAAATGATACGGTCGCCCCTGAAGAGTCCTCTCTTCAGAGCCGGACGTCCGGCTGTTGCTTCGCTATGTTCTGTCGTCACCATTGAGTATGTTACAATTCATTCACTTCGCGTCGGAAAGCCTCACCCCACGCCTCGGTGGTCACACCGTCGTCGCATGCAGGCGAGAAGAGCACCTTGACGTCCACTGCCTCATACATATATGCATGGTGCAACGCCTGTGCCATCGTGTCGCACGACTGGATGGTGGGGATAATGCCCGAGAAAGTCTTGCGCAACCGGCTGTCATCGCCGAGGATAAGCAACATGCGCACCTTACGCAGCGCCAGCGGCACCAGTCGGCTATAGTCTGCCTCCGAGTCGCTCCCGCAGGCAATCCAGATGATACCACCCTCGGTAGATTCCAGCGAATACCATGTAGCATTGATGGTTCGTGAGGCGGCGTCATTGACATATTCACGACCCAAGATACGCGCCACAAACTCAAGACGGTATCGAGTGTCTTCCAATCGGTTGAAGCAGGCCCGCAACGACGCGTTGCGGATGGCTTTGAGACGGGCGGTGTCGATTCCCGCCAGTCCGGGATGCAATGTGTCACGGCCTTGCAAGGCCAAAGTCTCTATTGTCATTTCTCTATCGTAGTTTCAGCGTTGATAAGGTAAAGATGGCCAGAAGGATGGCTATGATGATGAAGCGCATGACGACCTTCTCTTCTGCCACTCCTTTCTTCTGGTAGTGATGGTGGAGTGGCGACATGAGGAAGGGGCGCTTCTCTACAGGCACCGGTACGCCCATAGGCAGTTTGTGCTTGCGGCGATAACGTTTGCAGCCGGTGGTCTGGATGATGACCGAGAGGTCCTCGACCAAGTAGATGCCGCATAACAGCGGCAGGAGGAGCTCCTTACGGATAAGAATGGCGAAGACCGCAATGATGCCGCCGATTGCCAACGAACCAGTGTCGCCCATGAATATCTCCGCCGGGTGAGTGTTGAACCACAGGAATCCCAGCGTAGCTCCCACAAAGGCGGTGCTGAACACGGCCAGCTCACCGATATTGGGCAGGTATAAGATGTTCAGGTAGCCCGACATGATGATATTGCCGCTCACCCAAGCGAGAAGTGCAAGTGCCACACCATTGACGGCGGCCACACCGGTGGCGATGCCGTCGATGCCGTCGGTAAGGTTGCTGGCATTACTCACAGCGGTGACCACCAATATCACAATAATCACAAAGACCACCCACGCATAGTCTACAGCCCAGTCACCCAGCCAAGAGACAAGCCAGGTATAATCAAACTCGTTGTTCTTCACAAACGGGATGGTGGTCTTCAGCGGGTCGGTGATATCGGGGTGGAAGGTGATAAGCAACCCCACCACAAGACCCAGCAGCACCTGTCCAATGACTTTGTACTTGCCCGGCAGGCCCGCCTTGCCACGGGTCTTCTTCAGGTAATCGTCCAGGAAACCCACCATACCCATCCACAGCGTGGTGCCCAGCATAATCTGGACATAGATGTTGTCCAGTTTGGCGAAGAGCAGCGTAGGAACGATGATGGCCGTCAGTATCAGCACTCCGCCCATCGTCGGGGTCTTGGCTTTCTGCTCGGCTCCCTCAAGGCCCAACTCGGTGCGCACCTCGTCCATCATCCCCAGCTTGTTCTGCATCCAGCGGATAAACGGCTTTCCCAGGAACAACATGATGAACAGCGAAGTTATTATGCTCGCACCGGCGCGGAACGAGATGTATTGGAACACCCCCGCTCCCGGAAAGTCCATCGTCCTGTCTAACCAATCGAATAAATAGTATAGCATATCTTTATTTTATTCCTAATTCTTTCTCCAGTTCTTCCACATCGTCAAAGTGCGTACGCACTCCGTTCACCTCCTGGTATTTTTCATGTCCCTTGCCCGCTACCAACACAATATCGCCTTCCTTGGCCATCATACAAGCCGTGCGTATGGCCTGGCGGCGGTCGGTGATGCGCACCGTGCGACATAGTTGCTGTGCGTCAAGTCCGGCCTCCATCTCATCGAGAATAGCTTCGGGTTTCTCCGTACGGGGGTTGTCACTCGTCAACACCACCTTGTTGCTGCCTTCAGCCGCTATCTTCGCCATCTCAGGGCGTTTGGTGCGGTCGCGGTCGCCACCGCATCCCACCACGGTAATCAGCATCTGAGACTGCCCGCGTATGCCGTCAATGGTGGAGATGACGTTCTGAAGGGCATCGGGCGTGTGAGCATAATCCACTATGGCGGTAATGCCACGACCGCTGACATACTGGAACCTGCCGGGAGCGGCTTCCAACACGCTCAGCATCCTGACAGCTTCTGCCTTGTCGACTCCGCACAGGACGGCGGCGCCATAGATGGCCGTGACGTTGTAGGCGTTGAACTTTCCTACCAGACGGCACCACATTTCGTTCCCGTCCAGCTCCAGTTGCATTCCTTCAAAGGTGTTCTCCAGTATCTTGCAATGGAACTCCGCCGAGTGTTGCAGACCATAGGTGTGCACCGCAGCGGCAGTGTTCTGCACCATCACCAGTCCATTCTTGTCGTCCACGTTCACCAGTGCCCACGCATCTTTGGACAGACCATCGAAGAAGCCCTTCTTGGCAGCGATATAGTTAGCCATGGTCTTGTGGAAATCCAAGTGGTCGTGGGTGATATTGCTAAAGATGGCTCCGGCGAATTCCACGCCCGCAATGCGTTTCTGCACCACGGCGTGACTGCTGACCTCCATGAAAGCATACTGACAGCCAGCGTCCACCATGCGACGCAGCAGCTGGTTGAGTTCCAACGCGTCGGGTGTGGTATGACCCGTAGGCAACTCTTCTTCATCAATCTTGTTGACGATGGTAGAGATAAGTCCTGTGTGATATCCCAGCAGGCGGAACATGCGGTGCAGCAGTGTGACGGTAGTGGTCTTGCCGTTGGTGCCGGTGATGCCCACCAGCTTCAATTGCGCGCTGGGGTGTCCGTAGAAGTTGGCTGCCGCCAGACCAAGTGCCTCGCTGCTGTCCTTCACCTTCACAAATATCACACCCTCTGCGCGCTTGGCAGGTACCTCCTCGCACAGCACAGCTGCGGCTCCGGCCTCAATGGCCTTGGCTATGTAGTCGTGTCCGTCAACCTTCGTGCCGCGCTGGGCCACGAACATCGTGCCTTTCTCCACGCGACGCGAGTCGAACTGCAAGGCTGCAATTTCCACATCCGATGCGCCCAGCACTTCGGCGTCCACTCCTTTGAGTATGTCTTTCAGTTTCATCATATCCTTTTTCTACCCCGCTATTTAAGTGTCAGTTCTATCACCATGCCTTTGTTGGCGGGGGTATTCTTCTTGGGATTCTGCGAACGTACCTTGCCATAGCCGTTCACACGAACCCGGTAGCCTTCAGCGTGCAACATCTCGATGGCATCCTTGGCCGTCATGCCGTAGCAGTCAGGCACCCTGCCGCCCACCGGACGGTAGTCGTCGTACACCGCTTGCGTGCTGTCCGTCGCCTCGCGATAGTAGACCCAGCTACCGGCCGTGTCGGTCGAGTGGTAGGGCAGCTTCAGCAGTTTGTACAACGCCTTGATGTCTTCCTGCTTTCCACGCGTCAGCACAGGCACCTGCTGTGCCATGGCGCTGTCCTCTTCCAAAGTAGGCCATGCCGACTTCACAGAGCCGTCGCTCAATCCTTCGTCGCAGGCCACCACACAGTCGCTGATGCTCTTGAACACCAGGGCCGCCTGACGGCCATAGAAGGGTATGTCGCGCAGCACCACCAGGCAGGTGTAGCGCGGATTCTCCGAGGGGAAGAAGCCCGCAAATGAGGCGTTGTAGCGTTTCTTGTTGGTATAGCTGTGCACCGCAGTACCTGTCTTGCCGGCAATGCCGTAGGTATTGTTCTTGATATTGTTGCCCGTGCCGTTCTCCACCACGCCTTCCAGCATCTCACGCATCAGCATCGCGGTGCGCTTGCTGCATATCTGCGGGTTGATGACCACTGGCTTCACCTCATGCCGTGTGCCATCCTTGTCGACGATGGCGCGGCAGAACTGCGGTTTCACCATGCGGCCGCCCGCACCCAGAGCGTTATAGAAGGCCAGCAGCCTCAACGCCGAAACGCGGGTCGAGTAGCCGTAGCAGAAGTTCAGGAAGTCGCGGTTGGAACGATGCAGGTCGTTGACGCCCACCCTATACTCGGGCGCCTTGACGTCGGGTGTCATTTTCTCGTAGGGAAACATGCGCTCCACCAGGTGGCGCAACGTGTCACGCCGGTGGGCATAGAAGTGCCATCCCAAGTCGCACATACCCACATTCGACGACTGCTCGATGACGCGCTTCAGGGTCAACGAATCCCATGACCCATGGTCGTCCTTTATCTCTCCGTCCTTGCCGCCGAAGTCTTTGTAGCGCGCCGGCAGCCGCATCGTGGTATCGATGCTGATGTCGGGGTCGCTCAGCATAGCCGTGAGGATGACGGTCTTGAAGGTGGAACCCGGCTCATAAATGTCGCTCACCGCCACATTGCGGTCACGCACTTCGCGGTAGTCATGCGCCGCAGTGTCGATTGCCAGGTTGGCACAGGCCAGCACATAGCCCGTCCGCATCTCCATCAGCAAGGCGCAGCCCGCCTCTCCGCCATATTGGTTCAAGGCCTTGCGCAAGGCGCTCTCGGCGATATCCTGATAGCGCGTGTCTATCGTGGCCACAATGCTCTGGCCATCCACCCTGCGCTGCAGCACCACGGTGTCCACCTGGTCCTGGTCGGTGCGCTGGGCATATTCCTTCCGCGTCCGCGGCTCGTCGGGCAGCCATATACCCCTAGTCAGTCGGCGGCAGTTGAACAGGCCGTCCTGCCCGCGCAGTATAGTGTCGTAATAGCCCTCCAACCCCGTGTAGGAACCGCTCTGCAAGTCGTTGCGGAAGCCGATGGTGTTGCCGGCCATATTGCCGTAGATATATGCACGTACCTGATGCACCACACTCTGTCCGTCGACCTGCTTCACCACGCCCAGCTTCCAGCCCGGCAGGTGGCATATCTGCAGCCACACGGAGTAGGGCACTCCACGCTGCACCAGGAAGCAGCGACGCGGCTTAGCCTTGGCGCGTTCGGTGGCCACCTTGTCGTGGTAGTAGGCCGCGCTCCGTGCAGGCACTGCGTCGTGCAGCATCAGGCTCACGGTGTCTATATAGCGTTTGAAGAGGGAGTCCTGGATGACGGTGGTGTCGAGGTCTAGGTACAGGTCACACTCGGTCACCGTGGTGGCCAGTATCTTGCCGTCGCTCGAGTAGATGTTGCCGCGCCGCGCAGGGTCGGTGCGCAGGCCTGCCTCACGACCCTTGCCGCGGGCGCGCCATTCGTCGCCGTGCACCCACTGTATGTTGATGACAGCAATCAGTATCGCTACACCCACCACTAGTGTCAGCAGCAGGTACAGCGCCGTCATGCCGCGCGTCATCCTTGTATCTTTCTTCTCTTCTTTCACGTCTTGTTCAACTTAACGCTTCTCGCTTAACTCTATATCTCATAGGGCGGTCCGGCGGTGATGCCCACCCCCGTGCCGTCCAGGTCTTCGGCTATCTGCGATATCTTCACACTCTGTTGGTATTGTTTCTGCATCTGTATGCGCTGTTCACGCAGGAAATTGATGCGGTCTTCGGTGGCCTGCTTCTCACGGCTCAAACTCTCGATGCGGTAGCGGTTGCCCACAATCAGCAGCAGGTAGACCAGGCAGAGCAGCAGCAGCGGTATCTGACGAAGCACCAGCTTGTCGCCAAGCACGTCGCCTCCCAGCACCCTGCCGATGCCACGGGCTGTCCCTTTGGCGGCAGGCGTCTTGGAAGCCTGTTGGGCGTCCTCAGGCTCCGGCTCCTGTTGCAGCGGGGCGCTGGTTGCCGAACCAACCTCCTCCTGCACCACAGGCTCCACGAGTCCCTCTTCCACCGTCTTCTCTCTGAACTTGTTTCCCACCTTACTATATATTTATAAAGTATTATCTATTTTTTTCTATTTCTCCTCGCTTACCACTTCCACCTTCTCCCCCACTCTCAGCCTTGCACTGCGGGCGCGGCTGTTTGCCGTCACCTCGCCCTCCGACGCCTGCAGGCGTCCCACCGGCTTCACCGGCGACAGCGGATTGCCATAGAAGTCCTTCTTCACCTCGCCCTCGAAATTGCCGCTGCGGAAGAAATTCTTCACCAGCCTGTCCTCCAGCGAGTGATAGCTTATCACCACCACCTTGCCGCCCACGGGCAGCAGTTCCACAGCTTGCTGCAACATCTCCTTCAGTGACTCCAGCTCGCCATTCACCTCGATGCGCAACGCCTGAAACAGCATAGCCAAATACTTGTTCTCCATGCCGCGCGGCAGGTGATGGCTCACCGCTTCGCGCAGGTCGGTGGTGGTCACAATCTCCTGTGTGGCCCGCGCCTTGACGATAGCCTTGGCCATCTGGCGTGCGTTGGGCAACTCGCCGTACAGGCGCAACAGCCGTGACAGCTCCACCTCGTCGAGAGTGTTCACCAGGCTGCGCGCCGTGGTCTCGCCGCGGCGGTCCATCCGCAGGTCCAGCTCACCCTCGAAGCGGGTCGAGAAGCCTCGCTCCGCCGTGTCGAACTGGTGGCTGCTCACCCCAAGGTCGGCCAGCACACCATCTACACGGCGCACACCGTAGACCCTCAGGTAGTTCTTCAGGTATCGGAAATTCTCATGGATAAACGTGAACCCGGCCTCGCTCTCCACTTTCCACTCTCCGCTCTCCACTCGCTTCGCCGCGTCCTCGTCCTGATCGAAGGCAATCAGACGACCCCCGGGGCCGAGCCGCTCCAAGATGGCACGCGAATGGCCGCCGCCGCCAAAGGTGACGTCAACATAGACACCGTCGGGACGCACATTCAGCGCCTCGACAGCCTCGCTAAGCATCACTGGTGTATGGTAGCCCTCGGTCATTCTTCTGCAGTCGTCTGGCCCAGCAGTTCCTCCGCTCTCTTCGCGAAGTCGCCGCCGGTGGTGTTCATCTTGTCGTAGGTCGAACGATCCCAGAGCTCGATGAACTTGCCAGTCGATTGCAGGACTACCTCTTTCGCTTTCGCCACAAGCGCTTTCTGCTCGGCAGGCACCAGAAGGCGGTCGTTCGAGTCAAGCTCGATGATGTTGCCCTCCGTCAGCTTGCGCAGCAGCTCGCGGTCCTCGCGGCGGTAAGGATTCAGTTTCTCTTGGAGTTTCTCCACTTCTTCCCTGAAACTGGCATAGGTCCACAGCTCCAAACACTCGGCATAGATGCTCTGGCGTATCACGAAGCGGCCGTCTTCGGTCTCCAACTGCCGTTTCAAGGCAATCGGGAACTTGAAGCGACCGTTCGAGTCCACCTTACAGTATTCTTTTCCAAGTATTAAGGCCATTTCTACCTACTATTTTTCAGGGTGTAAAATTACGAAGAAAAATCCAATTTCTGCCAAAAAAATCCTTTTTTTGTTTATTTTATCCTTTTTTTGTTGTTCATAACCTATAACGCAGCTTTTTCAAAAAAGTTTCACTTCCCATGAAAATAATTCACAACACACTGAAACACACGCAATAAAAATTGCACTTAGATACCCTTCGAAAAGGGTCTTTTTGTGTTGAAAACTTTTTCGGCCACTCCTCCCCTCTCCGTCCCCTCCACATTCCCTCCGCACCCCCTTCGCATTTTGTCGGAGGAGGAGCGGAGGGGGACCGGAGCGGGTCCGGAGGGGATCCGGAGGGGAAGACTGGCAATAGCTGATTTTCTGCACTTTACATATCATGCTGATTTATAGTAAATTATGCGTAGATTTATAAAATTTAGGAAATGGGGCGGGAGTTTTTTTGAGAGGTGTCGCCCGCATGTCGAAAAAAATTCGTAACTTTGCAACTTGCTATAATAAGGAATTATTCACAATAAAAACAAATAATACAATGAAAATTCGCACTTTAGTATTGACGATGGCCCTTGCGCTGATGTTGCCGACGGCAGCGCGCGCCGACGAGGGCATGTGGTTGCTGTCGCTGATTGGCAAGAACTACAACGACATGCAGAAGGCGGGCTTCAAGCTGACGCCCGAGGACATTTACAGCGTGAACCAGAGTTGCCTGAAGGACGCCATTGTGGGTCTGGGCAACGCCGGCAGCCCGTTCTGGCATTTCTGCACGGGTGAGATTATCTCGTCGAAGGGCCTGGTGAGCACGAACCACCACTGCGGCTATGGCAAACTGCAGGAGCATTCGACGATTGAGCACGACTATCTGAGAGACGGTTTCTGGGCCTACACGATGAACCAGGAGCTGCCCAACCCGGGCCTGACGGCTTCTATCCTGGTGAGGATGGAGGATGTAACAGACAGGGTGAAGAAGTCGCTGACCGACGAGATGAGCGAGGGCGACCGCGAGGCAGCCATCCGCAAGGTGTGCAGCGAAATCGAGGCCGAGGCCGCGGAAGGCACCCAATATGCCGCCAAGGTGAAGCCGATGTTCAACGGCAACCAGTTCTTCCTGTTTGTGCACATCATCTACCGCGACGTGCGTCTGGTGGGTGCCCCTCCAAGCTCGATGGGCAAGTTCGGTGGCGACACCGACAACTGGAGCTGGCCGCGCCACACCTGCGACTTCTCGATGTTCCGCATCTATACGGCCCCCGACGGGAGCCCGGCCGACTACTCGTCCAACAACGTGCCGCTGACGCCGAAGTACCACCTGAAGGTGAGCGCCGGCGAGCTGAATGACGGCGATTTCGCGATGGTGATGGGCTTCCCCGGCACCACCGACCACTTCCTGACCAGCTACGGTCTTGAAGAGACCATGAACATCACCAACGACCTGCGCTACAAGATCCGCACCGTGAAGATCAACATCTTGCGCGAGGAGATGGCCGCCGACCAGGCCACGCGCATCAAATACGCTTCGAAGTATGCCAGCTGCTCGAACTACTGGAAGTACAGCTGCGAGCAGAACAAGGCCCTGAAGGCCTTGAACACCATGGGCGTGAAGAAGGAAGTGGAGCAAGAGTACAGCGACTGGGCCCGCTTCCAGTCGTCGCCCAAGTACGGCAAGGCCCTCGACCTTATCCGTCAGGGCTATGCCGACCGCGCCAAGGTGGAAGAGGCCAGCATGTATGTGATAGAAGGCCTGCTGACGGGCCCCGAGGCGCTGCTGTTCGCCGCCAGGCTGAGCACCTCGTTCCAGCGCGATCTGGAGCAGGACAAGGATGCCAACCTGAGCCGCTACGAGACCTACATAAACAACTTCTTCAAAGACTATGACGAGAACGTCGACCGCCGCCTGTCGGCAGCTCTCTTCGCTTATGTCTATGCCAACATGGACCCCGAGAAGTGCCCCGAGTTCCTGAAGAAAGCCGAGAAGAAATACAAAGGCGACTGGGACAAGTATGTAGCCGAGCTTTACAGCAAGAGCATCTTCGCCAACGAGGAGTCCCTGGGCAAGTTCATGCTCAAGCCCAACGCCAAGCTGCTGGAGAAAGACGCCCTGGCACTTGCCGGACAGGAAGCCCTGAACCTCTACATCAATATCGGCAGCGAGCTGTCGCAGGAGAGCAGCGAGAACCTGCAGCGCGGCATACGCGACTTCACCGACGGCATCCTCCAGATCAATGAGAAGAACGGCAAGCTGATGTCGCCCGACGCCAACTCGACCATCCGTCTGACCTACGGCAATGTGATGAGCTACGAGCCCAAGGACGGCGTGGAATACAAGCACTACACCACGATGAAGGGTGTCATCGAGAAGGAAGACCCGAACAACAGCGAGTTCAATGTGCCGGAGCGTCTGAAGAAGCTCTATGCCGAGAAGAACTTCGGTCCCTACACCAACAAGAAAGGTGAGATGCCGACCTGCTTCATCACCAACAACGACATTACCGGTGGCAACTCGGGTTCGCCCGTGCTGGGCGACAAGGGCCAGTTGATTGGTCTGGCCTTCGACGGCAACAGCGAGGCCATGAGCGGTGACATTGACTTCGAGGAGAACCTGCAGCGCTGCATCTGCCTCGACAGCCGCTACATGCTGTGGGTCATCGACATCTACGCCGGCGCCAAGAACCTCATCGAGGAAATGGACATCGTCCGCTAAAGCCTAGAATAACTAGACAATCTAGATAAGCTAGAATATCTAGAAGATACCCAAGTGAAACAGGTTCAGCGACAGCAACTGCAACAGAAGCTTTCGCCTCAGCAGATACAGCTGATGCGGCTGTTGCAGTTGCCCGTCACCGACCTGGAGCAAGCCATCAAGGAAGAGATTGAGAAGAACCCCCTGCTGGACGCCGAGATGCCCGAGGAGCAACCGCTACCGCAAGCGGAGGCCCGCGAGTCGGACTGGGACAGTGACGGCGAGGAGGATTACGATTACGACTACGACTATCGCGAACACACGGAGCACGACCCCAACACGGTGAGGCGCGAGTTTGTGGTGAGCGACAGCCTTTCGTTCACAGAGCGGCTATTGGAACAACTTTCGCTGCGCGACCTGGACCAACGCCAGCTGGCTATCGCCACCGAACTGGTGGGGAGCCTCGACGACGCAGGCTACCTGGGGCGCGACCTGGGGCTGATAGCCAACGACCTGGCTTTCCGCCAAGGTATTGAGGCCACACCGCAGGAGGTGGAGGAGGCGCTGCGCACGGTGCAAAGCCTTGACCCGCCTGGCATCGGCGCACGCAATTTGCGCGAGTGCCTACTGCTGCAGCTGGAACGCAACACGGAGGCCGGAGATAGAGAAGAGGAACTAGCCCTTGCCATTGTGCGGGACCACTTCGACGACTTCGCCAACCGGCGCTACTCGCGCATCTGCGAGGCCCTTGGTATTGACGAAGAGACCCTGGAGGAGGCCGCAAACGTGATTCGCCGCCTGAACCCCAAACCCGCGGGTTCGAGCGACGCCGACAACAACACAGCGGCGGCGGTGATACCCGACATTATCCTGACACAGCATGACGGGCAACTGCAATTCCATGTGAACGACGGCAGATTGCCGCGGCTGAGCCTCAACAGTTACTACACCGACATGCTGCAAGAGATGGAGCTCGAGAAAGGCGACCGCGAGACGGTGCAGTTCCTGCGCACCAAGCAGAACGACGCACAGGCGTTCATCGACCTGCTGCAGCAGCGACACGACACCATCGTGCGTGTGATGCGCTACATCGTGGAGCACCAGCGTGCGTTCCTGTTGAGCGGTGACTGCGACCAGTTGCGGCCGCTGCGGCAGCGAGAGGTGGCGGAGGCCACAGGGTTGGACATCAGCACAGTGTCGCGCATGGCCAACAGCAAATACATAGAAACCGACTTCGGCACCATACCGCTAAAAGACTGTTTCTCGAAGGGCATAGCCACAGAAGACGGCGAAGTATCGGTGGAGACCATCAAGCAGCGGCTGTCGGACGCCGTGGCCGCCGAGGACAAGCAGGCGCCGTTGAGCGACGATGCTCTGACAAAGATGCTGAACGACCAAGGGCTTCCGCTGGCGCGGAGGACAGTGGCCAAATACCGCGAACAGCTGGGTATCCCTGTGGCACGGCTGCGGCGGGCCATACTGCTGTTGTTACTGCTATTGGGCTTACACGCCGAAGCACAGATGTCGTACTACGACTCCATCATCAATGTGCGGCTGGAAGCAGCGGCGAAGAAACAAGCCAAAGCGGCCAAACCCAAACCCGAGAAGAAAGCCCCCGCAGTGGAGAAGGTCGCAGCACCCAAACCACCCGCAGCAAGCGCCGTCGCACCTGTGACGGAGACACCTGCGGCACCGAAGGCAAATGCAGCCGAGGCCTACATCGTGCCGATGTGGTACGACGGATTTCCGCAACACCGCGTGAATCCGCACGGGCGGACACAGCTGGCGGAAATGCCCGACGAGATTAACCTGAAGTTGGTGAACGACTCATCGGAATTCTGCTTCCCCGTGAGAAACGCCAAGACCAGCACTTATGGATGGCGCTGGAAACGCGGGCACCACGGGGTGGATATACGGTTGCGCACTGGCGACCCGGTGCACGCCGCCTTTGGCGGTACAGTGCGTGTAGCATCACGTATGGGCGGCTATGGCAACTGCGTCGTCATCCGCCACACTAACGGCCTGGAGACGCTCTATGGACACCTGTCGAAGATTAACGTCAAGCACGGCCAGCATGTCGAGGCCGGAGAGGTGATAGGGCTGGGCGGCAGTACGGGCCGGAGCACAGGGCCTCATTTGCACTTCGAGTGCCGGTTCCTGTATCAGACATTCGACCCCGAATGGATTCTCGACTTCGACCACCACAGCCTCCGCACACGCAGGCTGCATCTGGACAAAAGCTACTTCGGCATCCACAAGCCCCGTCGCGGCGAAACCCTCGAATACAAGGCTGACAACAGCACCATCAAAGAAACCAAGAAGAAACGCAAGAACGACCGAAGGGAAATCAACCCCAAGGACTTCTAAACACATATACTATATAATAATATGAAGAAGACCAACCTCTCAGACTATGATCCCTCGGCAGTACCCGACGGAAGCCCATACACCATTGCAGTGGTAGCGGCGGAGTGGAATCCGGAGGTAACCAATGCCATGCTGGAAGGTGCAGTTGAGACGCTGAAAGAGCACGGTGTGAAGACCGAGAACGTAATCGTGCGCCATGTGCCTGGCACTTTTGAGCTGAGCACAGCGGCTGACCTGTTGTATCACTTCACCCCGCGCCTCAATGCAGTCATCTGCATCGGATGCGTGATACAGGGCGAGACACGCCACTTTGAGTTCATCTGCCAGGCCGTTTCGCAGGGCATCACCAATGTGTCGCTCAAGCACGGCCGTCCCGTTATCTTCAGCGTGCTGACCTGCGACACCATGCAGCAGGCACTGGACCGTGCTGGCGGCAAGCACGGTAACAAGGGCGTGGAGGGTGCCATCACAGCGCTCAAGATGTGCAAATTCTATAGAGAATGCGTATAGTCTTTTTCGGCACACCGGACTTCGCCGTAACGGCGCTCGACGCCATCGTGCACTCGAAGCACGAGGTCTGCGGCGTGGTGACTGTGCCCGACCGGCAGGCCGGACGCGGACAGAAGATGGTCTACAGCGCCGTAAAGCAGTACGCCATCGACCACGGGCTGCCCCTGCTACAGCCTGAGAAGCTGCGCGACACTGAGTTTTTGGAGGCGCTGCACGCATTCAATGCCGACATGTTTGTGGTGGTTGCGTTCCGCATGCTACCCGAGGCGGTATGGGCCATGCCTCCGCTGGGCACCTTTAACCTGCACGCCTCGCTGCTGCCCCGCTACCGGGGTGCCGCCCCCATCAACTGGGCCATCATCAACGGGGAGCACGAGACCGGCGTTACCACCTTCCTGCTCAACCACCAGATTGACGAAGGCAGTATCCTGCTACAAGAGCGGACGCCCATCCACGCCACCGATACCGCAGAGACGCTGCACGACCGGCTAGCCGATATCGGCAGCCGCCTGGTTGTGCAGACTCTCAACGATATGGAAGCTGGTGTCATCACACCACGCCCGCAAAAGGGCGAACCTTGCCCGGCACCTAAGATCTTCAAGGAGGACTGCCGCATCGACTTCAGCCGCACCGCAGCGGAAGTGGAGCGTTTCGTGCGCGGCCTCTCACCCTACCCTGCCGCGACCATGACCCTTCGAAAACCGCAGGGCGACGAGGTTTCCTTCAAGGTCTATTCCGTACGCCCAGTAATAGGGCGGAATAGCGACGAAAAAACGCTTGAAACTGACGGAAAAAAGGTGCTAAAAGTCGCTACCGCCGATGGTTTTGTGGAGATTTTAGAGCTGCAAATGGCTGGAAAAAAGAAAAATAACGTTGAAGACTTCCTCCGAGGGATAAATGTAACTGGCTGGGAACTAGTCATTTGAAAGTTACTCACATTTTTTTTCTAAAAAAGTGTAAAAAAAATTTGGTGCAAATAAAAAAAAATTCATACATTTGCATCGTCAAAACAACAAGCACAAACACTTACACAGACAACCCTGAAAACCAACTCCAAGTAAAGACTGAAACAATTATTAACCCTTAAATTTTTATATTATGAACAAAACTGAACTTGTTAACGCAATGGCCGCCAAAACCGGCATGACCAAAGTGGCCGCTAAAGAGGCTATGAACGCTTGCTTCGGCGCCATCCAGGAGAAACTGTGCAAAGGCGAGAAAGTGACCCTGATCGGCTTCGGCACCTTCAGCGTTGTGAACCGCAAGGCCCGCACCGCCAAGAACCCGCAGACCGGCGCCACCGTGAAGGTCCCCGCCAAGAAAGTGGCCAAATTCAAAGCTGGCAGCAACCTGCTCGCCGCCAAGAAGGCTGCCAAGAAACCCGCCGCGAAGAAAGTTGCCAAGAAAAAATAAGGCTACACTTACGGCTTAATGTACAGCGGGCTCCAATCGGAGCCCGCTTTTTTTGTATCCGAACAGAAAGCCGCCCTGGAAATTAAGGGTTTTTAACAGAATAATGTTATAAAGTGTGAAATAATCTTCCTATATTTGCAATTCGTTTTGCGCCCGTCGCCACGGCGACAGCACGGCGCTACACAATGAAAGAGAAAATGATAGGAATTATCGGCGGAGGCAGTTGGGCCACCGCATTAGTAAAAATACTGCTTGAGGACCCTGGTCAAAGGGTAAATTGGTGGGTAAGAAGCGAGGAAGTGTGCGACCACATCAAGCGCCACGGACACAATCCGCGGCACCTGCCGGAAGCAAACCTCGACGCAAGCCGTTTGAATGTGAGCACCGACATCAGCGCCATCGCTGCCGACAGCACCCATCTGCTGTTGGCCACCCCATCGGCCTATCTACACCAAGTGCTTGACCTCCTGCCCGACAACGCCCTCAACGGCAAGCGAATCATCTCGGCCGTCAAAGGCACCATCCCCGACTGTTGCCTGAGCGTCTCGGCATATCTCGTCAAGCGCTTCCACCTGCCGAAAGAAAATATCTGTATCGTCAGCGGTCCGAGCCATGCCGAGGAGGTGAGCCACGAGATGCCCACTTTCCTCACCGTCGCCTCGACCAATCCCGACTTTGCACGCGAAATGCAGCAAACCCTGCGCTGCCACTACGTCCACACCCGCGTCAGCGCCGACATTGACGGCATCGAGCGGTGCGGCTTGGGCAAGAACATCTACGCCATTGCCGCCGGACTCTGCCAGGGTTTGGGCTATGGCGACAACCTGAATGCCGTGCTCACCGCCGCCGCCCTGCGCGAAATGCAGGCGGCCCTGGACCGCAACATTCCCTTTGCCGGGCGCGACATCCGCGAGAGTTGCTACATGGGCGACCTGGTGGTGACCTGCTGGTCTCGCCACAGCCGCAACCGTGCGCTGGGCGAAGCCGTGTCCCGCGGCGAGCGTCCCGCCGATGTCTTCGCACGCACCGGCTCGGTAGCCGAAGGCTATTTCTCGGTGAAGAACATGCATAGCATCGCCCTGGAGCACGGACTCACTCAGCATATCCCCATCGCCGAAGCCGTCTACCGCATCCTCTACGAGGGCGCCTCGCCCAAGGAAGAGATGGATAACCTCATAGCCCACACCTTCTAATGGAGACCTTCGACGACATCCGCCCCTATACCGACGCCGAACTGCCCCAGGCCATGCAGCGTATCGCCTCGTGGGACATGTTCCCCCAGGTGCTTCGCTTCATCTACCCAGACATGAGCGCCGACGAGGGCCGCGAGCGACTGCTGGCCTGCCACACCATCCACCAGTTCCAGGCCACCTTCATGAACGACGCCATCCGCCGCATCATTGCCGAGACCATCACCGAGTTCACCTTCAGCGGCCTGAATAACCTACGCCGTGGCGAGCCCTACCTCTTCGTATCCAACCACCGCGACATCACGCTCGACGCCTTTCTGCTGCAATACCTGCTCATCCATCATCGCGGCGACACCTCGCACATCGTCTTCGGCGAAAACCTCCTCTCGCTGCCTATCATCGAAGTGCTTTTCCGCAGCAACAAACTCATCCGCATGGAGCGCGGAGGCTCGCCACGCGCCTTTTACAACAGCCTGCACCATCTCTCGGAATACATCAACTACTTGATTGCCGACCAGCGGCATTCGGTCTGGATAGCGCAGAAAAACGGCCGCGCCAAGGACGGCGTCGACCGCACCGCGCCAGCAGTCGTCAAGATGTTCACCCTCGGCAGCCCGCTGCCGCCCCAGGAGGCGCTCGACCGTCTGCACATCGTTCCCATGAGCATCAGTTACGAATGGGACCCGTGCGACACGATGAAAGCCACCGAGCTGGCCCTGAGCCGCCAAGGCACCTACCATAAAGCTGAAGGCGAAGACCTGAGGAGCGTGGTCACCGGCATCATCGGCGCCAAAGGGCATGTGCACCTCCACATAGGCACCCCGCTGAAAGCCAAAGAGCTAAATCCCTCCACCGGAGAAGACCTCTTTGAGCATGTGGCCGAAGTTATCGACCGCCGCATAGCGGACGGCTACCGCCTGATGGGCACCAATTATGCCGCCCACAGTCTGTTGACGGGCCGGCTACATCCCGGGCGCTACACGCAGCGCACCCTGGACCGCCTCAAGGTCCGCGCCGCCGCGCTGCCCACCGACGAGATGCGCCGCCTGCTGCTCGAAGCCTACGCTGCCCCGGTCTATGCCACCCGTCACAAATAGTTTTTCCCTCCCCTCCCCCTACGCATCAACACCGCTTCCGCTCCGCCATTGATAGGAGGAGGAGCGGAGGGGGACCGGAGCGGAACCGGAGGGGATCCGGAGAGGAAGGATGCTAATTTTTGAAAAATCGGGGGTCGAATCCGAGCAGGTAGACGCGCTCGGTGGCCCGGGTGAAGGCGGTGTAGAGCCACCGCAGGTAGTCGCGGTCGAGCGGCTGGTCGGGCGGAAGGAAGCCTTGGTCGACAATGACGGTGCGCCACTGGCCGCCCTGGGTTTTGTGGCAGGTGAGCGAGTAGGCGAACTTGACCTGCAAAGCATTATAATAAGGATTTTTGCGCAGTTCGCGCAGGCGGTCGGCCTTGTGTGGAAGGTCGGCATAGTCCTCCATGACAGCGGTGTAGAGTCGCGACTGTTCGTCGGCGGTGAGCGAGGGCGACTCGCTGTAGAGGGTGGAGAGGAGGAGCTTGCAGTCGCGGGGCTGCTCGTCCGGATAGTCGACAAAGCGCAGGGTGGCATCGGCGAAGCGGAAACCGTAGAGTTCCTGCACGTTGCGGACGCTGAGTACCTCGACAATGTCGCCGTTGGCGATGAAGCCAATGGAGGAGTCGGTGTCGAGCCAGAAGTAGTTGTTTTTCACCACCATCAGGTAGTCGCCGGCATTCACTTCTTCCTCGCGGTAGAGGATGGAGGAGCGGATGCCCTGGTTGAAGAGGTTGGCGCGCTTGTTGGAGCGGGTGACGACGACGACTTCCTCAAGATTGTAGGTGTCGTACTCGCGGTAGAGGGTTTCCATCAGGTCGGCGCCCTGGAGGTTGACCACGTCGGGGGCAGTAGTGAAGAGCGGCAATGCAGCCTCGTCGCCGGAGGAGAGGTCGGAAATCTGTGCGCGGAGAGCCGTGGCGTTGGACAGGATGCCGGAAAGGCTTTGCTGACGAACCACTTCGGTGAGTTCGTGGGAGACGACATTGAGGCCGAAGGCAGCGGCGAGGTAGCGCTCGTCGAGGGCGGGGCTCTCGCTTTGACCGACAGGCGGAAGCTGAGCACTGTCACCGATAAGCATGAGGCGGCAGTGGTTGCCGTCGTAGACATAGCCGATGAGGTCCTCAAGCAAACTCTGCCGTGTGGCAGAGGGTTCGAGGCCAATCATCGACGCTTCGTCGACAATGAAGAGGGTGTAAGAATGCTTGTTGGGTGCTCGCACCGTGCGCATGGCTCCGGAAGCGTCGGTGGCGGTCATGTAGATTTTCTTGTGGATGGTGTAAGCGGGTCGGCCGCTGTAGCCCGCAAGCACTTTGGCGGCCCTGCCTGTGGGGGCAAGGAGGAGGGAGTTGACGCGGAGGTGCGGGAGGGTCTGGATGAGCGCCGAGACGAGCGAGGTCTTGCCGGTGCCTGCATAGCCGCGCAGGAGCATGACGGAGCGGGGGTCACTGTCGAAAAGGAACCCCGCCATAAGGGAACAAGCATCCCGCTGCCCGTCTGTAGGCACATGCGGGAAGCGGGAAAGTATAAGGTTGGAAACCGACTGCTCTACGCTGCGCGGAGCCACGGCGTCATTCGGCAACAGGGGCTACGGGAGCGGCGGGAGCCTGCTGCTGCACGGGGCTCAGGTCGCTGACCTCGTTAACCTCGGTGTGCATGGGGTCGGCATTGTGGCTGCGCGAAGCTGAGATGCTGACGGTGGCGGCAAGCGAGAGCGCGACAAGGATGGCGGCGAGCCACCAGGTGGCTTTCTCAAGGAAGTCGGCAGTCTGCCGGACGCCCATCACCTGGGTGGGGGCGGAGAAATTGGCGGCCAAACCACCGCCTTTGGAATTCTGGACGAGGACGACGAGCGCAAGCAGGACGCAGACGACAAGAATGAGGATTACGATAAAGGTGTACATCGTTACTTTTACTAATATGTTATTTACTATTTATTGTTTTTTCCAAACGTTCAATTCGGGGTGCAAAAATACTACTTTTTTCGGGATTGCGGGACAAAAGTTTTCTGTAGATGGCGAGCGCCTTGTCGGGGAGGCCTTGTTGCTCAAATATAACTGCCAGTGTTTCAGTGGCTATCGAACCATCGTCGACCAGGCTTTTTTTGTCGTTGGATTCTGTCGTGGAGACACTTGGCTGATCCTTCGGCTTCTCTTCCGAGGGGCTCGCTTGGAGGAATTTCGACAAAATGACACTCTTGGGGGCGGTCTTGAAAGAGACCTCCTGGAAGGTATTGATTTCGTTCAGCACGTCGAACGAGGACTCCTCGGTGGCCACGGCGGCACGGGAGAGGAGGCCGTCGAGGTGTGCGCTGTTACACATGGCGAGAACTGTGGCGCGACGCTGGGCGGGGGTGTCGAAGTGGAAAGCGCGGTCGGCGAGTAGCGCCAGGACGCTCACCACCGAAGAATATGGGTACTTGGCCTGCATGGCATGGAGCCATCCGCGGTCTTGCGAGCTAAAGCGCTCGGGTTTACCCACCGTCTCGACAAACTGTTTCTTATCCATATCGGAGTAGGTCAATTTAACATTTATTCACATCGCAAAATAGTTTTGCAAAGGTACAAATTATTTTTCAAACAGCGGGAAAAGAATTTATTTTATACAATTTAAGCACACGTTATCAATATGTTGCACAGAAAAAACATTTACGGATGTGTTTTTTTTATCCTCAATTGAAAAAAGTTTTGTACTTTTGCAAACTCAAATTTGTTGAAAAAATACCCCAAAAAGGGTTCTTGAAAGGTGAAAATAAAATAAACGGACAATATGAAGAGAACATTCCAACCCTCGCTGAGAAAGAGAGCCAACAAGCACGGTTTCCGCAAGAGAATGTCTACCGCCAACGGTAGGAAAGTGCTGGCCGCCCGCCGCCGCAAAGGCAGAAAAAGACTGACCGTCTCCGACGAGAGATAGTTGTCCGGCCGCCCTTTGTCAAAAGGAAGACAAGGCTCTACAAGAAAGAAGAAGTGACCCCGACCGGCTACTTCTTTTTTTTGCATACCGATGTGAAACCAAAGAACGAAGTAATCCATGGGAAGACGCAATAGGGAACTGCCGCTGCTGGAGCGGGTGGAGATAGCCGATGCCGGCGCCGAAGGAATGGCTGTAGCCAAGGTGGACGGGCTGGTGGTGTTCGTGCCGTTTGTTGTGCCAGGCGACATTGTCGACATACAGTTGTACAAGAAGAAAAAGAGCTATGCCGAGGGCCGCGCCGTGCAATTCCACAGCCTGTCGCCGCTGCGTGTGGATGCTGTATGCCCCCACTTTGGAGTGTGCGGAGGATGCAAGTGGCAGACCATGAGCTATCCCGCGCAGTTGGAAGCCAAACAGCGACAGGTGCGCGACAATCTGGAGCGGCTGGGAGGTGTGGATTGCTCACAGATGCGCCCCATCTGCGGTTCGGAACAGATTTACTACTACCGCAACAAGCTGGAGTTTACCTTCTCAACCCGTGCCTGGCGCACCAATCCCGGCGAGCGGGATGAACACGAGCTTGGGGCATTGGGATTCCACATTCCCCAGTTGTTCGACAAGGTGCTGCCTATTGAGCACTGCGCCCTTCAGACTGACCCGAGTAACGCCATCCGGCTGGCAGTGAACGACTACGCCGTGAGCCACGGGATGCTGTTCTACGACATACGCAACCACACGGGCTACCTGCGCAACCTGGTGGTGCGCAACACCTCGCTGGGGCACTGGATGGTCATTGTGGTGGTGGCCGACACCGACACCACTCCCCTGCTGCCGCTGCTGGACATGCTGCACGAGCGATTCCCTGAAATCACGTCGCTGCAGTATATCGTCAACCAAAAGATGAACGACTCGTATGCCGACCTTGAGGTGCACACCTACATAGGCGAAGACCACATCGAGGAGCAGATGGCGGGCTATGCCGGAGGACGGCCGCTGCACTTCATCATCAACCCCAAATCATTCTACCAGACTAACTCAGCCCAGGCGCAACGGCTCTATAGTTTCGTGGCCGAACTGGCCGAGTTGAAACCCACCGACACGTTGTATGACCTCTACACCGGCACTGGCACCATCGCGCTGTTCTTGGCTGACAAGGTGCGCAAGGTGGTGGGCATTGAGTATGTGGAAGAGGCCATTGCTGACGCACGGGTCAACGCAGCCCGCAACGGATTCAGCAATACGACGTTCTATGCCGGCGACATGGCGAAGGTGCTCACCGAGGAATTCATTGCCGCCAACGGGCGCCCCGACGTGGTGGTGACCGATCCGCCGCGCGCCGGAATGCACGAGAAAGTGGTGGCCCAACTGCTGGCCACGGCGCCCCGCAAGATTGTGTATGTCAGTTGCAACCCCGCCACACAGGCTCGGGACCTGAAGCTGCTGGCCGAGCGGTACGACGTGGGCCGCATTCAACCCGTAGACATGTTCCCCCACACCCAGCACGTCGAGAATATCGCCGAGCTCATCCTGCGCCCCTGACGACCATCGGAGCGTGTTAATTTTTCGGAAAAAGCATTTTTTCTCATAAAAAAAAGTGCAATTCCAAAAAAAGTCTTATCTTTGCATGTTGATACCCCAATCCCCACACAAGGGGGCGGAGTATGCAACGCATTAATATGCAGAATTATAGTATAGAGAATAATAATAATAAATACACACTAAACAAGATGAAAAAAGCATTATTGAGTCTGTTATTGGCTATCGTAAGCTTGCCCGTGGCATTCTGTCAAGACTATGACGGATGGCACATCGAGACCACCAATGTGACCGCTTGCGGATCTTACACATGGTCGGTCAACCATGAGACCTACACCCGCGACACAGGTGTCGTGGTGATGGACGACACTGTGCTCTATGTGCTGGCACTTACCATGTCCGAGGGCGTGGTCGACACCGTCACCCCCCTTGAGATGAGCGGCAACTGCAACGTCAAGTGGAACAAGAAGCTCTGGAAAATTGCGGGTACATACATCGACACCATCCACACCGAAAGCGGCTGCGATACCGTCAAGAAGATTACGGTCACCCTCTCCATGAGAGACTCGTCCAAGGTCATCAACAAGGTTGCCTGCGACAGCTTCTATACCGCATGGGACAGCGTGCTCTACACCTCGTTTGACGACACGCTGGACTTTGTTACCCCCGAAGGCTGCGTGCGCCATGACACCCTCAAGCTGACGATGTACCACTCCTATGTGGCCCCGATGGAGACCGCCGATACCACCTGTAGCTACCGCTGGCGCAACCGCACCATCACCGATACCCTTATCCATTACGACACGCTGCAAACCGTGAAGGGTCATTGCGACAGTATCCTCAGCATCAAGGTCAACCTCTCCAATCATATCAATATCAACATCGACACCACCGTGTGCGACCGCTACATGAGCCCGTGGAACGAAGCCTATACCGCCGACACCACCATGGCCCATAGCGACACGGCCGGCAATTGCATCACCACTCATAACCTCACCCTCGTGGTCAACAACAGTTTCAACGATACCGCCTATGCACGGGCCAATGTCCGCGACGTCACCGCCGGCTGCTTCTTCGTCTGGGGCGACAGCACCCTGACCGACACCAACCAGCTCATCCATCTGGCCACACTGCCCAACGCTACCGTGGGCCACTGCGACAGCCTTGCTGCTATCCGCATCATTGCCTACACCCATATCAACCATGATACCGCCGTGGTGACCGCCTGCGGCGACGAAAACTACCGCTACACCTGGCGCAATGCACCGCGCAATGCCGGCACCTATGTCGACTCCACCTTCGACAGCGCCGCCAACTGCATGAACTACTACCACCTCGACCTCACCATTACTGCCACGAAGGACACCCTCGTCAGCCCCAGCAGGAACTGCGAGTTTGTCAAGTTCAAACCCCGTTATGGCAATGTGTTCAACACCGACGGTTCCCTGAGACCCGCCAAGGAATACAAGTTCTCCCTGGCCGACACCGTTGCCGCCACCAACATCACCTTCGTCGACGCCACTGAGTACAACACGAACTCCCAGGAGACCTACCATACCAACGTGTACACCTTCGAAATCAATCCCAGCGACAGCGTCTACCACATCCATCCCAACAGCAAGTGCAGGGTCAACTACAACCTCACCCTCACCATCAAGAAGCCTATCGAGCTGAATCGCGCTGCTGCTGATGACACTGTGGCTTGCGACCGCTTCTCCTACCACCTCGGTACCAGCGACTTCGTCTTCGACACCACCAATGGCGTCTCCTACGACACCACCCTCTATGTCCACGCCGGTAGCCAGCGTGCCTACAGCACCTGCCGCGACTCCATCGGCCACCTCATCCTCACCCTCAAGCACAGTACCTTCGAAGACACCACCGTCGTGGCCTGCGATTCCTACCTCTGGCCCTTCAACGACAGCGTCTACTCCGTCTCCGGCAACATCGCCCGCAACCTGCGTGACACCGCTGGCAACAATGTGCTGAACGCCGACGGCTGCCCCATCAAGGGCCGCCTGCTCCTCACCATCAACAAGACCCCGCAGGTCACCATCGGCGGCAACTGGCTCCTCAAGCCCGGCCAGAGCACCACGCTCCGCGCCAACAGCAACTTGAGCGGCGTCACCTACGACTGGTACCTCGGCACCAATACCACGCCCGAGAGCAACCACACTGACACCCTCGTCGTCACCGCCCCGACCAACAGCGAGCAGAACATCGACGTGCGCCTCGCCACCACCAAGAGCTACGGTGGCAACAACAACTGTGTTGCCAACAACTGGATTACCATCACCACCTCCTTCACCGGCATCGACGATGTGGAGAATGTCGATGTCAATATCTATCCCAACCCCGCTGCACGCATCGTGAACCTCTCCGGCAGCGAAGTCCTCAGCCAAGTGGTCATCTATAACGCCATCGGCCAGCAGGTCCTCCTCCGTAAGGGTGACAGCAACACCATGCAGCTCGACCTCGGCGCTCTCGCCACCGGCCAGTACACCATGCGTATCCTCACCGCCAACGGCAACGAGGTCAACCGCAAACTCATCGTTAGCAAATAACAATGATACACGAACCCCATCCAAGCGTTCGGCACCCCCGTGTCGGACGCTTTTTTTGTTTCCTGGCGGCACTGCTCTCCCTGGCAGCCTGCCGACAGGCACCACAGCCCATGCGGCTCCAGGGCGAGGCACAGGGCACCTACTACAGCATCCTTTACTGTGACTCCGCCCAACGCGACCTGCAGCCGCAAGTCGACTCCCTCTTGGACGCCTTCGACCGCAGCGCCTCGCTCTGGGTCGACAGCTCGCTCCTGCGCCGGCTTAACGCCAACCTCACCGACACCCTCGACCCCGTGCTCGACAGCCTGCTCCGGCATTCGCTCTGGGCCACCCGCTACACCCAAGGCGCCTTCGACTGCCGCGTGGGCCGTCTGGTCCAGGCTTGGGGATTCAGCTTCCGGCAGCGACAGGAACCCGACAGCGCCGCTTTAGCCGCCATGCTCTCCGCCGCACGGGCCGACCTCGCGCTATGCGACGGCCGTCTGGTCAAAGCTGACCCCGCCACCGAGCTCGACTTCAACGCCATTGCCCAGGGCTACTCCGTCGACCTCCTGGCCGCCCTCTTCGACCGGCTGGGCATCCACTCCTACCTCATCGACGTCGGCGGCGAAGTCATCGCCCGCGGCGCCAAGCCCGACGGTAGCCCCTGGCGTGTCGGCATCGAGCGCCCCTCCGACGACTCCCTCAGCGCCCCCGAGGTGCAGACCGTCGTCGGCCTCCGCGACGGCTCCGTGGTCACCTCCGGCAGCTACCGCAAATACTACGAGCGCGACGGCCTGCGCTACTCCCACACCATCGACCCCGCCACAGGACGTCCCGTGCGCCACACCCTGCTCAGCGCCACCGTCGTCGACAGCCTCTGCTGGCGGGCCGACGCCATGGCCACTGCCTACATGGTCATGGGGCTCGACAGCGCCCGGCGCTTCATCGCCACCCATCCCGACGGCCCGGGCACCGACGCCGTCATGCTCATCTACGACGACCGCGGCGCCCTCCGCACCTACACCACCCCCGCATTCGAGAAAATGATAATACAATAATAATATGAAATCAATGACCGGCTACGCCAAGGTGCAAAGTCTCCTTGGCGACAAGAAACTCAACATCGAGATCAAGACCCTCAACAGCAAGCAGCTCGACCTCATCGTCAAGCTCCCCGCCGCCTACCGTGGCCGAGAGCTCGACATCCGCTCCCTTCTGGCGCGCCTCGAGCGTGGCAAGGTGGAGTTCCTCATGAGCGAGGAGAACGGCGACACCGCTGCCGCCGCCTTCAACCGCGACCTCCTCACGGCCCGCTTCGACGCCCTCTGCCAGGCCGCCGGCCCCCTTGCCGCCACCGCCGAAAGCCGCGCGCAGTTCTTCAACACCGTAGCCTCCATGCCCGATATCTGGAATGCCGGCTCCGACAGTGAGATTAGTGACAGCGAGTGGGACATCCTCCGCGCCGACATCGAGCGCGCCATCGACCTCTGCGACCAGTTCCGCCAGCACGAGGGCGACGTCCTCGAGCGCGACTTCCACCGCCACGTCGACCTCATCGAGCAGCTCCTCGGCCAAGTCCCCGGCTACGAGCCCGAACGCATCGAGGTAGCCAAGGAGCGCATCCGCCGCTACATGGCCGACGCCGGCGTCAAGGAAGTCGACGCCAACCGCTTCGAACAGGAACTCATCTACTACCTCGAGAAGCTCGACATCACCGAGGAGAAGGTGCGCCTCCAGAAGCACATCGACTACTTCCGCCAGACCATGGCCACCGAACCCGTCTGCGGCAAAAAGCTCGGCTTCGTAGCCCAGGAGATGGGGCGCGAAATCAACACCACCGGCTCCAAGGCCAACCACGTCGACATCCAGCGTCTCGTGGTAGGCATGAAAGACGAGCTTGAGAAAATCAAAGAACAGCTTGGCAACGTGCTGTAATTAGGAGTTAAGGAGATAAGGAGATAAGGAGATAAGGAGATAAGACAATACCGCGACTGAAACATTTGCCTTATCTCCTTATCTCCTTAACTCCTTATCTCCTTATCTCCTTATCTCCTTAACTACTGACAACAAAAAAGGCGTCCGTTTGGACGCCTTTTTTTGTTTATCGTGCTAATCGCTATTAGCGGACGATGAGTTTCTCAACCTTGCTGAAGCTGTCGTTCGTCACGCGCACGAAGTAGGCGCCGGCGGCGACACCGCTCAGGTCGATAGTGTGAGCCTCTTCGGCATTGATGTTGGCGTTGTAGACAACGCGGCCGCTCATGTCGATGATGCTGCAGTTCAGGCTGCCGCTCACACCCTGCACGTTCAGGCTGACCTGCGAAGTGGCGGGGTTCGGACGGAGACCCAGCGACACATGCGAAGCCTCAGCCTCGATACCCAGGCCATGCTGATAGCTGTGGGCGCTGGCGCTGATGGTGTGGGGAGCATTGATGCCCGAGAAGGTCACGATGTAGTAGTAGCGACGCAGCAGCACATCACCGTCGGCGTTCTCCAGGTTGTAGGGACGCTCGGAAACCTGAACGCCGGCCGGCGGGTTCTGGAGGTTGACGCGGGTACCATCGATAGTGATGTAGTCGATGACGCCGGGGTGGCTGCCCAGGATGGCGCTGTCGATGTTCGGGATGACGTAGAACGAAGGATCGGAACCCTCGACGGCGGCATACTCGTCACCGCACATGTTCACCTCGTTCTCGCCCTCGAAGCGCATGATGATGTAGTTGGTGTCGGTGCAGTTGGCGCTGACGATGTGGGTGGGCAGCGACTGTTTCGGTCCAACGATCGGGCGGATCATGGGATAGTAGGGATGATAGAAGAACGACCACAGGTAACCGTCGGCGGGGTCATAGACACGGGTGTCATAGCCGGCGGGCTTGAACTGAGGAGCGAAGTTCTTCAGAGCGGCGGTGTTCTCATAGGAGGTGTAGTTGGTTCCATTGTACCAACTGTCGTTCGTAGCGGCGGCGGCAAAGAAGCAAGGCTCGGCAATCTGGTAGCCGAAGTAGTAAGCCGTGTTGGGCTTCAGGGCGGGCTGGTTGTAGTACTTAATGTTGACAGCCTTGTAGGGATCCTCGTTGGTCAGGTAGCCACTGGTCAGCGTGTTGATTTCGCCAGCCACGACGGTGTGAGGAGTCACATCCGAAACGCCGGTGTTGAGGGTCTCGAAGCTGGTGGTGTCGCCGGTGACGGTGTAGGTCTGCTCATAGGCGATGGGGAAGATCTTCGAGTTCACAATCTGGTTGGCGGCATCCATCGTCTGGGGAACAATCTCCAGGCCACGGAACACCCAAGGCTCGCCGTTCTCGGTCGGGATGACATCGGGAGTGACATAGCGCAGCCACACCATGTAGTTGGTCGAACCGTAGTTACCGGAGTCGGTGATGTAGGTGTTACCATCGATCACAACGTAGCCGTAGCTGTAGCGGCTCTGGCTGGCGATGATGCCGTTATCGTGGGCCCAGCGGGCGCCGCGCACAGCGTGGTTGGCGTCGCCACCAAAGGCGGTGTCGGTCACAAAGTAAGCGATAGTGTCCCACTCGGCAGCGTTGATACCGCTGACGGCGTCAGTGGCGGTGGTGGTCATGTAGTGCAGACCGGTCTCGTCGGTCGGCAGACCGCGACGCTGGTAGTTGGCACTGATGTTCGAGTTGGCGCCATAGTTGTTGGGGTAGTCGGTACCCATGCCCAGCCAGCCGGCATATTGGAGGCTGTCCATGATGGGCATGAAGCCACGCTCGTTGACCACGGCATACTGCTCACGCAGCGGGTCGCCGGCGATGGTCTGCATCGGAGCCGAGAGAATCTGGGTGGGGTTGCTGCGGGTGGCATCGAGGTGATACATGGTCACGGTAGCGTTCTCCTGGGCAACGGAACCGTTGTTCCAGATGCTGCCGTACCAGCTCATAGGCAGGTTGAAGCCAGCGGGAATCTGGCCATAGCCGCCATCGATGAAATTCTCGCCCATGGTGTACCAGTGGCTGGCAGCACCCTCGGTGATGGCGAAGTTGTCGATAGCCCAAACATAGCCATAGGCGTTCGAACGGGCGCGACGGTTGTACCAACGCACACGCAATTCAATGTTGTTTTCCTGAGCCAGCTCAAGGGGCATGGTCCAACCGGGGCGCAGCGAACCAAAGTCGTTGATAGCCACGTCGACACCCTCAATGTTGATTTCGCGGGCATACCACTGACCGTTGATCTTGCAGTCAATGTAGCACTCATCATAGAACTTGCGATACAACTGGGTGAGGCGCACATTGATGACAGTGGCAGTGGCGGGACGGGCCACACTGGGCAGCGTGAAGAAAGCGTCGTGCAGACCGGTACCCATGGTGGCACGCATGGTCATCAGCATGTAGCCGTTGTCGTTGCCAGTGTAACGGGGGCCCATGTACGTGGTAATCCAGCTGTTCAAATAGTAGCCGTTACCCAGAAGGTCGGCAGCATCAGAGGTGTAGAAGGCGGCCGAGTCGGCGATGCGGTCCCAGCAGGAACCCATACGGCTCTGGCTGTGGTGATTCCAAATGGAGTCGGCCCAGGTGCCATGATCTGCATCGTAGTACTTGATGGTGTGGTTGTTGGTCTTGATCCAACCCTCCTGACCGTAGGTCATGTTGGCGGCATCGGCTGCGGTGAACTGATAGCAGACGATGGTGTCGCCAGCGGCTTTCGTGAAGATGGAAGCTTTGTAGTCGACTGCCGGAGCGTCAACGGGAGCGTTGATAGCGGCGGCCTTTGTCTGATTTCCGACAGTGCGGAAATTGTTGGTCTGTGCAAAGGCGACGGTGGCGCACAGTGCAAAACCAAGAACCATTAATGCTTTTTTCATTGTTGTTTGATTTTGATGATTAATAAAATTTTCCTTTTCGTATGCCTTGAAGCACACATCCTCAGCAACTTGCAGCATCGGAAGGGTGCTTTTCGGGTTTTCTTTTCAAATGCAAATATAGGCATTTTTTTTCACTCCGCAAGAAATTTTTGTTTTTTTATGATTTCCCCCTCCGGAGGCCTCTTTTTTGCCCATCACAATGTACTGACACCCAATAACATACATTATATAAAATTTCCAACATCCTCGTTTCCAGCCCCTTCGGCATTCCCCTCCGGTCCCCCTCCGGTCCCGCTCCGCTCCCCCTCCGCTCCCCGTGGGGCGAATTGCGAAGGAGTTGCGGAGGGGATGCGGAGGGGATGGGGAGAAGGTGGGGAGGGGATGGAGCCCAGCAGGGGCGACGGAAAACAGAAACCGACACAATAAATACAGATTTTCTGTGTTATTAATATCGCTATGGCAAAGAGTGCACACCACATATCCCTCCTGCTGGCGCTGACGCTGGCCGCCGCGCTGGCCTACAGCTGCGCGGGGCGCAAAGCCGCCACGCCGGCCCCCTCACGCTACCAACGCCAGCCCATCAAGGAAGTCAGCGAAGAGCAACTGAAGACCGACAGCCGCCTCATCGACGCCCTCTCGCTCCAAGAGAGCGGCCGTGCCGAGGAGGCGCTGCAAGCCTACGCCGACCTCGCCCATGACGTGCCGCAATGCGGAGCGGCGTGGTACGAGATGAGCCGCCTGCTGCTGCAGCGCGGATGGACCGACAGCGCCATGGCCTGCATCGCCCGCGCCACCGCCATCGACGACAGCAACCTGTGGTATCTCAGGAAGCAGGCCGAGGTGCAGGCGCGGCGCGGCGACGCCAACGGACAGGCGGCAACCCTGCAACGCATTGCCGACTTGCAGCCCAATGTGCTGGAGAACCACTACGACCTCTCGAATGCCCGCCTCGCGGCCGGCGACCTGCCGGGTGCCGTGGAGGCCCTGAACCGCGTGGAGCGCATGATTGGCGTCACCGAGCCGGTGTCGCTCCAGAAACAGCGCCTCTGGACGGCCGCCGGCAAACCCGACAAGGCCGAGAAGGAGATTGAGGCCCTGGCCGAGGCCCTGCCGGGCGAGAAGCGCTACAACGCCATCCTCGCCGAGCTCAACATGGGGCGCAAGCGCTATGCCAAGGCCAAGACCTACTACGACCGAGTGCTGGCCGCCGACCCCGACGACGAATACATACACATACAGCTGGCCGAATACTACAAAGCCGTGGGCAAGCCCGCCGAGGCCGACGCCGAGATGGAGCGTGCCTTCGCCAATCCGAAGCTCGACTGCGGCACCAAGGTTCAGCTGCTGGCCTCGTTCTACAGCAGCGAGGAATACTACGGCGACCGCAGCGCCACGACCTTCCGCCTGCTGGAAACGGCCATGGCGGGATGCAAGGACTCGGCGGAATACGCCCTGCTCTATGCCGACGCACTGATGCGGCAGAACCGCTACAGCGAGGCGGCACGGTGGCTGGAGTTGGCGCTGCAGCGCGACAGCAGCCGCTACGAGGTGTGGGAGGGGCTGTTGATTTGCCTCTCGACAGACGAGGAGCGCGAGGCCGATATGACCGCCGCGGCGGCACGCGCCGAACGCCTGTTCCCGATGCACACCCTGCCGCTCTACCTCCAAGCCCTCGCGGCGGCACGCCACGAGGGCTATGCCGAGGCACTGGAGAAGCTGGAGAAAGCCGCCAAATGGGGCTTTTCCAAGGGCTATCTCGAGGCCGAGACCAACGGGCTGATGGCGGAGTGCTACTACCGCACGGGAGCCTACGACAAGGCCTGGCGCTGTTTCGACCGCTACCTTGAGCTGCGGCCCGACGACTGGGGCACGCTGAACAACTACGCCTACTACCTGGCCGAGCAGGGGCTGGAGCTGGAGAAGGCGCTGGCCATGAGCCGCCGCACCATCGAGGCCGAGCCCGACAACGCCAACAGCCTGGACACCTACGCCTGGCTGCTGCATCTGTTGGGACGCGACCGCGAGGCGCTACCCTACATGAAGAAAGCCGTGCAGCTGGACCCGAAGAGCGAGACACTGAAGGAGCACCTCAAAGCCATACAACCATAATAGAGACGTGCCATGGCACGTCTCTACAGAAGAGGAAAATGAAACTGAAAACACACATACTGATTGCCATGGGGCTGGCGCTGCTGCTGGCGGGCTGCCGCAGCACACGCCAGAGCGTCAAAGTGACGCCGTCGCCAGCGGCTGACACCACCGCACAGGTGGCCGCCCCGGCACCGCAGCGTGAGTACACGGTGATGACCTTCGACGCCGTGGTCGAGGGGGTCAGCGCCACGGGACAGCTGCGCGTGGCCTCCGACAGCGCCATGTGGGTGGCCGTCTACAAGCTTGTGGAGCTGGGTCGCGCCCTAGCCACGACCGACTCGGTGTGGGTCAGCGTGCCACTGTGGGACAAGTACTTCGCCGGCACCTATGCCGACCTGAGCCGCATGGCCAAGCGCGAGCTCGACTACCAAAGTCTCCAGGCCATGGCGCTGGCCGACGACGCCGGAGAGCAGATTGCACGGCTGGCAGCCGAGCTGGGCATGAATGCCACCGTCAGCATCAAGCAACGGAAACGCATGGAGAGGCTGACCTTCCCCTTCAGGAAGATACAATAAAGAAAGGAGATACCGCTATGGGCAGAATAAAAATGATAACCGCCGTGTGCCTGCTGGCGCTGCTGCCGCTGGCGGCAATGGCCCAGGACCACCTGCTGCGCGAGGACACCGCGGCCCGCATCGTGGACCGCTACCTGCAGATGATGGGCATCGAGCGCCTGCCGGCCGACAGTCTGCTGGTGCTGGAGACCACCATCACCAGCCCGAACAGCACCGACACCTTCGTGATGCGGCGCTGGTTTGCCCAGCCGCAGATGCAGCGCGTCGAGGTGTGGCACGGCAAAAAGCTGCAGACGGGGCTCTGCACCAATGGCAAGGACCGCTTCCGCAGGATGAACCACAGCCTGGGCTACTGGGTGGACCTGCCGCCGGTGCGCTTCTACGAGCAGCTGATGGCCTACGACTTCCGCGGGCCACTCTACAACTGGCGCGCCAACAACGCGGTGCTGACCTACAACGGGCCCGTGACGGCCCCGGGAGGGCAGCGGCTGGAGTCGGTGAAGGTGGAAGCATCAGGTATGTTCACGCGCTACTATATGTTCGAGGAGTCGGGTCTGCTGTCGGTGCTCTTTGAGACCGACGAGATGCTGGACCGCGACGACCACGACGTGGACACTACAGCGCGCATCGAGTGGAAGTGCATGCACGAATACCAGCAGGTGGGCACCAGTCTGCTGCCCCGGCTGGAGAGTTTCCTGCGCGGCCAGCGCCTGACGGTGATGGAGACCACGGCGCGCCTCGAGCCGCTGAACACCCTAATATTTAACGAAGACCGTAGGGGGAAGAAATGAGCATCTTCGACAACCCCGACGAATTCTACATGCGCGAAGCGCTTCGCGAGGCCCGCGCCGCCGCCGCCGAGGGCGAGGTGCCGATAGGAGCCGTAGTGGTGTGCGGCGACCATGTCATCGGGCGTGCCCACAACCAAACCGAACGGCTGCACGACACCACGGCGCATGCCGAGATGCTGGCTTTCACGGCCGCCTCGGAGCACCTGGGCGCCAAATACCTAAACGATTGCACGCTGTATGTTACCGTGGAGCCCTGCCCCATGTGCGCCGGCGCTGCGGGATGGACGCAGGTGGGGCGCATCGTCTATGGCGCTCCCGACCCCAAGCGGGGCTACACACTGCTGACAGGCCCAGTGCTGCACCCCAAGACCGAGGTGACGGGCGGAGTGCTCGCCGACGAATGCGGCGGGTTGGTGAAAGCGTTTTTCAAAAAGAAGAGGTAATTATTGCGGCCTTCTCCTCCATGGGGAGGCTGCCGTCAATCCACCGGATGGGGACACCGTTGCGCTCCATGCGGCGGAACCACGTCATCTGCCGCTTGGCGAAGCGTCGGATGTCGGTGAAGAGGTTGTCGAACATCTGCTGCTCGCTACACTGTCCTGTGAGATAGAGCGTCACATGGCGGTATTCGAGGCCGAAACGCATGAGGCGTTCCGGCGGCACCCCTTTGTCGAGCAAGCGCTGCACCTCGCCGGTCATGCCTTCGTCAAGACGGCGCCGCAGACGCGCCTCGATGCGGGCGATGACGGTCTCGCGGGGGAAGCGGACGCCGAAGACGAGATGGTGCATGGGGGGCAGCTGGAGGTAGGCGTCGGGGTGGCGCTGGGCGAACTCCTGTATCTCGAGGGCGCGCACCAGCCGTTCGCGGGTCTCGGTGTCGGTATGGTTGTGAAGCTTAATGTAGGAAGCCAGACGGGCGGTAAGCTCGGCATCGGAGAAGGGCTCCAGCGAGGCGCGGAAGACGGGGTCGACAGGCGCGTCGGGCAGGTGATAGCCGCGAATGACGGCGTCGAGGTAGAAGCCCGTGCCGCCGCAGAGGATAGGCTGGCGGCCCCGCGCCGTGATGTCGGCGTAGGCCGTGCGGAAATCGCCCATGAAGCGGTAGGCGTTATACTCCTCCAGAGGGGAGCAGATGTCGATAAGATGGTAGGGGATGTGGGTGCCGTGGATGTCGTAGTCGGAGAGGTCCTTGCCGGTACCTACGTCCATGCCGCGGAACACCTGTCGCGAGTCGGCGCTGATGACTTCGCCGCCCATACGCCACGCCACCTCGGCGGCCAGAGCCGTCTTGCCGGTGGCGGTGGGCCCCAGGATGGTAATCAGGGCATTACTCATCAAAGAAGATGAGCTTGGAGCGCTGCTTGTCGAACTCGTACTCGCCAAACTGGCGCAGGCCAGAGCGGTTGATGATGAACTTGTAGTCCACATTCTTCACCACAACCACCTCGACGTTCTGCCGGCGCTGCTCGCCAATCTGCATCTCCTTGAAGATGACAATTTCCTTGTCGATGATGTTGCCCTCGGCGTCGAAGGAGAGGTCGCGGCGCGGGAAATCATCCTTGGTGATGCGGCCCTGATAGAGGAAGTTCATGGCCTCCTCCCAGGCGATGGCGACAGGCTCCATGAAGCGCTCGTCGATGAGCATGGGCACCTGCGAGCCGTTGACAATGCAGGGTATCTCGCCGCGGGTCGAGTTGACCATCACGACGGGGATGACGCTCTCGTCATGCACGATGGTGGGCTTGACATCGGCGTTCTCGTCCTCAAGCGGACGGTTGACTAGGTTGATGACCTTGCCGTCCTCGGTCTGCTGGGCGATGGGGGTCTCGGACGACATATTCTCCACCAGACGGCGCGAGACATAGTCGGTGCGGAGCACCAGGAACTCCAGACGGCGGTTGAGCGAGTGGGCTGCCTGCTGCCGTTCGGGGTCGAGGGTGGCGATGTAGTCACACTCCATCACCGAGCCTGCCGAGAAGGGGTAGTCTTTGCCGTTGTAGTTCACCACCACGTCCTCGTCAAGCACGCGCGGCACACGGTCGGCATAGCCCTTGGCCACCAGCCGCTCACGCTCGATGCCGCGGCTCACAAGGTAGTCCACCACGGTCTGCGCACGGCGTTGCGACAGGGTGTCGTTGGTCAGGCCGATATAGGGCTGGCAGTCGGTATGGCTGCGTATCTCCACCACGATATTGGGGTTGTTCTCCATGACCACATAGAGATCCATCAGCGAGTCCATAAACTCGCCCTTGAGCTCGGTCTTGGCCAGGTCGAAGCGTATCTCGGGCAGCACCACGGGGCGCAGCGGCACCGGCTCCATGCGGAAGTCGTGCACCAGCGTCTTGTTGGTGTTATAGCCAAGGGTGCTCTCCGAGCCCTCGAGGCTGAAATAGTCTTTCTTGGAAAGGTACATCTTGTAGACCACGTCGCGCCGCACCTGGGTGCTGTCGAACTTGTAGTGGCCTTTCTTGTTGGTACGGGTCTCAAACTCCGAGCCGTCGGAGCCCACCATCTTGATGCGCACGTCCTTCAGCAGCTGCATGGACTTCTCGCTGCGCACGGTGCCCTCGATGGCATAGTTCAGGCCGGGCAATGCGAAGTAGAATATGTCGTTGTTGATGGGAGGCGTCTGGTTCTTGGCCTGGTTGGCAAGCTTGCGGTTGTGCGGGTCGGCGAAGGGGCGGTTGGAAGAGAAATAACCGCGCTCCACCACATTGTGGGCCGCGTCGGGGAAGAAGACAATGGACATCTCGTCGTAGGACGAGTTGAGGGGGATGCCCAAGTTCTCGGGGGCGCTCCACTTGCCGTTGCGTTTGAGGTTGCTCTTGAAGATGTCATAGCCGCCCACGCCAGGATGGCCGTCGCTCGAGAAGTACATCAGCGAGTCGTTGCGCAGCACGGGGAACACCTCGCGGCCACGGGTGTTGACGATGGAGGTGAGGTTCACCGGCCTGCCAAAGTCGTCGGCAGTGCTCTTGCGGGTAGCCTTCCACAGATCATACTCGCCGAAGCCGCCCGGCATGTCGCTCGAGAAGTAGAGCGTCAGACCGTCGCTGCTGATGGCGGGATACAGGTAGTTGTAGGCCGTGTCACCCAGGATGATGGGCACGGGGTCGCTCCACTCGCCCGGGGCGGGAGCCTTGGCGCCTTCGTCCTCACCCTTGGCGTCCTTGCCTTTCTTGCCCTTGGCGGGAGCCGCCTTTTTCTTCTTGGCTGCCTTCTTGTCGAGGGTGGCGGGGGTGCGGTTGGCCGTATAGATGCGGCAGCCCTGCGTCTCGTTCTCCTTTACGTCGCAGCGCGAGAAGTAGATAGTGTTGCCGTCGGGCGAGAACACCGCCTCACCTTCGTTAACGGCCGTGTTTATCTTGCCCGTCTTGTCCCACGGCTCCGGCCTGGAGACCCAGTTGCCGTTGCGGTCCTGGAAGACGCTGTAGAGGTCCGAGAAAGCCTGGTTGGTCCAGGGGTCGTTGTCGCCCTCGGCACCCTCCGCAAAGCGCGACGTGGTGAAGATAAGCTTGGTGGTATCGCTGCCGATGAAGCGCGGCGCCCAGTCGTTGTAGTCCGTGCACCAGTCGCTCATCTTACTGATTTCATGCCGTGTACGGTCGTTCGAGAGCTGGTTGGCATAGATAAGCGACTGCTTGCGCTTGACGGCATAGCTGTCGCCCGGCTCCATCTCAAGGTACTTCTGGTAGAAGTCGTCGGCCTCGTCAAACTTCTCCTCGAAGCGGCACATCTCCGCCAGATAGAAGTAGAGCTTGCGCTCCGTGGTCTGGTAGCCGTCGTTGGCCAACCGCTTGTAGATGCGCTCGGCCCTCGGGTAGTCGTACATCAGGCGGTAACACTCGGCCAGCTGGAAGTACACGCGGTTCTTCTCGGCCTTGTTTTCCTTGATCTTCTCATACGCCTTGGCATACTCCTCGGCGGCATCATAGAAGCGGTACTGGTCGAAGAGGTCGTCAGCCTTCTTGGCAATGCTCTTTTGGGCATAGGCCCCGCCGGCAAAAAACAGGGCTGCAACAAGCAGTACGAGACCTTTTTTCAGCGTTTTCATATATATATCTCAATTATTCTTTCTGTCCTATCAATATCATAATCAACTCACTGGAGAGCCTCAAAGGGCCTTTCCGGTGCGTCGGTTCAGTGTGCTAAATTACTACTTTTTTTCCAATTGGCAAAAAAAAGTTTCACAATTGCAGTTCCGCCACCGAACTGTCGGTCTCCGACAGACGCAGGCTGTGGAGCCTCGTCCCCTCGGGCAGCTGCGGCCGCAACAGCGCCGCGAAATGCAGCAGCAGGTTCTCCGCCGTGGGGTTGAAGGGCACCGTCACCAGGTTGCCCGCCGCCACCGCCCCGGTGAGGTAGCGCGATCCCTCCTTCAGCACCAGCGCGTGGTCATAGCGCGCCACCACCGTCTCCTGCACTATCTCCTTCAGGCTGTGGAAGTCCATCACCATGCCGCTCCCCGCCAGCCCGTCGCCGGCGGCAGGCACCGCGCCTTCCACCGTCACCTCCAGGTGATAGCTGTGGCCGTGCAGGTTGGCGCATTTCCCGTCATACTCCTCCAGGGCATGAGCCATCTCGAAGGAACACTTCTTTGTCAACAACAGTTTCATAGTCTTATCTTTTTCTCCGCCTCCTCGCGGGTCAGTCTGTACACGCTGCCTTTCTCCATCCGCGGCAGGTCGAACATCAGGTCGGTCATCATGCCCTCCATGATGGAACGCAGGCCGCGGGCCCCCAAGCGGTACTCCACGGCGCGGTCCACCACCAGGTCCAGCGCCTCGGGCGTGAACTCCAGCGTCACGCCATCCATCTTGAACAGCTCCTCATACTGCTTCGTCAGCGCATTGCGCGGCTCGGTGAGGATGCGGCGCAGCGCCTCGCGGTCCAGCGGCTGCAGGTAGGTCAGCACCGGGAAACGGCCCACCAACTCGGGGATGAGGCCGAACTTCTTGAGGTCCATCGGCTGCACATACTGCAGCATATTGTCGCGGTCCAGCTCCCGCCGCGTCTCGTCGCCCTTGAAGCCTATCACGTTCGAATTCAGGCGGGCGCCGATGGCACGCTCGATGCCGTCGAAAGCACCGCCGCAGATGAACAGGATATTGCGGGTGTCTATCTTGATGAGTTTCTGCTCGGGATGTTTGCGCCCCCCCTCGGGCGGCACATTCACTTCGGCGCCCTCCAGCAGCTTCAGCAGCGCCTGCTGCACTCCCTCGCCGCTCACATCGCGCGTGATGCTCGTGTTCTCGCTCTTGCGCGCTATCTTGTCAATCTCGTCGATAAAGACAATGCCGCGCTCGCAGGCCTCCACGTCGTAGTCGGCGGCCTGCAGCAGGCGCACCAACACATTCTCCACGTCGTCGCCCACATAGCCCGCCTCGGTCAGCGTCGTGGCGTCGGCAATGCAGAACGGCACCTTCAGCAGCCGCGCTATCGTGCGCGCCAGCAGCGTCTTGCCTGTGCCCGTCTCGCCCACCATCACGATATTGCTCTTCTCTATCTCCACTCCCAGCTCCCCCGTCGGGGCGCCCGACTCCCGCAGGTCATGCTGCAAGGCGTTGTAACGCAACCGCTTGTAGTGGTTGTACACCGCCACCGACAGCACCCGCTTGGCCGACTCCTGGCCGATGACATACTGGTCCAGGAAGTCCTTGATTTCCTGCGGCGCCGGTATCGGCGCCGCAGGATCGTAGCCCTGGCGACCGCGGCGCCCGGGCCGCTGCTCCTGGAATATCTTTGTCGCCTGCTCGGCGCAGTCGTGGCATATCATGCCGTCAAGCCCGCTCAGCAGCATCCCGGCCTGCGACGCCGGTCGCCCGCAAAACGAGCAGTGTTCCTCATTATTCGTTTTCTTTGACATTACAGTAACTGATTCTTATTCGCATCCTGCCGGATGAATAAAAACAACAATATTGTGAACGCTATCAGCGACGAGCCGCCGTAGCTGAAAAACGGCAACGGGATGCCTATCACCGGCACCAGCCCTATCACCATGCCCACGTTGACAAACAGGTGCACAAACAATATGCTCGCCACACAGTAGCCGTAGAACCGCGCATAGCGGCTCCGCTGCCGCTCGGCCATGCTGATCAGGTGCACCAGCAGCCACACATAGGCCCCCACCAGCGCCGTGCAGCCCACCCAGCCCCACTCCTCGCCCACCGTGCAGAAGATGAAGTCCGTATGCTGCTCCGGCACAAAATCGGCCTTGGTCACCGTGCCCCGCAGGAAACCCTTGCCGGCCACACCGCCGCTCCCGATGGCGATCTTCGACTGGTGCACGTTGTAGCCCGCCCCCTGCAGGTCCTCGCTCTTGCCCAGCAGCACGTCGATGCGCTCCCGCTGGTGCGGCTCCAACACCTTGTTGAACACAAAATCCACCGAGAAGACGAACAGCGCGCAGCACACCAGCACCGCCGCCACCCGCCACCAGTCGCGCGAGGTGCGCTTGTTGAGCCATATAAACAGGTAGGCCGCCGCCAGCACCGCCAGCGCCCCGAGCAGTATGTACTTGTTGACCAGCAGCGCCAGCACAAACAGTGCCACCGCCGCCACCCCCACTATCAGGATGACGCCCGACAAGCCCTCGCGGAACAGCGGCAGCACGAAGGCCAGAAACACCAGCGCCGACCCCGTGTCGTGTTGCAGGAACACCAACGCCATCGGTATCAGCACGATGGCCGCCGCCACCACCTTGGTGCCCGTCTGCTTCCATTCCACCCCGATGGTCGACATGTACTTCGACAGTGCCAGCGCCGTGGCAAACTTGGCAAACTCCGACGGCTGCAGACGGAAGAATCCCAGGTCGATCCACGACTTGCCGCCGTGCGACACCGTGGCGATGAACAGCGTCACCACCAGCAGCGCCAGCACCACGCCGTAAATCACATACGACGTGTTCGACACCACCCGCGGCTCGGTGAACATCAGCAGCACCGCCACCACCGCCGCGCCGGCAATCCACAGCAGCTGCTTGCCGTGGAAGGTGGCCAGGTCGAACACCGCCGCCTGCTCCTCGTTGTAGGTCGCTGCATAGATATTCAGCCACCCGAAGACCACGAGGAAAGCCCACAGCCCCACAGCAATCCAGTCTATTTTCAGTTTTTCCTGATACATTCTATTCATCATTCCTCACTTCTTCTTCTTCACCCTCCTTGTCAGCGGCAGCTTCTGGCAGGGCTCCACCTCGCGGTACATCTTCTCCACGTCCTTGCGTTTCACCTCGCCGCACAGGTACTTCTCCACGATCAGCCCCGCTATCGGCGCCGCCCAGGTGCCGCCGCCGCCCTGCGCGTTCTCCACATACACCGCCACGGCCACCTTCGGGTCGTTCTTCGGCGCAAAGCAGATGAACACCGAGTGGTCGTTGCCGTAGTTCTCCGCCGTGCCCGTCTTGCCGCAGATGTCCAGTCCCTCCACGCGGGCCCGCCGCGCCGTGCCGCCGGCCACATGCACCACGTCGTACATGCCGTCGGCCGCGATGTCGAAATACTCACGCCTGATACCCGTCTCGTGGTGCTCCAGGTAGCGCGCGTCGCGCGTCGAGTCAGGGCCGTAGGCACGCACCACATGCGGCGTGATATACCAGCCGCGGTTGGCCACGATGGCCGCCAGGTTGGCCATCTGTATCGGCACCACCGTCACCTCGCCCTGCCCTATCGAGTTCGAGTATATCGTCGAAAACGCCCACCGCTCCTTGCCGTACCACCGGTTGTAGTAGGCCGTGTCGGGTATATTGCCGCGCGACACGCCGCTCTTCGGCAGGTCGATGTCGAGCCGCTGCCCGAAGCCGAACCGCAGCATATAGTCGCGCCACACCGTCAGGCCGTACTGCGAGTCCTTGTAGATGCTCTTGTACTTACCTTGCTGTATCACACGGCGGTACACCTGGTAGAAGTAGGGGTTGCAGCTCATCTTGATGGCCTCGCGCACGCAGGTGGCCGACGGGTGGTTGTGGCACCCCACCAGGCTCTTGTCGCACACAAAGCCCGTCCCGGGGCTTATCACCCCCAGGTCCAGCGCCACCATGCTCTGCGCTATCTTGAAGATGCTTCCCGGCGGATACTGCCCCAGCAGGGCGCGGTTCAGCATCGGCTTCGCTATGTCGGCGTTCAGCTTCAGGTAGTTCTCGCCCCTGATGCGCCCCACCAGCAGGTTGGGGTCGTAGCACGGCGCCGACACCATGGCCAGCACCTCGCCCGTCGACGGCTCCAGCGCCACCACACAGCCGCGCTTGTTGGCCATCAGCCCCTCGGCATACTGCTGCAGGTCGGCGTCCAGCGTCGTGTAGAGGTTGCCGCCCTCCACCGGCAGCGTGTCCAGCGTGCCGCCCAGGTAGGGCCCTATCTCGCGGTTGTGCACGTCCACATGCATCACCTTCTTGCCCTTCTCGCCGCGCAGCACCTCCTCATAGCTCTTCTCCAGCCCGCTCTTCCCTATGTAGTCGCCCTGGCGGTAGTAGGGGTCGCGGTCTATGTCGCCCTGGTCCACCTCGCCCACATAGCCCAGCACCTGCGCCGCTATCGGCCGGTCGTAGATGCGCAACGTACGCTGCGAGATGTAGAAACCCTTGAAACGGAACATCTTGTTCTCGAACTTGGCGTATTCCTCCTTCGAGATCTGCTTCATGAATATCGAGGCCGAATAGGGCGAGTACTTGCGCGCCTTCTTCATCCGCGCCTCGAAATCGTCGACCGTGATGCCCAGGCACTGGCAAAAGTAGGCCGTGTCGAGTTCCTTCACCATGCGCGGGATGACCATCAGGTCGTACACCGCCTCGTTGTGCACCAGCAGCTCGCCGTGCCGGTCGTAGATGAAGCCGCGCGCCGGGTATTGCGTCACGTTGCGGAGCGCCTGTTGGTCAGCCAGTTGGCGGTAGTGCGGGTCGAACAGCTGCAGCATCGCCAGGCGCCCCACGAAGAGGACGCCCACCACGATGAAGATGGCCTTCACCACCCGGCCCCGGTCTGCATACTTGTCCGACATAATTAATAATATGTAACGCTACGATGCCGTGTTTATTGTGTGGAGGGAGTAAAAAAGGAGTTCAAGGAGTGCAAGAATTTAAGGAGTTCAGGGAGTTCAGGGAGTTCAGGGAGTGCAAGAATTTAAGGAGTTCAGGGAGTTCAAGGAGTGCAGGGAGTGCAGGGAGTGCAAGGAGTTCAGGGAGTGCAGGGAGTGCAGGGAGTGCAAGGAGTTCAGGGAGTGCAGGGAGTGCAGGGAGTGCAGGGAGTGCAGGGAGTGCAGGGAGTTCAGGGAGTTCAGGGAGTTCAGGGAGTTCAGGGAGTTCAGGGAGTTCAGGGAGTTCAGGGAGTTCAGGGAGTCTAAGAAAACTGACCACTTGACACTCCTCCCCTCAAACCCTTCTCCCCTCCTCCCCTCGAACCCCTCGAACCCCTCCCTACCCCCTCCTCCCCTCCTCCCCTCCGGTCCCCCTCCGCTCCCTCTTCGCAACTCGACCCAAGATGAGCGGAGGGGGACCGGAGGGGGACCGGAGGGGGACCGGAGGGGAACCGGACCGGAAGACCCCCCGGCGGCACCCCACGGAGACGGCATCCGGTATGTTAAAAATAATTAAAATTAGTTAATTTTTGGGGGTCGGTGAAAAAAACGGGCCCTAAGGTGGTTATTATATATATGAAGGGGCTTCCTTTGGGACGAAACACCCCTACACACGATGGACGGACAACGGGACACCACACAGCACTTCGCGGCGATGCTCGAACAGCACCGGCGGATGCTCCATCTCATCTGTCTGCGCTACAGTTCCTACAACCTGGAGCTTAGCCGTGACATGATGCAGGAGGTGCTGACGGCGCTGTGGCTGCGTCGCGGGGGGCTGCACGCCGATGCCTCGCCGATGGAGGTGACGGCATGGGTGATGTGGCAGGCCCGCAGCGTGGCGTCGCACGAACGGCGGCGCCGCCGGCTGACGGTGCAGCTCCTGGGTTCAACGGCCGAGCTGCCGCCCTCGCTGCTGACCACCGACGGCGACGAGGACAGCGCCCGGCAGCGCCTCACGGCGCTGGCCGAGGGGCTCGACGGCACCGACCGGCAGCTGTTCGACCTCCTCATGGCGGGTTTCTCCCTGACCGAGATTGCCGAGACAATGAAGACCAGCGTCTCGTCTGTCCACCGACGATACCGGCGGCTGGTGGAGCGGATGCGCCGGCTGGCGCCTTCGGCGGCGGACAGCGGCAATCCGGAGACGACAGACAACAACAATGACAAAATAAACAACAGCGAAGAAAGGAGCAAGATATGACCAATGACCAGAGAAACGACAGAGGCCTGACCGGGGCCGAGATAGAATGGCTGATGGACGAGGCCCACCGGCGGGCCGTCCGGCGGCGCCTGGACGAGGCCCACGCCCGACACCCCGACGAAGAGCCCGACTTCAGGGCGCTGGCGGCGGACCTCTGCACAGGCATGGAGGAGACCCGGCGGCGGCAACTGAGGACACGCGCCGGCCTGCTGGCTGCCGTCAGCGTGGCGCTGCTGACGCTCAATGTAGCGGCCTATGAGGCTCCCGTCGAGACGGCGCACCCCTCACAGAACGCCGCGGTGGAGATTGCCTGCAACGACATGTGCAACGCCGACGAGGTGTATGCCAACACCTACGCCTGCCTGCGCTTCAACCCGATACAATAAGTCCAAGACCATGAAACTGCTACGCATACTCCGATGGTTAGTGCTGCTGCTCAGCGTGCTGCTGGCCGTGCAGTTGCTGGCGCGCTGCCATGCGCGGCAGCGCGGCGAGCTGGGCGAGCTCTACGAGCGCTACTGCGAGCAGCCCGGGGTGCGCGTGGCCCTGGTGCAGAACATGCCCATCAACGACACCCTGAGCAAGGACATCCTGCTGCTCACCGCCACCGACTCGGCCGGCTGGGCCTGGATCCTGACCGAGTTTACCAACATCGAAGAGGGCTCGCCCCTGTTCAACGCAGCCATGACATCCACCTGGTTTATGTGTTCCCATGCCGGCACTAAAGAAAAGCCCGGGGAAAGGCCTCCATTGTCCGAGGGCACGACATACTATGACCAATTGGAGCAGGGTGTCTACGACGAATTGTTAAGAGTGTTTGTGACAGCCAGCTCACGCTCCACCCTTATCGTCGCCATAACCAACCGTCAAGAAGGCAAAGCATTGATAGACATGATGATGGATCGCAACGAATTCAGCATCACACCCGAAGAAGCAAGACAACTAAAAAATAAATCTATATGAAGAAACATACTGTAACACTGTTTGCCCTTGCCGCCCTTGCGGCAGCGGGCTGCACGAAAGAAGAATGGCCCGAGCGGCCAACCACCGTCATGCAGGAGACCGTCTCCACGACACTCTACTACAGCATCGACGGCGAAATGTACGAAGCCAACCTGTCGGGGAAACAGGAGCAATCCCTGTTCTTTGACCAGATGCTCGCCTTAGCCCGGCAGGGGCACCGCATACGCATCAGCCGACACGACCTATCCACGGCACACGAATACGCCAAGGAGACCGTCACCTTCACCACCACCGATGGTGCCGAAGCCAAGCAATGGGCAGAGGACATGTTCAACAACGGGTATGAGGTAATCATTAATTACGACCCAGACCACGGGATTTACACCTGCATCGCCACAAGATGAACAGCAACCAATACTATTAACCATTAATACAATACGAGTATGCAAAGCTATTTCAAACGAACAATGCTGCTGGCAGCAGTACTGCTACTGACCGGCGGCGCGTGGGCGCAGAAGACCCACACGGGCTACTACCTCTACCACGGAAAGCGCGTGGAGGTGCCCGTCAACTCGGAGGTGGCCCTGGCCTACTTCCGCACGGCACAGATGGACACCGCCGCCATCCACCACCGCTACCAGTGCCTGAAAGAGGTGGCGCTTGCCGCAGACAAGGCCGACACGCTCTATGCCTGCGAGGTGCAGCTGCCCGAAGGCACCTACGAAGAGGGCGTGGCCTGGCTGAAGGCGCAGCCCGAGGTGTGGGACGTGGAACCCGTCATCGGCACCACGGAGCGCGTGCCGGTGTCGAACATGTTCTTTGTGAAGCTGCGCGAGCAGAGCGACGCGGCCTTGCTGGCCGAAGAAGCGGCGAAATGCGGTGCACGCCACGAAGGTCCCGTGCTGCCGGGCGACCTGTGGCACATCGTGACGGTCGACAAGCGGGCGACGGGCGACGCAATGTCTCTGTCGACCCAACTGGGCGAGAGCGGCAAGTTTGCCGACGTCGACCCAGGCTTTATACCTGAAGTTGAAACATACGACAACTGTGTATCCGACAGTATGTTCAGTACACAATGGGGGATGCCGGCCATCAACGCCTGCGGAGCCTGGACAATTACAACAGGGTCGTCGACCGTCAAGGTGGCCATCATTGACCAAGGCGTTGACATCAGCCATCGCGAGTTCAATAGCACCAACGTGACAGCATCCTACGATGCATCTTATGAAACGACACCTTCTGTTATATGGGGTCTTCATGGAACCCATGTGGGCGGCATCATTTTCGCCAATCACGACGACTACCGGATAGCTGGTGTAGCTCCGGGAGCCAGTCTGATTGACATAAGCGATTCCATGCGCGGTCAAAATGACGAATGGTTTTTGTTGCGGATGTATACGGCATTTATGTACGCCTACTCACAAGGAGCGGACGTCATAAATTGCTCTTGGGGAGTAAGATTCATCCCAAATGCGCCCATGGCAACAGCACTGGTCGAAGATGCCATCGAAAACCTGTTGACCAACGGACGTTCGGGCAAAGGCAGCGTGGTTGTTTTCGCCGCGGGCAACCGTGGAGGGTCTGTAAGCTACCCTGCAAATTCCATTGACGACATCATTGTGGTTGGGTCAGTCGGTAGTACTCTAACAAGATCGTCATTTTCCAACTATGGTTCCCAATTGGATATTGTAGCACCTGGTGGAACAATTTATTCCACTGTTCTCAACAATCAATATGAGAATAAAAGCGGAACTTCTATGGCAGCACCTCATGTCACAGGCGTTGTCGCACTAATGCTGTCGGCCAACCCCAACCTCACACGTCATCAAGTTGACAGAATACTCAAAGGAACCGCACAGAAGGTCGGCGGATACACTTACAGCTACACCTCGACACAGCCAGTAGGAAGTTGGCACGAGGAAATGGGACATGGACTGTTGGATGCCGCGGCGGCCGTCCAACAAGCTCTCGCCACCCCAGCATACGACCTGATGGTTAAAGACGATATGTTTGACGTCGGCGACGAACCGAACTACGACAGCTACCCCTTCAACGCATCACCCTACATACATGCATTTCCTTGGGGCTCCGCCACAGAGACTTACGGTCTCAACTACAACCAGACATTCACCATCTCTGCCGAGATACACAATCCCTCCAACACCACAGTATATCTTCCATACTCCAAGGTAAAATTCTATTGGACGGTTGTATCAAACAAGCTATGGACAGACTCCTGGACAAACGGGGGTACCACTTGCGGCTTCGCCAACAGCGGGACACTGAATGCCTCGGGGTCAGGGAGTGTTCAAATACCCGCTGGAGGAAGCGCTTTTGTAAACACAACTCTCTCCGTACCTGCCTATGAGACCCTGCTGTGTTCACCCTTGAACAAGCCCTCTTCACTATCGATAGTAGCAGTCGTGGACGATGAGAATCTCACCGTCGGCGAAAATGCCACAGACTATCCTCTGGCATCATTTGTACAAATCAACAACAACGTGGCATGGAGAAGCTATAGTCTCATCCCCTCCCTGCCTGGATATGCCTCGCTACAAAACAGCAATGAAGACTGCATCTCCACACTCTCGCCCAACCCCACCACAGGACAAGCTACACTGGAATACACCCTACCCGAGGATGTACGCGTCGGTGAGGTGCTGGTAATGAACAGCATGGGAGCGGTGGTCTACCGCGCGCCAGCGACAGGGCAAAACCATGTAATCGACCTCTCAAGCACCCCCTCCGGAAGCTACTATGTGTACCTTACAGGTGACGGGGAACTACTGGGTATGAGAACATTGATA
>JAFXXI010000006.1 GCA_017542345.1 Bacteroidales bacterium
CGGCGAGAGCGGCAGGTTGAGGAAGAAGGCGCAGCCAGGCAGTATGGTGGGCATCGTCTCAGTGCCCTTCAAGCATTCTATCTCGGCGTCGCCCATCTGATCCAGGTGGTCGACCGATATGGCGTTGTATTTCACGCCCACTTGCACGCCGCCCGAGACAGCCATCTCGTTGGCGTGAATCTTGGGCCTCATGCCATACTTGATGCCGGCTTCCAGAATGCGCGCGGTATCCTCGACGGTGAAGAAGCCCTGATCGCAGAACACATCGATGAAATCGGCCAACCCTTCGGCCGCCACCTTCGGTATCATCTCGTTGATGACCAAGTCGACATAATCCTCCTGGTGGCCGCGATACTCCATCGGGATGCCGTGGGCGCCGAGGAAGTTGGACTTGATGGTCATGGGCGAGTTCTCTTTCAGACGGCGGATGACGCGCAGCAGCTTCAGCTCACTCTCGGTCGAGAGGCCGTAGCCGCTCTTGATCTCAATGGCGCCGGTGCCCATGCGCATCACCTCGTCGAGGCGTTGTTTGGCCATATCGTAGAGCTCGTCTTCCGAAGCTGCGGCAGTGGCTTTGGCCGAATTGAGGATTCCCCCTCCCCTCTTGGCTATCTCCTCATAGCTGAGGCCGCGGATTTTATCCACAAATTCATGCTCGCGCGAGTTGGCATAGACAATGTGCGTGTGCGAGTCGCAGAAAGTCGGCATCACCATCCGCCCCGAGGCATCCACCACATTATCAGCGGTGCCACTCCACTCGCTCATCGGACCGAAGGCCTTTATCTTGTCGTCCTCCACCAGGAGGTAGGCGTCCTTGACGGTCTCCATCTGCGCCATCTCCTTGCCCTGCTTGCGGAACTTTGGTGAGGTCTCCACACCCACCAGCTCCTTGATATTCTTAACAAGTGTTCGCATATTATATCTTTTTGTTATTCCCAGTATTCTATTTCGTATTCGATGATACCCATAGGGGATTTCGAATAGACAAGCACATCATGTTCGTCGTAGCGATAATACTCATCGGATGGTTCTGTGTCTGTCGGATCATCGTAGTTTTTCCAATACTCACGGCGTTCCTTGCGAGTGCCGTCGGGACGGAAGGTAATGGTTACGTCGGCCTCCAGGTCCAGATCGTACATTTTTCCTGTCTGCGAGACGAGGACCCCGTTGGCATCATAGTTATAGTCGAGGGTGTCCCACGATTCATAATAATAGGTTCTGCTGGCGACAATGCGGCCCAAAGCATCATAGAAGAGCTTCCTGTCTCGGTATCCATCTCCCTCGTCGTTGCGATACTCATGCAGCATGCGCCCTACGGAATCATATTCGCACAAATAGCGAAGCGTGTCGCTATATTCCTTTCCCCAATCAATAACATAGACACATTCCGTAAGACCGAAACGGGGATGCACCTTGTGAGAATAGAGCTGGTATTCGCTTACGCCCTCATGATACTTGCCGAAACTCTCACGCTTGACATGCTGCACAATACCGTCAGCGGCATACTCGATACTGCATCGTGACATCATTTCGCGGCGCGGCATCGGGTTGGCGGAGGAACTGACCCATTGATAAGTCTCGTGCAAAACCAGGCGGCCCAGATCGTCATACACATTGCGATAGGCGGTGTCGGCACTGTATCCGTGGCGGTCATAGTACTCTGTATGCTTCAGCATCCGTGCACCAGTCAATGTGTCGATGGAATAAGTGCGTATCACTTTGATAGGCTTGGCAGTATGCGTAGGGAAATACGGCAAATCCATAAGTGCCCACTGTCCCATGGCAGGCAGAACCATTGCAACAAACAGCAGTATCAGTCCGGCCTTCTTCATAGTTCAGAACAATTCTTGCTGGTTGCCGTTGGTCTTGATTTTGCCGAGGTGTTGGTAGGCGAGCATGGTGACTTCGCGGCCGCGGGGGGTGCGCATCAGGTAGCCCTCCTGAATGAGGTAGGGCTCGTAGACCTCCTCGACGGTGCCGGATTCCTCACCCACGGCGGTGGCTATGGTGTTGATGCCCACGGGGCCACCCTTGAACTTGTCGATGATGGTGGTAAGGATGCGGATATCCATATCGTCCAGACCGTTGCGGTCGACATTCAGTGCTTGGAGGGCATACCTCGCGATGTCGAGCGTGATGGTGCCATCGCCTTTCACCTGGGCGAAGTCGCGCACGCGACGCAGCAGGCGGTTGGCAATACGGGGGGTGCCGCGCGAGCGGCGTGCTATCTCAATGGCACTCTCGCTGGTAATCTTCACATCGAGCAGTCCCGCTGAGCGGTTGACAATCTTGGTAAGCGTCTCGGCATCATAGTATTCCAAGCGGCTATTGATACCGAAACGGGCACGCAGCGGGGCGGTGAGCATACCGCTGCGGGTAGTGGCGCCGATGAGGGTGAAGGGCTTGAGGCCAATCTGCACCGACCGGGCCGCCGGGCCACTCTCGATCATGATGTCGATGCGGAAGTCCTCCATGGCGGAGTAGAGGTACTCCTCGATGATGGGCGACAGACGGTGTATCTCGTCGATGAAAAGCACATCGTTGGTTTCCAGCGAGGTGAGTAGTCCGGCGAGGTCGCCCGGCTTGTCGAGCACGGGACCGCTGGTGGTCTTGATGCCGACGCCCAACTCGTTGGCTATGATGTTGCTGAGGGTGGTCTTGCCGAGGCCCGGAGGACCGTAGAGCAGCACATGGTCGAGCGGCTCGCCGCGCTCCTTGGCGGCACGGACAAAGACCTTGAGGTTCTCAACCACCTGCTTCTGGCCGGCGAAACTGTCGAACCCCGAGGGGCGCAACGCACGTTCTATATCTTTCTCCTGCGCAGAGATACTGCGTCCGTCCAAATTGTCATTACTCACTGCTGCTAATTAATTTACAAGGTGTTCGTAACCTTCGGTTCAAGTTGCAAAGATAACACTTTTATTTCATTCGGCAAAAAAAAGTTTCTAACCGCCGCCCCCTCGACACCCCCTCCTTACCCCCTCCGCATCCCCTGGCCATTTTCTACGGATTTGAGCGGAGGGGGACCGGAGCGGGACCGGAGGGGGACCGGAGCGGGACCGGAGGGGGACCGGAGGGGAAGCGGAGGGGAAGGGATAAAAAAAGTTGACGCGAGGACAATATATGAGTGCCGGGTGCGTTATAGATAATAAAAACATATTATAATAATAGACAACGCATGAAATCCATCATTGTAGGAACCGACTTCTCCGAAGGGTCGTATGCCGCCCTCGAGCTTGCCATCGACGTGGCCAACCGTATGCAGTGCGGCATATTGCTGGTGTGGGTAAGGCGCGAGAAACTGTTGTTCACCGGTGAACAGCTTGAGACGATGACCAACCTGGCCAAGGACAAGTTGTCGGTGCTGTGCGAGAAATACCGTCCGGCGATGAAGCACGGCACATTGGAGTGCCGCATTGTGAGCGGCAAGGTGTCGTCGGCCATCGCCGAGCTGGCCAAGAAGGAATTGTCGCCGATGATTATCATCGGTACCAACGGTGCATCGGGATACGAGAAATATGTGATTGGCAGCCAGGCGGCACGCATTGTGCAGGATTCGCCGTGCCCGGTGCTGACGATGCGTCAGGGCTTCGACTTCCACAAGCAGCTGGAACGCATCGTGGTGCCGCTGCGCGTCAACGCCAATTCGCGCCAGAAGGTGCCGCCCGCGGCGACGATGGCACGCATCTTCGGCTCGGAAGTCTACCTGCTGGGCCTGCTGGATTTGAAGGAGGAGGAGTCGGCCCTGCGCACCTATATCGGGCAGAGCATCGACTACCTCGAGAAAGAGCACATCCCCTACCGTTTCGAGATTCGCCCCTACTCCACCTATAGCGATACCGTGCTGAAATACGCCGACGAGGTGAAGGCTGACTTAGTGATTATCAACACCGAGCAGGACAGGGTGATTTCGCAGCTGTTCCTCGGCACCAACGCACAGCAGATTGTCCACAAGTCGCAGATTCCGGTGCTGTGCATCCATCCGGCCGACTATATCAACGTGGCTGCAAGAGTCTAAAAGGGAATTATGGAGTGTGATGTGGTTGTGGTCGGCGGCGGCGCCGCGGGGCTGATGGCCGCCGTGGTGGCGGCGCGCCGCGGCAAGCGCGTGCTGTTGCTGGAGAAGATGGACCAGGCCGGCCGCAAACTGCGCATCACCGGCAAGGGACGCTGCAACCTGACCAACACCAACCCGCTGCGCGACACACTGCCGCACATCGGCAGTAGCACCGCCGGCAGCACCAACAAGCCCGGCCAGAGCGGCGGGGTGTGGCTGCGCAACGCCTACGGGCGCTTTTTCAACCAGGAACTGATGGATTTCTTTGAGGAGCGGGGCGTGGCCCTGACCGTGGAGCGCGGCAACCGCGTCTATCCCACCTCGGGGAAAGCCCTCGACATATTCCTCGCCCTCATCAGCGAGCTGGAGTCCAGTCCCAATGTCACCATCCGCAAAAACGCCTCCGTCAAGAAGATAGAGACCCTTGACGGACAGGCTACAGCGGTCATCACCGACCGCAACGAGCGCTTCGCCTGCCGCCACATCATACTGGCCACCGGCGGACTCTCCTACCCCACTACCGGCTCGACCGGCGCCGGCTACCGCATGGCCCGCGAACTGGGGCACACCGTGGTCGAGCCTGTTCCGTCGCTCGTGGCGTTGAAATGTGAGGAGGAGATTCCGGAGGAGCTGGTGGGCTTCCAACTGAAAAACGTGGGTCTCTCCGTGCAGGATGCTTCCGGAAAGGTCCTTTGCAGCCATTTCGGCGAGATGACTTTCTGCAGCGACGGCCTCGCAGGCCCCATCGTACTCAGCACCAGTCGCATCATCACCCGGCAACTGCACACCGGACACTCTCCGCTTACCGCCACACTCGACTTGAAGCCCGCCTTGTCGCCTGAGCAACTGGACCGTCGCCTGCTGGCAGACATCGACGCCAACGGCACACGCATCTTCAACGACGCACTGCGTCTGTGGCTGCCGGCCGAGCTGATACCATTGGCGCTACCGCAGCTGCACATAGAATATTACAAACGCCTGCACCAGATTACCGGCGAGGAGCGCCGCCGGCTGCGCGAATGGCTGAAGGGGGTGCGCTTCACCCTGAGCGGTACCCACGACTGGAACGAGGCCGTGGTGACCCAGGGAGGTGTGTCGCTGGCTGAGGTGAATCCCAAGACCATGGAGAGCCGGTTGGTGAAAGGGATGTACATTGTGGGCGAACTGCTCGACCTCGATGCCGACACCGGTGGCTACAACCTGCAAATAGCATTCAGTACCGGCCACGCTGCCGGTGAAGCAGTATAACACAAAAAAGCCCCGACGATTGCTCGTCGGGGCTTTTTTGTGCCGCATCAACCTTCGGCGGCGATGACGGCGTCTTCCCACTCGGCCATCTTCTGGTCGAGGCTGGTCTTGAGGGCCTGGTATTCCTTATAAAAATCGGGGCTTTGGGCAGTACCGGTGGCGAGGACTTCATCCTTGGCAGCTATCTCAGCCTCGAGAGCCTCTATCTCCTGCTCCTTCTGCTTGACGACGTTCTGCAGCCTGCGGCGCTCACGCTCGCGCTCCTTGCTCTGCTCGTAGGATTCTCTGGCCTTGCTGGGCTGACTAGCCTGACTGGTATGAGTAGCCTGGCTAGGTTGGCTGATCTTACTGGCCTCCAGGAACTCCATGATGTCGCCCTTGAACTCGTGGACGGCGCCGTCGCGGAACTCGTAGAGCTCGTCGGTGAGACCGCTGAGGAAGTCGCGGTCGTGGCTCACCACTATCAGAGTTCCGGTGTATTGCAGCAGGGCATTCTTGAGGATATCCTTGCTGTTCATGTCGAGGTGGTTGGTGGGTTCGTCGAGGATGAGCAGGTTGCTGGGGGTGAGCAGCAACTTGGCCAGTGCTAGACGCGCTTTCTCGCCGCCACTGAGCACCTTGACTTTCTTGTCAATATCGTCGTCGCCAAAGAGGAAACTGCCCAGGATGTTGCGTATCTTGGGGCGTATGTCGCCTAGCGCGATGTCGTCGATGGTCTCGAAGACGGTCTTGTCGAGGTTGAGCATGGCGGCCTGGTTCTGGGCGTAATAGCCGAGTTGCACGCCCGCGCCAAGGCGGAAGGTGCCTGTGTAGTCGTTGATATCGCCCACGATAATCTTGGCCATGGTGCTCTTGCCCTCGCCGTTGCGGCCCACGAAAGCCACCTTCTTTCCGGCGGTGAGCAACAGGTCAACGCCGTCGAAGACTTGGTTGTCGCCGTAGGCCTTGCCCAGATGCTGCGCCTCGACCACTATCTTGCCGCTGTGGGGCGCCGGCGGGAACTGGAAGTGGATGCTCTCGGACGACACCTCGTCGACCGTAATCCGCTCCATGCGCTCCAGCATCTTCACGCGGCTCTGCACCTGCTTGGCCTTGGTAGCCTTATAGCGGAAGCGCTCGATGAACGCCTCTATCTGCGCCACCTGCCGCTGCTGGTTGGTGAGTTGCGCCATTTGGCTGGCACGCCTCTCCTGCATCTGCACCACATACTCGCTGTATGGGCATTTGTAGTCGTAGATGCGACCGGCAGTGATCTCGATGGTGCGTTTGGTGATATTGTCAAGGAAGGTGCGGTCGTGCGAGACGAGTACCACGGCGCCATTGTAGTTAGCGAGGTAGTTCTCGAGCCACTGGATGGAGACAATGTCGAGGTGGTTGGTAGGCTCGTCGAGCAGCAGGAAGTCGGGGTGGCGCAACAGCAGTTTGGCCAGCTCGACCCGCATCTGCCAGCCACCGCTGAATACCACCACGGGACGATCGAAGTCGCTGTGTTTGAAGCCCAGACCCAGCAGCACCTTCTCGGCCTGTTCCTGTCGACGGCTGCCGCCGAGTAGGGCGAGATGCTCTGTCACCTCGTTGTGGCGCTCCAGCAGACGTGTATACTCAGCGCTTTCGTAGTCAGTACGTTCGGCAATTTCCTCGGTCAGGCGCTCCTGTTCGCGTTCCAGGTCATCGAGGGCGCTGAAGGCAGTCATAGCCTCTTCAAGCACTGTGCCCACACTGTCGGGCACCATTTCCTGCGGCAGGTATCCCACCGTCTGGCCCGCAGCCATAACTATGGTACCGCTTTCGGGCTCCTGCCAGCCACAAAGTATCTTTAAAAGAGTGGACTTGCCGGCACCATTCATGCCGACAAGTCCAATCCGGTCGCGGTCGCCTATGTTGAATGTAACGCCGCTGAAGAGGTCGGTGCCTGTAAACTGCACCGACAGGTTGTTTACGCTAATCAAGGATTAGTGCAGCGAGAAGTTGACGGGGAGATTGTACTGCACACGGACAGCCTTGCCGCGCTGCTTGCCGGGCGTCCACTTAGGCATGGACTTAACCACGCGCACAGCTTCGGCACCGCAGCCGCCGCCGATGTCACGGAGCACACGCACACCCGATACCGAGCCGTCGCGCTCAACAACGAAGGTGACATAGACGCGGCCGGTGATGTTGTTCTCGCGGGCCAACTGCGGATACTTGATGTTCTGTGCCAAGTACTTGTACATAGCCTCGACACCGCCGGGGAATTCGGGATCGTTCTCCACAACCTGGAAGATGGTCTGCTCCTCTTCTTCTTCCTCCTCCTCAATCTTAACGGGGGTAATCTCGATGTTGGTAGCCTCTTCCTGACGCTGGAACGAGCTCATATCCATCTCGTTCTCCGACTCGGCATCGTCTTCGATAACGTTCAGTTCGGTAGTCACCTCGGGCTGCTCAGGGGGAGGCGGTGGGGGCAGTTCCTCCTGCTGTGTCTGGATGATAACATCCTCCACCTCGTCCATGGCAGTGCGCTGCACCACCTCAATCTGCTCCTGGTCGTAGCTCTTCCACTCGAATGCCGCCAAGGCGAGCACCATAATCGTCACAAGACCTATCTCCAGATAGAGACCGCGACGTTTTTCGAGGTCAGCTTTGGGATTTTTCTTGAGTTCCATATTATTGTTTTTTAATTATTTATTCTAATTTTACAGGTATTCTGCACCCTATCTTTCGCACCGCTAAAATACTAAAAAAATCCGAATTACCAACAAAAAAATGTTAATTCAGCACATTTTTTTAACATGCCGCCACCGAGATGTCGGGCAACAGGTATATGATGTAGCCGCTCACCGACGGGTGCCCCATGGCCCGCAAGGCTTGGCAGTATTCACCCACCTGCTCGCTGTGTTCAGCCAGCGGCACGCCCGTCTTGAAGTCGACGACCCATGTGGCGTCGGGCGCAAAGACCACGCGGTCGGGACGGAGGCGCTTGCCGTCGGTCACCAGCTCGCACTCGTTGCTGACCCGCAGCGCAGGGTCGAAGAATCGCGCCGTGTCGGGGTGTGTCACTACACGGTGCGCCAACGCCGTCAATTCCTGCATCTCCTCGTCATCCACCGTCTGCGCCGCCGCAAAGCGTGCCACCGCCGCGTCGACATCGGCGGCACAGGCCACACCGGCCAGCAGGTCATGAGCATAGATACCAAAGCGTATCTTGCGCTCCAACAGCGCCGTAGTTGCCTTCTCGGCGGGCGATGCAATGCGCACCTTCGTGGTCCAATCCGAAAACGAGAGTCGGTCCACCCCCACCACTGCTTTCTTCCGCGTCGTACCGGAGCCGACACTGTGGAAGTCCGGGTCGCCTTCGCTGACGCCTTCGGGCGCGAAACCATAGAGCAGCGACGGATAACGCAGGTCCCGCGAACGGCGTTTCTTGATGTCGCCCGGGTCGGGGCAGAAGACATAGAGTTGCTCCTTGGGACGGGTGAAGGCTACATATAGGATGTTCAGGTCGTCGACCTCCGACATCTCCTGCTCGCGTTTGCGCTGAGGCTCGAAACTAGTCGGCACATCGGCGCTGAGGCTCACATAGGCCGTCGGCAGCGATGGCGTCGACCCGTCGGCGGAGGCGCCCTCCACCACGTCGCCGTCCACATCGACCCAGAGTTCCGACGCGTGGGCGCTCCCGTACGACAACGGACAGATAACCACCGGCTTACCCAATCCCTTCGACTTATGTATGGTAAGCAGTTGAACGGCATCGAGTTCCTCCGAGGCGGCGGCCGATAGGTTTTTCTGTGCGTCGAACCACTCGAGGAAGTCGCCCACCCCCTGGCGGTGCATCGCCGAGAAGGCAGCCACGCGGTTGAGCAACGACGCCACATAGGGCGTGTCGATGCCGTCGAGACGCAGTTGGCGCACAATCTCCTCGCAGCATCCGTAGAGGTCGAACGATGCCAGATAATCGAGGTTGACCGGCAGCGGCGGCACCCCTGTCGGCAGCCCGTCGCATAGGAAGCCGTCGAGGCCAGCTTCCCAACCGCCCGACGGGTTCATTCCCATCGCCTCCAGCCTGTAGAGCAGGTCTGCCATCGCCACACGGTCGGCACGATTGTGGAGAAGGCGCAGCGTGGAAATGATGGCCATGACGGCATGGCTTTCACAGAGATAGAACGACTCCGTCGAGGTCTGCGGCACTGTGCTGTGGCGGGCCAGGAAGCTGCTCACCTGCCCCAGTTCGGCGTTGCTGCGGGTCAGCACCACGATGTCCCTGTAGGCGTAACCCCGTTCGTGCACCAGCATCTCAATGGTCTGCAACACACGGTCGTAGACTGCCTCTCGCACCTTTTCGAAACCCGCTTCCTGCGCCTTCGCCTCAGTCACATATTCCACCTTCACATAGCCCTCGTAGCGCTTGGCGGCCAGCTGGCGCAACTCTTCGTTCCCCTCGGCGGCCAGTTCGCCGTCGGCACCACGGCCGAGGTATATCTCGCCCACTTTCGGATTGTCGGCATAGACCTCACGGGCCAAATAGCTGAAGAAGCGGTTGTTGAAGTCCACGATAGCCTTGCCGCTGCGGTGGTTTGCAGCCAGGTTCTCGACGCTGTAGTTGCCCTGCATCGGGAGCAAGCGGCCATGGTGCCTCATGCCCTCGACGCGCGGCAGGCGTATAAATTGCTCCACATCGCCCTGCCGGAAGCGGTAGATGCTCTGCTTGCCGTCGCCCACCACGAGCGAGCGGTGGCCCTGACTGACACCGTTCTCAATCAGCGGCACCAGGTTGTGCCACTGCATCACCGAGGTGTCCTGGAACTCGTCGATGAGGAAATGGCGATAGCGGTTGCCGAGGCGTTCGAAGAGGAACGGTGCCGGATTGTCCTCATCCTCGACCACTTTGTTTATCAATCGGTTGAAGTCGCTCAAGTGCACCACCTCGTTGTCATGGGCATAACTGCGCATCTGGCTGTCGAGCAGTCCCAGCAGAGCCACGGAGTAGAGGTTTTTCAGCACCGCGCGGCAGGTGTTGCAGCGCACCGTCAGGGGTTGCACCTGCGCATATAGCTTCTGCAGTCGCGGCAACGCCGCCTCGGCGGCAGCCTGGAGCGCCGTAGGGGCTTTGGCGCCCGTCAGGCGACCCTCCTCAAAGGCAGCCACAGTGCGGGGCGTGGCAGCAGGGGCCTTGCCATCGGCCAGACGGCAGACATAGCCATAGTAGCCCGACATGCCGTAAGGAGCCGTTTCCTCGGTAAGGCCGGCACCGTGCAGTGTTTCAAGCATTTCGGAACCTACCTTCGCCATCGATGCCTCGGCCGCGTGCAACAGCCCCGTGTAGCGGCTGTGGATGGCCTGGAAGTCGGCGGGCGACAGCCGCTCGAGGCGTCGCAGGTGATCGCCGACATCCTCGCGGAAAAGCAAGGCGGCAAGGTCACCCATCTGTCTCTCTATGTTGTAGTTGCGATTATCTTCCATCTCGCTCTCGGCGAAGGCGCGCAGCACCTCCGTGAGTTCGTCGTGCCCTTCGGTACCGGCCATCGACATGAGCTGTGCCACAGCCTGCTCAATCATCTCCTGCTGGTCAATCATCACCTCGAAATTCATCGGCTGGCCGAGGTCATGGGCGAAGGTGCGCACAATGCGATGCATGAAGCTGTCTATCGTACTGACCGACAAGTCGCTGTAGTGGTGCAGTATGAGACTGCGGAGCTCGTCTGCCATGCGGCTCAGCCGCTCGCCGTCAGCCTCTTTCCAGAGGCCGCCCATGCGGCGCAGGCTGCGCAGTATGTCGGGCCCCATGCCGTCGCCCTCGGGATCCACGGGCGCGGCGGCCATCTCGTCGAGCTCCTGCATGATGCGCTCCTTCATCTCGGCAGCGGCCTTGTTGGTGAACGTGATGGCCAGCACCGAACGGAAACCCGGCAGCAACAGTTCCTCACCGCCTGCGAAGACCATCGTAAGATACTCCTTCACAAGCGTATATGTCTTTCCTGCACCGGCCGAAGCCTTGTATATCACAAAGGGAGTTTCCATCGTGCAAAGCGCCTGTTTCGGGTTGCAAATTTACGCAAAAAATCCGAATTGCGGTGCAGCGACGACAAATTATCGCGCATTTTACTGACGTACAGCTCCCTACAACGCATCCTCTCCAGACCCCCTCCCCACCCCTTCGCAATCCGACCGAGGAGGGGCGGAGGGGGAGCGGAGCGGGTCCGGAGGGGGACCGGAGGGGAAGGTTACACATGGCTGATTTTTAGTCTTTTATATAACAACATAATTGTCAGATATTTACGCGGTGTACGTGGAAAAATGTAACGGGAGTCGGAACAGGTTTTTGGGGCGAAGTAAATATTTTTAAAATTGATATCAATTTATTTTGTATATTTGCATTTTACAACATGCAACTAAAAAACAATACAATATAATGGAAGACAACAAGTTGTTCAGCGAATTCCCCCCAGTCTCGACCGAGAAATGGGAGGAAGTCATCAACAAGGACCTCAAAGGTGCCGATTACGAGAAGAAACTGGTGTGGAAGACTATCGAGGGTTTCAAGGTGAAGCCCTACTACCGTGCCGAGAACCTGGAAGGGCTTGAGTATCTGGACACCAACCCGGGCGAGATACCGTACACCCGCGGCAAGCATGTGGCTGACAATGTGTGGGAGGTGCGTCAGGACATCCATGTGGAAGATCTGGCAGAGGCCAACCGCATTGCGCTCGACGCAGTGGGGCGTGGTGCCACGTCGCTCGGCTTCTGCGCCAAGAAGGTGCAGTCGGTGGACGACCTGGCGGTGCTGCTGAAGGGCATCTATATCAACGCCGTGAGCATCAACTTCATGTGCTCGACGGACTACCTGCAGCTGCTGAAGCTGTATGTCGAATATGCCAAGCGCGAGGGCTACAAGCCCGAGGAGCTGAACGGTTCGACAGACTTTGACATGTTCCGCTATGCGCTGACGCACGGCAAATTCCACCGCGGCGAAGAGGGCGACCTCCAGATGGCCAAGGAACTGGTGGAGTATGCCCACGAGGCGCTGCCGAAGTTCCGCGTGCTGACAGTGAACGGACAGCAGCTGCACAACGCCGGCAGCAACATCGTGCAGGAGCTGGGCTTCTCGCTGGCCGCGGCCAACGAGTTGGTGGCCCGTCTGACGGACATGGGCTGCAAGGCACACCGCGTAGCCAGCCGGATAGAGCTGAACGTAGGCGTGGGCAGCACCTACTTCATGGAGATTGCCAAGATACGCGCCGCCCGCCTGCTGTGGAGCAAGATAGTGGAGCAGTACAAGCCCGAGTGCGACTGCGCCTACAAGCTGTTCATCAACGCTACGACCAGCCGCTGGAACCAGTCGGTGTACGACCCGTATGTGAACATGCTGCGTTCGACCACCGAGGCCATGTCGAGTGCCGTGGCCGGCGCCGACAGCATCTCGGTGCTGCCGTTCGACAACGCCTATAAGGAGGCTGACGACTTCGGTTACCGCATCGCGCGCAACCAGCAGCTGCTGCTGAAGGAGGAGAGCTATCTGGACAAGATAGTGGATCCCGCAGCCGGCAGTTACTATATCGAAAATCTGACCGACGAGATAGCCAAGGGCGCCTGGGAGCACTTCCTGAAAGTGGAGGCCGCCGGCGGCATGTGCAAGGCCCTGCGTGCAGGACTGGTGCAGGACGAGGTGGAGGCCACCGCCAAGCAGCGCGACCTCGACATCGCCACCCGCAAGACCACCATTCTGGGCACCAACCAGTATCCCAACCTGCTGGAGAAGATGGGCGACAAAGTGGAGAAGGCTGAAAAAGGCAAGTGCTGTTGCTGCTGCGAGAAGGGTGACGAAGTGCGCGTGCTGAAACCCTACCGCGGCGCCGAGGCGTTCGAAGAGCTGCGCATGCAGACCGAGCGTAGCGCCCGCCGTCCCAAAGTGTTCCTGTTGACCTATGGCAACCTGACCATGCGCAAGGCCCGCTCGGGCTTCGCCACCAACTTCTTCGGTGTGGCAGGCTACGAGATTATCGACAACCCCGGTTTCGCCACCCCCGAAGAGGGCGCCAAGGCAGCCCTGGAGAGCGGCGCAGATGTCGTGGTGCTCTGCTCGAGCGACGACGAATATGCCGAGCTGACCGAGCCGGTGTGCAAGCTGCTCAAGGACAAGGTGAAGAGCCTCGTGCTGGCCGGTTTCCCGAAAGAGATGGTGGAGACCTACAAAGGCTACGGCATCGACGAGTTCATCCATGTCAAAACCAATGTTCTTGACAGCCTGACCCAGTTCAACAAGATGCTGCTCTAACCCTTGCAGAAGATAGACAAATACATCTTAGCCAAGTACATCAAGACCTTCTTGCTGGCCTTGGCTTTGATTATTGTCATCGTCATCACCTTCGACGTCAGCGAGAAGCTGGATAAGTTCTTGAGTCACCACGCCACACTGTGGCAGGTGGTATTTGTCTACTACCTCAATTTCATCCCCGGGTTTGTCAACCTCTACAGTCCGCTGTTCATCTTCATCTCGGTGATATTCTTCACCTCGAAGATGGCCGGCAACACAGAGATTATCGCCATCCTGAGTTCGGGCATCAGCTACCGACGGATGTTGCGGCCCTACCTCTACGGGTCGTTGATAGTGGCTGTGACGGTACTGCTGTTGGGCAACTTCGTCATTCCTCTATCGAACCGGCAGCTGATAGAATTTGAGGAGGAGTATGTCATGTCGAAGGCGAAGAACTACTACAACAACATGCACTTCCAGGCGGAGCGCGGCGTGCAGGTGTATGCCGAGAACTACGACGTAAGGGCAATGCGGGTGCTGAAGTTCCGCCGCGAAGAGCTGACTGCCGACGGCGAGTTGCTGCGACGCGAGGCGTGCGACATGGCCGTGTATGACACGGCGAAACACTTGTGGCGCTGCTCGGGCTATTCGCTGCGCACCATAGCGCCCGACCACACGGAGACGCTGACCTACGAACCCATGGCAGATGTGGACTTCGGCCTTCTGCCTACGGACCTGGACCTGCTGTCGAAACGCATAGAGACCATGCCGACGCCGGCACTGATACGCCACATAGAGCGCGAGAAGATGCGCGGCACGGGGACGGTGCAGAAGGCACAGATAGAGTTGTTCCAGCGGCTGCTGAACCCGCTGGCCATCTTTGTGATGACATTCATCGGGGTGGCCATCGCGGCCCGCAAGACGCGGGGCGGCATCGGGATGCACATGGCCATAGGCATCACCATTGCTTTCGCCTTCATCGTGTTCATGAAGATAACGACGGTATTTGCCACCAACGGCAACCTATCGCCATTCATGGCAGTGCTGCTGCCGCAGGTCAGTTTCGGTCTGGCGGCGGCGTACTTGATTTACAAGGCGCCGAAGTAAGGAGTCGTAAGGAGTTTAAGGAGATTAAGAATGAGTATACAGGAGACAGAACAACAGATTATCGAGGAGTTTGCCAATTTCGACGAGTGGCTGGACCGCTATGCCTACCTCATCGACCTGGGCAAAGATTGCCCCGTCATCGAGGAGCGGGACAAGACCGAGCAGAACCTCATCAAAGGGTGCCAGAGCCGCGTATGGCTGAGCTGCACCTATGACAATGGGGTGCTGCATTTCCGTGCCGACAGCGACGCCGTCATCACCCGGGGCATCATTGCCTTGCTGATACGCGCCCTCGACGGACATACTCCACAGGAGATACTGGACGCCGACCTGGCATTTATCGATGCCATCGGCCTCAAAGAACACCTCTCGCCCACCCGGTCGAACGGTCTGACGTCGATGGTGAAACAGATGAAGATGTACGCACTGGCGTACAAGGTGAAAGGCGCATGATCCATTAAATCCACAAAGTCTATGGAACCCAACCAAGAGACCATCAAAGCAGCCGTCATCAACTGCCTGAAGAATGTCTACGACCCCGAGATACCAGTGAATATCTACGACTTGGGGCTGATATACAACATCGACGTGGACGCGGAGCTGAACGTCAAGGTGCTGATGACCATGACGGCACCCGATTGCCCCGAGGCGGAGTACATGTTCCAAGAGGTGAAGCAGATGGTGGGCTACATCAGCGGCGTGAAGAGCGTGGACGTGGAGCTGACCTTCGACCCGCCATGGACGATGGACATGATACCCGACGAAATAAAGGTGGAGTTGGGGTTTATGTAAATGATGAATGATGAACGGTGAATGACACTACTATCGCTCATAGGCAAGAAGAAAGGGACGCCGAAGGGTTCGCTGGACAGCATGGCGTGGCGGCGGTTTCGCCGCAATCCGCTGTCGGTGGCTAGTCTGGTGGTGATAGGGTTGTTCGCACTGGTGGCCCTGCTGGGCTATCTCATCACCCCCGACCAGACTCCCTACAGCAACCAGCAATACCTTGAGCTGGCCACCCTGAAACCCGGGAGCAAGGCAACATTTCTGTGCTTGAACGAAGAGGGAGCCGCCGAGAGACAGCACCGCAGCTCGCTGCTGGGACGTATGGCACACGGCGAGCCGCTACCTTATACCGCCATCCCCATATACAAGTATGAAGAGACCGCAGACAGCCTGCGGGCTTGGCCCGTGGCCGGAGAGCCGTTCAGCGTAGAGCAGAGTCGTGTGGTGCAGGTAAAGACGCGCACCTTTGTGCTCGGTACCGACCGCTACGGACGCGATGTGCTGAGCATGATGATGATTGGGTCGCGGGTGAGCCTGTCGGTGGGATTTATAGCCATCCTCATCGCACTGGCCATCGGTGTCACGCTGGGTGCCCTGGCAGCCTATCACGGAGGGTGGGTGGACAACCTGATTATGTGGTTTATCAATGTGGTGTGGGCCATACCGACAGTGCTGCTGGTGATAGCCATTACCTTCGCACTGGGGAAAGGTTTTTGGCAAATATTCGTGGCGGTGGGATTGACGATGTGGGTGGACATCGCGAGGGTGGTGCGCGGCGAGGTGATGAGCCTGAAAGAGAAAGAGTTTGTGGAAGCCACCCGGGCGCTGGGATTCCGTACGGGACGCATCATTTTCCGACATATACTGCCCAACACCGTCGGGGCCGTGGTGGTCATTGCTGCAAGCAACTTTGCCTCAGCCATCCTACTGGAGGCGGGACTGAGTTTCCTGGGCATCGGCGTGCAACCGCCCATGCCGTCATGGGGTATGATGGTCAAGGAGAACTACGGCTACATACTGCTCGACAGCGCCTATCTGGCACTGCTGCCCGGCGCCGCCATCATGATTATCGTGCTGGCATTCATGCTGCTGGCCAATGGGCTGCGCGACGCCCTGGATGTAAAGCGATAAATAAAGTATAAAAAAACATAAAAAGTGTTATTTTTATTTGCATGTCAGAAAAAGTTTGTACTTTTGCATCTGTTAAAGTAGTAAGTATTAACCCATAAATAATTAAAAAGCAATGAAAAACATGTTCAAACTGATGGGCATTGCCCTCATCGCCAGCGCACTGCTGCTCACCTCCTGCAAAAAGGACGAAGAAGAGAATGTTCCCGAGAACAACACTCCGGAAGCCACCACTCCCGCTATCAACGTTGTGTTTGGCTCTACCACCTGGACCTCGGATGAGGTTATGGACCGCGTGACCACCGCCACCGAAGGCGTTTATGAGTTCAGCCTTTATAAGACTGGTGCTAACGAAGCTTCCATGATGGTTCGCACCGGTATCGAGAAGGGTAGCACCTACCGCTTCTACGGCACCAACTACGGCCTTGTGTACTGGGATGGCACCGGCAGCGACGCTGTGGAGTACAACACTGTGTCCGAGGACAGCCAGATTAACATCACCGATGTCGACGCGACCAACCTGAAACTCAGCGCTGCTATTACCGCCAAATTGGTTCTGAACAGTGACACCACCGTTCTCAGCGTGACCCTGAACAACGCCAAGTGGGCCGACACTACCAAGTAAAACCAACGACAATTAACCATTAAAAAAAAAATACAATGAAGATTAAAGTTTTGGCACTTGCCGTTGCCGCTATGGCCCTGACCGTGGCTTGCAACAACAACAAGAACAACGAGGTCGTCGAGGACACCATCGACACCACCGCTATCGAGGAAATCGTTGACGACACCGTCGCCGACACCATCACCGTTGCTGAAGAAGTGGCTCCCGCCGCTCCTGTAAAGAAGGCTGCCAAGAAGGAAGTGAAGAAAGAGGAGACCAAAGTCGTGAATAACGGCGATGGCACCACCACCACCTCCTCCGCTCGTCGCACCAAGACCAACAACGAGGGTAACACCACCAACACCGAGCAGAAGACCACCGTTACCAACAACGGCAACGGCACCACCACTACTACTTCTGCCCGCAGAAGCAGAAACTAAAAAGTTCTGAAAAAGAAATAGGGTGTTCCTTCGCCGGAACACCCTATTTTTATAGCCAGACACACGATGAGACACTGCACCTGGGGTCTAATGATAGTAGCAGTGCTGTGTACAGCCTGCCACAGCGAGGAGCGGCAAATAAAGGAGGTTGCCTATGAATACGGCATGGCCACTGCCAACTATCGCATCGAGGACGCAGAGAAGTACTGCACTGCCGAAACTCGGGAGACGACGATGGTCATGGCTCGGAGTCTGTTGGCGATGGTAGATTCGACCTATATCGCCTCGGACACCCCGGCAACGATAGAGATTACCTCGGTGCACCGCACCTCGGACACCACGGCCATAGCCCACTACCACAAACTGACCCCGCGCAAGGACTTCACCGATAGTCTGTCGTTGCGTCGACGCGAAGGGAAGTGGCTGGTGAACATGCCGCTGTGACATTTGTCGCGACAGGCACAATAAAACTGCCGACATAGCGTTAAGGTAGATAGAAACAAAGTAAAAAAGAATGAAAAAGATAGCCAAGATATTCGCGATAGGCTTCGGCGTGCTTGCTGTGGCCAGCATGGTTTTCTCGGCCTGCAAGAAAGAGGAGGAGCCTACCCCCATACCTGAACCTCCCGCAAAGGACTCGACCTTCGACCCCTATAACGACTCAACGGGCATCGAGATATCGGACAGCATCATGGTGATATTTGGCTCGAAGAAATGGAAGACGCTGAAATACACGTCCTACATCGACTCGGAATACACTTCGACGCAAGCATTTACCGAATGGGTGAATATCGTGGCGCGCTATCCACAAGCGCCCTTCCCATACTTCAGGCTGAAGATCTTGAAAGAGCCCGGCAACCATACGACGTACATGGCTATCAACAATCCGCAAGGGGTCGGACACACCGTTCCAGGGCGTCTGATGGGTGACCAGAAAGGCGGAAGTCTGCTTTATTACGAGAATACCGAACTCTATCAGCCTGACGGTACTCGAACTTCAGACTGGTGGCCGCTCGACCTCACCACGTCGGTGCTGGAATTCGACGAATACAGCAATACTTTGACGGCACGTGTCACTGGTCACATGTTCCACTACAAGCAGTGGCTTGACCACTCGGTGAACCACGACCCCATTAACGTGGCCGATGCCGATACAGCCTCAATCATTATTTCATTCGGAAAACTGAATATCATTCACCGTTAGGAAGCGGTGACACCCATCCGAGCAAGCACGTCCTGCTGTATGGCAGAGTACTGCTCGGGGTGACGTGCGTAGTAGGTCAGACTGGTGTCGACCTGCGCACGGGTGATGCCCTGTGACTGGAGTATATCATCGTAGGCGCGCAACCATTCAGGCGACAAGGTGTCATAGTTATAACGCGTTTCGACAGCATAGAAAGCCTCCAGACGATAAGCCTCGCATAGGAAGTCAACCATCTGATCATGGTTGAGTACACCCTCGGGCAGCGAGGCACGATGGCATCCGCAAAAAAGCGACGCCGTGAAAAGTAAAAGAAGCAGGATTTTCTTCATCCTTATAGATTGAATGTAAAAAAAGGCAGGTCCCCATACAGGGCCTGCCTTTTTTCTTTTAAGCAAGAGTTAGTTCTTCAGAGCGTTGGAAATAGCCTTGGCACCTTCCTTGATACCCTCGTTAGCAGCCTCTTTGGCAGCAGCGGTGGCTTTCTCTTTCACGCAGTTCTGATAGGCAGCGTTCATAGCGGCCTGGAACTCCTCGTTCTCCTGATACTTGGCATAGCTCTCGGAGAGGATGCTCTTAATGCAAGCCTCGACACTGGAGGGGTCGGTCTTGTAGCAGTTGCACTTGGCGATACCAGCCTGCTCGGCAGCGGAGAGCATAGCGGCGTGCTCAGCCTCGCTCATACCAGTGCACTCAACAGGAGCGGCAGCTTCTTCAATCTGCTCGGTAGCCTCATCGATGATGCTATCGGTAGCCTCTTCAGCGTTCTTCTGACCACAGGAAACGGTCATGGCGGCGACAAAAAGTGCGCAGCTCAGGAATGATAAAACTTTTTTCATTTTACTGTTTTTTAATGTTATACAATATTTTCTTGTTTGTTTATCAAATGCAAAGATACAACAAATGACACATACCACAAGGAAATGAATTCTTAAATAATGCAAAAAAGCCCTCGAGTGAGGGCTTTCATATTGTGGGAGTAACAGGGTTCGAACCAGTGACCTCCTGCTTGTAAGGCAGGCGCTCTGAACCAGCTGAGCTATACTCCCAAAGCGGGTGCAAAAATACCAACTTTTTCACACATGGCCAAATAATATTTCTACCAAGCATGTTATCAATCACTTCAACCTACGCTTATGCAAAGCTTTGCATATCGACCAACTTGCGGTAGAGTCCTCCTGCGCCCATCAGTTCCTCATGGGTACCACTCTCTACAATCTGTCCCTTCTCCAGCACAATGATAACATCGGCATGGCGAATGGTACTCAATCTGTGCGCAATCACAATACAGGTACGGCCTTGCATAAGCGCATCGAGACCCTGCTGGACAGCATGCTCGGACTCGGAGTCGAGGGCCGAGGTCGCCTCGTCGAGAATGAGAATGGGTGTGTTGCGCAATACAGCCCGGGCGATACTGAGCCTCTGTCGCTGACCGCCGGAAAGGTTCATACCTCGGTCTCCGATGGGTGTGTCATATCCCTGCGGCAACGCCTCGATGAACTCATCGGCATGGGCCACCTTGGCGGCTGCACGTATCTGTTCGTGCGTGTAGCCAGTGGCGCCAAACGAGATGTTGTTTGCCACCGTATCGTTGAAAAGTATGCAGTTCTGGCTGACCAAGCCAAACTGACGCCGCAGCGAATTGATGTTGAGGTCCAAAATATCGTGGCCATCGATGGTGATAGCGCCTGCTGTGCAGTCGTAGAATCGCGGCAAAAGGTCCACTAATGTGCTCTTGCCTGCCCCCGACGGTCCCACAATGGCCACGGTCGCCCCTTTAGGCACGGTCAAATTTATATGCTGCAGTATCAGGACATTGTCGCCGAAATGGAAGCCCACATCGTGGAGTTCAATGCGGTCGTCAAACGACTGGAGCATCACCGCATCTGGCTTCTCCATAATCACCTCGTCGGCATCGAGCACCGAGAGGAACCGCGCCGCCGAAGCACTACCTTTCTGCAGGTTGTTATAGGCCCTGACAATGCCCATCAAGGGTGGTATCAGGCGGGCAAAGATAATCACAAAGAAGATGAAAACCGACGGATTGATATGGCCACCGACCACCCAAGAACCGCCGACTATCAACATAATGACCAACGCCAGCGTGCCAAGCACCTCTGATAGCGGCGCAGACAATTCGCGTCGACGCGCCACTCTCACCATCGATTCGGCATAGTCCTCATTGACTCGACCGAAACGCCGCGCCATAAAATCCTCACGGCCGAACGACTTAACGGCCCGCAGCGACGCCAACGTTTCCTCTAGAATAGCGAAGACCCTGCCCAGCCGGTTCTGCCCTTGCTGGGAGTCCTTCTTGAGCCTGCGACCTATGCGTGCTATCAGCCACACCCCCACCGGCAACACCAGTAAGAACAGCACAAAGAGACGCCACGACACGAACAGCAGTGTAGCACTGAAGACGATGACATTAATGGGATCTTTGACCAGCATCTGCAACATGCTGACGGCACTCCACTCTACATCGAGCAGGTCGTTCGACATACGGCTGATCAAATCGCCTCTTCTGCGATGGTTGAAGAACGACACAGGCAATATGGTGATGCGGTGATAGAGGTCGTTGCGCAGATGCTCTATCATGCCGTTGCGCACCGCATCCAGGAAGAACAATGCCAGGTAGCGGAAGAGGTTGCTCAACAGTGAGCAAGCCAGATAGCCACCCGAAATAGCCAACAGGCAAGGCCATAGACCATAGACCTCTTGGTAGCGATGTAGATGCCAGAAAGCCCAGTTCGAAATACCCTCCTGTCCGAACGAAAAGGCGGGCTCGGTGGCCGACACCTCACCCGTACCGAACAGCAGCTCCACAAAGGGCACAATCATCACATACGAGCCCAGATTGAACAGGATGTGCAACACGTTGAAGCCAATGTTCAGCCCGATGTGCCACGGATAGTATCGAAGGTACTTGAATATGCGAAATATGGGTTTCATTGCAGTCGTATTTGGGGAATATCCACATCCGTCCCGCCACGGTAGGCGAACCGTTCGGCACGGAGGTGGTTTATCTTCAACAGACGGTCATAAATCGTTTTTGCCTCGGTGACGCGCGGGCATTCTATAGCGAGATGCACTCTAGGGTGAGAAGTCAGCCAGCCCGCCAGGGCGTCGACCACCTGCTCCGACCCTGAGTCGAGGCGGCTCCCCGCGAGAAACTTCACCGCCAATGGTGCCACACTGTCGGTCAGCGTCACGCTCGATGGCATCTGCCTCGCCTTGCGGCACAGGACGACTGGCAGCATTCCCTCTCGGTTGAAGGTCACTATGTTGTCTGCCTGTTCTGAAAGCATCATCACCGTGTCCCACGCTTCTCCGCGGGCATTCACCCTCACGCGACACAGGCGCATAGCCTCGGGCCGGGCCGCGGGGTAGAGGTCAAACATCAGTATATCCATGCTGCGCGACATATCGGTGCGTCCCGAGAAATAGGCATGGCGTCCGTCAGAAGTCACACCAAACGACACCTCGTCGCCTTCGGTGTTGATGGGCAGTCCCAAATTGGTGGGGCGGTTGCCGTAGGGATCGGCAAGATTGGTGAAGTAGATGTCGTAGCCGCCGAAACCCTGCCAGCCATCGGAAAGGAAGTAGAGCATCCGCCCATCGGCAGCCAGGAAAGGCATCTTCTCATTTCCCGCAGTGTTCACCGCCGCACCCAAGTTCTCCGGACGGCTCCAGTCGCCATTCGGAAGTCTCCGGCAGCGCCAGATATCGATGCCGCCCTTCCCGCCTTTCCGGTTGGAGGCGAAAAAAAGCATCTTCCCGTCGGCGCTCACCGCCGGCTGCGACTCCCACGTTTTGTCGCCATTGATTTGCGGCCCCAGGTTCTCCGACTTTCCCCATTTCCCATCTTTCCTTCTCACACGGTATATGTCGCTATTGGCATAACCATTCTTATTGACAATGATTGAATAGTACAACTCCGACCCGTCGGCGGTAAGGCTCACGCCACCCTCCGGGTTACCGCTGTTGAACGGCGCAGGAAGTTCCACGCCACCGCTGTAGGTAGTGTCCACCCGTCGGCTATAACACAACCGCCAGTGCTTCTCCTCCAGTTCACGGGCATAGTAAGTACGCTCCTTCTTCTCCGGCAGTTGCCGCAGGTAATAGAACTCGGTACCGTCAGGACTGAGGTACGGCAACGCCTCGTTGTGTTTCGAGCTGACACCCTCGACACGCTGCGGGTCAAACGGTGCCATATTGAGCGTCGCCTCGGCCAGAAACTGCGACCAGTACAGGTAGTTCGACGCCTCCTCATATACCGCGCTGATTGCCTTGTCATCGTTACCGTTGGCCAACTCAAAATACTTGTCCAACTCCGCCACAGCCTCCTCGTATCGGTCGTCGGTGTAGAGTATCATACCCATATAGAAATGCGCCAGCGCATTCGGATAGGTGGGGCACAACTCTATGCATTTGGTGAAATAACGGCGTATGCCGGTCGTGTTGAAGCCATCGTGTACAGCCGTCATTCCCAGCCAGAACTGGGGGTCGGCAGCCTTCGGATTGCGACTCGCCACCTTGCGCATCAGCGCCGCCGACTGGCGGAAATTATGGCTGTTATAATGCGCTAGCGCCTCAGCATAGTGCCCCATGTCCGATTTCTTCACTTTGACGCCGCACTGCGCCACAAGAAAGTTGCTAATTGATAACTGGAAAATGAAAAGTATGGCGACAACCGTGATGCGCCTAATTGATGCGGCTATTTGCTCTCCAACTTTCACTTTTCAATTTCAACTTTCATTTATAGCTTGCTCGGGTCTATCTTGAAGTTGACATTGGGCCCGTTGCAGGGAGTCGAACAGGCAATGGCACACTCGGCGCAGGGCGTCAACTCGCCGTGCAGCCGTTTCTTCACCATGTCGCCCACCGCATCACGCAGCGTCTCTATGCCAATCCCCCTAATCACCTCGTCACAGAAAGCGTAGCTCAGCATCGTCATTGCCGTGCGCTCGCTGATGCCTCGGGTCTGCAGGTAGAACATCGCCTGCTCATCCAGCTGTCCAATGGTCGAGCCGTGTGAGCACTTTACGTCGTCGTTGTATATCTCCAGGAAAGGCCGCGTATCCACATGCGCCTTGTTGGTCAGCAGTATGTTTCGGTTGGTCTGATAGGCCTCGGTCTTCACGGCGCCATCCTGCACCAGCACATGTCCGTTGAAGCGCGCTCGCGCCGCATCGTCTATAATGCCCTTGTACAGTTCACGGCTCGTGCAGCGGGGCATGGCATGCTCCACAAAAATATAGTTGTCGCACTCCTGCTCTCGATCCATCAAGTAGAGTCCGCCGGCCTCCACCGTGCACCCTTCCCCTTGCATGCGTATCACCACATTGTTGCGCACATGGCCGCCGCCCAACGTGACGGTGCAGAGTTTCAAGCGGGCATTCTGATGCATGGTGATATTGAGCTCTGTGATATGCCGCGCCGGAGTGTTCACGCCTTGCAGGCGATAAAGGCACAAACCAGCTCCCTCCTCCACCTCCACTCGCACATTCTCTTGGTCGGGCATGATATCATAGCCGCCTTGGTCGTTCAGCATAAACATCGGTGCATCGTCAGGCGAGCACATCACCACCTCCCGCACCCGCTCGCGGCTCACCGTAAGCGACTGCTCCGGAGCCTCACAGCGCCATCCGTCACCCCATATATTAAGCAACTGATCCTTGCGTATCATAATTCACACATTTACGCATTCAGTTCTTCCTTAATCCAGTCATACCCCTTCTCCTCCAGTTCAAGCGCCAACTCCTTGGGGCCCGTCTTCACGATACGTCCCTCATAGAGCACATGCACATAGTCAGGCACGATGAAGTCCAGCAGACGCTGGTAGTGGGTAATCACCACCGTGGCATTGTCCTTCGAACGCAGCTGGTTGACACCTCCTGCAACTATGCGTAGCGCATCGATGTCCAGTCCGCTGTCCGTCTCGTCCAGTATGCTCAACGTCGGATTCAGCATAGCCATCTGGAATATCTCGTTCTTCTTCTTCTCGCCACCGCTGAAGCCCTCGTTCACCGAACGCCCAGCCAGGCTGGCGGTCATCTCCACCACCTTCTTCTTCTCCTCCATCAGTTTCAGGAAGTCGCTGCCGCTCAACGGGTCCAGACCGTGATACTTGCGCTGCTCGTTCACAGCGGTACGCATAAAATTGGTGATGCTCACACCCGGAATCTCCACCGGGTACTGAAACCCAAGGAAGATGCCCTCGCAGGCGCGCTGATCCACTGGCATTTCCAGTATGTTCTTGCCGTCATAAATCACCTCGCCGGCAGTGACAGTATACTTCGGATTGCCGGCCACCACACCCGCCAGGGTGCTCTTGCCGTTGCCGTTCGGACCCATGATGGCATGCACCTCGCCGCGGTTCACCTCCAGGTTCACTCCTTTCAGTATCTCCCGCTCACCTATCGAGGCATGCAAATTGCGTATAGAGAGTAATGACATGTTTATTACAATTTATTGATTGCTACTCCAATAATGCCTTCCCACACAGGAAAGCCTGATAGCAAAGATACACATTTTTTCTCATATCTGTAAAAAATTGTGTATCTTTGCATCCGGATATGAAAACGCCAATAGTAACACTGACAACCGATTGGGGCGACAGCGGTTTCTTCGCCGGCATGGTGAAGGGAACCCTCTACAGCCTCATCGACGAAGTGCAGGTGGTGGACATCACCCACCGCCTGGAGGCGTTCAACATCATGACGGCCACCTTCGTGGTGCGTCAAGCCTGCACAGGCTTCCCCGAGGGCACCATCCATATCATCGACGTGGCTACCCGCCAGCCGTTCCTCTGCGTCAAAGCCTTCGGACAGTATTACCTCTGCTGCGACAACGGTCTGCCCGCCATGGTCTTCGGCGACAACATCGAGGATGCCGTCTTGCTGAAAGTGCAGGACAACGGTGTCTACAACTTCGCCGCACATACCGTCTTCGCCCGTGCCGCCGCCATGCTGGCCCGCGGCGCCTCCCTCTCCGAACTTGGCGAACGTCCTTCGCAGCTGCTGCAACGCAGCCTGCCCAACTATATCCTTCAGGATGATGTCTACCGCATATATGTGCGCTACATCGACACCTACGGCAACGCCTATCTCGGCATGACCTACCGCGAGTTTGAGACGCTCCGTGCCGGACGTCCCTTCGTGCTCTCGGTACGCGAGCAGGAGGTCACAGAACTGATGACCGGCTACTACCAACAGCACACTGTCGCCGACCCGCGGCGGCGCCTGCGGCTCACAGTCTCGGCCACCGGCCTCCTCGAATTGGCCGTCAAGGAGAGTTCCCTCGCCCAACTCGTCGGCCTCCGCGTGAACGACAGCGTGCTCCTTCGGTTCAAGCAATAAGAAAATGAGGAATTACGTCGGCGTTCTTCACGCGCTGTAATTCCTCATTTCTAAAACCGAATCCCTAAGTATTACTTTTTCGGGGTCTTCCAATTGAAGAACACCTGCACTCCGGCCATCTGGTAGAGCTGCCAGTGACCGCCGCGGCCCATGCCGCTGAAGTCGGTGTCGTATTTCAGATTGAGGGCGAAATTGGCGGAAATGTTCTGCGAGAAACGATAGTCAAGCTTCAGCTCGAAGTCGAGGTCGGTCTCGAAAGCGCGGCGGCCAAGCCAACCCATGTCTTTCAAGCGGTCGAAACCCTCTTGCGATGTGGTCTCGATGCCGGTGTACTTGGTCTCAGCTTCCGCCCAGCCAGTGGACGCGTCAATGCTCTTCCAACCCATGTTCGTCGACTTCCAGTAGTCGTAGAAGAGCTCGAGACGGGCATAGAGGTCGAGATTGGGAAGCAGGTCTTTCTTCAGGTATTGTGCCTTCACATAGCTACCGAGCGTAGGATACCAGTTCTTCACCAGGTGATGCGTGCTGGGGTCGGCCGGGTCGAACTCGTCGGGCTGGATAACACCGTAGTTATAACCTTGGATAATCAGCGAGTCATCGGTCACAAAGGTAGTCTTGCCAGTCAGGAACGAGAGAGACACCGACCAGTCGGGTTTCTTGTACTCAAAGGAGAGTGCGGTGGTCAGGTAGGCAGGGGCGAAGAAGTTCGACACCACGGTGCCTTCCTTGTCCTCGATGCCCTCATACTCGCGGCCTGCGCCAAACTGGGTCTTGAGGTTGGCCGTGAACGCAGCACCCCAGTCGGGCATCTTCGAGAAGGGTCTCCACGAAATGGCGCTGGTGAGGTCGATTTTATCATTGCTCTTGCGGCGCGTCTCGAAGAGCACCCCTTCGGGTTCCAAATCCTGCCAGCCGTAGCCGTAGGCCAGGTCGGCGACATTGTCCCACACATACTTGGGGTGGGTGTACTTGTAGTTGCCGAAGTAGGTGGCGGTGATGTCGAAAGTGGAGTTACCGCTCTTCGACCAGTTGTTGAACAGGTGCTCGCTCACCTTGAGGGCAGGCGTAGTGCTGGTGGCCCAGCTGCCAGCCGATGCGGCGGCCTCTTCCTGTGCGGTGGCAACGGCGGCGGTCAGCGCCAGCGTTGCAAAAAGCATAAAGATTCTTTTCATTTGCTTTGGTATTAATTGATTGCTTTATTGATTTCGTTCATTGTGAAGCCCCGGGTGGCAAGGAACGACAGCAGGCGGCGGTCGGTGTCGGGGGTCTCGCCCAGTTCCTCGCGCTTGCGCGCGGCAGTGTCGCGCAGAATGCCGTAGTAAGTCTCATCGTCCACCACCGTCAGACAGGCATCTATGGTCTCCTTGGGCAGCCGCTTCAGCCGCAGCTGGTAGAGCACCTTCTGGCGACCCCAGTGCTGTTGCAATATCTTGCTCTCGCAATAGGTGCGGGCATAGCGTTCGTCATCGAGATACGCCTCGGCGCGCAGCCGCTCCACGATGGGATCCACCTCGTCGGGCGTAGCGCCCCAGGCAATCAGCTTCTGGCGCACACCGCTCTCGCACTGCTCCGACATGGCGCAATAGCGCCGTGCGCGGTCCAGCATCGCGCGCGTCGCCTCTTCCTTGGTTGCATAATTCTTCCTGCTCATAGCGATTGCAAAGATACAACTTTTTTTTCAATCAGCCGAAAGATTATTTTTCAACTCTGTCTTTCAACCCTTTTCCATTTGCCCACAGCCCCGTTGTCCCCGGTGCCGCCCCTCTCCACCTTTCTTTTTGGTTTCTCTCCGCAACCTCCTTCCTGCAACCGGTCGTGCAACTCACACTCTCACAGGCCCCTGTTGGGTATTTCAACGGTCGTTCTACGGTCCTTCTACGCTCGTTTAACGGTAAAAAACCGTAGAAATACCGTAGAACGACCGTAGAACGACCGTAGAACTAGCGGAGGGGAACCGGAGGGAAAGGGGAGGGAAAAGGAAGGTAACACGGAGTCATCTCGGAGTCATCTCGGACTTTACTCGGAGTTTACTCGGAGTTAAGTCAACGGCATTCCCCAAATAAATTTTGTCAATTCGGAAAAATTCCGTAATTTTGCAGTGGAAAAAAAATATCTACAACTTATGGCAAAAGGGAGAATATTATTTGTAAATCAGGAGATTATGCCTTTTACCGAGGAAAATGAGCGTTCGTCGATGGGGCGTTATCTGCCAGCACGGTTGCAGGAAATGGGGCGCGAGATACGCGTGTTTATGCCCAAATTCAGCACCGTCAGCGAGCGGAAGAACCAGTTGCACGAGGTGATACGACTGAGCGGCATGAACCTGATCGTGAACAATTGCGACCATCAGTTGATTATCAAAGTGGGTTCTATCCCGACGGCGCGGATGCAGGTGTACTTCATCGACAACGACGAGTACTTCCAGCGTCACCCGGGGGCCACGGAGGCCAACGGCACGATGACGGCTGACAGCGACGAGCGTCTGCTGTTCTTCGGCCGCGGGACGCTGGAGGCTGTGCGCAAGCTGGCCTGGCAGCCGCACCTGATCAACTTCAGCGGATGGTTCACGGCCATGGTGCCTTTCTTCCTGCGCCGCATCAACAAAGAGAATGCCTTCTTCAGCGGCACCAAGCTGGTCATCACGCTGACCGACGACTGGTTCAAGGGTCACATCGGCGGCGACTTGGAGCGCAAGATGAAGGCCGAGAACGCTACGGCCAAGGATCTGCGCTTATATGGCGACACCACCTATATGGGTCTGATGAAGGCCGCCATCACCTACTCACACGGCGTCATCATCGGCTCGCCCAACGTGAACCCCGAGCTGGTGGCCTTTGCCAAGGAAAACAAGCGCAACGTGCTTGACTATATCGACGACCGCGAGGAGTTCTTCACCCGCATCAACAAATTCTACGACACCATCACCGGAAGAATCGAAAACTGACATCCTACGACATGAAACACTCCCCCACCCGACTGCCCATTGCACTGCTGACACTGCTCTGCCTGCTGACCACCGCCTGCGTCGACGAAGAGACCGACCTGGGCGCCAATCTGGCAGGCGACGGCGCCCGTTACGAAGGTGTCGACACCACGCTCTATGCCGACGCAGCCTACAGTTTCCGTGACACGGCGCTGCAGACCGGCGGCTACTACTACAACATCATTGGCAACTACAGCGACGCCACCTTCGGCAAGGTGAGCGCCGAGCTGTACACACAGTTGTCACTGCCTTCGCGCACTAGCACCATCGACTTCGAGTCGGTGGAGATTGACTCTGTGGTGCTCACCCTGGTCAAGAACGCGCTCTATCCCGACACCAACGGCACCTACAGCTTCCACTTCGAGGTGCGGCAGTTGGCCGAGGCGGTATCGTCGTCCGACAGCATCTACACTATGAGCAGCACGCTGCCGGTGGGCAGCGAAGCCCCCTACTTCGACCAAGCGGTCACCGTGAGCGCCACCGACACGGTAGTCAGGCTGAAGCTGAGCAACGACATTGTGGAGGCTCTGCGCTATACGGGCGACAACGACGGCTTTGTGGCGCATGCCAAGGGACTTCGCATCCGCATCGTGGGCGAAAGCAGCGACCCCGGGATGCTGACCATCGACTTCTCGGCCACCAAGACCCGCCTGACAGCCTACTACCGCTACGGCGAACGTCCCGACACGAGCGACTACCAGTTCTCGCTGTCGCACCGCTTCATGCACTACGAGCACGACTACACCACTGCCGTGGTGGGCGATGACAGCGTACCTGGCGCCAACGCGCTGTACCTTGAGCCGCTGGGCGGCTACAGCGTGCGCGTGAGCTTCGACCAGGCACTGTCGGCCTTCCGCGCGGCACATCCGCGGGCCGTGATACACCACGCCGAGTTGCTGCTGCCGCTGGCGACCGGCGACTACGGCACTCCGCCGGAGCGCGTAGTGGCCTACAAAGCTGTGACCTCGGGCACCGAGCCCTATATCGCCGATTACCTGCTGGCCGGCGTGGACGGCTACTACCACAGCGACGCAAACCAATACCGCCTGCGGGTGACCCAGCATGTGCAGGGCCTGCTGCGCGACGGCATCGACCGCGGCACCACGCTGGTCATCAACTCACGCCGCAGCACGGCGACGCGCACGGTGCTCTGCGGCACCACGACCGGTAACCGTGTAAAGATAGCACTCACTTACTCCGAATAGTAAACATCAGACAACCAGATAATGAAAAAAAGCCTCATCCTCACGCTCGCCTGCATCACTCTGGCTACCGCCGTGCAGGCACAGAAACAATACCGCAAGACCTACGCCGACAGCAAGCAGCCCTCGGTGGAGGGTATGCTGAACAACAACGGCAAACGCGACGGCACCTGGACCTGGTGGTATCCCAACGGCAAGATGTCGCAGCAAGGCACCTACCTCGCCGGCACCAAGACGGGCACATGGACGCTGTACTATGACGACGGGAGCAGAATGGCAGAGGAATGCCACACCGGCAACGGCGCCAACCGCAGTTGGTATCGCAACGGCGACCTGAAGAGCGAAGTGACGGTAGAGAACGGCAAACGTAACGGCGTCTACCGCTCGTGGCACGCCAACGGACAGCAAGAGGAGGAAATCACCTATGTGCGCGGCAGCCGCGAAGGGCAGACGGCACAATGGTACGACAACGGAAACTACCGCTTCAAAGGGCAGTATAAGAACAACGAGTTGCAAGGTGCCGCCACTTGGTGGCTCGAGAACGGCGCCAAAGACATGGAAGGCAGTCTCGTGAACGGCGACCAGGAAGGCGAATGGACCTTCTACTGGCGCACCAATGGCAAGGTGGGCATCCGCGGCAGTTATGCCGGAGGCAAGGAGATTGGCGTGTGGACCTACTACTACGAGACCGGCCAGCGCTGGCGGGCAGGCAACTACCGCAACGGACTCCGTGAAGGCACCTGGACCACATGGTATGAGAGCGGCAAGAAACTGCACGAAGGCGACTATGCCAACGACAAAGAGGAAGGCAAGTGGACGGCCTGGTATGAGGACGGCAAGGTGGACTACTACGGCAACTTCCGCGCGGGCATGAAAGACGGCGAGTGGCGCGGCCTGTACGACAACGGGGCGCTGCGCTATGTTATCCACTATGCCGACGACGAGAAGAACGGCGAGGAAGTGCGCTACTACCCCAACGGCAACGTGGAGCTGCGGCAGAACTTTATCGACGGCACCCTCAACGGCAAATACGAACGCTACAACGAAGCCGGCGCGCCGGTGGAGAAAGGACAGTTTGTGGCTGGTGAGAAAGAGGGGAAATGGGTGTGGTATGACAACGGCCGCGAGATGTACAAAGCCAAGTTTAAGAACGGCCGCGAAGTGAAATGAAGCTGCTTCTGGCCTCGCAATCGCCCCGCCGGCGTGAGCTGCTGTCGGCGCTGGGTTACCCTGTGGAATTCATCACGCTCGACGTGGACGAGCACTTGAGCACGCCCCTGCCGCCGGCAGCGGTGGCAGAGCACTTGGCCCGCCGCAAGGCGGCAGCCTGTTCGGCAGAGCGGCTGGATGGCGAGACGGTGCTGGTGACGGCCGATACGGTAGTGGTGCACGACGGGGAAGTGATGGGCAAACCGGCCAACCGCGACGAAGCAATTGCCATGTTGCGGCGCTTGTCGGGCGACCGCCACACGGTGTATACCGGCGTCTGCCTGCGGTCGAAAGACAAAGAGACATCGTTCACCGAACAGACGGACGTGTTCTTCAAAGAGCTCGACGACGAGACCATCGCCCATTATGTCGACCACTACCGCCCCTACGACAAAGCCGGGGCCTACGGCATCCAGGAGTGGATAGGGATGGTGGGAGTGAGCCGCATCGAAGGCTGCTACTACAACGTGATGGGATTGCCCACAGCCCGGCTCTACGAGAGGCTGAGCTGCATGTTTTCCGAGAGATAGAGACTTCCTGCGTCAAGCATACGGCGCACCACGGCGGCGACATCGTGCCAGCCGTCGTTCTCCAGCAGACGACACAACTCCTGCGGGGTCATGGCGCCATGCTTGAGCAGTTGCGCGATGGCCTCCTCGACAGTGCCATTGTCGCCCGCGGCACGGCGACAGACATCGCACACGCCGCAGTCGGCCACCCCTTCCGTCTCTCCGAGATAGGCCGCCAGCTGCCGCATACGGCACTCACTGTCGTTGCCCACATAGGCATAGACGGCTTCCAGACGCCGGCGGGCAGCCTCCTTCAACTGGTCGTAGTGTGTGTTGCCGAAGGGTATCTCTCGTTCGTCGACACGCTCCGAGACGAAGATGATTTGAGGCTTTTGCGGGCGTGGCCTGTACTCAACCACATGCATGGCATGCAGCTCGCCGAGCATACTTATTACATCGACAGTCTCGAACCTGCCGCGGGAGGCAATCTTGCGCTCGTCGATGGGCACGGGTGCGAGCAGCAGGCCCGGATACATGCGCATGAGCGTCTCCAGCAGCGAACCAAGCCGGAGGTGGTCCAGCTGGAAGCGGTAGAGCTCGTCGCGACCCACGGGAATATAAAGCGTGGAATAGGCCTCCTCTCGCTCAGGCAGCGCAATCAAGCCGAGACGCTCAAGGAAACGGCAGGCGTTGTAGAACTCGCGCACCGAGAAGCGGTAGGTGGAGCAAAGCACCTCGAGGTCGAAGTCGAAGTGGCTGTCTGCCCCGCTGCCGAGGGGAATCCTGTAGAAATTGCACAGCGCCATGTAGACGCTGCGGATGTACTTGATCGGGGGGAAAAGGGACGCGTAATCGCGTTCCAGGCGGTCGTGCTCGGCATGGCTGAAGAGCGCTATGGCGTCGGCGGGCAGTCCGTCGCGGCCAGCACGTCCGGCCTCCTGGAAGTAGGCTTCCAGCGAGTCGGGCATGTCGACATGCAGCACGAAGCGCACGTCGGGCTTGTCAATGCCCATACCGAAGGCGTTGGTGGCCACCATCACACGGCATTTGCCACTCATCCATAGGGCCTGCCGGCGGTCGCGCTCGGCAGCGTCGAGACCCGCGTGGTAGTAGGTAGCGGAGATGCCGGAGGCATTCAGCAGGTCGGCAATCTGTTGCGTGGCACGGCGGCTACGGGCATAGACGATGCCGCAACCGTCACCCTGTTTCACCACACGCAGCAGCAGTCCTGTGCGGTCGTCACCGCGCACCACGGAGTAGCGCAGGTTGGGGCGCACATAACTGGCCGTGAAGGTGCGGCAGTTGCGCATCAGCAGGTGAAGCCGGATGTCGTCAGCCACCTCGGGAGTGGCGGTGGCGGTGAGGGCGAGGAGGGGTACCGTCGGATGATACTGCCTGATGTCGGCTATCTGTAGGTAGGGCGGGCGGAAGTCGTAGCCCCACTGCGAGACACAATGGGCCTCGTCGACGGCGATGAGGGCGACCTTCATCCTGCGGAAATGCTCGATGAAAAGGTGCTGCCGGAGGCGCTCAGGCGAGACATAAAGCAATTTGACGGTGCCACTGAGGCAGTTGGTGAGCACCGCTGTGGCGTCGGTATGGCTCATGCCGGAGACAATACAGGCCGCCTTGATGCCACGCTCATTGAGGCGCTGCACCTGGTCCTTCATCAAGGCGATGAGCGGCGACACCACCAAACAGAGACCCTCTGTCATCAGCGTGGGAAGCTGATAACAGAGGGACTTGCCTCCGCCGGTTGGCAGGAGCGCGAGCGTGTCGCGGCCCGCCAGCACAGAGTCTATAATCTCCTCCTGTAAGGGGCGGAACGTGTCATAGCCCCAATATTTCTTCAGGAGGGTCTGCTTGTCCATTTATCGGAGAAGCGTGAGGCTGCCGTGACGCGAACTGAGCGTCTTGGCCTCCGGTTTGCGGTAGTTGCACACATACACATACGCTCCCTGCGGGCACGGCGTGCCGTTGCGCGTGCCGTCCCACTCAAACTTCGGGTCGTCTGACTCGAACACCAGCAGGCCGTTGCGGTTGTAGATGTAGATGTGGAAATATTCGTAGGCGTTGTTCGTGTACAGTTTGAACACCGCGTTCTGGTCCTCGCTCCCGGGCGTGAAGCTGTTCGGCAGCCACGCCGTGTAGATGTACACCGGTATCGCAAACGGGTAGTCGATGCTGCAGCCTATCTCGTTGGCCGTCGTCAGCACCACATGCACCGCCGAGTCCTGGTCGATGCCGTCGAAGGTGTGCTGTATCACCTTTCCTTCCACCACCTGGCCGTCCTCAAAGCGCCACTCCGTCGAGGCGCTGTTCGACGAGCGGTCCGCCAAGACGATGGTCGGGTCTTCGTTGTCGATATAACCGGGGTCGAGCACCACGTTGGGCACTGGCATCGGCACCACCGTCACCGTCTCCGTCAGCGGCGATGCGTCGCAGTTGTTGCTGCCGTGGCCTATCATCGTGTAGGTCGTCGTGCGGCTCGGCGTGACATATATCACGTCGTTCGTCTCCTGTCCTGCCAGCGACGGGTCGGCCGGCGAGGCCACCCAGCTGTAGTGGTCGGCATTGCTGCCTGTCAGCACTGCGGTGTCGCCCGGGCAGATGCGCGACCGCGGCGTCATGTCCAGCTGCGGACGCACCAGGTAGGCGTAGATACTGTCCCATGCCGTGCACCCCTGCGGGCTCGTCACCTTCACATAGTATACCGAGGTATCGGCATAGGGCTCCACCTGGAGGCGGTTGCTTATCCCAAAGCCGCCGCTCACCGTCCCGTTGGTCAGCGACCACTCATAGGTGCAGCCTGGCACGCCCACGGCATTCACTGTCGCGTCGGTCTTGCTGCCCTGGCACACTATCGTGTCGCCCGTTACCGTCAACTCCGGATGCACGAACACTGCCACCATGTCGCTCACCACCGTGTCGCACCAGTTGGTGTCCTGCGTGTTCTCCAGGTTCACTGAATAGAGTCCGTTGAGCACTCGCAGCCGTATCGGCTCGATGGAGTGCGTGAACGACCGCGAGAAGCTCTGCTGCACCGTGCTGTGCGGCGGGTTGTTTACCCTGTCAAAGGCGCCCCGTATCGTGTCATAGCCGTCGCCCTCTTCGTTCAAGAGGTACCACTCGCGGTACATCACGTTCGGCGTGGTGTCCGTGATGGTCGTCTGGTCGGCGTCGCACAGCACTTTGCGCGACAATTTGATGCCGGCCTTCTTGGGCCGTGAGATGGGCTTGATCTTGTATACTGCCTCCGAATAGCAGGTCGTGTCCACGTTGTAGGTACGCACCAGGAGGTACCTCAGTGTCGTGTCATTGAACTGGTGTATCAGCGAGTCGCCGCGGCCGCTGTCTATCACCGTTCCGCGGCACAGCGAGTCGGAATAGTAGGCCCACCGCGTCAGGCTGTCGTTCACTAGCATCGGCGCACCGGGCACCTCGCTCTCGTTCCACGTCTTCACCTTTCCGTCGCACGTCAGCGTCTTGCCGATGGCCATCGAAGGCTTCTGGTTGTCGACACTCAAGTACAGGTTCGTGTAGAAGGGCTTCGCGGGGTCCAGCGCCGATTTCATCCTGCAGCGGAAGGTCTGGCGGTTGCCGAAGCTATCTATCACATGCCCCAGCGAGTCCACAGGGCGTATCTGCTGGTGCGCCGAGTTGGGCCGGTACAGCACTCGGAAGTCGCTCGACTTCACGTCGTAGTTGCTGTAGCGTATGGTGTCGCGACGCCCGTTGCTGCGCACGATGACTGTGTCCTCGGGGCCCTCGGCAAAGGTGCCGTCGGCCATGCGCACGTTGCGGAAGGTGAAGTAGGCGTCACGCCCGCCACGCGAGAGGTTATCCTGGGCGGGGTCGCTCGCGCCGAATTCCGACACGCTCCACTGGTAGCGCTTCATGCCGCGCGGGGCACGCAGCGTCGTCACCACCGTGTCACGGCCCGCCGGGCAGCCCGTGCCCGTCAGCGACATCGGGCGGCACTCACCCGTCACATAGCCGTAGCCGTAGTGGGCGTTGTAGCCGCAGTCGGCCACCATCACCTCCACACGCACCTGCTGGTACAGCAGGCCGCCAAGGTTAATCACCACCTTCTCCCAGTCTTTGTAATAAACCCTGTTGTAGCCAGAACCATACTGATGCCAACCCACCCCACCTGAGGGAGCCATCACCACATTGCCTCCTTCCGAGGCCAGCGACGAGGAAACCATGTAGGACAGGGTGTCGCACATCTGGGTTGCCGTGGGACTTGTGAAGGTTCCCGTCGGGCTCACCTGGCGCCAGTTGGGGTTGGAGGCCGTGCCGGCGTTGTACTGCACACGGATGATGAACCACGGGTTGATCAGTACCGTATGGGTCGGTGCCTCAATCACGATGGCGTAGTACAATATCAGCATCGCGTTGTTCACATTCGGCGTGATATAGTAGTACAGCGCCGTGGCGCCCTGGTATGAACTGGGTACCCATACTGGCCAAGTGGAGCCAGAGCCGGAACTTGAACCCGCCGAACAGTCGTCGCCGATGCGGATGCTGTGGGTGAGCTGAGTGTTGACGAAGCCGGGTGTGGGGTCGTTGGTGTTGAAGTGGGTGGGCACAAAGGGAAGCATATCACCCGTATTGGGGTCTTTGTTCGTGGGGTGTCCGGAAGCCGTCGAGTTAGTGTTCATGATGGCGAACTGCCTGTCGTGGTTCGGTATGAGACCGTTACTTGACCCGCCGCATCCTGATACTCCCTGGTTGCTCAACTGGCTGGCATTGATAATGGTGCCGCTCCACTTGATGCCCGTCTCACCTGTCAGAGGGCTCGGCATCGGGCGCTGACTCTTGTCCGCCACCGCGCCCAGTTCGCCGCGGTAGTAGCACTGCGAGTTGCCCGCCGTAAACGAGGTGGGCTTATACCAACCCGGACAGGCCGTGTTCTGGTTCCAGTCGTCCTGCGCCATCGCGCTGTTTGTCAGTGCGGCAAAACAAAAGACCAGCACCGCCATTATCCATTTCTTGCTATTCATAAATCATTATATTTTGTTCATTTTCAGTCTTATGTACACAATCACACAACACTATGTCAACCACAAAGATAGTACTTTTTTACAACATGTGCAAACTTTTTTCCGTGTTGCGTTCACCCAGTAGACGCACAAAGAACGAAAATGCTGTCTGTGGGGGCTAAAAAAAACCGTGGCGCACCATCATGATGGCACGCCACGGGCGTGAAAGTGTCGCCTTGCGGCAGACCGACGGGTTACTTCTCCTCCTTCAGTTTCTGGAAGATATCGAGGTCACCAAGGGTGGTCTTCTCGAGGGTCTCGTTGATCTGCTTCACCGTCTTCTTGGTGGCGCGCTCGCGGCTCTCGCCCTCGGCGCGGGCACCGTCATTACCCTCCTGGAAGGTGCGGGTGTGGCTGACGATGATTTTCTTGGAGTCTTTGTTGAACTCAATCACCTTGAAGTCAAGGGTCTCGCCGTTCTTGGCCTTGCTCTTGTCTTCCTTGTCGAGGTGACGCATCGGGGCAAACGCCTCGACGTCGTAAGGCAGGATGACGGTGGCACCCTTGTCGTTCATGTTGACAATCTTGCCCTGGTGGACACTGCCAACGGTGAAGAGGGTCTCGTAGACATCCCAGGGGTTCTCCTCGAGCTGCTTGTGACCGAGGCTCAGGCGACGGTTCTCGGCATCGACCTCGAGCACCACCACGTCGATCTTCTCACCGATCTTGGTGAACTCGGCGGGGTGTTTAATCTTCTTGCTCCAACTGAGGTCGCTGATGTGGATCAGGCCGTCGACGCCCTCCTCCAGTTCGACGAAGATGCCGAAGTTGGTGAAGTTGCGCACGGTAGCGGTATGCTTGCTGCCCACAGGATACTTCTCGGCGATCGAGAGCCAGGGGTCGGGCATGAGCTGGCGGATGCCGAGGCTCATCTTGCGGTTTTCGCGGTCGAGGTTCAGGATGACGGCCTCCACCTCGTCGCCCACCTTCAGGAAGTCCTGGGCGCTGCGCAGGTGCTGGCTCCAGCTCATCTCGCTGACGTGGATCAGACCTTCCACGCCGGGCATAACCTCCACAAAGGCACCGTAGTCGGCAATGACCACCACTTTGCCCTTGATGTGGTCGCCTTCCTTGAGGTTGGCGTCCAGCGCATCCCACGGGTGCGGGGTGAGCTGCTTCAGGCCGAGAGCGATGCGGCGCTTGGCCTCGTCGAAGTCGAGGATGACAACGTTGATCTTCTGGTCGAGGGAGACAATCTCCTCGGGATGGTTGATACGGCCCCAGCTCAGGTCGGTGATGTGGATCAGGCCGTCCACGCCGCCGAGGTCGACGAACACGCCGTAGCTGGTGATGTTCTTCACCACGCCTTCCAGCACCTGGCCCTTCTCGAGGTGGCTGATAATCTCGGCCTTCTGAGCCTCGATCTCGTCCTCGATGAGCGCCTTGTGGCTGACGACGACATTCTTGTATTCATGGTTGATTTTGACCACCTTGAACTCCATCGTCTTGTCGACATACACGTCGTAGTCGCGGATGGGTTTCACGTCGATCTGGCTGCCCGGCAGGAAGGCCTCGATGTTCTCGAACACCGTGACGATGAGACCGCCTTTGGTGCGGCTCTTCACATAGCCGGTGATGATTTCCTGGTTGTCGTAAGCCTGGTTCACACGCTCCCAGCTCTTCAGGATGCGGGCTTTCTTGTGACTCAGCATCAGCTGGCCGTTGGCGTCCTCCTGGCTCTCCACGAAGACCTCAATCTTGTCGCCCGGTTTCAGGTCGGGGTTGTAGCGCACCTCGCCGGCGGGGATGACACCGTCGCTCTTGGCGCCCACATTCACCACCACCTCGCGGTCGTTGATGGCCACGATGGTACCCTCGATGACCTCTTGCTCGGTGAAGGCGTTGAAGCTCTTCTCATAGGCGTCGTTCTTCTCGCCCGACTGTTGTTTGATTCTTCCCGCTTTCTCCTCGACGGCACTCCAATCGAAATCGCTCAGCGGTTGCACATTTTTGTAATCCATGTGTAGGAATTCTTGTTGTTTTGTGTGCCCACCGCCACGGCACGGGTTTCACTTATTTTCTCTAACTGCATGTATGTCACTTCGTTGGCGGTATACGGCGCACACATACAGAAATGCAAAGATACAACATTTATTTAAATTGGAAGAAAAAAGATAAAAAAAGAGTGGGCCGCGCCGTGGCGCGGCCCACTCGGGTCAGTGTGTACCCCTTGCGGGGTCGGGGAAGGTCAACTTACTTCACGATGAGCTTGCGCACCGCGGTGCCCTCGGCGGTGGTGACGCGCACGAAGTAGGCGCCCTTGGCGAGGTCGCTCACGTCGATGGTCAGGCTACCGTCCTCGGTGTACCAGCTGCCGCTCTGGCGACCGTTGAGGTCGACCAGCGTCACCGTCGAAGCGGCGGGAGCCGTGATGGTGACCATCTCGGAAGCTGGGTTCGGGTAGACCACCACAGCCTGGTCGCCGTCGGCATCGAGGATGCCCTGGCCGCCGCTGGTGGTGGTGAAGCTCACCACAGCACTCCACACGCCGGCGGCACCACTGCAGTTACCGCGCACATAGGCGTCATAGTGGGTGTTGCGGTCGAGACCGGTCAGCACGCAGGTGTTGGTGTTCACCGTCACGCTGGTGCCGTCGCCCTGGCTCATGCCTTGGTAGCCATACTCCACGGTGTAGCTCTCGGCGCCGGTGGCGGGCCACGAGAGGGTGGCACCGGTGGCGGTGAGGTTGCTCACGGTGATGTCGGTCACCTGCTCGCAGCGCAGGGTCGTCACCTCGAGGGTGTCGCTCCAGTCGCTGTACTCGGTCTCGGTGCAGAAGCCGCGGACGGCCATGCTGTAGGTCGTACCTTCGACGAGGTCGGTGTAGGTGATGGTCGGAGTACCGGTCACAGTGTCATACCTATTGACGGTGGTACCTGCGAAGAGGTGCACCTCCCAGGTGGTCTGGCGGTTGCCGGGCGTCCAGGTCAGCGTGGCACCGGTGTAGGTGACGTTGGTGGTGCTGAGGTTGCTCGGAGCCGTGCAGGGCAGGTTGGCGGTGGTGAAGTTGCCGGTAGCGGCAGAGCTCCAGTTGCCGTCGTCGCACTGCTTACGCACTGCGTAGAAGTACTCGGTATTGTTGCTCAAGCCAGTCAGGTTGAAGACACCCGTGGTGTTGGTCTGCGGAGCGCCGAGGTTGTCGGGATCGGTGCCGTAGGCCAGCTCGTAGGCCAAGCCGGTACCCACAGCGGTCACCGTGGCAGACTGGTAGGTGATGTCAGACACCGTCACACCAGGAGCCTGGCAGGAGCTGCCGCAAGAGACAAGCTTCATCGTGGGACGCCAGGTGTAGACCGTCTTACTGCCACCGAAGGAAGCAGGCGACGACGGGTTGGGGTTCTCACTGTCGCTGTAGAAGGTGAGCGTCTTGTTGCCCGTGCAGGCGGAGGTGTTGAAGATGTAGGCCGAGCCGTTGTAGGCGTTCGAGTTATCGTCCACAATCACCAGCAGGTTGCTGTGGCCGTCCCAGGTGTAGGTGGTATCGAACTGGAAGTAGTTCCAACCATTCGAGCAGTTGAGGTGGCCACTGTAGACCAGCACAGCGGTGTTTGCGTTGAGCGCCACCACATCGGTGGTGCTGCTGAAGGTCTTCTTGGTGGTCGGCTGCAGATAGATGTTGACACTGGTCTTGCTGCTCGAAGCCGTGGTGTAGGCATAGCTGTAGGCGATAGCGGAGATATCACCGATGCCGACCAGTTCGGCGCTGTCGATGATGGTCTCGCTGAGGGTGTACTTGTAGAAGTTGTTGACAGGAGCATTGTAGGAGGTGGCAGTGTTAGTGCCGGTGGAGGCGATGGTGGCGCCGTCGCACAGTTCGGTGCTCAGGGTAGCCTTGGTGCTCCAGGTGCTCTGATCGGTGGCCGAGCAGAGGGCACGCACATAGACATCGTAGGCAGTCAGCGTGTCAAGACCCGAGATGGTGCAGGGGTGGCTGCTGACGGTGATGGTCTGGCCGCCGCTACCGGCAGCATGGCCCACAGGACCATAGTTGACCTCCCACTGCGAGGCCGGGGTACCCACGTCAGTCCAGTCCACATCGATGGTAGAGGTACTGGCACCAACAGAATGGACATTGGCCACAGGCATACAGCTGGGCACGAAGTCCACCTGGATGTCGTCGAGGTAGTTGTAGCTGTAGTCGTAGGTCGTGGTGCTGGAGTTGTAGAAGTTGCGGATGGCTATGGTGCGGCTGTTGCCATGGTAGGTAGCGAAGTAGACCGTGTGCTGGGTCTTGGTGCTGGTCGGGCTGGTGATGGTCTGAACGGGGATGAAGGTGTTGCCTTCCATCACACCGACCTCAAAAGCGTAGTTGGCGCTAGCAGTGTAGTGCCATAACTTGAGTTCCAGGGTGTCGAGGTCGACCGGCATCGGCGGCAGCATAAAGTAACCCACGCCCGCGATACGCAGACTGTAAGAGCCGCTGTGGGCATAGGTGGTGCCGTAATATACACCCGGCAGATAACTGCCAGTGGTATAGCTGGAGGTTCCCGTCAACGTGTAATCCCAGCAGTTGGGCATCACACCATAGTTGCCGCTGGTGCTAGTGTTAGTGGAAACGTTGTCGAAGTTCTCCGTGTACGGCAGGGTCACAGCGTTGCACGGCGTGGTGAAGCTCAGGGTAGCGGTGTCGTTGCAGCTGCCGATGACCATCACGTCATACTGCGTCTGCGGATTCAAACCGGTGAGGTTGATATCGCGCGTAGTGGTGGTGGTGTCGGTGTAGGTCGCGGCGCTGTGCAGCTTGTAGCGCACGGTGTAGCTCGCGGCGGTGCTGCGGCTCCACACGAGGTAGGCAGAGGTGCCCTGCAACATTTCGGCATGCAGGTGCGATACCGGGATGCAGGCGGGCAGCGTGTCGACCACGATGTCGTCAATATAGATGTAGTTGCTCGAGGAACTGCACCGGCTGCGCATAGCGATGCGGTTGTCGGTGCCAGCGTAGTCGTTGAAGTAGCACACCACATTGTAGACGTTGTTGGTGCCACCAACGAAGTCGACCGTGTCGTAAGGCACGAAGGTGTTGGTGCTGTTCAGGGTGCCGATAACGAGACCTGCGTTGGCGGGGCTGGCGTTATGGGCACGGAAGGACATCATCAGCGTGTTGATGGCGGGCTGCATCTGCGGCAGGGCGGCCACACCGCTGTCAGTGTTGAACTGGAAGCAGTGGGACGCTGTGCCGGTGTAGGCACCGGTCGAGGTGTAGATGACGTGCGGCAGGGGCGAACCCGTGGCGGTCCAGCAGTTAGGCAGGGCGTCGGCAGGGCTGGTTCCCGGAGGCACGATGCCATTCTCGAAGCTCATCACATAGGGCAGCGTGGTAATCTCAGCGCACGAGGTGGTGAAGCGGATCACCTGGCTGGCAACGGAGGTGTCGCCGCTGGCTCCGCAGACAGTGTAGACGTAGGCGTCATAGCTGGTGCTGTGGTCCAGACCGGTGAGGATGATGGGCGAGCCATTGCCCGTCACGCGGGTGCCGGTGCCCGGAGTATAGTAGCGAGGACCGTACTCAACCACATAGCTGGTGGCGTTCCGGCCCGGGTTGGTCCAGCTGATGGTGGCCGTGGTGGTGGTCACGGTGTCGACGGTGAAGTCGCTTGCCGGCGTGCACTGCGGCACATACTCGACCACAATGTCGTTGAGGAAGCTGTAGTTGTCGTTGAAGGCATCCCAGAAGGCGATGTGAGCGTGCTCATAGCCAGCGGGGATGTTACCGGCGAACTGGTAGGTGATGTTCACCTCGTTGGTCGTCGAGTCAATCTGCGAACGGATCAGGGTGTCGAGCACATGTATCGAGGTGATGGGAGCAGCGGGATCGAGCATCAGGCCCATGAGGAAGCGCACATTTTCGCCGCCCTGGAGCAGTTTGAAGCGAATCTGCAGCGAGTCGAGCTCTTCGGCCACCTCGGGCAGAATAACATAACCACCGTTGTAGATTAAGCAAAGCCTGTCTTCCGAACCCTGGAGTCGGGTCACAATCGGCATCGGATAGGTGGTACCCAGGTTGATGGTACCCACCGTCCAGCAATAGCGCTCAAAGACACCGTTTGCTCTGTCTTCGAAGTCCTCGGTCAGAGGCAGTGGCATCGGGGCGCACAGGGTCTGCACGGTAGCGGTGCCGGTCAGGGTTGCGCCGTCGCACTGGGTGCTGACACGGACAACATACTCGCTCGAAGGAGTCAGGCCGGTGATGCTGATCGTGCCCGTGGTGTTGGCGGTAGCCACCGTGGTCCAAGTGCTGTCGCCCGTGGCGCGGTAGGCCACATTATAGGTGTGGCCCGTCTCGGCGTGCCAGCTCACGAAGATGGAAGTCGTCGTGGCGCTGTCGGTGAAGAGGATAGGTGTGCCGCAGGTCGGGACAGTGCAGTTGGGCTTGGTCAGCACAATCTGGTTGACGTAGCTCAACACACCGTTACTGGCATCGGCATCGGGAGCCGCGGGCGAGAAGGGATCGTCGTCCCAGTAGTAGTAGAGCGAACGAGTCGTGCTGGTAGCCGTAGCGTTCCAGCTGGCCGAGGTTTCGTAATCACCGGTCAGGTCGTTGCAGGCAATGACCAGGTTGCTGCCGGGCGTGCGCACAAACGGAGTGGTCAGCGTGACGGTGATAAATCCGCTGGTGCCGTTCATGGTGCCGTTGAAGACCTGCGTCAGGGCGCTGGCGGGCACATAGTCGGCCGACGAGCCGAATGCGCTCTGCGTGGTGTTGGCCATGTAGATGGTCATGCTGCGCGGAATGGTGAGGGTGCCTTGATAATAATAGGTAATAGCACCGATGGTGTCAATGTCGCCAAGCTCCTCAGCCAGGTAGATTTGCTGCGTGTAACTATAATTATAGTATACATAGGTAGGCAGGTAGCTGTTGCTCGCGCCACCCTCGGTAATCATGGTGCCGCACGCCGGCGTCGAGATAGTGCCGCTGTTGGCCTCACTGACCAAGTCGCTGCAGAGGGTGAGGATGCGATACTGATAGCTGGTGTTGGCGGTCAGGCCATTGATGTAGCAGTGGTTCGTGGTCACCACCATGCTGTCCCAAGTGGTAGCGGTGGTAGCCTTCCAGTACACGCGGTAGGCCGTGGCGGCGTTGCCCGCGGTCGGGGCATCCCAAGTCAAGCCGAAAGCGGTGTAGTCGAGACCCGCAACCGTCACATTGCTCACGGGCACGCAGTCTGCGGTGGTGGTGAAGTTCATCGTGCGCACACGAGCCGACTCGGTGGCGCATTCAGTCCTGGCCCACACATAGTAGGTCGTGGTGCCGTGCAGGCCGGTGAAGGTGTAGCTGTTGGTGCCGGCAGGCACGAAGGCGCTGTCGGTGGCGGCGGCGATGTTGTTCACCGTGGCGATGTAGAGCATCACACCCGTGTGGCCGGCGTTGGCGGGCACGGTCCAGGCCACCGTGGCGTTGTTGTTGCTCACGCTCGAAGCATAGAGACCCTCGACCGAGGGGCAGTTGCTGCTCTGGTACACCTCAACGTCGTCGAGCATCATGTAAATGGTTGTCGAAGTGCCTGGATGCTGAATAGAGCTGAAAGCAATATAGGTGCCAGTGCCGGTATAGTTTGCCAAGGACACAGTGAACTCCTCGTAGGTGGTTCCAGCGGGATGCACCGTATCGACTGCCACGAAGGTGGTAGCATCCAGCGGGTCAGTCATCACGCCGACCACAAAGTCGCAGTTGTAGCTGGTGCTGTACTGCCGTGCCCAGAAGTTGACCTCAAGGGTGGTAAGCAACGTGGACTCCACGGGGGGCAAAATGCCGTAGCAATAGCCACCGGAGGCGGCGTAGAAGTAGAGACCATGGGTGTTGTTATGGCCATAGCTGGTGGTGGCATTGACGTAGGGCCGGTCGGCCGTGCTGCCCAACCTGTGCCAGCAAGAGGGGAAGGCGGTGCTGCCGGTGCCGTAGGTCTCGAAGTCTTCGAGGTAGGGCAGCGTAATGTGCTGCGGGCACGAGGTACGAGCCAGGACACTCATAGCAATACTCGAATCGGTGGAGGAGCACAGCGCGCGCACCTCGAAGTTGTAGGCCGTGTTGGGATAGAGACCCGTGACAGTGTAGAAGGTGTCGAGGGTGGTGACGTAGAAGCCCGCGCCGTCGGTAATCGACCACTCGGTTTCTTCGCCGACAGGATGCCAGCTGAGAGTGATGCTGTTCTCCGTGGCGGTGTCAACTGCGACATTGGCCACATGCGGGCAGGTCGGGATGGCATCCACCATGAAGTCATCGGTGTAGGCATACCAAGAGGAGGACGGACGGTTGACTCGGACAGCAATGTAGTTGCCGTTGCCATGATAGGAGTTGAGGGGAACCTCATAGAAAGTCCAATCGATGGAACCCGATGGCACATTGACCGTGTCGACCACCTGGAAGGTGCTGATGTTCTCCGGGTCGGTCATCACGCCCACAAAGAACACGGGGGCGTAGCTGGTGCTCGAGGGACGAGCCCAGAAGCTGAGCTGCATCCCGCTGATGGGAGTCGTGGTGGTGTCCATCGGGGGCAGCACAACGACCTGGTAGTCGCCGTAGGTGCCGGTGGTGGTAGTGGAATACCAGTAGAGGCTGCGAGTGCCGCTGTGTGCTGTCGAATACACATAGGGATAGCCAAAATAGGAGGTACCATTGTTCAGGTGGTGCCAGCAGGGGATGTCAGGACGCGCCGAGGAGCTGCCGGTGGGCAGGTCGTCAAAATTGTAGCTGTAGGGTATGGATACAGCAGCGCAATGGGTGCGGGCCGAAACCGTGCCGGCATAGAGCGTATTATCGTCGGTGCAGGTGAACGACACACGGAAGTCATAGTCCGTACCGGGGTTCAGATTGTCGAAGGTGTAGTTGGTGGTGGTCACACCGGTGGCGGCGCTGGTCCATGTCGTGGTGCCGTGCACACGGTAGTCCACATCCCACTCGGTCTCGTTGTAGCCGGGTATCCAGGCCAGTTCAACCGTGTCTTGCGACACATAGGTCGCCCGCACCGCAGGAGCGGCACAGGCAATCGTTCCGTTGTCTACCTTATAAATGTGCATGTTAGCGCGGTAGGAAAGGGAGGTGCCGCCCGAGACACTGCTGATGGTATAGGGGCTACTATCATTCTGCACATAGCGTCCGCTACCAGCGGGAGCGCTGTGGGTAGCGTAGATATAAGATGAACCAGGATAAGCATTCGAGTTATCGTGCACTACAACCAGCAGGTTGCTGGTGCCGTCATACTGGAACGGTGTGGTGAACTGGAAGTGGTTCCAACCCTGCGTGCAGTTCATGTTGCCTGTGTAGACCGGCACAAATGTATTGGCATTGTAGGTCACGAAGGCGCTGCTGAGCGACGACGTGGTGGTATTGGCCAAGTAGATGGTCACATTGGTCTTCTGCGTTACGGCCGTAGCATAGCTATACTGGAAGTCGATGCCGGTCAGCGTGGCAGCGCCACCCATCTCGGCAGCTGTGATAATCTGTTGAGTATAGGAATACTTATAGAAGTTGCCGATGGGGAGGTAGTATGAAGTACCGGGGGTGCCGTCGGTTATGTCAATATAAGCGTTAGGACCTGTGGTGAACTCGATGCTGTCCCTACGGCCAAGACCGTCGTTGCCGCAGTCGGCCTGGACGTAGGCCTTATAGGTGGTACGGGGCTGCAGACCGGTCAGCGTAGCGGTGGGCTCGGTGGCCAGCACCGTGGCGGGGCTGGTGCCTCCGATGCTGTCGTAGGTCACCTGATAGCCGCCGTCGGGGTCGCCATAGCCAGCCTGGTGATTCCAGGTGAGCAGCGCGGCACCCACGGTGGTGGCAGCGTCAAGATCGGTGATACCCGGGCAGGTGGGCATCGGCTCGAGGGTCACATCGTCAAGCATCAGGTAGATGGCTGACGAAGAGCCAGAATGCTGGATAGCTCTGAAGGCGATATAGGAGCCAGAGCCTGTATAGGTTCCCAGGGCCACCTCGAAGTGCTCGTAGGTGGTCCCCGCGGGATGCACCGAGCCTATCGCCGTGAATGTGGAAGCATCCGTCGGGTCGGTCATCACGCCGACCTCAAAGTCGCAGTTGTAAGTGGTAGAGTACTGCCGTGCCCAGAAGCTAACCTGCAAGGTACTAATGTTCAGCGTATTGGAATCCAAAGAAGGCATAATGGCGTAGCAATAGCCCCCGGCGGCAGCGTAGAAGTAGAGGCCGTGGCTATTGTTGTGGCCGTAAGAAGTGGTGGCATAGATGTAGGGCCTGTCGGCCGTGCTGCCCAGCTTGTACCAGCATGTGGGGAAGGCAGTGGTGCCGGAGCCGTAGCTCTCGAAGTCCTCCGTGTAGGGCAGCGTGGTCAGGGCGCCGCAGGCCGTGCGGAAGGTGAAGACAGTCGAGTCAGACATATCGCCGCCGCAGTTGGCTTTGATATAAACGACATACTGTGTGTTGGCAGCGAGGCCCGTCAGGGTGGCCATGGTGTCATAGACCGTCATCGTCGCGCCGGTGCCGGGCGTGAAGCCCACAGTGTCGTATTCCACCTCCCAGCTGCTGGGGTTGGTGGTGAAGCTGTTGGGCGTCCATCTGATGTAGGCCTCGTCTGACGTGACACTGTCAAGCGCCACAGCGGTAGGCCTGTTGCAGTTGGGGGCCTCAAGAAGCTCCACATCGTCCACATAAACATAATTGTAGCAATATGAGGCACTGCCCTGCAGCGGAGGCACAGGAGCATAGATGACCACATACTTGCCGGTGCCGGTATAGTTGGCAAAGCCCACCTCGGCATCATGGATCGAGGAGGCTGCGGTGCTGAAGTAGTCGAGGGTGTCAATCCAGGTCACCTGGGCCGCTATCGAGTCGGCATTGACAAATCCCACATAGCTGTCGGCAACACCGATATAGAGAAGCGTGGTGTAATAGTTGCTGGCGGTGGAGCCGCGTTTCACCTTCAGTCTCAACATCAGGTCGCTCATGCTAAGGGCATCATCGATGGCCGGCAAGGTTGCCCAGCTGTAGATGCGGTCGGCCGTGGCCGACGAGGGATAGTAGCCATAGAAGTAGAGGCTGCGTGTTCCGTTGACAACCGTGCTGGAGGGATAGGGGTAGGCAGTGGTGCTGTTGGTACCCTTGTGCCAGCAGGTGCTGATGGGGCTAGTCGAACTCGAGCCATAGCTCTCGAAGGTCTCGAGATAGGGCAGCGTGTCAAGTCCCAAGCAATCGGTGCGGAAGCTGAAGGTGGTCGGATCGGACTCATCGCCAACGCCGCAGTTGGCTCTAATATAGATGTCATACTGCGTGTTCGGGTTGAGACCCGTCAGGGCGATGGTGGTGTCGGTCATCGTCGTCGTTATGCCGGTGCCGGGGGTGAAGCCCGCGGTGTCGTACTCAACCACCCAGCTGCTGGGGTTCGCGGTGCGGCTGTCGGGCGTCCACACGATGGTGGCCTCGTCGGACGAGATGCTCGAAAGCGCCACAGCGGAAGGCCAGAAGCAGGTGGGGATGACCCTCACCGTGATATCGTCCACAAGCATGGTGTTGTAGTTCGATGCAGGCTGCGGGACCATGAAGGTGATACGGCCGTGGGGACCCGTGTAAGTGTTGAACTGCACCTCATGGTAAGTATAAGTAGTCGAGGCGTTGCTATAGATGGTATCCATCGGCACAAAAGTGCTGGGATTGGTCGGGTCGGTCATCACACCCACAATCAAATACGATTGGTAGCTGGAGGAGCCAGAGCGAGACCAGAAATCCACCTGCAGGGTGTTAATGGGAGCCGTCGTAGAGTCAATCTCCGGAAAGATAGCATACTGGTTGGCATAGGTGCCACTGGTAATATAGGTATAGAAGCGCATGGCATTGGCGCCGCTGTGGGTATTGCCGCTGGTGGCATAGACCATCGGGTAGCCCGAGTAGCTGGTGTTCGTACCCGTATTGTGGTGGTCCCAGCAGGGGGGCAGGTTGTTCTCCGACACCGAGGTCGTGGTGGCACCCTCAACCCCGTCAAAGTTCTCCGTGAAAGGCAGGTCGGCCAAGGTGATGCTGGTGCAGGCCGTACGGAAACTGATACTGCTGGCAAAACTGGTGTCGTCATATCCGCAGACTCCACGCACGCTGATAGTGTAGGGGGTGTTGGCTCTGAGGGTGTCGAACACAATCGCCGTGTCATAGACATACTCCCAGTCAGCACCATTCAGGCTATATACCCATTCAGTCTCCGTGCCACCAGGGCTCCAAGTCACTATGGCCGAATCGGTCGTAATATTGGACACCGTCAACGCCAGAGGACCCGGGCAGCTGAGGTTGCTGGGATGAATGAAAGCGTAGTAACGGTTGGCTCCAAACCAGGTACCTGAGGCATTGGTCACCGAAGAACCGTTGGTGAAATGCTGGGCTGTATTGGTGGCCGAAGAGATAATCCAGCCATCGCTGGCGCTCACGCACATGCCGCACTGATGCGACACGGCGGGAGCCGTCGAAGGAATGCCCGAAGCGGCGGGGAAGACAATCTCGATATTGCCGTTCTTGTAGAGGTGCACCTGCCACTTGTAGAGATAGTTGCGAGTAGAGCTGGTATAAGTTCCCATGCAGAACTCCACGGCAAGCAGCGTGTCGTCATCATCGGTCACATGCTGCTTCGCCTTCACATAGTGGGAGCCTGTGACACCGTAGCCGTCGCAACCGAAGGCGTTGATCTTTGGGTTGTTGACAGCAGCATTGGCCGAGCTGAACGGGGTGCTGTAGTTGGCAGTTCCCGTCACCGTGCTGCCCAGACGCAGGTTACCGTCGGTGTTCACCGAGTACTGCGTGTAGTTGGTCGAGCCAAACGGGAAACTGAACCCGATGCTCTGCACACTCGACGCCATACCGTCACTGTTCGACGGTGTCAGGATCTGCGTCGCTCCGGTCATGCTGACCCATTTCGTCGCATCGACACCCGTCGAGAAAGCATAATTCCCGAGGGTAACCGCCTGCGCCCGAGATGCCCATGGCACTACCAGTGCCGCGATGAGCATCAACAAACATAAGTGCTTTTTCATAATGAATAAATTTAGTTAATTGATTGATTTATATATCCTAATTAAAATATCGCCTTTTTTAAGCCTACCACAAAGGTAGGAAACACATTTGAAAAAAGCAAATTTTTTTTATTTTTTAACACTCATAAAAAGCACAAAACACTCCCCCCCAGCGAGTTCCCGATTTTAAGTTAAAAAAGTCCGCCAACCACCGTCCGGCAACCCCCTTCCGGTCCGGTTCCCCTCCGGTCCCCCTCCGGTCCCCCTCCGCTCCCCCTCCTATCAAAATGCCACAAAATGGCCAGAGGGTCCCCGCCGGGACCCGAGGGGGTCCCGAGAGGAGTGTGATGTAAGAGGTAAGGTGTTAGATGTGAGCCCGCTAAGCTCTTCCCTTGGGCTTGCTGCCTACGAGGGCGTAGAAGAGGATATAGGCGAAGCCGGCGACGACAATCCAGTAGCTGGGCTGGTAGCCGGCGACGCCGAAGATGTCGACCACGCCGTTCATCAGCAGCGGAAGCACGCCGCCGCCACACACCAGGGCCATGAAGAGGCCCGAGGCACGCTCGGTGTAGCTGCCGAGACCCTCGACGGCGAGGTTGAAGATGCCGCCCCACATGACCGAGGTGCAGAGGCCCACGCAGACCAGCAGGGCCGCGCTGAGGGGCACGGGGTTGAGGCCGAAGCCGCGGGCTCCGTTGAAGCCGGGGAACGACACCATGGTGGTGGCGGGGATGACGATGGCCAGCGTCACAAGGACGACCGCCGCGGAGGCCACGACGGCGAGCATCTTGCGGGCGGAGACTTTGGCGCCGACGAGGCCGCCGACGAGGCGTCCCACGAGCATCAGCAGCCAGTAGAAGGCGGTGACCGAGCCGGCCACGGCCTCGGCGTTGACGCCGTCGGCGAAGATATGCGCCTCAGGGTTCTGGAGCCACTTGTTGAGCACGTTGGGGGTACCCACCTCGACACCCACATAGATGAAGATGGCGATGGCGCCGAGCACGAAATGGCGGAACTGGAAGAGGCCCTTGAAATCGGTGGAGACGTGCCGTGTCACGTCTCTACTTTCGGGGATGTCGGTGAGGAGGATGACGACGAAGGCGAGGGCGAAGACCGCCAGGGCGGTGTACATCAGGGGGAAGGTGTCGGAGATGCGGGCGTCGACGATGCTGGGGATGAGGAGGCCCGTGATGACGATGACGGCGGTGCCGCAGAGCGAGTTGAAGGTGCCGCCGAACTGGATGAGCTGGTTGCCGCGGTTGCCGCCGCCGCCAAGGCGGTTGAGCATGGGGTTGACCACGGTGTTGAGCAGGCACATGGAGAAGCCGGCGATGAGGGCGCCGCAGAGGTAGACGCCGAAGCTGCCCGCCAGGCCCGAGAGCAACTGCACTCCCACACCGGCGAAGCCCACGGCCACGGCGATGAGGGCGGTGCGCTTGTAGCCGCGCCGCTGCAAGAGGCTGCCGGCCGGCACGCCCATGATGGCATAGGCTATGAAGTTGGCGAAGACGCCCAGGGTGCCCTGCCAGTTGGGGATGGAGAACTGGTTTTTCAGGATGTCGCCCATGGGCGAGGCCAGGTTGGTGACGAACGAGATCATGCCGAAGAGCAGGATCATGACGATGATGGGGAGGAGCTTTTTCATGAGGTTTGAGTTTTATTTTTTAAGGACCTTAAGGACTTTAAAGACTTTAAGGTCGTTACTGCACTACTATCTTTTTGATGCGGTCGGCGGCACGGACCAGATAGACGCCCGATGCGGGCAGCGGGAAGCGGACGGTGGAGAGTGAAGAACTCTGGAGGAGGCGCCCCTGGAGGTCGTAGAGGGCGATGTCGTCGGTGGCGGCGTCGACGGTGACGGTGCGGCCGTCGACACGGACGCGGAAGGTGCCGTCGTCGGCCACGTCGGCGATGCCGCTATGCGACGAGGCGATGTTGACCTTCATGAGCCACGAGACGTAGTAGCCGTCGGTGACGGTGAACCAGCGGCCGTTGCTGCCGCGGAACCAGGTGCCGCCCGGCACGCCGCCATAGCGGCTGCAGGCGGCGGGATAGTTGACGCCGTTGGTGCTGAGCACCACCCACACGGGCTGCTGGGGGTTGTAGGCCACCATGGAGTCGAGCACGATGGTGGTCCAGCCCTGGTGTCCGTTGAGGTAGCTGTCCTGCTGGTAGATGAGCGAGTCGGGGCCTGTGTCGCCACCGCTGTAGATGGAGACGCGGCGCTGCACGTCGGGGGATTCGTCGACATAGAGCTTGACGGAGGTGATGTGGCCGTCGGAGGGCAGCAGCTGGGTGGGTATGCAGATGCCCCACTCGGTGGGCTGGCCGGTCTCGTAGCCCCAGCCGTAGCTGAAGTAGAGGCGCGGCTGGCAGAAGGCGACGGTGTCGCGGTGGATGGGCTCAAAAATAGCGGTGTCGGTGTGGCTCTCGACGGCGGGGCGGAAGCGCGGGTTGTGCAGGCTGCCGTCACTCCAGCGCACGAAGCGGTAGCCGGTGGCGGCGGTGGCTTCGAGGGCGAAGGGCTGTCCGCCGAAGATCTCGGCGCCCTGGCGGTAGCTGACGCTGCCCCAGTCGGAGCGGTTGGCGACGCCGGTCACCGTGACGGTGGCCTCGCGGGCGCCGGTGCGGGGGTAGATATTGATGATGGCGCTGTTGCCCAGGTTCCACGACGAGTATTCGTCGGGGTTGAGGGCGCCCATGGCGAAGTAGCCGTCGGCATAGCCGTCCCAGCCCCAGTTGATGTGGAAGAGGCCTTGGGCGTCGTAGCCGTCGCAGACGAAGATGTGGCCGCCGCCGTCGGGGGCGCCGCCACGGTAGATGACGGGCCGGCCGGCGTCGAGTTGGGCACGCAGCAGGGCTTCCCACTGGCCATTCGGGTATTCGCACTGGAGGACCGAGCGGATGTCGCCGCTATAGTTGAAGAAGAGGGGCATGACGCTCTCGGTGGCGCGGCCGTAGTTGTAGTTGTCGTAGTAGATGTAGGAGTTGCTGGAGGTGCAGCTGTAGTCCATGTTGAGGGCCACGCCGCAGTGGTACATGAGGGTGGCCACGGCCAGACGCTCGGTGTCGGACGAGGCGGCTGTGAGCTGGACGGGCATGTGGGCCCAGTCGTAGACGGTGTTGCCGAAGTCGGCGTGGAGCTGTCCGTAGGTGTGGTGGTAATAGCTCTCGGCCCAGTAGCCGGTGTCGGGGCAGTTCCAGTATTTCATGACCTGCGCCATAGCGGTGGCACCGCAGCCGGTGAGGGCGTGCTCCTGGTAGTCCACGTCGAAGGGGCAGAGGTCGTTGTAGTAGGGCGACTGGCCCCACTGGGTGGCAACGAGGGGCGCGACGCCGTCGCCGTCCTTCGGGCCGCCGGCAAGGGCTTGCTGCCAGCGCGCGTCCACCTCGGGGGTGCTCTCGATGCCTTCACGCTGCAGGGCGTCGATGCGGGAGGCCACGGTGGCGAGCCACGCCATAGGAGCCTTGGCGGAGAGGCTGAAGGGGTTGGAGGCCGAATAGCCCACGACGGGCAGGGCGCAGTTGTCGCCCGCGACCACGGCGAAACCCCGGCCGCTGGCGGGGGTGAAGAGGTAGAGCCCCTGGAAGGGCAGCTCGGCGGTGCGGTCGACAAGGAGTGTGTCGCCCAGCAGGTTGGCGGCAACACGGCGCGCCATGGCGGGGTCGACGGGTTTGGCGGCGGCGCCGACGCCAAGGAGCGTCAGCAGGGCCGTCAGGAGGGTGAGGCGTATCTGTTTCACAGGACTATGATTTTGCGGGTTTGGCCTGCGGCACGGAGGAGGTAGACACCGGGGGCGGGAAGGGTGAATGATGAATGATGAGTGATGAATGATGAATGATGAATAAGGCGACCTTGGATGTCGTAGAGGGCGACGGGGGTGCCGGCAGGGGCGTCGACATGGAGGGTGCGGCCGGTGAGGCGGACGGTGAGCGGCGCGGAGAGGGCGTCGACGGGGTCGATGCCGGTGCGGTCGCGGCCGAAGACGGCCGTGAGGGTGAGGTCGGTGGCCAGGTGGAAGCTGTAGGGGTTGGCACGCACGGTGTCGCCGCGCGAGGAGAGCCAGTAGTAGAAGACGGGGTCGCCGGGGTCGGAGTGGGCAGTGACGGTAACGAGGCTGTCCTCGTGGTAGATGCCGTCGCCCTGGGCATAGCAGGAGGCCGGCAGGACGGCGTAGTTGCTGTCGGCACCGGCCACGGCGGTGGCGAGGGTGAAGGAGCGTCCGGTGCGGGGCGCGAAGAGGCCGCGCAGCATCCAGGAGCAGTAGTTGCCGTGGCGGTCGTAGGTGTCCCAGCCGCTGGGCAGGTGGTACCAGCAGCCGTCGAGGTTGCCGCTGTAGGCGGTCATGGCAGCGGGATAGCCGCCGCCGCTGTAGCGCACGGTGATGAAGAGAGGCTCGTGGTTGCCCACATAGAGGGCGCTGTCGAGCTCGAGGGTGTACCAGCTCTGCGTGGACATGTAGAAATCGTCGTGGGTGTAGACCAGGTGGCCCTCGTCGATGGAGGCGCCGCGGTAGACGTTGAAGGTGTAGTCGCCGCCGGCGAAGAGGAAGAACTGGATGGCGGTGAGGCTACGCATGGGGTCGTGCAGCGAGGGGGGTATGCGGATGCCCCACTCGGTGATGCTGCTGTAGTCGTCGTACCAGGCGGAGAGCATGTGGTCGGCCGAGTAGCCGAGGGTGTCGCCGTGGAGGGGCACAAAGAGGGCTGTGTCGCGGTAGTCGCCGTTGGCGATGAACTCGACGGGATTGTAGACATTGCCGCTGGTCCAGCGGTCGAAGCGGTAGCCCTCGGCGGCGGTGGCGATGATCATGACGGTGTCGGAGAAGGTGTGATAGCGGCCGCTGCCGGAGACGCTGCCCTGGGCAGAATTGGCGGCACGGACACTGACCACCGAGATGCCGTCGCCCTCGCTGTTGGTCGAAGGCTGCACGCCTACCAGGGCCGAATTGTCGCCGTTGAAGGTGTAGGTGGCGTTGCCGCCGGTGCCGCCGGCGCCGGGCGAGAGCGAGTCGAGGGTGTAGTAGCCGTCGTAGCCTCCGCCCCACCCCCAGTTGACGTGGAAGAAGCGGTTGCCGGTGCGGGAGTTGGTGTTGCTGCTGTAGCCGTCGATGACGAAGGCGTGGCCGCCGGTGCCGTCGAAGCCGGAGTAGAGCACCGGCCGGTGGTGGTCGATTTCGTCCTTGATGAGGGCGTCCCATTCGGCGTCAGTGTACTGACGCTTGGAGACTCCGTGGAGCATGGGGTTGTAGCGGAAGTATTGCTTCAGGGAGTTCTCGGCCGAGGGATAGCTGGCGCTGCCGTAGGATATCACGTGGGCGCCGCTGGAGCCGGTGCCATAGTTCATCGAGACCGAGACGCCGACGTGGAACATGAGCTGCGCCACGGCGAAGACTTGGGCGTCGCTGCTGAAGCGGTTGAGGCGGTCGGGCATGTCGGACCAGCTGTAGGCGGTGTCGAACGAGCACTGGATGAGGCCGAAGGGCTGGCAGGTGTAGGCGTTGCTGCCGTGACCCACGGCAGGGTGGTTCCAGTATTTCATGACCTGCGCCATGGCGGTGGCCACGCAGCCGGTGACGGCGTGGCGCGAGTTGGTGGGGGAAACCGGGCAGCGGTTGTTGTAGTAGGGCGACTGGTTCCACTGGGTGGTCATCAGGGGTGCCACGGTCTCGGTGGCGTCGGGCAGCTGCTCCCAGAGGGCCTGGACAGCGGCGGAGGGGGTGGCGCCGGCCTCGCGGAGCGACGCTATCTCGCGGTTGTAGGCGCTGATCCAGTCGGCCACATGGTCGGGCATGGTCTTGGGGTCGAAGGCGCCGTCGCGCGAATAGGCCAGCACGGGGCGCACGCAGTCGTCGGCCGCAACGAGCACGAAGCCGGGGCCATCGACGGGCGTAAAGAGATAGATATCGCCCATCTCGGCGACGTTGAGGTCGACGCCGGGGAAGAAGGCGGCGGCCACGTCGGAGGCGCGGCCAATGCCCACAGGCTTGGCGACCGACAGCAGGGCCGTCAGCAGCAGGGCCGCGAGGAGGGTGGTTTTCTTCAGCATGGTATTCCTATAAGGGTATAAAAAAAAGCAGACACCGTCTCAAGGCGATGTCTGCCGTTGTGTTTTGTCTTATCCTTTCAGGGCTTCGGAGCCACTGACAATCTCGATGATTTCGTTGGTGATGGAGGCCTGGCGGGCTTTGTTGTAGGAGAGCCGCAGGTCTTTGAGCAGCTCGGTGGCGTTGTCGGTGGCTTTCTGCATGGCCGTCATGCGGGCGCCATGCTCGGCGGCCAGCGAGTCGAGCACTGCGCGATAGAAGGTGCTGCGCAGCGTGAGGGGCAGCATCTCGCGCAGGATGTCCTCTTTGGAGGGCTCGAAGATGTAGTCGTTGGCTTTTTTAGCGCCTTTCGTGTCCTTAGGGGCTTTGAGGTCCTTGGGGCTGACCGGCAGCCAGGGTTCGCAGGTGAGCACCTGCGAGAGGGAGTTCTTGAACTGGTTGTAGACCATCTCGACACGGTCGATGCGCTTCTCGACGAAGTCGTCCATCAGGGTGTCGGCCAGGGTGGCCACCGCGTCGAACGCAGGGCTGTCGAGCAGCTCGTCGTGGGCGCTCACCTGGAGGTCTTTCTGGCGCGCCAGCAGCTCGGAGGCTTTCTTGCCCACAGAGACGATGCGGATGGCGGCGCCGGCCTGGCGCCAGTGGTCGATGCGCTGCTGCGCCAGCTTGAGCACGTTGCTGTTGAAGGCGCCGCAGAGCCCTTTGTTGCTGGTGACGACCACCAGCACGACCGTCTGCACGGGGCGCACAGCGTGGAAGGGGGTCTGCACGCCGTCGCCGGTGTCGATGTCAGCCACTATCTCGTTCAGCTGGGCCGCATAGGGGCGCATGCCGATGATGGCGTTCTGCGCACGGCGGAACTTGGCGGCAGAGACCATCTTCATGGCGGAGGTGATCTGCTGCGTGGAGCTCACCGACGAGATGCGCGTGCGTACTTCTTTGAGGTTAGCCATTTCTCTACCTGCTACTACCTATTATTTATATCTCTCTGCCACGTCCAATGCCAAGGCCTTCATGGTGGCCAGGTCGCTGTCGACCAGCTTGCCGGCGCGCAGGTTGGCCAGTATGTCGGCGTGTTCCTGACGCATGTGGAAGAGGAAGGCTTTCTCGTAGTCGCGCACCTTCTCGACGGGCACCTTCTGGAGCAGTCCGTTAGTGCCGCAGAAGATGATGGCCACCTGCTCTTCGACGGGCATGGGGCTGTACTGGGGCTGTTTGAGCACCTCGACATTGCGGGCGCCCTTGTCGAGCACTGCCTTGGTGGCGGCGTCGAGGTCGGAGCCGAACTTCGAGAAGGCCTCCAGCTCGCGGTACTGGGCCTGGTCCATCTTGAGTGTACCGGCAATCTTCTTCATCGACTTGATCTGCGCCTTGCCACCCACACGGGATACCGAGATACCCACGTTGATGGCGGGACGCACACCGCTGTTGAAGAGGTTGGTCTCAAGGAATATCTGGCCGTCGGTGATGGAGATGACGTTGGTGGGGATGTAGGCCGACACGTCGCCCGCCTGGGTCTCGATGATGGGCAGGGCTGTCAGGCTTCCGCCGCCTTTCACCTTGCCTTTCAGCGAGGCGGGCAGGTCGTTCATGTTGGCGGCGATGGCGTCGCTCTGGATGATGCGGGCGGCACGCTCCAGAAGGCGGCTGTGCAGGTAGAACACATCGCCCGGGTAGGCTTCGCGTCCCGGCGGACGACGGAGCAGCAACGATACTTCGCGGTAGGCCACGGCCTGCTTCGAGAGGTCGTCGTAGATGACGAGGGCGTTGCGGCCCGTGTCGCGGAAGTATTCGCCGATGGCGGCACCCGCGAAGGGGGCGTAGAACTGCATGGCCGCGGGGTCAGAGGCGGTGGCCGCCACCACGATGGTGTAGGCCATGGCGCCCTTCTCCTCGAGGTTTTTCACCAGGTTGGCCACGGTGCTGCCCTTCTGGCCACAGGCCACATAGATGCAGTAGACCGGGTCGCCGGCGTCATAGTTGTTTTTCTGGTTGATGATGGTGTCTATGGCAATGGCCGTCTTACCGGTCTGGCGGTCGCCAATGATGAGCTCGCGCTGGCCGCGTCCGATGGGAATCATCGAGTCGATGGCCTTGATACCAGTCTGCAGCGGCTGCTCCACAGGCTGACGGAAGATGACGCCCGGGGCTTTGCGCTCGATGGGCATGTCGAACAGCTCGCCCTCGATGGGGCCCTTGCCGTCGATGGGCTGGCCGATGGTGTTGATGACGCGGCCCAGCAGCCCCTCGCCGACGGGCAGCGAGGCGATGCGCTTGGTGCGCTTCACCGTGTCGCCCTCGTTGGTGGTGCTCACTTCGCCGAGCATCACCACACCCACGTTGTCCTCCTCGAGGTTCTGCACAATGCCCTGGTCGCCGTTGTCGAACTCCACCAGCTCGCCGCTCTGGGCGTTGTTGAGGCCGTAGACGCGGGCGATGCCGTCGCCCACAGTGAGCACGGTGCCCACCTCCTCAAGCTGCACATCGAGGTCGACGTCGGCCAGTTGCTTCTTCAAGATTGCCGATACTTCGGCAGGTTTAATATCTGACATATACTTTACAGTTTACTTTCGTATTCATTCTTCGCGAACGCCAACCGCAGCTTGCGTATCTTGGTGCGGATGCGGGCGTCGTACATCTTGTTGTCGAACTCCAGCTTGAAACTGCCGAGCATCTTCTCGTCGGTACGGTCATGCAGTTCGACGTGTTTGCCGGTGTATTCCTCCACCATGCGGGTAACCATGCGACGGGCTTCGTCATCGATGGGCTGGTGGGTGACAAGGTCGCTGTAGACGATGTTCCTGCCGTCGCGCCAAAGGGTGAGATATGCCTCGCTGATGCCCTTGAGGTTGACGGCCCTGTTCTTTCTTACGACAAAAAGCAGGAACGCCATCGTCTCGGCAGAGACATGGTCGGCAAAGAGGGCTTGGATGACGGCGCTCTTTTTGGTGTGGGGCACGGTAGGATTACCCATGACCACCGCGAACTGGCGGTTCTCGGTGCAGACCGCTCCGATAAGCCGCATGTCGTCGGCCACTCGGTCGGCGGCGCCGGTATCGCCTGCAAGCATATAGAGCGCCTTGGCGTAATTGGTATTGACGCGATAGTTATTCATCGATTGTAGGCTCTTACAGTTTTGTGAAAAGGTTGAGGTGCAAGTCGCCATAGCCGCCGCAGGTGGGCACGTCGTCCATGGGCGAGTAGCCATAGATGAGCAGCGAGTCCTCCCCCAGTATGGTAACGGTGGCGACGTAATCGTAATGGTAGGTGCAGGGGTCTATGCCAGCCGTTCCACTCACCAGATAGCGCCAATTGACGCTGCGCCACGCGGCTGCCGACGAATGGAATGTGGAATCACTCAAAAAGTCAATGGTATCGTGGTAGACGAAAGCCTTGATGGTGCTATCCTCAGGATGTCCGTCGACAAACCTTTCAAAGTATATGTCCTGCAACACCCATTTGCCCCGAAGTCCATTAGAGACCTCCGGTTCGGGCTGCTGGGGGGTGCCTGTTGGGTCAGGCTGGCTGACGTTGGCAGCCGGCGAGGGGGTGGGTTGGGCTTCCTCCTTCTCGGTGCAGGCCACAAACAGCATCGCCAGCAGTAGCGGGGCGGTGAGCAGGCGTAGCACAATGTGATGCAATCGGCGGTTCATTCTTGGCGGCTATTGTTGACTATACGGCTTAATTCTGGCTCATGACTTCCAGCTCCTTCTGGATAAGGGCATCGGCCTTTGACTTGTCGCTCAATTCGGCACGGATAAGCTTCTCGGCAATCTCGATGCTGAGGTTGGCTATCTGGTTCTTGAGCTCATGCATGGCTTTGAGTTTCTCATAGTTGATGTTCTCACGGGCGGCTTCGACGATGCGGTCGGCCTCGGCGGTAGCTTTGGCGCGGGCGTCCTCGACAATCTGGTCGCTCGCCACACGTGCATTGCGCAGCATCTCGTCGCGCTCAATCTTGGCTTGGCGCAGCAGTTCCTCGTTGTGAGCCACCAGCCCCTTCATCTCCTCGCGGGCCTTGGCGGCCTCGTTGAGCGAGTTGGCGATGGCCTCCTCGCGGCTCTTCAGCGCCTTCAGTATCATGGGCCAGCCCCACTTGATGAGGATGAACGCCAGTATGCCGAAAGATACCAGCATCCACACAAAGGTGCCCAGGCCCGGGTTTATCAATGGATTGTTCATAGTGTTTCCGTTTCAAAGGGGCTGCCAATCGCAGCCCCGTAAGTTGTTGTGTCGCGTGCTACTTGAGGACAACCAGCAAGCACAACACGACGGCGAAGAAGGCAACGCCTTCGACAAGAGCGGCGGCGATAATCATCGTCGAGCGGATGTCTCCACCGGCCTCCGGCTGACGGGCCATGCCTTCCATGGCGCCTTGGCCGATTTTACCGATGCCGATACCGGCACCCACGGTAGCCAGACCGGCTCCGATGGCGGCTCCCAGGTAACCCCAGGCGATACCAGCCACTGCCTGCAATGCAATCATTAATGCTGTCATAGTGTTTTGTTTTATGTTAAACCGTTGTTGTTATTCGCAAATCGGATGCAAAAATATGTATTTTTCTCCAATTAATTGTTAAAATCCCTAAACTTTTTTCTCTATCAGGTCCAGACTGTAGTGAAGCCCAACGTTTTCCCGACGTGCGCGGGCCATCTTGATGATGAGATAGGCGCAGGCGATGAGGTTGCGCAGCTCGCTGAGCGGCTCGGTGAGCACACTGCGGTTGTAGAGATCCTCGGTCTCGCGGAAGATGAGGTTCAGGCGGTCGAAGGCGCGCTGCAGGCGCAAGTCGCTGCGCACAATGCCGACGTAGTTCCACATGATTTCCTGCAACTCTTTCTTCGTCTGGGTGATGAGCACCATCTCCTCGTTCAGTACCATGCCCTCGGCGTTCCAATCGGGCACCTGACGGTGGGTTGATAAGTCAATCTGCAGATACGTTGATATGGTCGCTTGCGCCGCATTGTGGGCATACACCACTGCCTCGAGCAGCGAGTTACTGGCCAGGCGGTTGCCGCCATGGAGGCCTGTGCAGCTGCATTCGCCCGCGGCATAGAGGTTGTGGATGGACGACTCGCCGTTGCGGTCTACCTTGATTCCGCCGCACTGGTAGTGCGCCGCCGGACGGATGGGTATCATGTCGCGCGTGATGTCAATGCCTATCGAGAGGCACTTGGCGTAGATGGTGGGGAAGCCCTCGATGAGGTGCTTCTTGCCGATGCCCCGCGCGTCGAGATAGAGGTAATCCTTGCCCGATAGCTTCATCTCGTTGTCGATGGCGCGGGCCACGATGTCGCGCGGCGCCAGCGACAGACGGCTGTCGTACTTCTGCATGAACTCCTTGCCGTCGCGGTCTTTCAGTATGGCGCCGGCGCCACGCATAGCCTCGGTGATGAGGAAGGCGGGCTTTTCGGCGGGGTTGTAAAGGCTGGTGGGGTGGAACTGCATGAACTCCAGATCGGCCAGCACGCCGCGGGCACGGTGCACCATGGCCACACCGTCGCCCGTCGAGATGACGGGGGTGGTGGTGGTGCTATAGACATTGCCCATGCCGCCCGTAGCCAGCAGGGTGACCCGCGAGAGGTAGGTGTCAATGCGGTTGGTGTCGCAGTCCAGGGCGTAGACGCCATAGCACTCGATGTTGGGTGTGTGCTTGGTGACGCGCTGCCCCAGGTGGTGCTGCGTGATGATGTCGATGGCAAACTGCCGTTCCTTGATTTCGATGTTGGGATGGCGACGGGCAGCCTCCAGCAGGCCGCGCTCTATCTCCTCGCCCGTATTGTCCTTGTGGTGCAGGATACGGAACTCCGAGTGGCCGCCTTCGCGGTGCAGGTCGAACTTGTCGCCCTTGCGGTCGAGGTCAAAGTTGACGCCATATTGCACCAACTCGCGGATGCGGTCGGGCGCCTCGCGGATGGTCATCTCCACCACTTCGCGGTTGCAGATGCCGTCGCCCGCCACGAGGGTGTCCTGGATATGCTTGTCAAACGAGTCGCTGTCATACATCACCGCCGCAATGCCCCCTTGGGCGTAGCGGGTGCTGCCTTCGGCGGCGTCGCCTTTGGTGAGGATGCACACCTTTCCGTAGGGCGCCACCTTGAGGGCATAACTCAAGCCGGCAATGCCGGAACCCACGACGAGGAAGTCTACTTCAAAACGCACAGCGTTCAGTGTTTAGTGGTTAGTGTTCAGTGTTCAGTGCCTTAGTGGCGGACGATGAGCTTGCGGGCCACGGTGCCGTCGGGCGTCGTGGCACGGAGGATATAGAGTCCTTCAGGCAGCGAAGCCACCTCGATATCGAGGCTCTCGCCCTCAGTACGCCACACTGCCAGGCTGCGGCCGTTGATGTCCACCAGCGTCACCTCGGTGCCGGGGACCATGCCCGCGAGGGTAGCCACGGTGGCAGCCGGGTTGGGGCTGAGGGTCACGCTGGCGCTCTCCACGTCGTCGATGCCGACCGTGCGGGGCACGAAGATGGCTGTATAGGTGGCGTCGCCCTCCACCGAAATGGTGCGCGGGTTGTTGGTGTTACCGTCGTTCCACTCCTTGAAGTCATATCCGCCATAAGGACGTGCCTTGATGATGGCCGACTGGTGTATCAGGAACTGGCCGCCGCCCTCCACGATACCCATGGTGCTGTCGGAACTCAGCACCGTGATGGTGAAGGTCTGCGACTCCACGGTGGCGAAGGTGGCAGTATAGGTGGCATCGCCCAGCACGGCGATATAGCGCGTGGCGCTCGGATTGCCGTCGTTCCACTGCACGAAGACATAGCCCTCTTTGGCCGTGGCACTGATGCTCACCATCGTGCCTGACTCATATTCGCCGCCGCCGCTCACGGTGCCCATCGTGGTGTCCGACGAGAGAACGGTGATGGTGAAGGTGGGCGTCGGAGGCGTGTTCGAGAAGGTGGCTATGTAGGTGGCGTCCTGCGTCACCGTGATAACGCGTACCGAGTCGGTGACGCCGTCGTTCCAGCGCACAAAGCGGCAGCCCGCGGCCGACGTAGCCGTCAGGGTCACCTGGCTGCCCTCGAGATAGGTGCCGCCGCCCGTTACCGTACCGAAGTTGGGGTTCGAGCTGAAAGCTGTGATGACATATTGTTCGAGCACCTCCTCGAAGGTGGCCGTATAGGTGACATCGAAGTTGACCGTCACAACACGCGTGGCGTTGGTGTCGCCGTCCTGCCACTGCACGAAGCGGTGGCCCGTGGTGGGCGTGGCGGTGATGGTGACCTGGCTGCCCTCCTGATAGCTGCCGCCACCCGTCACCGTGCCCCAGTCGTCATTGTTGCTCGTCACCGTAAGGGTGTGGAAGTTGGTGTCGAAGATGGCCGTATAGGTGGCGTTCTGCGTCACCGTAATCTGGCGCATGATGCTGGGATTGCCGTCCTCCTGCCACTGCACAAAGCGGTAGCCGGGGTTGGAGTTGGCGCGGATGGTGATATGCGTGCCCTCCACATAGGTGCCGCCGCCCGTCACCGTGCCCCAGTCCGGGTTGTTGCTCACCACCGTGATGGTGTACTGCTGCGGAGGTATCTCCTCGAAGGTAGCCGTATAGGTGGCGTTCTGCGTCACCGTTATTTGACGTATATTCTGCGTGTTGCCGTCATGCCACTGCACGAAGCGGTAGCCCGTGCGCGGCGTGGCCACCAGCGTGGCCGTAGCGTTCAGGTTATAGGTGCCGCCGCCGCTCACCGTGCCCCAGTTCGTGTTGTTGCTCTGCACCGTGATGGTGTACACCGGCTCGAAGATGGCCGTATAGGTGGCGTTCTGCGTCACCGTGACAATGCGTGTGGCGTTCAGGTCGTTGTCGCTCCAGCGCACAAAGCGGTAGCCCGTGTTGGGCGTAGCCGTCAAAGTGGCCGTAGTGTTTTCATAGTAGGTGCCGCCGCCCGTCACCGTGCCCCAGGCCGCATTGTTGGCCTGCACCGTGAGGGTGTACTGCTGCATGGGCTGTGTGCTGCCCATGACGGCCTTGATCATGAAGGTGTAGTAGTAGCCCCAGGCGGTGTCGATGCCAATTTGCGAGGTGCCCCACAGGCAGCCGTCAGGGTTGCCGCTATAGCCGGTGAGGGCCGCTGGATAGCTGACATCGCTGTTGTTCAGAATGATGTAGAGGTCCTGGCCGGGCTGCAACGCCTGTGTGGCCGGCAGAGTGAACTGCTGCCATCCCTCGTCGCTCACCGTCAACGAAGCCATGTAGATGTTGCTGGTGGACGATACCGCGCCCGCGTAGACCTTGAGACCATAGGTGCCGGCGTCGGGGGCATAGAAGCGCACCGCCGCCAACCCGCGGTCGGCCGCCAGCGACGATGCAGGGATGCGGATGCCCCACGTAGCCTCGCCGCCACCGCCGCCAAACGAGGTCATGTGCACCCCGCCCGGGCAGTAGGTGATGGTGTCGCCCGCAATGGGGACGACGTTGGCCGTGAATGTATAACTGCCGCCGTTGGCAAACAACTCGCGGTAGTTGTAGCGGCTTCCGTCGCTCCAGCTGTCGAAGCGGTAGCCCGTGGGGGCCGAAACCAGCAGGGCCACGGTGTCGGCAAACGGATAGGTGCCCGCTCCAATCACGCTGGCACCCGTCACATTGCCAGTCACCTGGGTGGTGATGGTGGTAGTGGCGCTGGCGCCCCAGTTGGTGTTGGGACGTATGCGGGTGAGAATGACGTTGTCCATGTTGTAGGTGCCGCTGCCGTTGCCGCCGATGCCGCCGGTGCCCGGGTTCAGCGAGCCCATGGTGAAGTAGCCGTCCTGCGAGCCACCCCAGCCCCAGTTGAAGTGGAACTGTCCGTTGGCGTTATAGCCGTCGCAAACAAAGCTGTGGCCGCCCGAGGTGTGGCGTCCCGAGTAGAGGATGGGGCGGCTCTGGTCAAGCTCGGCGCGCATCAGGGCGCAGAAAGCGCTGTCACTGTAGTCGGCACGCGCGATGGCTGCCATGTCGGGGCAGTATTTGAAGTAGGCCATCAGCGAACTCTGCGACGACGGCACCAGGTAGCCGCCGTAATTGTAGTTGTGGGCACCGCTGCCGCCGATGGAGCTGATGCCGTAGCTCATCTCGTCGGCCACACCGATGTGGTACATCAGCGTCGCCACGGCGTCAATCTGCGCCTGGCTGCTGGCGCTGGTCAGCGCCGCCGGCATGTTGGCCCACTGGTAGGTGGTGGCGCCGAAGTTGGCCGACAGGGGGCCGTAGGTGTAGGTCACCCCGCCGGCGGTCTGCGAACTGGTGTAGCTGTGGCTCCCGTAGCCAGTGGCGGGGTGGTTGAAATACTTCATTATCTGGGCCGTGGCGGTGGCCACGCAGCCCGTCACCGTATAGGCGCTGCTACTCGATTCGTAGGGACAGAGGTTGTTGTAGCGGGGCGCCTGGTTCCAGGTGGTGGTAATCAGGGGGCTCACCGCCGTGGTCAGCGGCGCAGGGAGGATGTCCCCGTCCAGCAGGGCCTGCCACTGTCCAGCCACCAGGGCCGCCAGCGTGCCGTCGCGCTCGGCGTCCTGCTCACGCACCCAGGCAATCTGGCTGTCATAGCTGTCGAGCCAGCCGCGCACGTTTTCGGGCATATCCTTGGTTTCGAAGGGCTTGTCGACCGAATAGCCCAGCACCGGCACCACACAGTCGTCGGCACTCACCAGGATGAAGCCACCCTCGGGAGCCGCGAAGACATAGAACGAGGCAAAGGGGGTCTGCGCCGTAACATCCTGCAAAGCAGCGACATTCTCCATGCCGGCGTGACGCATGTAGGTCTCGGCCACACGGCGGGCCATAGCTGGGTCGACGGGGCGCGCCCACACACCAACGAGCGATGCAAGCAGAAGACCTGCGACAAGCAATAGTTTCTTTCTCATAACTGTCCGTTTTTATAATATCCATAACACACTGTGCCACAACCGCTCCAGCGAAAACGGGCACAGCATGCCAATATGCAAATATACATAAAAATATTTATTCCGCCAAAATTAACCTTTTTTTAACCATCCTACCCCTCTCCCACCCTCCGACTTCCAACCCCCATTTTTAGACCCTTCCGGTCCGGTTCCCCTCCGGTCCCCCTCCGGTCCCTCTCCGGTCCCCCTCCTATCAACTTCGGTCGGGTTGCGAGGAGGGGGCGGCGGGGATAGGGGGAGGGAGCCCAGGGGGCAGGTGGAAAAAAATCGGGCGGCACTATCTCACTGGCATTCATCTTATTAACAGCGATGTTTATATTTTTTAGGAAATATTTTTGCGCCGAGTGGAAATATTGTCGTATTTTTGCACTTTGAAAATAGAAAACATTAATCAATTATTAACCCTAAAAATCAAACAACATGAAAAAAATCTTAACAGTTTTGGTTGCTGTGATGATGGGTACCGCCTCGTTCGCCCAGTATTGGGACCATATTGGCACCCCGTTCACTGCCACCGACATTAACGGCAACACCGTGAGCCTGGCCGACACCCTGGCCGCCGGCAAATGCGTGATTATCGACTACTCGTGCTGCTGGTGCAACCCCTGCTGGCAGTTCCACAACGCCGAGATTCTGGAGAGCATCTGCGCCGATGCCACTCTCGGCAGCCAGGTCAGCGTGATGTGGGTCGAAATTGAGACCGCCAACACCACCGCCCAGATTACCGGCACCACCACCGCCCAGACCCAAGCAGGTTACACCTGCGGCGACTGGACCAATGGCGGCACTGTACCCTACCCCATCATCGACGATGATCAAAACAACACCTGCCTGCGCACCTGCGCCAGCCTGTTTGAAGGCAGCGTTCCGAGCATCTACTTCATCGCCCCCAACGGCTACTACTGCGACATCTATGGATATTCCTACGGTGTGTACACTCCTCCGACCCTGTCGCTGCAGACGAACCTGCAGAATGTCGCCAACCTGGTTGCCACCTATCCGCGTACGGGTGATGCTCCTATCGTCCAACTCGTTCCTCCCACTTCGGCATTTACCAACACTGACGCCACCTTTGGTGTGTACGTTTTGAGCGTTGACCCTGTGACCTCCATTACATGGGATTTCACCGGCGCCACCCCCGCTACCGCTACCGACACCAACATGGTTACCGTCACCTATGCGAACCCCGGCACCTATACTGTTATTGTCAGTGTAACTAACGCTAATGGCACCGTCAGCGACACCGCTGAAGTCATTGTTGTGGCTTGCAACGACATTGATTCTCTGCCCTATGTTGAAGACTTTGAAGGCGGCAGCCTCGGTTGCTGGAAAACCATAAACAATAGTGCCGACGGTCGTCCTTGGTCTGCTTATAACTGCCAAGGACTTAGCGGTGTTTCTCCTCACAGCGGAAGCTATGTCGCTTCCTCTTGGAGCTGGAGCAGCAGCGCCATGCACGCTGACGCTTGGATGATTTCGCCGAAAATAAATCTGCCCGCCGAAGTGCCCGGTGGCCAAACGATCAGATTGACCTGGTGGGACATTACCAATGGTAACTATCCTGACCACTACAGCGTGGTTCTTTCCACCGCCACCGATGATCCCAGCGATTTCACCACGACTTTGCGCGACCTCGACACCCCCACTGGTTCTTGGGCCCAGCAATCCATTGACTTGACCCAGTATGCCGGTCAGAGCATCTATGTGGCCTTCCACCATGAGGACTACGATGCCAACTACCTGCTGATTGACGACATCGCTGTTGAAATCATGGCTCCTCCCGTGAGCATCGAGAACGCCTCGAACATCGAGATGAGCATCTACCCGAACCCCGCCAGCGACTATGTGATGGTGAAGGCCGAGGGCGTCCGCGAGATCAACGTGCTTGACCTCAACGGCCGCGTGCTGAGCACCACCACCCAGAGCAAGGTTGACCTGAGCAGCCTGAGCGCCGGCGTCTACTTCGTGCGCGTGATTACCGACAACGGTACCGCCACCGAGAAGATTGTCAAGAAATAAGTTTCCACGACGATAACAAAAAAGCCCGCCAACCGGCGGGCTTTTTTTATTGTCTATAACTATTGGCTATTGGCGCGGGAGGAAGCGCACATCGGCGGGGCTGACAAGGCCCAGCGAGATGGCCTTGGCCACGCGGGCGGCACTCTTGTTGACGATGCCGAGGCGGCGCGAGAGGTCTTTCTGGCGCTCCTGGACAGCCTTGTCGGTCTCGCCCAGGCGGTCGGAGATTTCGCTGGCGGTGCAGCCTGCCGCCTCGAGGAGGAGCAACTGGCGCTCGGTGTCGGTCAGGGGGAAGTCGCGGTCGTGGCCGGCCACAAGGTCAAAGTAGTGCTCGGCGGCCTCCTTGAGGGTGAGCATGACGGGATAGTTGAAGTAGCAGCGCTCGCCGCGCTCGAGGCAGGCGATGGCACGCAGGATATTCTCTACGGAGAATCCGCCCACGGCGTTCTTGCTGACGAAGGCCGAGGCGCCGATACGCAGGGCGTCCATGACGACGCGGCCGATGTCGCTCAGCCGCTGCTGGCGGGCGGCGCTGTCGGCCTGGAGCTCTTCGCCAAGGGGATTGTCGAAGCGGCCCGAGAAGATGATGATGCGCACGTCGGGCCAGCGCTCATGGACACGGCGCGTGATGGTGAGACCGCCGGTAGGCTCACCCTGGAACTCCATGTCGACCAACAGGTAGTCGGGGGGGGCGAGGGTGGCGAGGGCGGCGGTGAGGGCGGGGCCGTCGGCGAAGGTGTCTTCCATGGTGACGCGGCGCATGACGCTGCCGTTCTCGTCACCCGACTCGACGGTGACATTGCGGGAGTTCATCTCCTGCTTGACGACTTTTCGGATGAGGGGTTCGTCGTCGACCATCATGACACGGATGGGGGTCATAGGGCTCATGGGTTTAATGGGTTGGATGGGTTGGGGCGGAAAGGAGGACATGCATGGCTGTGCCTTGAGCAGGGGTGCTGTCGGCCCAGATGCGGCAGCCACGACGGGTGAGGTCGTCGTGCTTCTTGACAATGTAGCGGCAAAGGATGAGGCCAAATCCATGCTCACTGCCGGCGGGCAGGGGTCGGTCGGCACGGAAGAGGTTTTCTACTTGGGCGGCATCCATGCCGCTGCCGGTGTCGGCGACACAGAGGTCGACCATACCGTCGGCGGCCTCGGCGGCGGAGACGGTGACAGAGCCTGCGGCGGTGTGCTGCAGGGCGTTGTTGACCAGGTTGCGCAGCAGGATGACCACCAGGAGCGGGTCGCCCCAGAGCTGCAGGGAGGTGGGGGCAAAGGTCAGGGTGACGCCGTCGGCAGGCTTGACAACCTGGCGGCTCACGTCGTCGAAGACCTCCTGTAAGGGGAAGACGCTGCCGTTGAAAGCCAGCCCCGCCGGCACGGAGAGGCGCGTCCAGTTCTTGATGTTGTCGAAGGTGCGGAGCAGCTGGTCGAGGACTTCGGCGCGGAGTTCGGGCGTGAGATTGGGATTGCGGAGATAGCCCATGAAGGGGCTCACGTCATGGCGGAGGACGCTGAGGGTGGTCTCGACATTGGCGATGCGCTCCACGTCGCGCCGCTTGGCCTCTTCGAGCTGCCGCTTCTCGCGGCGGAGGCGGCGGGCGCTGAACCAGAGGAGTGTGAGCATGGCCACAAGCAGAAGCGCCAGCAGGGCAAAGCCCATGGCGGTGTGGGTCATCCAGCGGCTACGGCGGGTGGCGGCGGCAAGGCTCTGCTGCAGGGCGAAGTCCTCATGCTCGTTGTCGGCCACATAGTCCTGCAAGCCACGGTAGTGTTCGTACCACGAGCGCACCTCGTCGGGCTCGTCGGCGAGACGGCTGCGGATGAGCACGTCGAAGTAGGCCAGTTCCATCTTGGGGGCGGCAAAGGGTTTCCAGGTGCCGCGCATGGAGCGCCACTCGCTGAGCACTTCGTGTGCACGAAGGGTGTCGCCGATGAGGAGAGCGTAGCGGGAGGTGGAGATGACGCCGCCGAGCATCTGGTAGGGGTCGCCATATTCGAAGAAGGCCTCGCGGGCCTCGTCGTAGAGGGCGAGGATGCTGTCGGGCGAGACAACGCCGGGCATGCTCTGGAGCGCCGAGGCGGTCATCTGGAGGTTGTTGGCGTAATGGAAGAGACAGAAGAGAGAGGGGATATTGAGCAGGTCGAAGTTGGTGTTGCAGTAGTCGAGGGCGCGGTTGCTCTCGCCGGCGCTCTGCCAGCCGTAAGCCAGGGCGTAGTTGAGCGCCATATCCTGGGCGTAGTCGACCTTCAGGGCAGGGCGGCGCTGTTCGACCTCTTCGATGAGGGAGCGGAGGTCGGCCTCCTGTCCGTTGCGGTAGTGGAAGTTGAGCACGATGGTGGTGATGTAGTACTCGGTCTGGGCATAGTTGTAGAGCAGGTTGTCGCGGTTGCGGCGGAGTACACCGCTGGCGTCGATATCGTGGAGGATGCGGTAGGACTCGGCAATTTGGCAGTCGCGCTGCAGCAACCGTGCCCGCAGGAGTTGGGCGATGGCGCCCTCGATGGCGCCGTTCTGCATGGAGGGTGTCTGAAGGGCGATGGTCTTGTCGACATAGTCGAGCATGAGGGTGGCGTTGTCGCGGTCGCTCAGCTGGTAGTAGGCGAAGGCCATGTTGTTGCGGGCCCGTAGGACACCGTCGGCATAGCCGGGCAGCGAGTCGAGGATAAACTGCAGGGCATTTTGCGAGAGGTCGATGCAGCGCTGGGGATCTCGGTAGCGGTTGATGAAGGCCTCCTTGTTGAGACCGTCGGCCCGGGACCGCAGCAGAGGGTCGACCGGAGCCGGACGCTGGCAGGCGGCGAGCAGCCAAAAGAGGGCCAGACAGAATAAAGGACAGTATTTTTTCACGATGCAAAGATACGAAATAATACTGAATTGGCAATTAAAAATCACCAATTTACAGATTTTGTTGCAAAATAATTTGGCCATGTCGGAAAAAGTGCGTACTTTTGCAGTCCGAAATGAAAAGGTTGCTCGACTTTGCTCGCACGCTTTTCATTCCGAAAAGGTCGTTTGGCCGAGGGGCTAGGCACAGGTCTGCAAAACCTGCTACTCCGGTTCAAATCCGGAAGCGACCTCAACAAAAAAAGAGGATTCAAACGAATCCTCTTTTTATTTTCCACTTTGTCTTTTCTCAATCTGCCAGTGCCGCCTGGATGGACATCTCGTAGAGCTCGGCGGGGCTGATGCCCATGGCGCGGGCCTGCTTGGGGACAATGCTCTCGGCACTCTGACCCGGGATGGCATTGACTTCGAGGAAGTAGAGTTCGTCGGCGGCAGTGTCGTGGATGTAGTCGAAGCGCACGATGCCCTTGCAACCCAGCAGGTCGTAGAGGCGGGAGGAGACCTCCTGGATGTGGCGCGAGATGCGCTCGTCGACCTCGGCGGGGGTCACCTCGTCGCTGAAGCCGTCATACTTGGCTGCGTAGTCGAAGAACTCGTGCCCTCCTTTGGGGATAATCTCGGTGATGGGGAATACCAACTTTTCGCCGTCGGCCTTGCGGAAGACGCCACAGTCGAACTCACGCCCAACGATGCACTCTTCAACCAATACGGCATGGTCCTCGGTGAAGGCTTCACGGATAGCCGGCAGAAGTTGCTCGGCGGACTTCACCTTGGTGGTGGCCACGCTGCTGCCACCGGCGGCGGGCTTGACGAAGACCGGCAGTTTCAGCCGGGCTGTCTTCGGCAGGTCGTCCAAACTGTAGAGCAAAGCCGATTCGGCCACTTTGACGATGCCGAAGCTCTTCACCACGGGGTTGCAGTAGCCCTTCTGGAAGGTGAGTGCGGAGGTGTAGAACCCGCAGGTGGTGTATTTGATGCCAAGCATGTCGAAGTAGCCCTGCAGCACGCCATTCTCGCCGGGGTTGCCGTGGACGATGATGAAAGCGAGGTCGAAGCGGACGGTCTGCCCGTTGTCGGTGACGGTGAAGTTGCCGCGGTCGACAGGGAGATGACTGCCATCGCAGTCCCAGTACCAGCCATCGCGGTCGATGACTATCTTGTAGACATTGTATTTGGTATGGTCGAGCTGACCGTACACCTGGTTGCCGCTGGCGATGCTGATGTCGTGCTCACCGCTGAAGCCACCCATGACTAAGGCTATATTCTTTTTCATTGATGCAATGGTATATGTTTCTCGCGTTTGTGTTGCTTGATGTTGTTGTGCACCTGCTGGATGGTGGCAGGGCTCATGCAGGCTTGCTGGAAGCGGTGCCACACAATGTCGACGGCCAGCGAGGAGGGGTGCGTCATGTCGGGGCCGTAGAAACGGTAGTCGCGGAGTTCGTCGAGAACGATCTCATAGGAGGGGAAGTAATGAGTGGGCAGTGGGCTGTGGGGCGTGGAAAGCAGCTGGTCAACAGCCAGCAGGAGGGTGCTTTTGCTGAGCTGGTTGCCATGGGCGCCGTCGGCCAGATGACGGATAGGGCTGACGGTGAAGAGCAGATGTAGTTGCGGGTAGGCAGAGTGCAGTTTCTGGAGGAGAGGTTGCCAGAGAGAGACAATCTCATCGGCGGTCATACGACGACGAGTGAAAGTCTGCGGCGGCAGTTTGTGGCAGTTGGCCACCACCACCCCCTCGTGCTCATATACATAAGCCGTGCCGAAGGTAACAATGAGAAGTCGGGCCCCGGATAGCGCCCGATGGGCCTGGTGAAGTCGGCTGTTGCAGGCCGCAAGACACTCTTCGGGAGTGGAGCGCGAGAAAGAGCCGTGGTGGTGCCACGAGTGCCAGAGGCCGTCGTGCTGCACTAGATCATCTGCGGTAATCTCACAGTCGTCTACGATACGCTCCAGCGACGCCGCCACCGAAGCGGGGTTGTAGAGCGTACCGAAGGGATTGGCCTCGACCCGGAAGCCGCCTTCCTGCATACGCGTCGCCACCTCGTCGGCGAAACAGGAGCCGAGGCTCACAACCGTGTCGCCAACCTCCAGACGGAACGGCAGAGGTTCAAGGGGAACTGGGGTGAAGAGGTCGGGCGTCATAGCTTCATTTGCGGTTTAATATCGGAGACTCCTTTCAGCTGCTCCAGCAACGGGATGGCTTCGCGGGGAGTCACACGGAGGTCCTGCGAGAGCATGGTGAGCGAAAGCCCGCGGGCGGTATCGATTACCAAGGCCTGTAGCGGCACATTGCCCTTGTGCTTCTTCGCTATCCGCTCAATGCCCTTGCAAAACTCCTCGTTGATGTCGTCCAGGGCAATCTTGAAGGTCAGCTTAGAGGCATACTTGTTGAGCACACCGCCGAGGTTCATCATGGCCAGGATGTGCAGATTGGTGAAAGTGCGCTCGGCACCAGTCTTGTCGTTATAGCGGCGCGACATCACCTTGGCGCGACAGAAGACAAAGGTATCGTTGGTGAAGAAGCCCTTAAAGTCAGAGTACTCGTCGCCGAACAAACGAAGCTCGTAGCTGCCGCTGTAGTCGTTAATCACCATGCTGCCGAAGGGGTCGCCTTTGCGGCTCACCATCTCCTTCACGTCGGACACCATGCCCGCAAAGCGCAACTCCTTACCGATAAACGGTTCGAGATTGGCCAACTGCTCAAGTTGGATGTTGGTCACCATGCGCATCTCGTACTTGTAATCGTCCAACGGATGACCGCTGAGGTAAGTACTGATGACTTCCTTCTCGTGTTTACACTGCTCGATGCTGTTCCACGGCTCCACCTGCGGGATGGAAGGATGTTCCTCTTCTGCCAACTCGCTGCTCATGTCGAAGATGCTCATCTGGCTGCTGTTGGCGGCATCCTGACGGCGGATGGCCCACCTGACCAAAATATCGAGGTAGGTAGGCGTGGTCTCGAGTTGGTTCTCCTTGTAGAAATACTGGGCACGGTGCATCTCCCCTATCCCGTCGAAGGCACCAGCCTTGACCAACACCTCGATATTCTTGCGGTTGATGGAGTGCATGTCTACACGTTTGAGGAAGTCAAAGATGTCCTTATAGGGTCCGTTTTGCTCACGCTCGGCGATGATGACATTGCTGGCGGCCTCGCCCATACCGCTGATGGCCTGAAGGCCGAAGCGGATGCGCCCCTGGCTGTCGACACTGAAATCCATATCCGAGTCGTTGACACTGGGCGCCGCCACCTCTACGCCCTGCTTCTTGCAGTCATCCATCAATTCGCGTATACGACCTATGTCAGTCTGCGCGCTGGTCATCACCGCAGCCATGTATTCGGCCGGATAGTGGGCTTTGAGGTAGGCCGTCTGGTAGGCCACCCATGAGTAGCAGGCGGCGTGGCTCTTGTTGAAGGCGTAGGAGGCGAACTTCTTCCACTCCTCCCATATCTTCTGCAGAGTCTCTTTGGGGTGGCCGTTCTTCTCTCCGCCCTCATAGAAAAGCACCTCCAACTCGTTCATCTTGTCAATTTGCTTCTTACCCATGGCCTTGCGCAACGTGTCGCTCTGGCCACGGGTGAAGCCAGCGAGCAGACGCGAGAGAAGCATGACCTGCTCCTGATAGACGGTGATACCATAGGTGTCCTTGAGGTACGTCTCCATCACCGGGATGTCGTACTTGATGGGCTTTCTGCCCTGCTTGCGGTCGATAAACTCGGGTATGTTGTCCATGGGCCCCGGGCGGTAGAGGGCATTCATAGCAATAAGGTCGTCGATGACGTGCGGCTGCAGTTCGCGCAGGTATTTCTGCATACCGGCCGACTCAAACTGGAACACGCCGACCGTGTTGCCCTCGCAAAAGAGCTTGTATGTGAGCTCGTCGTCGAGCGGAAGATGGTCTACATCGACATCGATACCCAGCCGCTTCTTCACCATCGCCACGCAGTTCTTGATGATGGTGAGGTTCTTAAGACCAAGGAAGTCCATCTTGATGAGACCGACATTCTCCACCACATGACCGTCATACTGGGTCACCAGCACATCCTCGCCGCTTTCCTTGTCGTTGATAACGCAGACAGGTGCCACATTCGTAATGTCCTGCGAGCCAATGATGACGCCGCAGGCATGGATGCCTACCTGGCGGTTGGTATCCTCCAGCTCTTCAGCATAGGTGAGCATCTGTTTTATCTTCTCGTCACTGCCCTCCATGATGCGCTTCAGCTCCGGCACATACTTATAGCAGTTCTTGAGGTTCACCTTGGGCGATTTGCCTTTCTCGTCCTTGACATTATCAGGGAACCCTCTGTCGGGGATATAAGTCTTCAACTGATTGACCGTCGAGAGCGGTATCTTTTCCACTCGCCCCACGTCGGCAATGCTGCTCTTGGTGGCCATAGTGCCATAGGTGATGATATGTGCCACACGCTCTTTGCCGTATTTATGCGTCACCCAGTCGAGCACCCTGCCACGGCCGGCATCGTCAAAGTCCACGTCAATATCGGGCAGCGAGATACGGTCTGGATTGAGAAAGCGCTCGAACAGCAAGTTGTATCGCAGCGGGTCGAGGTCGGTAATCCAAAGGCAGTAGGCCACCACACTTCCTGCTGCGCTTCCGCGGCCTGGCCCCACACTGACGCCCAACTCTTCGCGTGCTGCACGGATGTAGTCGCTCACAATGAGGAAGTAGCCTGGGAAACCCATGGTCTTGATGGTGTGTAGTTCAAAGACAATGCGCTCGCGCAGCTCCTCACTGAGGGCCGCCTTTATCTCCGCGTCCGTCCACTGACCGCTCTCCGCCAACTGCTCCTCACTCAAGTAGCGCTTCCTTGCTCCTTCCCACACCAGGTGTTCCAGATAGTCGGCCTCAAACTTGATGCGGCGCAGTTTCTCATACCCACCCAACTTCTTGATTTTCTTCTCAGCAGCCTCCTGGCTCATCACCACCTCGCCCTTCTCGTTTCGCGTAAACTCGTTGAAGAGTTGCTCATCGGTGAACTTGGAGCGCCACTCCTCCTCGGTGCCAAAACTCTCGGGGATGGGGAAAACCGGCATCAGAGGGTCACTGTCGATGCTGTAGGTCTCCACCTTGGCGGCAATCTCCATGGTGTTCTCCAGCGCCTCGGGAAGGTCACTGAAGATGGCCTCCATCTCCTCGGGGCTCTTCAGCCACTCCTGCTTGGTATAGTGCAGGCGGTTGGGGTCGTCATAGTCCTTCTGCGTGGCCAGGCATATCAGGTGGTCATGCGCCTCGCCGTGCTCCTCCTCGACAAAGTGGGTGTCGTTGGTGGCTATTATCTTGATATTGTGCTTGCGCGCAAGCTCTATCAGCACCGGATTAATCTGCTGCTGCAGCTCGTAGGTGTGCGTGTTGGCGTTGGGCTTGTCGGTCTTGTGACGCATCAGCTCGATGTAATAGTCCTCGCCAAACACCTCTTTGAACCACAGCACCGCCTCCTCGGCCTCCTTCAGCTTCCCGGCCATGATGAGCTGCGGTATCTCGCCGCCGATACATGCCGAACAAACAATCAGCCCCTCGTGGTACTGCTTCAGCACGTTGTGGTCTATCCTCGGCCGATTGTAGAAGCCGTCGGTGTAGGCTATCGACGCCAGTTTGCAGAGCGAATGGTAGCCCTTCAGGTTCTTGGCCAGCAGTATCAGGTGGTATCCCGAACTGTCCACAATGCGCTCACGCCCCGTTTCGGGGTTGATCTCCTTGAGGTTCTTGTCTTTGTCGTACAGCGTGCGGCGGGCACAGTATGCCTCCGTGCCCACGATGGGCTTAAACTCCGGCTCACCCTCCGCGCGCCCCTTGTTCTCCTTGGCTACGGTATCCAGGAAGTCCTTGATGCCGAACATATTGCCATGATCCGTCAGCGCCATGGCATACATGCCGCAGCGCTTGGCCTTTTTCACAAGGTCGGGGATCTTCGACATGCCGTCGAGCATCGAGTAGTGCGAGTGCACATGCAGGTGGGTAAACTGGGGCATACTGGGTTGAGTTATCGGTTATTCCGCTATCGGGACGCTTTTTTCATCATTGCAAAATTACTACTTTTTTCCACACCGCCAAAAGAAACTTTTCCACATTTTATCACCCCTCCGATACCGCCCTCGAAGCCAGTTTTTTCATCCACAGATCACCCCTTTTTATATACCGCGCAATCATTTGTTGTTTTATCGCACACAATAAAGGAAAGGGTGCCCGAAATGGACACCCTTGCTGTTTCTATTAATGCCGTTAGGCAAAGAGAGATGACCGCGTAGCCATATCGCCCTGCAGGGACACCCGCCCCGGCTACTCTTCCTCGGCGGCGGCTTCCTCGTAGGCCTCGATAGAGGCCTTGAGGTATGCCTGCGACCACTGAAAGTGTGATGGGCACCGCTTTAATACGAATTAATACAGCGAATAGCACCGCTAAAAAGAACATATGTAGCGAGTCAACACCACTGAAATTAATCAAATCAAGCGAAAAATGCATTAACGCCTTGTTTGTAATGCACTTTTTTTAGTGCAAATTTCGATGCAGACGCACTTTTTTTAGTGCATATTAAAAACATTTTGTATCTTTGCAGCCGGAAACAAAAACGACAACTCATCATGATTGACGATGTATTATACGAGTTTATGCGTGAGCAGCTGGCAACGACAAGCCATGATTTTGTGCGCTATTTATATCCACAAATTGATTGGACATTGCGGATGTTCGGTCTTGTGGGCCCGCGAGGCGTGGGTAAGTCAACCCTCATAAAACAGCATATAATCTTCGAAAAA
>JAFXXI010000007.1 GCA_017542345.1 Bacteroidales bacterium
ACAGGGAGTACAAGGAGTCTAAGGAGTACAAGGAGTTCAAGGAGTACAAGGAGTTTGCTCCACAAGGTGATTACATCTACGCAGCTGCATCTCGGAAAAGCAAGCGAGCTTGTTCTTCGCTCGACTTTCGCTGCTCCCGCAAGCCTGCAAGCAGGCACAGGGAGTACAAGGAGATTAAGGAGTACAAGGAGTTCAAGGAGTACAGGGAGTACAAGGAGTTCAAGGAGTCTAAGGAGTACAAGGAGTACAAGGAGTTCAAGGAGTTCAAGAATATTAAGGTCAAGTGGCCCAATGACCTCTATGTGGGCTCAAACAAGATCTGCGGCACCCTTGTGAGCACCCGCCTGCAAGGCGACACCATTTCTTCGGCGGTGTGCGGCATAGGGCTCAACATAAACCAGACGGCGTTCCCCGACTGGGTGCCCAATCCCACGTCGCTGCGCCTGCTCACTGGCCGCAGCTACGACCTCGAGGCGACCCTCCATGTGTTACTCGATTGCATCCGTCGACGCTATGATGCGCTGTGTGCCGGCGCCGACATGCAGCAGGAATACCTCGCGCACCTGATGAACCTCGGCTGCGAGGCGCGCTACGGCTATCTCGGCCGCGAGATTACCGCCGTCATCACCGGTGTCGACGACCACGGCCGCCTGCTGCTCGACAGCAGCGACGGACGCCGTCTGTGCTGCGCCATGAAAGAAATCACATTCTTGCCTTGAGCACCTGCTCTATCACCCCGATTTTATACCCCTCGCTGTGGTAGAGGATGTGCCCTTCTTTGTCAATCAGGGCCACCAGCGGGTATTCGGGAGTGGCGTGGAGGGCGGAGAGCAGCTCCTGCTCCAGCGCCCCTTTGCTGTAGGCGAAGTCGGTGTTGGCCAGTCCCCACGAAGGCATGCCGACGGTGGAGGGTCCCACCATGAAGGTCATGCCACCCCACTGCTTTAGTTCCTTCTGCTGTTGCATGAGTTCCACGACGAGGTGCTTTGACGGCTCGCTGTAGTCGCCCAGGTTGATGTAGAGCATGCCTGCGTCGCCGGCGTAGTCCCACAGCTCGATGCCGTCGAAGAGCTCGAGGTGAGTGTCCAGCGTTAGGTGTTCGGTGTTCAGTTTGTCTACCAGGGGGAGGATGACGATTTCCTTGGTCACCTGCTCGCCGGATTTTACCTCGAAGAACTCGAGGCGCGAGCGCACGGCCCCGTCGGGATAGCGGTTGCCGGTGGAGAGGCAGTAGATGCCGGGCTCCAACTCGATGGTGGCGGGGAAGGAGGCCATGCGCGGGTCGTCCTCGAAGTCGAAGGTGCGCAGGTCGCCATTCTCCAGCTTGGCGAGGGTGAAGTGGGGCCAATAGACGGGCTTGGCGGGATTCGTGCCGTGATAGGTGAGGGTAAGGCTGGCTGGCTTAATGTCCTTCGAGGCTTTAAGGTCCTTAGAGTCCTTAAGGTCCTTAAAGTCCTTAACGACCCAATGGGCATTCTCCCATGCATATTTAATATTGGTGGCATTGTCGAGGTAGGCGGGTATGCCGGCGGCGCGGCAGGCGGCCACGAAGAAGATGTCGCGGCTGTGGCTGTCGGCGCGGCGCAGGCGGTAGACGCCCACGGGCGAGATGGGGCAGTTGTAGAAGTTGCTGCTGTCGTCGACGGCGATGCTGTCCAGCGTCCACTGGCGTATTTCTTCGGCCGTCATGCCCTTGAAGCAGGCGAGCTCCTTGCGGTAGGGGCGCACCATTTCGTTGCTGATGCGGGCGGGGAGGATGCCTTTCTTGTAAACCTCGTAGGAAACATTTTTATCGGTGAACAAGTCGTAGTTGGCGGCCAGCACGTCGGCTGTGATGTCGCGCAGGTCCTTGTCACTGAAGGTGCAGAGGTAATCATAATCAAAATCCTCCCAGATAAACTCTGCAATCTCGGCATAGTTGCCCTCACTCCTGCGGATGATGTCCCAAGCGTTGTCATCCGTGTAGGGTAGCAACTTTGTGTAGTTCTCTTTCGTCGGGAACGTGGCAGTGTAGGCGTTGCGCACAGAGTCCTCGTAGGCCAGACGGCGGGCGTTGGCGGCGGTCTCCTCCTCGGTGGCCACTACTTTGGGTTCTCCAGCCACGGGTGGAACCATCTCAAAGTTGAGAGTTGAGAGTTGAGAGTTGAGAGTTGATGGAATGGTCAGTGTCAAGGTGCTGTCCTGGCGCACATCCAGTTTCTCGAAGGCATAGCGGTCGCCGTCGGTGGTCCAGATGAGGAGGTCGCCGAGGCCGGTGGTGAGTGAGGCCTTACCCTCGGCGTCGGTGATGACGGTGGCGAGGGTGTAGTATTCGGCGTAGTTATAGAGCTTGAACTTCACCTGTGCGCCCTCGACAGGGTCGGCGTTGCCGTCAATCACCGTGACGGTGACGCGGCGTGTGGGGGCGTAGTGGGAGAGGAGGTTCAGTTCGCTGTAGAGGCCGGTGCGCTTCACTACCTCTTCATCTCCTTTATATTTGCCGAAGGCTTTGGTATGCACCATCATGCAGCGCGTGCTGGGTACGGAGAACCAGCCCATGTTGAGCCGTGGGTCGGGCTCGCAGGCTCCCATAAATTTCCATTCTCCCTGAACTCCTTGAATTCCCTGAATCCAGACCTCAACCCACGCGTGGTTGTCATCACAGTGCGCCCAGCGGGGCGTGTAGCATTGGCGGGCGGGGATGCCCACAGCGCGGAGGGCGGTGACGGTGAAGGTGCTCTCCTCGCCGCAGCGGCCCAGCGAGGTGCGCATGGTGGCCAGGGGGGCGCTGGTGCGGCTGTCCGAAGCGCGGTAGGCCACATGCTCGTGGCACCAATGGTTCACTTCCAGGGCGGCCTCCTCGATGGTCATGCCCTTCACGCGCTCTTTCAACTCGCGGTAGAACACCATGCGGGCGGAGTCGAGGTTCTCGTTGTTCACTCGGTACGCCAGCACGAAGTGGCGGAAGATGTCCTCGGGGATGTCTTTGCCCCACGGCATCTCCTCGCGGGCGCGGAGGGCATAGCGCACCTGGTCGAGGTAGAACGCCGGCTCGTAGTCGGCCAAGTCGCTCAGCGGCATGTAGGCGTAGAGGAACTCCATGGCCTCGCGCTCGGCGCGGCTCAGCGTGTCGAGCTGCACCTGCAGCATCGGGAAGTCCGCCATGCGTGCCTCGAAGTCGGCATGCACCTCGTTGCGGTAGTCGCGGTCGGTGATGAAATGGGGGTCGCGGTGGCAGGCGGCGATCGTCAGCATCGCCGCGGCCAGGAGCAGAAACTTCTTCATAGTGTCAGTGTTTGGTCAATTAGCTGGCGCACTGTGGCGGCGTCGGTGATGAGGGTGCCATCGTCGAGTGTCTTTTTGCAGCTGCCGTGCACCTCGCGTACACCGCTGTCAAGCACCAACTGGCGCACATTCGATGGTGTCACGCCGCCGCCGGCGAGTATCTTTACACCTGTCTCGCCCACCAGCCTGCGTATGACCTCTGCCCCTTCAGGTGCCGATGGGCGTTGGCCCGAGGTCAGCAGGCGGTGGCAACGTGCCGCCGCCACGGCCCACAGCGCCTCTTCGGGCTCCTGGAGTGCCTCGTCGAAGGCGCGGTGGAAGGTCACCTCCATGGGCGACGCCAGCTGCACCATCTGGCGCGTCAGTTCCACGTCGACCTTGCCGTCGTCGGTCAGAAATCCCAGAACTACGGCGCTGGCGCCGAGCTCCTTGCAGCGCTTGATGGTGGCTATTATCTCCTGCTGCTCGCGCTCGGTGTAGCAGAAGCTGCCGGCCCGCGGACGTATCAGCACATGGGTGCGCAATCCCAGCCGGCGTACACAATAGGCGATGTCTGCGTCGCTGGGTGTCAGTCCACCGCACTCCAAGTCGCGGCATAGCTCTATGCGTTCGGCGCAGCCATCCTTGGCAGCGATAGCCGACGCTATCGAATTGCAGCAAATCTCCACGTCAATCATGCCGCAAAGGTACGAAAAAAAACTGTCATTGAGATTTTTTTCGTATCTTTGCATTTCAAAAGAAATAAAACAGTATCTGTTATGCATAATATCCAATCCATCAGTCAGGACTTAGTCTATGTCGGCGTCAGTGACCGCCGCACCGCCCTGTTTGAGAACGTGTACCCCATCCCGCGCGGGGTGTCGTACAACAGCTATGTGCTGCTTGACGAGAAGACCGCGCTGCTGGACACCGCCGACGCGACCGTCAGCGAGCCGTTCTTTGAAAACGTGGCGGCCGCCCTCGGCGGCCGTCAGCTCGACTACCTTATCGTGAACCACATGGAGCCCGACCATGCGGCGCTGATAGCCCCGCTGCTGCTGCGCTACCCGCAGGCCACGGTGGTGTGCACCGCCAAGGCGGCCCAGATGGTGGAGCAGTTCTTCGGCAGCAAGCCCGAGATGCTGCAAGCCGTCAAGGAGGGCGACACTCTTTCGCTTGGCAAGCATAACCTCGTCTTCACCATGGCTCCCATGGTGCACTGGCCCGAGGTGATGATGACCTACGACCAGACCGACAAGGTGCTCTTCAGCGCCGACGCCTTCGGCACCTTCGGCGCCCTGAGCGGCAACCTCTATGCCGACGAGGTGAACTTCGAAGGCGAGTGGCTCAACGACGCCCGCCGCTACTTCGTCAATATCGTGGGCAAATATGGCCAGCCCGTGCAGACGGTGCTCAAGAAGGCCGCTGGATTGGACATCCAGATGATATGCCCGCTGCACGGACCGGTGTGGCGTACAAACTTGGAGTACTTCATCGGCAAGCATGACGTGTGGAGCCGCTACGAGCCGGAGGAGAAAGGCGTGGTGATCATCTATGGCAGCATCTATGGCCACACCGAAGCCGCCGCCCTGCGTATGGGCACCCTGCTGGCCCAGCGTGGCGTGAAGAATATCAAGGCCTATGACGCCAGCCGCACGCATGTCAGCAAGCTGGTGGCCGAATGCTGGCGTGCCAGCCATATCGTCCTGGCGGCGAGCACCTATAACAACGGCATCTTCACGCCGGTGGAGAACCTGCTCATGGACCTCAAGGCCCACGGTTTCCAGAACCGCACCTGGGCGCTGATAGAGAACGGCAGCTGGGCTCCCAATAGCGGCAAGCTGATGCGTGCCATGGTGGAGGAGATGAAAGACATGACGGTGCTGGGCGACACCTTCACCCTCAAGAGCGCCATGAAACCCGAGCAGGAGAAAGAGCTCGCCGAACTGGCGGACCTGATTGTAGCCAACCTCAAATTCGAATTATAATATGGACAAACTCAGCAACGACGCCATCACCAAGATAGGCTACGGACTCTATGTGCTCATTGCCCGTGAGGGCGACAAGGACAACGGCTGCATCTGCAATGTGGTGGCGCAGCTCACCTCGTCGCCGATGCAGATGACGATTTGTGTCAACAAGCAGAACCTGACGCACGACATGATACTGCGTACCGGCCGTTTCAACGTCTGCTGCCTCACGGAGCATACGCCGATGAAGGTGATTCAGCATTTCGGCTTCCAAAGTGGCCGCGATGTGAACAAGTTCGAGGGCTGCGACGTGGAGATGCGCTCCAGCAACGGATTGCTCTACCTACCCAAGTATGTCAACGCCTACCTGTCAGGTCAGGTGAACTATGCCAAGTACCTCGGCACGCACACCCTCTTCATCGCCGACATCACCGAGGCGGTGCACCTGAGCGACGACCCGTCGCTGACCTATGCTTACTATCAGGAGCATATCAAGCCGAAGGCGTCTGTCGGCAGCCAGCCGTCGGCCGCCGGCAAGAAGAAATGGGTCTGCGAGGTCTGCGGCTACGTCTACGAGGGCGACGAGCTCCCCGCCGACTTCATCTGCCCCTGGTGCAAGCACCCCGCCAGCGACTTCAAAGCCGTGGAATAACTACTAAAAAAGAGATTTAATATGAAATACAATTTGAAAAAGGTACTCATGATTATGGGTTTGGCGGCATTGCCGATTCTCGCCAGTTGCGGGAAGGATAATGCCACTCCGGATTCCGAAAATCAGCAGAACACAACCAACGAAGATCAGCAAAGTACGCTTAACATAGAATACATATATACTCAAAGCTTTAAATTTCACAGGGTCGGTGATACAACGCTTATACCGTCAACTGCATTTATTGATACCGTTGCTGAACACGGTGCTAACGCACGCGTAGGACAAATTCATATAAACCCGGAACGTAACCTTATGTGGTCAACAGCTCAAGAGGCTCAAATGGTATCACGAGCAAAAAAGTTGCGCAACATGTATATCTCATCAAATAATAAGTTATCTGGTGAAAACACTACGTTGGAGTTAGATTCTGCAGCATTTAGTAATCCTAGTATACAAAATGTTTTCCATGATACGTTAAGAATTAACCTTGTTCAAAGACAATAGAAGAAGACCAATATCAGGCATCAGAGAAGAACAATAATTTTGTCAATCCAGAAAAAAGATGTATCTTTGCAGCCGAATTATTAACCTTTAAAAACAAAAACACATGGAAAAGTATGTTTGCAATGTATGCGGGTATGAGTATGACCCCGCAAAGGGTGACCCTGACAACGGCATCGCTCCCGGCACCAAGTTCGAAGACCTGCCCGCCGACTGGGTGTGCCCCCTCTGCTCGGTTGACAAGACTCATTTCGAAAAACAATAAATAGAATGCGTTAATGTGTGAATGCGTTAATGTGTTAGTGGTTGACACTGTCAAAAACCAGCATAATGATGCATCAACACTAACGCAATAGCACGATAACACAATAACACAATTAAAAATAAAAGTTATGCTTAACAA
>JAFXXI010000008.1 GCA_017542345.1 Bacteroidales bacterium
AGATTGCCGACAACCTGATACGCTCGGGTGCCATCGACATCATCGTCATCGACTCGGTGGCGGCCCTGACGCCCAAGGCCGAAATCGACGGCGACATGGGCGACAGCAAGGTGGGCCTCCAGGCGCGTCTGATGAGCCAGGCTATGCGCAAGCTGACGGCCACCATCAGCAAGACCAACTGCTGCTGCATCTTCATCAACCAGCTGCGTGAGAAGATTGGCGTGCTCTTCGGCAACCCCGAGACCACGACCGGCGGCAACGCGCTGAAGTTCTACGCTTCGGTGCGTATCGACATACGCCGCACCCAGGCCATCAAGGACGGCGACCAGAATATTGGCAACCGCGTGAAGGTGAGGGTGGTGAAAAACAAAGTGGCGCCGCCGTTCCGCACCTGCGAGTTCGACCTGATGTTTGGCGAGGGCATCTCACGTCTGGGCGAGATTATCGACCTGGGCGTCGACCTCGACATCATCCGCAAGAGCGGCTCGTGGTTCAGCTACGGCGAGAGCAAGCTGGCACAGGGTCGTGATGCGCTGAAACAGCTGCTGCGCGACAATCCCGAACTCACCGACGAACTCGATCAGAAGATTCGCGCCGCCTTGAAGGAAAAGCAGGCTGAAGAATGAAAAGACTGACGATACTGATGGCTTTGCTGCTGACAGTGTCCCTGTCGGCGATGGCGCAGGACGTGGTGCGTGACAGTGTGACTGTCGGCACCGACAGCCTTGCTGTTGACGACAACGACACTATCGATGTCGAAGAGAATGTCATCGGCGCCAAGCAGGTGCAGCAGCGGCATAAAGCCAAGGAGGCCAATGTGCTGGGTGCTCCCGTCTACTACGACCTGCACGGCAATGTGCTGGGCGAAGGCGGTGCGGCATCGGGCAAGACGTCGGCAGACGGAGTCTACCACCGTCCGAAGCATCACTATCTCAACAGTCTGGACAATCGCTACAGCTCCATCTTCGTCGAAGGCGAGCTGTTGATGGGCTCCAGCAATGTGGGGGTGGGAGCCAACTTGACCGTACTGCCCAACCGATGGGGCGGCTACGGGTCGGCGGTGTTCGGAGTGGACGGAAGCAATTTCTCGTTGGGTCCGGCGTTGCGCCTGTCGGGTCCGGAGAGCAGCATGGACTGGCATCTGTATTGCGGTCTGGTGCTGGGCGAGCGGCACTTGGGCGCCGAAGGCGGTCTCCGCATGGCGCTCCCCAAGGTGAGAGGTGAGTTTTGCTGGACATCGGTGTCGATGGGCGTGCTGGCGCTCAACGGCGACGTGTGCATGACATTTGGCGTGAGCCTCGACATGCTGGCCGTCCTGTCGATTATGGCGTGGCTCTACTGATAAAGGAACATGGCAGAGGAATATGTGATAGACGAGGTGCGCGAAGAGCGCGAGATACAGGAGCGGTATGAGGAGCTGATGGCTGCCTGCCGCGACCTGAAGCCGCTGACCCGCCAAGAAGAGGCACAGATACTGCGTGCCTTCCAGCTGGCCAAGACGGCTCATGCCGGCACGCGGCGCAAAAGCGGCGAACCCTATATCTTCCATCCGCTGGCGGTGGCGCTGATTGCCGTCAAGGAGGTGGGCCTCGGCCCCATCGCCGTGGTCTGCGCCTTGCTGCACGACGTGGTGGAGGACACCGAGATTACCCTCGAAGAGCTGCGCATGCTCTTCGGCGACAGGGTGGCCACCATCGTGGACGGGGTGACCAAGATCGACGACGTAATGGTGATGCAGCAGGCCGAGAGCAAACAGGCCGAGAACTATCGCAAGATACTGCTGTCGATGTGCAACGATGCGTATGTCATCTTCCTCAAGCTTTGCGACCGGTTGCACAACATGCGTACGCTGGGCTCGATGAAGGACACCAAGAAGCTCATCATCGCCAGCGAGACGTCGTACCTCTACATACCGTTGGCCCACCGACTGGGCCTGTATGCCATCAAGACGGAGTTGGAGGAGTTGGTGATGCGCTACACCAACCCCGAGAAATATGCCGAGATTGAGGCCAAGATAGCAGCCAAGAGCAGCGTGGCGGAGAAACTGGAGGAGTGTCTCTATGCTCCTGTGCGCCAGATGCTCGATGCCGCAGGATACCAATACACCGTCAAGACCCGCATCAAGTCGGTCTACAGTTGCTGGAAGAAGATTGAGAACAAGCATGTGGACTTTGACGAGATATATGACCTTTTCGCCATGCGCATCATCCTGCACGGGGTGCCGCGCGAACACGAGAAGGAGGAGTGTTTCAAGGTCTACGCGCTGATAGCGGACAAGTTCACCCCCAACCCCACACGCTTCCGCGACTGGATTAACCACCCGAAGAACAACGGCTATGAGAGCCTGCAGGCCACGGTGATGACGCCCGAGGGAGTGTGGGTGGAGGTGCAGATACGCACCGAGCGCATGGACACCATTGCCGAGAAAGGTATGGCGGCGCACTTCCTGTACAAGGAGGCGCATCCCGAGGAGCAGGTGGAGAATAGTCCTGTGGAGGAGTGGCTACAACAGATACGCACCTCGCTGGAGAATAGCGACAAAAGCGCCCTGGATTTGGTGGAGGAATTCAAGGAGAGCCTCTATACCAAGGAGATATACCTCTTTACGCCGCAGGGCGAGAATATCGTGTTGCCCAGCCGCAGCACGGTGCTTGACTTCGCCTTCGCCATCCATTCCGATCTGGGCCTGCATTGTATCGGCGCCAAGGTCAACGCCCGGCCGGTGGCGGTGGGCTACAGGCTGCATACGGGCGATCAGGTGCAGGTGCTGACATCGAAGAAGACCCTGCCACAGCCCGACTGGATAGAGCAGTGTCATACGCCGCGCGCCAAGGATGCTATCAAAGACTTCCTGCGGCAACAGAAGAAGAAATACGCCATCGAAGGCAAGAAGAAGCTGGAGGGCTACCTGTCGGGATTGCACCTGATGAATAACCCGCAGAATTTCGGTCAGTTGAAGCGTTTCTTCAACCAGAAGTCGGACGTGGATTTGTACTACGACTTGGCTGTGGGTGCCATCACAGAACACCAGGTAGCGGAGTGCTTCGGCAAGGCGCGTCCCGCACCGCAGCTGTTCTTCCTCGACCCTTACAAGGACCTCTTCAACGGTGCCGCCCTGACGGGAAAGTCGCAGGAGAAGACTCGCACCTCACGCCCCTTCCTGCTTGATAAGGAGTACGAGAACTACCCCACCGAGACGGCACCCTGCTGCAAGCCGGTGCCTGGCGATCAAGTGGTCGGTATCGTGCAAGAAGGGAAAATCATGGTGCACCGCACCAATTGCAAGGAGGCGATGGACGAGATGGCCAACCACGAGAACCACACAGTACGTGCCAAGTGGCGTCCGGGCGAACAGTTGTCGCTGCTCACCGGTATTGCCCTCACGGCTATCGACAGCAAAGGCCTGCTGCAGGAGATTACACGCCATATCTCCGAGGAACTCGACCTCAACATGCGTGCCATCACGCTGGAGGCGTCAGAGGGTGTAGCGCGGGGCATCATCATGCTCTATGTGGAGGATGTGGAGAGTCTTAACGGTCTGATAGAGAAACTGAAATCCATCGATGGAGTCGAAGACGTACACCGAATCTGAAGCTACGGTTGCATTTCACCGCCTAAGCGAAATACTCAACACGCTGCGACGCGAATGCCCATGGGACAAGGTGCAGACCATGAAGAGTTTGCGCTACCTGACCATCGAGGAGGTGCACGAACTCTCGGAGGCCGTCGTCAGTCAGTCTGCCGATGACATCAAGAAGGAACTCGGCGACTTGGCCATGCACATCCTGTTTTACTGTAAAATTGCAGAGGAGCAGGGACTTTTCTCTACGGCGGATGTCTATAACACCATCTGCGAGAAGCTGATAGACAGGCATCCGTTCATCTACCGCAAAGAGGAGTATCACGGCGAGAGCTGGGAGCAGTTGAAGATGAAAGAGGGACGGCGCAATGTGTTGGAGGGGGTGCCCGACAGCCTGCCGTCGCTGGTGAAGGCGGTGAGGATGCAGGAGAAAGTGGCCGGTATGGACAAAAAAGAAAGCCCGGACAGCGGGAATGCTATGTTGCATTCTGCGTTGCCCGAGCTTGAAGGACTGGACGATGGGATGTCGGAGGAGGCATTCGGCGAGCTGCTGTTCGCGCTGGTCGACTGGGCCAGACGGCATGGCATCAATGCCGATGATGCACTATGTGGTGCCAACCGCCGCTTCAAAGAGCGCTATGCAGCGCCTACGGAGTAGTTCCTTGATGCTTTACTATCAGCTGTTTGGCGATGTTTTTCAAGTATTGTAGGCTGGCTTCGGCCATCCATCGGGGGCCAAAGGGCATCCACCGTTGCGGGTGTGTGTTGAGGAGCAGGCTCTTCTGGTGTATGGGGTGCTTCAAGTTGCTGATAGCGTGAATAATGTCATCGCTGGTGCGGAAGGTTAGCCCTTCACGTTCCCACTGCTCTTGGTATTGTGGCACTTTGTCGCGCACGCTGACGCGGTAGCCGTCCCAGCGACGTCCTGTATCGGTGAGGTAAAGGGTGGAGGAGAAATCGGTGTCGAGCATGGGCTCGTAGTCGATGCCAAGAGAATGGATATCATGCTGATTCCAAATATCCTGGCTGTTCCATGGCGAACGCGGACTGCCGTGGGCGCAGGCGGTGTGGACGGGTGCCAAGGCGCGCAACCGTTCGAGGTTGGCGCAGAAGTCATCATAGGCTGCATGGAGATTGCCGTGACAGGTGGTCAGGCTCTCGTAATGGTAGCCGGCCTCATGTCCAAGGGCGACGATGGCGCGGATAGTGTCAGCATGGCTCTCAAAGTGCATGGAACGAAAGTAATACGTTGCATGCATCCCCATGTTGGCCTCCAATTGCGCCACGCGTAGCGAATATTCTGGCCGCAAATCTACATCATGCCTGATTCTATGGCTTTTATGTGACTTTAGTGCAGTGAGTAATTCGCTGTATTTATCAAGGGTAAAATCCATCAGAGTTGTTCTAAATAGTTGACGAAGAATGCGGTTGGGTCGACCATCTCGTTGAGCATCAGCTGGCGGCGCGACTGCCATTCATTGTGCAGGGCGTCAGGCTCCATCGACAGCAGACGGGTGATTTGTTGGAGCATGTCGTCGAAGTGGTCGGGGGTATAGGCATAACAAAGTTGGTAATTGTTTTCCAACATGTTTGGAACCGATAAACGTCCGGCAAAGGTGTTGCATTTGAGCGCTGGCACGCCGAGCACGGCGGCTTCGGAGGTCATGGTCTGGCTGTCGCCAAGGAACATGGAACTGTAAGCCATGAGCGAATGTATCTCCTCGGGCGGTATCGGCAGGCGGTAGGGTTCGAACTCAGGTTCTATGGTGCGCTCGGAAGTGATGATTACGCGGCCGTGGGGTTTGAGCAAGTCCACCAGCGTCTGTTTCTGCTCGAGGGTGAGTCCCTGTTGCCCCACGTCATGGTGCCCCTTGAGTGCCACAAAACGCATGATGAAGAACCGCTCGCCGGGCTGGAGACCAGCATGTTGCAGTACGACGGGGTTGGGCGTGAAGCGGTTGGGGTGGAGGTAGGCCAGTTCATGGGTGCCGTGGTAGTAGACGGTGTGGCGAGTCTTGCGTCGGATGCAGTCGGGAGTGAAGACGACATCGGTGAGGGGATGTCCGTATTTGGTAATCAGGGGCTCCGCCTTGTCGTCGTCGTCGTCGAACATGAAGGCTTTCATCGAGGTCAGTTTCGATACATGGCTTAATACCAGTCCGCTGCTGAAGCCCCAGTCGATATGGTTGCGTCGCACATAACGTAGCAGCTGGAGGTCCTGACTGACAACGGTTTTTGCTTTGCCAGCCAGAGAATCTTTTTTGCCACCCAAGTCAACCCAGGGTGTCATTCCGTAGTGCTCCATGAGCCGCTTGGCCACAGGGATGTCGCGAACCGCGTAATGTATCTTATGTCCACGGCTTTTCAGTTCTTCGGCCAAAGGATGCATCAGGTGCACATGTCCCGGATGTCCGATATCAATCAGAATGTTCATAGAGGTGTGGTATCAGTGCCGAAGCAGTTTTGTAAACTTCTGATAGTATGATTTTAGCGTTATGCGGAGGTCCTGTAGAAAGCGGTAGCGGGAGAATACCATCACTGGTACAAAGGCGTAGCGGGAGCCGAACTTCTTTTTGTAATGGCCTACACCGCCAAATATGAAGTCAGTGGCGTCGCGGTCATGCATCATGCGGATGGCTTCCCATACCATCAACTCGTTGGGACAATGATGCATATATTGCTGGTAGCTACCTCCTGTGAAGTAAGAACAGACACCATTACAGAGGGTGAAAATACCCGACGACATGGAGATCTCTTGTCCGTTGTCGTCAGGCCCCACTACCTGTAGCATCAGCACATAGTCGGGGAATAGCGAACGGCAGAGGGCCAGCATGTTTTTCTCGCGCTGACAGGGAAGGCCGCTGCTGTTGTGGCGGCGCAGAACGTCAAGGATATGGCTATGGTGTTGATGTACAAATGCCTCAATATCTTCTGCACGGGTTATCATTTGCACACGGAGGCCTTCTTTGCGGGCTTTGTTGATGGCATATTTGCACGATTTGTAGTGCAGGTTGGCCCATAACTCCTCCTCGGTCGGGCGCATGTCGAGGTGGAAGGTATAACGTGGCTGGTAGTGGATGCCGGCAGTGTCGAGCAGCGAATTGTGCCAGTCATCAATCCATTCGGCGCTGTCGGTGCACAATCGCCAGTCGCAGATCTGGATGTAGTCAGCCTTGTGGGTGTGTAGCAGCCAGTGGGTTAGCTCTTTGTATATGGTAATTCGTTCCTCTTGAGGAACAGACTGTTGCAGGCAGAGTCCCTGGGCGTAGGTGCCGGTGCCCATGGAAGGTGCCGACACGATGCGCAGACCCAACCAGCGACGTGAGCCGACGAAGTGGCCGATAATGTTATCGTCTTGGCGCACCTCAACTACAAAGGGCCGTACGCCCATGCGTTTCAGGTAGGTAGCCCATTGTTGCGTGAAGAAGCAGGAACGGTCGGCAGCCTGCTCCAGTAGCAGCCAGTGTTCGGCGGTGGGGGTGATGACAGAGAACCGATAGCTCATTTCTTCAGATGGTTAAGTAATGAAATGACAGTACATCCGGCTTTGTAAATCAGCGGGTTGTTTACTTTGAGGAAGCGTCCGTGTTCTACCAGCGTGCCGCCGAACTGTGCTTTGAAGTCGCGGACACCATAGCTCTCGCCAGGCTTGCCGGCACCCATATAGTCGAAACGCGGACAGCCGCTTTGGACAGCACATCGCAGGCCGGCATAGGTGGCAAGTTCCGAGGGGTAGAGATTCTTATAGGTGTCGTCCATACCACATACATACCACTCGTAACCTACTTTTCCCGGCAGTTCAATATATGCCATACCGCCGATGACGTGGCCTTGATAATTGACGGTCAGTATCTTTGCCATGGGCTGGTGAGCCAGTTGCAGAAAGAATTCTTGTGTCGGCAAGGGCTTCTTCACCTTGTGGCGGTAGAGGTGGGTGAGAATGCGGTAGAATTCAGCGACTTCGGCTTCGGTAGTAGCTTGTTCGAGGGTGGCTCCATCGCGCAGACCCACACGGACATGACGTTTGCGAGTGCGGTTTAGATGACTATCGACGGCCTTAACGGAGGAGGTGTCTTGATGGAAGTTGAGATGAGGGACATATTGAAAACCACAGGCCTCGAAACTTTGGCGCCAACGGGAGTAGTCGTTGAGGTTGCGGGTCTCGATGTATATGCTGCGGTGCTTCATCGTTTGGATGGTGGCTTCGAGCAACATGCGGAGGGCAGCGTCGGAGATGTCGTCGGCGAGCAGAGGCCCCCCACTGATGATGGCCCTCGCGGTAAGCCGTCGTTTCAAGCGACCCCCTTCGCCCTGTATCAGGCATAAGACCAGACCTTTGAGGGAGCCCTCCTCTTCGATGGCTAGCACTTGGACATCGTAGAGGCGAAGGTTGGAATAGAAGACAAACATTTCGGGCGTTTGGAAAACACTGGACACGGAGGACCGATCTATCAGCGTCTGCCATTGTGCTCGGTCGATATCGGTAATGTCAGTTAGCAGCCTCATTGATGATGGATAGATGTTTGTTGCTGGCAGTCAGATGCAAGGCGTCGACAAGAAGGATGTCGATATCGGCTCCGAGAACGGACGACCAGTGGTCAATGATACGTTGACCGTCGGCGGGTGAGTAGTGTTCGTTCACCACCAGGCGGAAAGTAATGTTGCCGTTGGCATGGTGCACCACCTGCCAGCCGTCGACCGAAGGGAAGTTGTCGGCGAAAAAGTGGGTGAAATTGTGCACGGTAAGCAGTTGCCCGTTGGCTTCGAGCAGGGTCTCGCACTGGCGCCCCATGATACGGACGATTTTTCCATCCCGGACTTCAACAAGATCTTGGGTGTCGTAGCGTATGAATGGATGGGCGAGATTCCAAAGGTCGGTGCTCACCACACGGCCGATACCGTTAGTGACATGATTGCTGTCGTTGTCAAGCACTTCGATGATACCGTAGTAGCCGGTGGTGCGATACCCGTCATGCGCCGGGATCTCGTAGGTGTTGGGTGTGCCTTCGCAGCTGTAGGAGTCAATGACGTCACAGCCAAAAGCACGCTCGATCTCTTCGCGATAGGCATCGGGGAGGGTGGCGCCGGTGGTGAAGATATGTCGGGGACGATGGCTGTAGCCTGGGTGGCTGTTGCGGTAGCGGGCCAGCAGATAGAGGGGGCTGGGGTAAGAGCGGATGAATAGAGGTTTAGAATGCTCGATTCTGTCTAAGATAGATACCAGTGTTTCGTCGGTAATGGAGTAGAAGGGGACAAAGAGACAGTTGTTGGCAAGGTCCTGGAGGTTCTTGATTTTGCTGGGTCGTTTGCCGTTGGTGATTTTCATGTAGCGGTCGCCCAGATGGTAGCCAGCCTGGTACCAGGTGCGGAGTTTGGCGGCCATGTTGACAGAATAAGACAGCCGAGTTTCATAGAAGGAGAACGGCTCTCCGGTACTGCCGCCCGACCGCGTGGCCATACGCTCTTTGTCAGGGAAATGCATGGCGGAGAAACGTTCAATGCCTTCCTGTCGCATGAGCTCTTTGTTGACCACGGGCAGTTGGTCAAGGGTGATAGTGTCGGGATACAATCCATGGGTGTGGAACCAGTCATGGTAGAAGGGAACCTCCGTGGATACATACACAAGGAGTTTCTGCAGGCGGTCTTTCTGGAAGGCTTTCAGTTGGTTGGCGTCCCAGTCCTCGGCGACGCGCAGCAGCCGCAGGTATTTATACACCTGCTCTCCGCGAATCAGGTCGCTCAAGGGCAGGATGAGGTGTTCATGCAAGAATGCCATAGATGGAATATAATTTGTCTTTGATATGCATCCAGCTGTAGGCGCTGACAGCTTGATGAGCCTGCTGGATTATGGTTTTTGCGGAGGTTTGGTTCTTGAAAACCCCAAGCATCTTCTGGGCAAGTTCGTGGTGGTTATCGCTTTCAAAGAGCAAGCCCGTCGTACCGTCCTCAATCATGTAGGCTACGCCGCCTACACGGCTGGAAATGACCAGCAGGCCAGCATTCATAGCTTCAAGCAGAGAGACCGGCATGTTGTCCACGGTAGGGGCGGAGAGCAGGATGTCGGCTTTGTCGAGCAGTTGGTATATTTCGTTGTTATCCACCCGTCCGGTAAAAGTAACGTTCGTCAATCCCATCTCCTTGGTCAGTTTCTCCAATGCCGCGTGCTGAGAACCGTCACCGACTAATGTTAGGGTTGATTCTGGTAATTCGGTCAGTACTTTCTGGAAAGAACGCAGGATGCAGGGAATGTTGTAGAGTGGTTCGTGGGCACGGGTGCAGATATAGTTGGGTTTCAGGGTTTCCCGTAGACGGAATTGCTTGTCGTCGAGCTCGATGATATTGGGAATGATGGTATAGGGTAACTGGTGTTTCTCAAAGACTTGTGCAAGGAATCCCGACAGGACAATATTGGCATCGGTGCGGGTTAGGTAACGGTGCACCAAACGCGCATGTTTATCGAAGAATCGCTCACCACCACCCCCATGGTAGGTCAGCACGATACGCTTCTTCAATCGCTGTCCTACGGTGATACCGAGGACAGCGGGAATGAATCCCCAGCCAGAGCAACAGTGGATATGCAGCACATCATAGCTGTGAGCCATAGAACGAAGTTTCCATGGAAGCATCAGACGACGCACAACAGAAGCTTTGGTGCTGAAGATATCTGCCACATGCCCCTCTTCCTGCAGATGCTTCTGCAAGAGCTCCACTTGCCCCGAGATTCCCCCGACGCCTGGCTTATAATTGCATATCAGTAGTACCTTCATGACTTTGTTTAAAACAGGCCGCGGGAGCCGAGCTTGAAGAATGCCCAGGCGAAGCCCATGACAGGCACCACCCAGTACCATATCTTGATGAATTTGTAGTTCTTCGCATTCAGCAATGTCACACCGTATGCCGCCATGATGAGCAGCACAGGCAGACCTGGCAACAGGAACCTCTCCGAGTTAGCAAATCCGCTGGTGGAGACGATGCCCAGATAGGCAATGACGAAGGAACCGATGAGCGAAAGATTGCGCCAGTTCTTGGTGATGAAGATGGCGCTGAAGACGGCAATGAGCACAAATCCGCCAAGGAAGTTGCGCACATAGTTGCCGCCGCTAATCATCTGCTGGTTGTATTGTTCATCCACATCTACCATGGTGGGGAAGGGCAACACGAACATCATGGGTGCCATCACCGTGCCGGTGGCATATTTAGCCCATTGGTTACCTCGGGCCGTTTGCACAGAACGTTTTGCCATCTGATTGTCCTCGCGTTGTTCCCACAGACCTTCCGATTCATTCATGATAGTACCACCTGTGAATGTAAATACCGCAAGTAATCCCCAACCAATAAGCATATATCGTTTAGCTTTACCAATGACCGCGGTGTTGGTGAAAACAATAGCGGTCACAAATGCGAAAACAGCAGCGCCACCCAATACGGTACGGAAAGAGAAGAGGCTGAGGGCTAGTAAAACAGGGATAACAATGGTGAATACGTTATACTTCTTGCTTCGCAGTAGATAATCGGCACGCTCCAGGAAAGCTACCATTAAGAATATCATTAATGATTCTTTCAGGTGCGTGCCGCAGTAGAAGATAAAGTTAGGCATGAAGCAGGAGAAGACTGCTGCCAATCGACTGCCCTCCTCACCGATATTGCGCTTGGCAAGAAAGTATATAAGCACACAGGTTCCAGCACTGAAGATGCCATTTACTAATCGCGGTATAAGAATGCTTTCGCCAGTCAGTTTGCTTAGTAATGAGAGGAAGAAAATATATCCCGAGTCGGAGATGGAATTCGTATTCACAAACAAGTAGTCCCACACATCCTTTATGTTAGCATGAACGTTGCCCATCGTCTCTTCATAGTACCAGATTGAGTCACCTGCCGAGAATTCAAACGGCATCCCCGTCTTGATGAAATAGTAAAAATAGGCAAAGATTGTCCATGCCCAACGGAGGCCTAAGGCGATGAGGAATAAGTTTAATAAGAATTTCTTCTGCGGAGTCTCTTGCCATTTCTTGCTGCAATAGTTGCTTAGCAGGAAGAATCCCACAACCCACATCACACCCATAATCAGAAAGTCTATGGACATGGCATGCCTGAAGAATACCAGTGATACTGCTGTCAGCACTCCGAGATAGAGGTAGATGCCTTTTGTGGCGATTTGTTTAGGGAGATAGGGTATCATCCTATGATTTTTCTTTTCAGTTTAATCAATCGTGTCATATTATTGGAACCTACCAGTGTTCGTATCACACCTTTCCATCCTTTATTCTTTTTGTCATTCCAGGAACCCATAAAGTGATGGTTGCAGTAGGTATTCTTCGTCAGCAGGTACTCACCAGTTGTCTGATGTGGACAGAAATAGTCTGTGGGGAAGACGGTAAGATCTTTGTATTGCTTTTGTTTTCCATCGCACACAAAGCCGTTGGCTTGCATAATACGGCTGATGCGCCGGGTGTTGGTTGTTGTGTCATAAGTGCCGTCAGGCATGAGGAAGTGCGCATCGTCGTAAGTTGCCAGTTGTTCGGTCACCCAATCGCCGCCAGCTTCGCTTGCCATCAATCCTGTGACTGGAGGCTTGTGTTTGCTGCCCTCGTATCCGGTAAAGGCTTTGAGGTGCAATAGGTCATCCAAAGGCTTTAGCATTTCCACATCGGTGTCCATATACACTCCGCCCTCTGTCTTGAGGGCGTATAGTCGTACATAATCAGTGACAAAAGCATATCGTTTGGCTTCGTAAGCTTCGGCGGTATAAGGGCAGCTGTTTACGTCGAAGTTATCCTCGTTCCACAGTTTGTATTCCCAATGGGGCATAAACCTATGCCATGAGGCGATGCAGTCTTTGGCTAACTGCGGCATTTCACCTCGTCCAAACCAGCAATAATGTATTATGCGTGGTATCATTTTACATAGATCCTTCCATTCCTTTTGCAGGAATCAACCAACTTTTGTACATGTTCCGGTCCAAAGTGAGGATTCCTCAGCGTATACTCTTCGTTGAAGATATTGTCTCCAACCATTTCTTTCTTCTTCATGACGAGAAACTCTTCCAGCGTTTTTATTACTTTTGCGGGAGAGCCCACTGCCACGGAGTTGGAGGGGATGTCTTTGGATACGATGCTACCGGCACCGATAACGACATTGTCGCCGATAGTAACCCCGGGTAACACTATACTATGCGCTCCGATAAACACATTGTTTCCGATATTTACATTGGCCACACGGGTATATCCAAGAAAAACTCCTGTGCTGGCATCATGGGCAAGAATGCGGACCTGAGGCCCGAAAACGACATTGTCTCCTATAGTGATATGGAAGCAGTGCGACGGGTCAATGCTACAGTTGCCTAGTCTGCAACCATTGCCAATGGTTAGGCCTCGTCGAATGAGTTTGTCGATGTTTTGCTCGCCGCGCAGACGCGATAATGCTTTTCTCAATATTTTCATTGTGTTATACTATTCTTTGTTTAATTGAGGAAAGAAGATGGATAATTGTCAAATATGTTTTTACCATCCAGTAAGGAGTTTTATAGTAGAATTTGTATATGGGTTCCACATTTGAGAAATCCACCTTGCTTAGTTCCTTCATTACCCTCTCTGGATATTTGTTGTCTCGTCTAAAGGTCATCAAGGAGTAAACCCTCAATTTGTCCAAAAGTACTTTTAAGTCGCGATTAGACCTTTCTTCTGCAGCAAACTGGTCAAAATAAAATGTACTAAAGGTATCGGGATCATACACCTTTTTATGCGTGCCACGGTAGGTGACGTCTACATCCTGGTTGTAGTTGCTCAACGGCTTGTTGAGCAGCACCACCTTGTGCTTTAGGGCGACCCGTATCCACAGCAGGAAATCTTCACCCAGTTTGATGTTCGCAGGGAACCTGCCGCTCTCTTCGAACACTGCCCGTGGCATGCATATAGATATGCTCGTCAACGGCATGCACAATGTCTTTGCATACACGCGGCAGTAGTTGATTTCTCCCTCTGTGAAGCCATCCTCTACGCCGATAGGCGCCACCCGTTTCTTGCCGTTCTTGACGATATAGTAGCCTGTGCCGTAAATGCCAGCACCCGGGTGTCGCTCAGTCAGCGCCGCCATCTCCTCAAGGAAGGTCGGCTCCCACCAGTCGTCGGCATCAAGGAAAGTGACGTAAGGCGCGGTGGATAATTCAACGCCTTTGTTTCGGGCATTGCTGACGCCGACATTCTCCTCTAACCGCACAATCTGAATTCGTGGGTCTGTAATCTGCGATATAACCCCGTTGCTCCCGTCCGTGGATCCGTTGTCGATGATGATTAGCTCATAGTCTCCATGGGTTTGAGCCAACACGCTCTCGACGGTTTTCGCGACGTAGGGCGCCTTGTTATACAGCGGTATGATGACAGAGAAGTGTGGCATGATGGCTGCTTATCTTTGCATGGAACTTTGGCTGCGTACTATGGTAAAGCGGTCTTTCATCTTGAGGAATGGACGTTCAAAGTATCTGTATGACAACCATGCGATGGCGCACACGGATACGGTCATACCGATATAGATGATTACTCCATCCCAGAATGAGCTAATCTGTAGCCCGGCATTGCGCCAGAGTCCCGACAGCAGAAAGATCATCAGTGGATGTATGACATAGATGCCGTAGGATGTCTTTCCCACGGTGTCGCACACGCGGTTCTCAAGGCTTACCACAGGGTTGTCTGTCAGTTGACTCATGATGGCTGCAAGCGACAACAGTGCCAGTACTTGTGGGCGGACTGGGGCAGGTACACAGCCCATCCAAGGCGTTGAAAAGGCTAAGGCCGTGAGGCAGATGAGTCCGACCCAACGGTTGCCAACCGTCTTCATGAATAGTGTGTTTCCTTTGAAATAAAGGATGGCTCCCAAGGCGCCTATCATCATGCAGTCGAAGCGGGTCGCGGCGAAGAACCGATACAGGGTGTTCGTCCCACAGGCCACATACACTCCCCATTTGCATACCAGCCAGATGCCGCACAATGTCGCTGCCACAGCCAGCAACCGGCCGTACTTGCCTTTGGTCAGTTTGACCACCCACGGCCAGAAGAGGTAGAACTGCTCCTCGACGCCGATACTCCAATAATGAACTATCGGCCAGATGCCTGCTGTTATAATGAATGGTATGTTGGCCGCAAAGAAACCGTAGTACCAAATATTGCTGTCATGCCATGTGCCGGTGACCCATAGCGCAATGATCATGTAGACATAGTAGATGGGCCAGATGCGGAGTATACGACGCATGTAGAACTTGGGTATGCTGATGTCGCTGCTGGTCTTTTGTTCGTTCAACAGCAGATAGGTAATCAGGAATCCGCTGATGACAAAGAACAACGTCACGCCGTCGGCCACCACAGGCAGGCTGAAGCCGCTCGTTCCCCAATTGCCGAAATCCTTTTGGAAGACATGGCCCCACATGACGGACAGTGCTGCGATGGCTCGCAGCCCGTTGAGTCCCGGCAGGTGGATGCTGTTAGTCATTAGCAATGAATTCGGCAATGCGTTCGGCGGCATGGCCGTCGCCGAAGGGGTTGGCAGCATGGGCCATGGCATGGTAAGATGCTGCGTCGGTAAGGAGTTCGGCGACGGCGTTTATGATGGTCTCTTTGTCGGTGCCCACCAGTCGGGCGGTACCGGCCTCGATGGCTTCGGGACGCTCGGTGGTGTCGCGCATCACCAGCACGGGCTTGCCGAAGGCGGGTGCCTCCTCCTGAATGCCACCACTGTCGGTGAGTATCAGGGTGCACTGCTGCATCATGTCTACAAATTCGAGATACGACAACGGCTCCAGCAGATAGACGTTGCTCCGACTGCCGTCGATGATTTCCTGTACCGGACGGCGGATATTGGGGTTGAGGTGAATGGGGTAGACGAAGTCTACATCTTTGAACTGCTCGGCCAGCGCATTGATGGACTGGCAGATATGCTTCATTCCGTCACCGAAGTTCTCGCGGCGGTGACCGGTGATGAGCACCATGCGGCGCTTTTCGTCGCGGTTGAACTGTGGTGCCACCGCTTTGCCCGATGCCACCACCCAATGCAATGCGTCGATGACGGTGTTGCCGGTCACGACAATATGCTTATCGTCGACATGCTCCTTCAGAAGGTTCTGCCGTGCCGTCTCCGTGGGGGCGAAATGCCAGGTGCAGAGCCTTCCGTTCAGCTGACGGTTCATCTCCTCGGGCCACGGACTATAGATATTGCCGGTGCGCAAGCCTGCTTCCACATGCCCCACGGGAATCTGCTGGTAGAAAGCGGCCAAGGCGGCAAAGGTCGAGGTGGAAGTGTCGCCATGCACCAGCACCAGGTCGGTTTTTTCTTTGGTTAGCACATCGCGCATACCCAGCAGGATGCGGGCAGAGACATCGTACAGGTCCTGTCCCGGCTGCATGATGTCAAGGTCATAGTCTGGCGTGATGTCGAACACGCTGAGCATTTGGTCAAGCATCTCGCGGTGCTGCCCGGTGACGCAGACGATGACCTCGAACTGTTCACTGCGCCGTTGCAGCTCTTTCACCACAGGAGCCATCTTGATGGCTTCGGGCCTCGTGCCGAATACGATGAGTACTTTCTTCATTGCTGTAGGAGTTCCTTTAAATCATGTGCCAGCTTGACGGAGAACTGCTCTGTCCCATGATAGTTCATGTGGCTGGCGTTATAGAAGTTGAGTGTATCAAAGCAGATGCTGTCGTAGGTGTAGTTGAGTATGTCGCAGCCGTAGCGGTCGGCAAACGACTGATAGAGCGCAAACATCGAGTCGACAGCAGATCCCATCTTTTGCGTGGCACCAAAATAAAATGGGGCGTAGACCATCACCACTTGGACGCCTTCCTCCTGACACTGCGCTAGGTATCGGTTGAAGATGTCCACCGCTTCCGGATTGCACACAAATCCCAGTGTGTCAATCTGCTGGAGGGCGGAGCCGTCCCACGGCGCATCAACGGCAATATATCCCTTGTATATATTGCTGGGTCGGGCCATCTTGGCTGGCAGGCCAAGGCCTTCGAGAATGACATTGCGGTAACCGGCATAGCGCACCAACGGCAACCAGCGGTCGGCCCAGTTAAATCCCTCGCTATCCTTCGTCTGTCGGTAGAGGTCGTCTTTGTCCAGGTAGGGCAGGTATTGTTCGCGCTCGTATCCGTTGCTCATCTGTAGGGTGCCCCAGTCGATGTTCTGTATGATGACACGCGGTCTGGGTGCATGGTGGCGGTAGGCATTATAGATAACTACTTCGGCGTCGATACAGCGCCCGTCGACGCTGAGATTATAGCAGTTGAGTTCTGCGATGCTGTCAAGTATGCGCACATCGTACTGCACCTGTCCGCGCGAGGAACCCATCACCACGGCATCGCACTCGAGGCTGTCGCTATAGATGGCATTGTATGTGCTGAACATGCGGGCATCGGAATGATGGAGGTTGCGGGTAATAATCAAATCAAGACCCCAAGCCACTATCAAGAGTGCCGCTGCGGTGATGCCGAGTTTGACGAGAAATCGTTTCATGAGTCAGAACTGGAAGTAGATGAATGTCTCGTTGAAGACTCCAAACATAAATATCAGCGCCAGGGTGGTGAGGTAGCAGGCGTAGCGTACCACTCCACTGCGCACACCCTCCATCGACATCCCGTGTTCACGGTTGCGTTGCAGCCATTCCACCACCATCAGGATAATGACAAACACCAGTGTCCGCTTCGGGATGCTGATGCCGGCCATGCTGCCGCCGAACAAACCGCCAAAGAAGTCCACGGCCTCGCCGATGCTTTGGCTGCGGAAGAGAATCCATCCCAATGCGGCGAGGATAAAGGTCAGCGTCATCTGCCCAACCTCCTTGATGCTTGGCAACCAGCGCCCTTCGGCTACAGTGTCAGTGTGTTTGCGGTTCCGCCCCAGCAATATCAGCGGCAGGAACAGCAGGGCGTGGAAGGCGCCCCAAAGGAGGAAGGTCCAGTTGGCTCCGTGCCACAACCCGCTGACAAGGAAGATGATGAACGTGTTGCGCACCACTTTCCACTTATCCACCCGGCTACCGCCCAGCGGGATGTAGACGTAGTCGCGGAACCAGGTGGTGAGACTGATGTGCCAACGACGCCAGAATTCGGCAATGTCACGGCTGAAATAGGGCACTTTGAAGTTGCGCATCAGTCTGATGCCGAACAGTTTGGCGCATCCGATGGCGATATCGCTGTAGCCTGAGAAGTCGCAGTAAATCTGGATGGAGAAGAGTGCCGCCGCAACAATCAGGTTGACACTGCTTTGGCTGGCGATATCGCCCCAAATCTCGTCCACATAGACCGCGCAGTTGTCGGCCACCACCACCTTCTTGAAGAAGCCCCACAGCATCTGGCGCACGCCGTCCACGGCCATGCCGTAGTCGAAGCGGCGCTTCTTGGAGAACTGTGGTAACAGGTTGGTGGCCCGCTCGATAGGTCCTGCTACCAGCTGCGGGAAGAAACTGACGTAGGCGAAGAACGCCACCACATCGCGTGTGGGCTCCAACTTGCCGCGGTATACGTCGATGGAGTAGCTCAGCGCCTGGAAGGTGTAGAAGGAGATGCCGACGGGAAGCACCAGCCGTAGGGTGATGCTGTCGGACTGCAGGCCAAATAGTTGTGCGAACTCGGTGGCGAAGAAGTCGTAGTATTTGAACAGCCCCAGGATGACCAGGTTGATGACGATGTTGCCCCACATCACGGCGCGGTTGCGCTTCGCTCCCGGAGTCATGAGCCGTCCGCTCAAGTAGCTGCACAGCGAGGTGAACGCTATGAGAATCAGGAACCTCCAGTCCCACCATCCGTAGAACAGGTACGATGCCGCCACCACCAGCAGGTTCTGCCAGCGCACCTGCCGACGCAACAGCCAGTATATCAAAAATACTGCCGGCAGGAAAATCAGAAATTCGATTGAAGTAAACAGCATGGTTTGGTAGGGTTCCCCTCCGCATCCCCTCCGGTCCCCCTCCGGTCCCGCTCCGCTCCCCCTCCGCTCCATCTCCGACCACCGTCGGTGCGGATACGGTGGGGATACGTTGATGGTACGGTGTTGATACGGTGTTGGTAGGGATTAATTACTGATTATGTGCGATATAGAAATATAGGTTCGAAGGAGGATTGGATGGATGCGAGCGAGGCGGTAGAGACGCCGGTGCCGCGGGGTGACGCATACCTCCTTAAAGTAGCGCCATTCGTTGTCAGAGAGTGAGTTATGTGATTTGGTTAAACTGTTGATGTAGTTCGATGCCAGCACTTGGTAGATGACCTGTTTGTCGATACCCTCCAAAGGGACGAAGGTCTCGGCCAGGAGGTGTTGCACACGGCGGCTATCGTCGGTCAGACGGGGGTCGTTGGTGCGGCTGATGCTGCCCTGTCGCACGCGGTAGGTGTAGAGGCAGTCGGTGATGGTTTTCACCGAGGCGGCGCGGAGCATGGCCAAGGTGGAGAAGAGGTCGTCCTCGCCGCGACGCAAGCCGTCGGCAAAGCGCAGATGGCTGTCGTTGAGGAATTCACGGCGGTAGGCGCGCTGCCAGATGCAGACAAAGTGGATGTCGGTGGGGGCGAGACGGTGGCGGTTGAAGTAGTCCCAGCCGGTGGTGCTTTCATCCTCGGTGACAGAAGGTTGAAAGGTGTATTGTCCGTCGGCATCACGGTATTTCCGGGCGTTGAAGCCAACAATGTCCTCACCGGTGAGTGCGGCTGCGAGGGTGGAGAGGGCACCGTCGCATAGCCAGTCATCGCTGTCAATGAAGAGGATATAGTCGCCCGTGGCGTTATCGAGTCCAAGGTTGCGGGCGGTGGCCATGCCTTGGTTGGGTTGCTTGAGAATGTGCAGGTTGGGGCGTTGCGTGGCGTATCGCTCCAGCAGGGCAGGGGTGCCGTCGGTGCTTCCGTCGTCGATGCAGAGCACCTCATAGTCGGAGAAGTCCTGCGAGAAGATGCTGTCAAGGCATTTCGGCAGGTAACTTTCTGCATTGTAGGCGGGTATGATGATGGAGAGGCGCGGCATTATCGGAAGAGGTTGTTGAGGTGTTGCTCCAGTTGGTCGAAGTAGTTGGCCACCACCTGCCAGGCATCGTCTTTCAGGCGGGGTTGCTCGAAGAAGTCGCGGTAGAGGCGGTCGTCGGATTGCAGGACGCTGATTCTGTGGAGCAACTCTTCGTTGTCTCCGTCGGGATCCCAGAAGAGGATAGCGTCGCGGTTGAGCACGTCGGGCTCGGGGTTGCCGCAGGCGCCCCAGTAGATGGGGATACAACCCGAACCTATAGCATGGAACGCTTTTTCAGTGACATAACCTTCGACGGAGGCGTTTTCGGGGCAGATGTAGAACTTATACTGCTTGAGGAACTCGGCCTTGTTGTCGTTGAAGCGGGTCTTCAGCTCGTCGGTGTTGTGGAGGAGTTTGCCGGCGCAGTCGACCGAGGCGATAGCGTTGAGGCTCTCGACCAGCCGTGTGCGTCGCTGTGCCCCCGGGTCGTCGGGACCGCGGTTGCCGGAAACCAAAGCGCAGAAGCGGCTGCGCGCGGTGGAATCCCACTGCTGGTGGCTCAATTGGTCGCAGATGCGTTTGATGTCATTGACTGTTGATTGGGGAGGAAACATTTCCAAAAGCCACAGGGGGAACCGCAGGTAGCGAGGGTCGTCGGTATAATCGAAGCCTAGGGAGAGGTCGATGCTGCGGTGGTCGAGGAGGTTGTGCAGATAGGGGGCAAAGTTGGGATGGTGGTTGTTCTCGCCATTGAAATAGATGCGCTTGCGGTTGTGCGAGAAAGGATGCACCAGAGTGTCAAGTCGCAACACATTGAGGTTGCCGAGGGCGGAGAAACAGATGAAACGGGTTTTCGGATAGCGCTCGAGGAAACCGTGGTGGCGGAGGAAGGTGGTAAACCAAATCTCGTCGGCCGGCTGCTTATTCCACCAGTTATAGTAGAGGATATGCCCGTCTGAAGAGCGCAGCGGGTGGCGGTAGCGGCGGTAGAGGGTGCGAAGACTCATTTGGCGTAGAGGAGCTTGCGTGCTTTGCGCACGAGGTGCTTGTATTCCAGCAGTACGGCGTCGGTGTTGCGCTTGTGGATAAGGCGGAGTGCAGTCAACTGCAACTCCTGTTTGAACACCGACAGGGCACTCCAGTGCTGCATCCAGGGTTTCTTTTCACCGGCATAGTGAATCACAGCCACGGAATAGGGGTCATCCACTTGGTTTGTGTATGTATAGCCTAGGTGCTGCTCATAGTATTTTGCGTAGTAGGCGATGACACTGTATTTCTCACCCATGTCCAGTTCAGGGCGTTGGGACCAGTCGGTGTAGTAGGCTTGGAGGATGTCCTGGTCGCCACATACTCCCTTGGATTTAATGACTTTGGGAATTAGTTTTTCGAACTGTTTGGAGATCTCTTTCTCTGGGACGATGGTCATGATGCCGGAAGTGAGATCTACCCAATCCTCGTTTCCAGGATAGCTTTTACCGGCAATCATGGCGCTCATGTGAGGTAGCTCGAATAGATGGTCGAGGTTGTGAAGGATATAAATGTCGGCATCGAGGTAGACTATTTTGTCGAACTGTGTTTGTTCGAAAACCAAGAGTTTGTCGAAGGTGTGGCTGAAACGGCTGTCACCATGGGTCTCGTTGCTATCGATGAGTTGCTGAGGGATTGAAATGGAGTTGCTATATTCAATGGTGTTTATTCCAATTTCTTTTAATTTATTGCACAATTTCGCTTCTTTTTTGATGAGGTCAATGGGCAGCATGGCGTAGAGGGGAATACTTGTTCCAGTTTCCTTAAGGCTCAGATACATGGCTACCAGTCCTGGTAGGTAATTTTTGCTGGTGGCCATAGTGATGTAGGCGTAATTCGGACTCATTTGGTAAGGAATAGTAGTTTCTTGATACGATATTTTATCTCTTTTTGCCAGGTGCGCTTCTTCATGCGTTTACGGGTGGCCCAGATGGGATAATTCTTCAGCTCTTCCCAGTCGCCTTCGGTGAAGAACTCCTCAACGGGGAGCTCTACGCCGCCGTATTTGACCATCAGTAGGGAGAAGACGCTCTGGTCGTGGCGGTTCTCCTGGAAGTTGGGTACATTGGGGAGTTTGGAAGGCGAGTCGGTGGCGAGGTCGTGGTGGAAGTGCATGATGTAGTGCCACTCGTCGACGAGGCGTTGCGAGGCGGGCTTCTTGTGGATAATGATACAGCCCGAGGCTACCTGCCCGTGGTCCATATATTTGGGGTCACCCAGGACGCCGAAGTAGTCGAAGAGGTCGGCCTTTGTCCATTCCGCTTCACGGAAGTGCTGGTCGAAGCCGAGGACACCACAAGGGCTGTCGGTGACCATCTGCAGATATTCTTTTAGTCGAGGGATGCCTCGGGGATTGAGGGTGCAGCCTGCGTCAGCATAGACCAGGTAGTCGCCCTCCTCCATGCGGTCCATGACGCGACGGATGATGTAGGGTTTCCACTGCCAATAGCCGAAGCTGCGCTCGGGCCAACGGTCTTTGTATTTCTTATAATACCACGGCTCAAGCATCTTCTCGTCGCCCACATAGATGTGCTCGAAGAAATGCATCTCTTCAGCCTCGTGCTTGATACGCTCCTGTGAGGCATAGCGGCTGTTGGCGAAAGAAACGAAGGAGACGGAATGGTTGTTATACATGCATTACGGTTTTATTCTTCTCAGTCGGCAGAAAAAGTGGTTCATGCGTTTGGTGAAGAGTAGTCTGGTCAGTGGACGGAAGTTCAGGATGGGATGGTTTGTGATTATTCGTTGCAGCCATTTGTTCGTGTTATCCAATCCCCATTTCTTTTTCAGTTTCTGATAGCCGTCGTAGAACCGATAGTCGTCGTATATCCACAGAGGGTAGTTGTGCGCCTTCTCGAACTCTGTCAGAGGGTATTTCTCGTAGTCGGTGATACGATATTTATCGTTTGCCCCGGATTGTTTCACAATGGCCGTCTGACCGGCTAGATGGTTCACTACGGATTTGGTGCAGACTACACTCCATAGCGCGTTGCGGCTCATCATGTTTTGCTCGTCGCAGTCGGCGCCGTAGAAGTCGACGCTTTCATCGAATGGGCCGGTAATGTCAAATACCCTACGTTTCCACACGAAGCACCACGGTGCGAAATGCTGCTGGTGTTCCCAGCCTTTGTAGTAGTCTTTGTTGCGGGGCAGCTTTTTGGACATCATATTGGGGTAGTCGCCGCTGTCGTCGATGGGCGAGAAGCAGAGGAAACGTTTGTGGGCGTTAGCAACTTTTTTTATTTCGCTGAACCATCCCGGCTTGAAGATAATGTCATTGTTGCAGAAAGCGATGTATTCTCCGTCGGTGTGGTTTATTCCGATATTGAAGAACTTGTGAAAGCCGAACTCTTCGTTCGGAATAAGTACTTGAACATTGGGGAAGGGGTAGGTATAGACGCTGTCTTTCTTGCTCTCGATAAGTAGCACTTGCAGGTCGGAGTCCGTCCACTTTTCAGACTCCATGAGAGACTTTAATGCCTGACAGTTCATCTCATAGATGTCGCTGTCAATGGCGTATGAGAGAATGATGACCGAGAGCTTGTCTTTTATGCCGTTGCCAAAGTGTCTCATGGCTCATTTAGTTCTATTCGTGGCAGTTCCAACAGATTGGCGTCGCCTTTTCTTATATTCCCGCCCCAGGCTTTAAGTGCGGAGGTAAACCCGGCTTCATTGACTACTTGTAATGTAGTCGTGTTATAATCCCCGTGAGGATAGGAGAAATGGTTGACGGAATGCCCCAACATCTCCTCCAAGCGGCGCTTTGAATCGACAATCTCTTTGCGTGTCTCCTCTTCCGCAAGTGTACTCAACCGTGGATGTGAGACGGTATGGGCACCGATAGTACACAAAGGGTCATTGTCCAGAGCCTTTATTTGTTCCCAGTTCATCGCCTCTGTCTTGCCGTACCACCACATTGAGGCTGTATCATCGGCGAAGCCAGTGGTTACATAAACAACGAAGGGGATATCGAGCTTCTTCAATAGGGGATAGGCAAGGTCGCAGGTGTCGCGGTAGCCGTCGTCGAAGGTGAGGCAGACGAAAGGCCGATTGCTTCGGCCGTTGGCGATGATGGCACAAGCTTTATCAATGGAGACAAACCGATAGCCTTGATTGCAATAGTCATTGATGGTCTGCTCTAGGAATTGTGGCGTCACCTCCAATTCACGGTTTGCATCCTCGCTGCGGTGTTCAACCACTCTATGTAGCATAAAGATGCGTCCCAACACTGGGTGAGTGAGGTTGTGGAGTTTGCGGCAAAAGTACTGCAGTGTGCTCATTTCTTTTTCAGCAGCAGACATTTGGCTATCAGTTTGCGGCGATTCTTGGTGGGCAGCGTGGAGTAGAGACTGTCAGCTATCAGTCGAGCCAAGGCGACGGGGGTGTAGCGCATGGGGAAGTAGGTGTGTTCCGCAAATTCCAACACCCCGTAGCCAATATGCGATTTAAACTTGCGCCGCAGGGCATCGGTGGAGTAATGGCCTTGTGTATTGTGACATACAAGCAGGTCGGCAAAACGCTTGAGATTGCCTATATCAGCCTTGCTGTTGATATGGCAGGGCACGAAGTAGTCTAAAAAATAGCGTTTCTCATCGTCGTTGAAGTTGGGATTCAGCCATGCGAGCATTTGTAACCGTACCTCGTTGCTCTTGACAATCTGTGCTTCGCGACGGGCGGTGGAAATCTGGCTGGGGTGGGTGCGGTAGTGGAAGAGTGTGCGCTGGACGTTATAGACCTTTGCCACACGGTAGGCTCTTGCCCAAAGGCTGTAGTCTTCAGCAGGAAAGGTCTCAGTAAGGTAGCGTAGGTGGTTATCAGTGAAGATGGATTTGCGGAACACGGGAACGATGACCGTGCAGCCGAAGAGCATCTGGGCTTTGGAGTCCTCGTTGTGTTCAGGGAAACGTACCAAAGAGGTCTTCGTGCCGAAGAACTGAAAGCCAAAGCTACAGATGCCCACATCGGGGTGGGTGTCGAGTATTTTGATACCCGTCTCCAGCCAGTCGGGTTCTGCGATGTCGTCGCCGTCCATGCGGGCCACTAACTCCGTATTGATGAGGTCGAGACCTCGGTTAAGGTTTTCGGCCAAGCCTACATTGTCTGGGAATGCGGCAATGCGGATGCGCTCATCTTGAATGGAGTGCACATGGTCGAGTGTGTCGTCAGTAGAGCCGTCATCAACCACCAGCAACTCGAAGTCGCGATAGGTCTGGCTAAGGACACTCTGGATGGCCTCCTCGACCCATTGGGCCACATTATATGTCGGCATGAGCACCGTCAGGCGTGACATAGTTTTCTTTTTAATTTGCCAAGTCTTTTCTTGGGCCGGAGGTAGCACCAGTAGCGTGCTGCAAAACTCATTCCGCGTTGGAAGGTGAATTTCAAGCGTGGGATGCCATGGAGATTGTCGGCGATGGAGATGTAGAACTTACGTTGCAAGTCAGGATGAGACGAGAGGGCGTCGTTAAAGCTGTCGAAATAGCGCAGTCGCATTTCTACCAGTTTCTGGGCAATCTCTTTCTTGCGTGAGAGGGTGAGGGTGTCGTCGCCAACGCCGGTGTAGTAGAGCACCTTGTATATCTTGCCCACGGGGTATTTCTGCCATATACGCACCCAATAGTCGTAATCCTCCACAAGGAACAGTGTGGTGTCGTAATCGCCCACGGATTCCAGCACTTCGCGGCGGTACATGAAAGCATAGCAGACGCAGTTGAAGAGTGGGAGGTGCAACTGCGGGTCGGGGTGGTGCACCTCATAGAGCTGCTCGCCGGTCTTGAGGCTGAAGGCCGCATAGCAGGCGGTGACGAGCCCTTTGTTGGGGTTGTCGTCCAGGTAGGAAACGAACTCTTCGAGCATGGTGGGTGCCATGCGGTTGTCGTGAGAGGTCCAAGTGAGGTATTTGCCACGGGCTTCTTGGAACCCTCGGTTCAAAGCACCAGGAAGTTTGAGATTATGCTCGTTGTTGATGATAAGGATGCGCGAGTCGTGTGCTGCATAGTCCTGCATGATGTCCAGGGAGTTGTCCTTTGAGCAGTCGTTGACAAGGATGAGCTCCCAGCCGGTATATGTTTGCGAAATAACGCTGTCGATGGACTGCGCCAAGAAGCCTGCGCCGTTGTAGCAGGGAAGAACTATTGAGACGGTGGGGTTCATTTACGGTTTGAACTTATTTACGATTCTTCGGACCGTATGCCGGAATGATGATTTCATATCATACAGGGCAAATGCCAGCGCATGCCGATGGTAAATCTTTCTATACAAAGACAGATGCATAATTGCATTAGCCCATCCAAGAACTTGATGTTTGAGTTGGCACCGAAATTCAAGAAAATAGATGTGCCGGATGTCTTCTTCGTTGGTAAGGAACAGGTCCTCGATGGAATAGGGCATCTCTGGTAGGCGATAATCTCTCTCAAGACCGTCCTTTGGGCCATGGGGTGAGATACCTATTTGTTGGCTGTCGTGTATGCGATAGCAGGTTAGTTGTTCTGGAAGGTATGCAAGAGAATGCGAAGCAACAGCAAGGCGGGCGATCAATTCATCGTGCCACACATCATCTCTATTTGGGAAACGGTCTGTCAGGCGTTTGCGGAACGCCATTGTCGCTCCTGTTGCATGGGCACTGGCACAGAATTCCTCAATCATCAGTCCCATATCGCAACGTTTGCGTGAAATCTCATCAAAAAAATAGTCCCATAAAGTGTAGTTGCCCTCCAGAGGCTTCCCCTCTGAATCAATTAGTGTGGCATCAGTGAATACTGCATCTATCTGGCTGTGAGTGTTGAAATACTGAATAATGTTTTCTACTTTATTGGGTCGCCAGACGTCATCCTGGTCGCTCAAGAAGATGAAGTCTCCTTGGCATTCGGAAATAGTATGTAGGAAGTTTTTTATTGCACCACGCTGCTGATTGCAATCTAATATGCGGATGGGTAATTTGTCTTTGAATGAACCGATAATGTCTAAGGTCGCGTCGCTGCTGCCATCGTCGCCAATTACCACTTCATCCACGGGCATGCTTTGGTCGAAGATGGATTGCAACTGCTCGCGAATATAGCGTTCGCCATTATATGTGCAAAGGGCGACAGAAATCATTGTTTCTTAGACTTTAATAATAATCGCCAGTTTTTTAGGACTCGACGTTTCAGTGGGGAAGTCTCCGTCCGCAGGGCTTCATTGATAAGATCTTTCTTCTCTTCGGCAGAGTACATCTTTCTACCTCTGACCAGTAATATCCAAGATAGGTCTTTCAACATTTCCGTATCGCATACTGAACTATAGCCCCCTTCTGAATAATGTGCTATTACTGTTGGTATATGTTTCTTCCTGATTTTTTTGTCAAAAAACCATTTGAGATTCAGGTCATAGTCGGCCCAGATTTTGTATTTTGTGTTGTAGTTGCCTAATCTTCTGAAAACGTTTCTCCTATAAAAGATTGCCTGATGGCATCGGTTGCGGTCTATCGTTTGCAAGGTCCATTCTCCGGAATGATTGGCTGCCAAGTGCGGCGCATCCACTTCTCCATATACCACATCGTAATCACTGATGTCTTGAGCAAAGATGTCATTCAATACATTTTCATTAAGCAGCCAGTCGTCGCTTCCGAGGAAATAGAGCCATTCGCCTTGGGCCTTTTCGATACCCTTGTTCATCGCATCGTAGATACCGTTGTCCGGTTCAGAGTAGATACGAATACGGGGGTCGTTATACGATTGGGCGACATTGAGAGTGTCGTCGGTAGAAACTCCGTCCATTATCAGCACCTGCCAATCGGTGAAAGACTGGCATACAATACTGTCTAGCGCTTTCGGTAAAACCGATGCACTATTGTAAGTCGGTATGATAATGGAGAGTTTCATTAAATGGTTCGGGTGCGCTTCCGTACGAGGGCCTGGATTGTTTTATTTGCATATATCAGTACTATCGCGAAGAGCGCATTGGACACGAAATATGAAAGACTTTTCCAGAAGGTGTCTATATTGTTGTTTGCCAGAGTTGTCATCAGCAACATGGTCCAGCAATTACCGATAAAGATTTCGAGTGAATATTTCCCACAGACCGATATGGTTTTGGAATCCAGTATTTTGGTTGGTAGCATACATATCAATCCGATGACGACGGGACAGAAACAACATGTTCCCCAATAGTCAAATGGATGGGAATCATAGAATAAAGATACAAAACCTAATATCGAAATGACAGAACCTGCAAAAAGGGCAAAAAGTGGTTTGTGGTCGTTGTCATTAATTGACTGATAGATATAGATGCCCAACAGGAAGATGTAGAGTCTTCCAATAAAAACATTGTGATACCAGTTCAGTTGAATCTTGTAAATGATGAAAAATGTGATGCCGACCGTCAGCAGGAGGAATATCCATTTGTATTTCTTTGTGAGCGTGTATAGTAATGGATAAGCGGCATATAGCAGTAGAATGGCACTTAGATACCAGTTGCTCCGTATGCTACCGATGCCGTAGTAACTCAATGTTGTAAAAATGCCGAAAACGTCCAAGAAAGAGGGAAGTACATTGTTCTGGATGCCCACCACTATCAAATGGACAATGGCCCATATCCAGTATAATGGCATGATTCTCCAGATACGGTTTCTGTAGAATTGCTTCAGGGAGTTTTTATTGTATGAGTAACCGAGGCCTAATCCGCTAAAAAAGAAAAAGATGTCGACGCCGATATACCCTCTTTTGAAAATGGATAAAAGATGTATCTGTGATAAGGCACAATAGTAGTGGTAAAGGACGATAAGTATTATAGCGACCCCAGTAAAGAAAAGCCTGTTGTTTAGTATTTTGGATTTAATGATGTCGTACATGTGGTGGATATGGGGAGTCGTTCCGTGCCTTACGGGTGAAGTATCTTATTGTATAGATTGATGTAGTGGTTTGCGATTACAGTGCTGTTGAACCGTTGTGCGATATCGTTGTGCAGGATGCTTGTGTCGTAGTCTTTGTAGGTCACTTCGCGGAGCCCTTCTACTAAAGACTCGGTAGTGAAGTCTTGACAAACGACGCCGTTGTCTGCATTAATCAATTCCTCCATGCCGCTACAAGGGAATGCAACTATAGGCAGGCCGCAAGCGATTGCCTCAAGCGGGGCTTGGGCAAAGGCTTCCTGATAGGAGGGAAAGGCGAAGAGGTCGCCACATGAATAGGTCATTGCCAACAGATACGGATTGTTGATGGGACCGGTGTATTTGATATCAACGGGCAGATTGGTGTTGAAATGTCCGCTGCCAATACAGAGAAGCGTTATATCGGGTCGCTGCAGCTTGCTTATGGCTTCGACCAGTTCTGCAAGTCCTTTTCTTCTGTCGTTGAGATTAACACAGCAGAATACGATTACATAATTATGCTCCGGGATGTGATATATCTGTCGGCCGATGTTTCTGTCGAGTGGGCGGAAGATGTCGGTGTCTATTCCATTGTGGATGATTGTTGTTGGACGGTCGGCCAAGAATGAATGTGTGGTGTAGAAATCCTTCATCATTCGAGACAATGCCACTACATGGATATCCTTGCATTGTGCCAATGACGATTGTTTTATCTGGCAGTAGGCATCTTCAACTTTGGCATAATAAGGGTAGTATTGTTCACGTTCCCGGCCGTAATGGAAGCCGCCATATGCAAGGTTCTCATCGTGCAATGTCCAGACAATAGGTTTGTCAATGGTGGGGAAGAAGGTTGGATAATCGACAAAGTTCGCAATCCAGTGCAGGTGAATGATATCGGCTCCAATGACGGCAGGATGCTGGTTGAGATTGTAGTTGGAAAGGGGCGAGGTGAAAAAGGTTTTGTGGGCGGAGGGGATAAGGTTGACGAGGCGGTCGTAGCGCTCCAGGGTGCCGAGGAAATGGCCGCGCTTGCGCGCCGTTTTCATTATCTTTCTCAGTACTCTGTTTTTAGGCGGGATGTAGGACGGAGTGAAACATGTTTCCGCTGTATAGATACCATCATCGAAGGATGTCTTGTCGGCCACTAACATTGAACTCTCTATGCCTTGTTGGCACAGGGATTTGTGTATCCTCGTAGCGGCAATGCCTGCGCCGCCTGCATCAGTATATGTTATATGCAGAACCTTCATCGCTCTAATGTATGTGCTATGAGTTTCGTGTATGTATCTAAATACTGCTCAATCCTTGTCATGTCCAACTCATAGGGCATATCCTTGAAGGGATTGATGGTAATGTCGCTGTGGACTTGGCTGACAGAGAGGTATCTTTCACGATAGGCATCCTCTATGTTCAGTTGTCGTATCAACTCTATGATTTTCCCATGCTTCGGATCTGTGTAGTCAAGGATGATATTGTTGCCATTGAGGATGGTTTGCATTAAAACGGCGTGAAACCGCATGCCGATACATAGCCTGGCGTTCCGGTATATGCTCATCGTCTCTTCAAGCGACGGTGGGAAGGTTAGGATTTCTACCTTGGGGGAATGTATCTCTTTTGCTACGCGGTTCAGGATAATCCTGTCGTCGCCGCCAACGGAGAAGGTATGCATGGGCACCAGCTGTATGGGCTTGTCGACTTCATTAACAAAGCGTTGAAGCCACTCGATGAGATATTTGTCTGAGTCGTTGTTTGTTGGATAATGGCCACCGGCTGCCGTGATATCACGGATGTTTATGGCATAGAAATCACCCGTTTTCTCTTCCGGATGATTCTGTTGGAACTCCAGGCAGGCAAAAGCGGCAGGGTCTATCAGGTTTGTGGCAGTAGCATGTGGGGCATTGGTGTCGCGCATAATCGAGAGGTCAGCTAAGTTAAGTATCCTGTTGGCGCAGTCGATCGTTTCTGTTTTTTCCAATGGTCCATAGCCGCATCCAAGCAGTATCGTTTTCTTTTTCTTGCGTTTGGCATATGAGAACGCATACTCTACCGTATACATCTGCTCGATGTCCATAAGCGGTCCACCACCCATGATTGTAACATCGGAATGGCATATGGAGTGTTCCAACTCACGGCGATTCTGCGAGTCAAACAAACTTATCTTCAGGCTGCTCTGACGCGCACATTGTTCGAAGAATTGTCCGTCGTCCCTAAGCGTCCGCTCGGAGAGTATGGGGTAAAGAGAGCCAAGCTCAATGGTGATATCAGATGCCACCTCACTTAATAGCCGAATAATGCCAGCCAATATGGCACGATCTCCGATAGTCTCGGTTCCATACCATCCGATGACGGTCGCTTTAATCTTAGTAATCATACTTAACCACCATTTTTATTGCCTTGTTTGCCGCAGAGAGATATACTTTGAAGCGTTGTTTTCCGCTAGTGCATTTGTAGATTGTCATGCTGTACTGTTGTTTCACAACCTCACGGGCAAAAAGAATTCTTCCTTTTATGGTTAATGGATAGTATGCATAGTGGATGCACTTATTGCATTCTTTCAACAATCGTTTTGCCTCTTTTTTAGTTCGATTGTTCTTGATGATGGAACTGGCACTTTCTTTTCCGAGGTTGCCGAGCGATTCGCTCGCTGTGGCACAAAGCCGCAGGTTTAGATTTTCGTCAATGGTAACATCGCGATAGCGATAGAGACAACTGGCCAGACGCCCTTCACCATTGTTCTTAAGGTAGTAATAGTTTGCAAAGTAACGTGCTTTCGCCGTCAGGTTGTTTTCGTAAAGAAAGCGGGAGTAGAAGTATTCCGCTGCGAGTTGGCGGCTTTTATCGTCTGCAAGAATATTATACTTGTCGTGGTCGGTATAAGTGCCAATACGTTTATTGGGTACTGCCAGATGTACGTCAAGTGTGACGTCAAAAGGTGCTAAATATTTTTCTATTTCGTGGGCCTTGTCAATGTTGAAGCGAGAAAGCGTATGTCCGATTACTAGATTGTCGCAATAAAGACTTTGGTCGCTTGAGATATCCTTGATTAATTGCACCGTCTTTTCGAAGTTGCCAGGTATGCCACGAATGGTGTCGTGGATGTTGCCGACACCGTCGAGAGAGATGCACAATGTGACGCTGATGTCGTGTGCCGAGCAAAAGGATTTTGCCGACTTTGTGTGTTCTTTGATTTTCTCGGTGGCGATGCCGTTGGTTATGAGGTAGATGCTTTCAAGGTGCGGGAGGGAGATGAGCGCTTCCAATACCGCCATGAAGTTTGGCACCAGCGAAAATTCGCCTCCATTTATTCCAACAGTTTGTACTTCGGAAAAGAATGGGTCTTTCAAAGCCTCTTTCAAAATGGTAGCATCAATGTCTTTCCTCTCATGGAGCTTCCATACATTGCAGGTTACACAACAGGAATTGCAACGGGAAGTTATGGGCATCTGTAAGACAAGCGGTTTCTCTCTTATGGGGAACCACTCACCAAGCAATCGGTGGCAAAAACGTTTGATAATGATAAGTTTTTTCTTCATAGCTATTCTTCTGTCAGTGACAAAAGACCGCTGGAGATTGGCTGCAGTTGTCCAGTTATAGGTGTATAGCCCTCTACTTCCAAAATGCAACATTCTCTGGCTACGAGATAGAATTCAACATTAGGCTGATGAATGGCAACATCTATCTTCAGTCGTCCAGCGTGCATGTTGGGAGGAAGTTTTATTCTCGCAGACAGGGAAAAATGGCCATCAAGGTTTAACAGCCCACGCTTATCACTGAACGAGAAGCGCGCGAGTGCCGCACCGTCGTTGTTCTGGAAAATTAGGGATGCATCGGCACTTACAATCTTATCCGCTTCGCCCTCAATCAAGACATCAAGATACCCATTTTGGGGATTCAGCGTAGAATTGGAGAGCGTAGTGCCGTTTATTAGTATTTTCTTGACATTTAGTCTGGGATGAGTCTTCGTCAGGTTGTCTATAATGTTGTCTTTTAGAGTATCGTTTTTGAGATATTTCTCAATGGCCATATCTGCTGTTCCTGAGAAAACGATGGAGCCGTTATGGAGCACAATTCCAGTCTTGCACAGATTTCTTACCGCCGCCATATTATGGCTGACAAACAGCACCGTCCGGCCTTCGCCGCGGCTGACATCTTGCATTTTGCCGATGGCTTTCTTTTGAAATTCGGCGTCGCCGACGGCGAGGACTTCGTCGACAACCAATATCTCGGGGTCGAGATGGGCGGCGACGGCGAAGCCGAGGCGCACCATCATGCCGCTGCTGTAGCGCTTGACAGGGGTGTCAATGTAGCGCTCGCAGCCGCTGAAGTCGATAATCTCGTCGAGTTTCTTGGTAATCTCCTGCTTGCTCATGCCGAGGATGGCTCCGTTCATGTAGATGTTCTCTCTACCGGTCATCTCGGGATGGAAACCGGTGCCGACCTCTAACAGACTTCCGATGCGGCCACGGGCGCGGATGGTGCCTGTGGTGGGGGCGGTGACTTTGGAGAGAATCTTCAACAGGGTGCTCTTGCCGGCTCCGTTCTTGCCGATGATGCCAACCACGTCGCCCTGCTCGACTTTGAAGTCGATATCCCGCAAAGCCCATACATACTCGCTCTCGCCCTTGATGCTGCGGTCGTTGGTCTCGCCGATGGTGAGGTAGGGGTCTTCCTTGCCCCGAATGCTCATCGTCCACCAGCGCTTCAAATCGTGCGCCAGGGTCCCTGTAGACACTAGGCCTAGGCGGTAGATCTTGCTAATATTGTTAAACTCTATTGCTGTCGCCATGTTGAAGGAAATCTTGGTATGCTAATCGGATGCCGTCCTCAAGTTCGGTTTTATAGGTCCAGCCTAAGGCGGTGGCTTTGCTGACGTCGAGGAGCTTGCGAGGGGTGCCGTTGGGGCGGCTGGCGTCCCACAATATCTTGCCTTCATAGCCGACCACCTTGGCTACCGTCTCGGCCAGCTCGCGGATGGTGAGTTCTTTGCCGGTGCCGGCGTTCACTGTCTCATTGCCACTATATTTATTCATCAGGAACACGCAGAGCTCTGCCAAATCATCCACATAGAGGAATTCCCTCAGCGCACTGCCGTCGCCCCAGCAGGTGACGCTCTCGGCATTGGCTATCTTGGCTTCGTGGAAGCGTCGTATCATGGCCGGCAACACATGACTGTGTTCAGGGTGGTAGTTGTCGTTGGGCCCGTAGAGGTTCGTGGGCATGACGCTAATATAGTCGGTGCCATACTGCCGGTTCAGGTATTCGCAATATTTCAGTCCGCTGATTTTGGCCAGTGCGTAGGCTTCGTTGGTGGGTTCCAATGCTGAGGTCAGCAAGCAACTCTCGGGCATGGGTTGCGGTGCCAGACGAGGGTAGATACAACTGCTACCGAGGAACTCGAGTTTCTTGACACCGTTCTGCCAGGCGGCATGGATGACATTCATCTCCAGCGCCATATTCTGGTACATGAAATCGGCCAAGGCGGCGCTGTTGGCGGCGATACCCCCCACCTTGGCAGCGGCGAGGAACACATACTCGGGCTTCTCCGCCGCGAAGAAGGCCTCGACGTCTGTCTGGCGTGTTAAGTCCAATTCCGCGTGGGTACGAACCACCAAGTTGTTATATCCTTTGTGTTGCAACTCCCGCACGATGGCCGAGCCCACCATACCACGATGCCCCGCAACATATATCTTACTATTCTTCTGCATGGAGTTTCTTTACTTTCTTCATATCGTGCTGTACCATAAGGCGGACGAGCTTTTCGAAGCTGGTCTTCTGTGGATTCCAGCCGAGGAGGCGTTTGGCCTTCGAGGGGTCGCCGAGGAGCTGGTCGACCTCGGCGGGCCTAAAGTATTTGGGATCCACTTCGACCAATACCTTGCCACTCTTCACGTCGATGCCTTTCTCATTGACGCTTTCGCCTTCCCAACGCAACTCAATACCAGCTTCCTTGAAGGCCAGGGTGCAGAACTCGCGCACCGTGTGGTACTGTCCTGTGGCGATGACATAGTCGTCAGGCTGCTCCTGCTGTAGGATGAGCCACATACATTCCACATAGTCCTTGGCGTAGCCCCAGTCGCGCAAGGCGTTGAGGTTGCCGAGGTAGAGCTTGTCCTGAAAACCCTGTGCGATGCGGGCGGCAGCCAGCGTAATCTTGCGGGTGACGAAGGTCTCGCCACGCCGTTCGCTCTCGTGGTTGAAGAGGATGCCGTTGCAGCAGAACATGTTGTAACTTTCGCGGTAGTTCTTCATCATCCAGTAGCCATAGAGCTTGGCTACGCCGTAGGGCGAGCGCGGATAGAAGGGCGTCGTTTCGCTCTGCGGCACCTCCTGCACCTTGCCGTAGAGTTCGGAGGTGGAGGCCTGGTAGATGCGGCAGCTGTTGGTGAGCCCCGTGATACGCACCGCCTCCAGCAGGCGCAACACGCCGTTGGCGTCGGTGTCGGCGGTGAACTCCGGCACGTCGAAGCTCACCTTCACATGGCTCTGTGCCGCCAGGTTGTATATCTCGTCGGGCTTGATTTCGTTGATGATGCGGATGAGGCTACTGCTGTCGGTCATATCGCCCCAGTGGAGCTCCACGAGGCGTTTGCGGTGCATGTCGCGCACCCATTCATCAAGATACAGATGCTCTATGCGGCCCGTGTTGAACGAACTGCTGCGGCGCAGCACGCCGTGCACCTCGTAGCCTTTCTCGATGAGGAATTCGGCTAGATAACTGCCGTCCTGCCCTGTGATGCCGGTTATCAATGCTTTCTTTGCCATGGTCGTATGTGTCTTTCTTTCTACTTCATTTTGAGTGCATCGCACCAAATATCTTATGCAAGCGAGAGCCGATGCGGTACAACAGGAGGCTTGCCTCGCTGTCGCCATACACCAGCCGCCGTTTCCAGCGTGTGGCCCGCCATTGGCGCAGCCGCCCCGCCTCGTCGGCACTGCCATACACGGTATCACGCATCACGTCGTCGGCGATGCTCGCATCGTGGGCGAATTGCAGCGGCAGTGTGTAGCCCAACTGTTGGCTGGCGATATCGCCGAGGAGTGCCGCAAAGTGCCCCATGCCGTATTCTTCAATGGTGCCCTGCACTAGCGTCCAGTTCACCTTGTCGTGCAGTGCGCGGCAGGTGAGCACCCAGTCGCAGAGGTCGCGCAGGGTGATGCCTGTGGCGGCGAAGTGGATGCCTGCATGACGCAGCAGGTAGAGCACCTCGAAGTCGGCCGACGGTGCCAGCTGCTTGAGCATCTGGTCATACCGTTTGTTGCTGTGCGGGTAGTGAGTGTTCAGGAGGTCGTAGTGGCTCTCCACCGTGACGCCGCGGTAGTCGTATTTGCTGTGATGGTGGGTGCCGTGGTCAGGCTCCACGCCCAACTCTTTCCGCGCTACGTCGTCTGCCTCGGCATGGCGTTCACGGAAATAGAGATCCAGATCGCCGAACTCGCGTAGCTCGGGGTGCGGATAGTACCCAGCGGTGTGCGTGCCTTTGAGCACAAGTGGCCCGATGCCGTGTTGGCTCATGTGGTCGAGGATGTCCTGCTGCACCTCCAACTGGTAACGGTACCAGCGGACCGCCTTGTCGCGTTCCGCCAGCCACGGTATCTTCACTTCACGCGGCACATCGAGCGTGGCCATTGTGTCGGCCGTGAGCGCTGCCACATGGTTACGCCGCATCAGCCGGAAGAGACTCCACCATTCTTGTGTAGACAACGAGTCCACGTGACCACGGGACGACAAGCTCTCTAGACCTGTATTGTCCCCCAGGGCGCCCCTTAGCAGTGTAAACACTATGTCAATCTCATTCTTCACTTTCAACTCGTCGTCTCGTAGTCTTCCCGTCTTTACACGGTGTCCATGAATGTCCGTTGCACACGGTTGAATATCACTATACCCACTGCCAGCAACACCACCATGAAGCCGAAGCTGTAGCCCAACATTCCCCAGCTGAACTGGCCCTCGCCGAGAAATCCGTATTTGAACGCCTCGACGATGCCCGTCAGCGGGTTGAGGCTCATCACAAAGCGCAACTTGGCATTGGTGATGGTGCTCAGCGGATAGATGACGGGTGTGGCGTACATCCACAGCCGCACGAAGAAGTCAAGCAGCAGCGACATATCGCGGTACTTGGTGGTGACGCTCGAGAAGAGTATACCGAAGCCCAGCGCCAGTCCCGCCAGCATCAGCACCAGCAGCGGCAGCAGCAGGGCATACCAGTTGGTGTGTATCTGGCCTGGGATGATGAACAACTGGTAGATGGCATATACCACCAGGAACAGTGCGAACTGGATGGCGAAGCGCAGCAGGTTGCTCAGTACGGTGGAGATGGGCACCACCATGCGTGGGAAGTAGACCTTGCCAAAGATGGCCGCGTTGCTCGTGAAGGTCGACGAGGTCTTGGTGAGGCAGTCGTTGAAATACTGCCACAGGCAGATACCGCTCAGGTAGAACAGCGGCTGCGGCAGGCCGTCGGTGGGTATCTTGGCAATGCCGCCGAAAACCACCATGTACATGATGACCGTCATCGCCGGCTGTATGATGTACCACAGCGGGCCCAGGATGGTCTGCTTGAACTGTGTGGTGATGTTGCGCCGCACGAAGAGCATGCACAGGTCGCGGTAGCGCCACAACTCTTTCAAGTCCACCTGCAGCAGCTTCTCCTTCGGCTTTATGACGGTTGTCCAATCTTGGTTACTGTCGTTCATGCTGAATGTTTCTTGTTGAAAATAATATTGACGACTATCCCCCAGAAGTACTTCCAATCCGTGGCGAAGGGGTGCTTCAGGTAGGCTTCCAGGTAGCGCCGTTCGCTCTCCTGTACCTCGTCAAGTGTCTCGGGGGTCTTGCGCTCGTAGTAGAACGGAGGCAGCAGGCCGGGCTTGGTCTTGATGCGCAGGGCCTGCAGCTCGGGGCTGTAGAGGTTGAAGTATTGGTGGCTCAACGGCCGCACGCCCACCAGCTTTAGGTCGCCCTGCAGCATGTTCCACACCATCGGCAGCTCGTCCAGCCAGGTGCGCCGCAACAGGTGGCCCCAGAAGTTCACGCGGTAGTCGTTCTTGAACTTCCCGCCGCGCTCCAGGCTCTGGTAGTGGTAGATGTAGGGCTGCACGTATTCCGAGTAGGTATACATGGTGCGCATTTTGTGCACCACAATCTCCTTGCCGTTCTTGCCGACACGCCGCAGGTGTATCAGTGGCGACCCTGTGGGTTCGGGGTCGTCCACCGGCGGCTTCGCCTTGCGGGCCACCACGATAAACTCGCCCTCGCTGAACTGTTCGTCCACCACCTCGAAACCTGCGCGGAAAAGGCGTCCGATGACCTCCACGCGGCTGAAGGTGCGGTTCTTCCCGTCGGTCAGCGTAAAGTAGAGACTGCGGGTCAACTGCAACTTCGGGCAGACGCGGTGCCACAGGTAGTCCACAGCCACCACGACATGCCGCACGCCCCACGGATACCGCTTCCAGGCCAGCTTGCGCTTCAGCACCGCCGTCATCGTGTGGCACCACAGGTAGCCGCCGTCGGGCAGAAAGCCGTTGGCGGCATAGAGACATTCGTTCAGTTGGGTGATGGTGTGCAGCGGACGTGTGATGAAAAGCAGCTCCGGATGACGCCCCTCAAGGCGGTATTGCAGCGCCTCGGGCGTGCGTGTGGTGATGGGCAGCACGGCGATGGCATCGCTCTGCCGCTTCTTCCGCAGCCATGCCACCGTTTGCTTGTAGCCCACGGCTCGGGCCGTAGTCAGCGCCTCGCGCACCTCGTCGTTCTCGATGTCGTCGAGAAACAGCTTGGCACCCGCGTCGCTTCCCACTTCGGTGTAGGGACGTGTCTCGTCAAGTTCGTATTGCAGTCTGAATAGCGGGGGTTTCATTCCACTCTCTGTAGTAAACTGGGATGTATGTAGGTCGTGGCTACCGCCACCACCCCTCGTATGCTGACCACCAGCCGGCGGTCGCGCTTGATGCGTTTAATGTGCCCCTCGGCACCTTTGAATGGACCTCCGGTCACCACCACACGGTCGCCCTCGTGGTACTCCGGACGGTCGTCGCCTATCAACTCCAGCCCATCGCGCCCTGCCGTCACCACAAAACGGAATACCTCCATCTCGTGGTCGGGTATCGCGGCCGCTTCGCGACTGTCGGCCTTGCGGTAGACCCATACCTGCCCGCGGTGGCGCTCGGCAAGCCGACTCAGGCTCCCGTCGTCGCACCGCACGAACAGCAGGCTTCCGATGATGTCGGTCGGCGCGAAAAACTCCATCCCTTCGCCGAGACATTCCGCTATCAGCGGCTGTACACGGTTGTAGTACACTTTCAGCGCGTACCAGTGTCTCTTGTCTCCGCCGTCCTCGTTCATCATTTGCCGTTGTGCAAGTCTCCCCCTCCTCCAGGCAGGTGCTTGGAGTCTCCCAGGGTTCGTCAGTTTGCAGGGGGCCTGACCAACGGACGCTCCTATCGCAGGAGTGTTGCCGCAACCCTTTGGCAATCAGTATGCAGCGATTTCTCGCGCATATACGCTGTGCATTGCAAAGATACAACTTTTTTTATATTTAATAAAATTTTTGCGAAACTTGTAAAAAGCCCCCTCTTACACCTCCCAATCACCCCCTTTTAACCCTCTAAAAAATGCCCGATTTTAATAAATTATTTAACATTTCCAATCGTCACATAATCAATGTTGTAAAGGGACCGACACCGTATCAACACCGTACCATCGACATACCCTCTCCGCACTCCCTCCGGTCGCTGTCGGTGATGATAGGGTGGTGGTAGGGTGGGAGTGGGTGGAAAAAGGTGGGGCCGCAGCCAAATGGCTGCGGCCCCACGGGTGTCGCTATGCGTTGAATGTCAGAGACCAAGCACCTCGGCTCCCTGGTGGTAGACGATGTCGCGCGGAATCTTGGCATCGCGGATGGCGTCGAGGTCTTTTTGCAGCTCGGGGCTGACCTTGCCGTGCTTATCGCTGTAGGCTTTGGCGGCGGCCATGTCGCCCTCGCCTTCCATCTTGATGATGAGGGCAGCCCATTCGCGGGCGGCTTTCCGGGCTCTCTTCACATCGATGACGTATTTGCCCTGGGCATTGCGTTTGAAGGCACCGTGCTCTTTGAAGAAGTTGTAGCACATGATGTTGGCTACGCCGTGGGCCTCTGTGGCGCCGAAACGCACCGAGCGCAGGATGCCGGCGATGAAGGTGATGTAGTTCTCTTCGATGCTGCTGTTGGTAATCTCGCCGCGCTCAATGAGCTGTTCGGTGAGGAAGAGGCCGCAGACGTCGGCTTTGGCTTCCTCCCAGGCGCTGTACTGGGCGCCGAGGGCCTGACGGCAGGGACCGCGACCGGTGACGGTCTGCTTGATGCCAAGACCGTGGGCCACCTCGTGGTAGCAGGTGTTGCCGAAGAAGGCGTTGAAGGTCACTTTGTCGACCTGCTCGTCGCAAACCATCAGTTTGGCGATGGGCACCATGATGTTGTCGAATTTGGCACGCATGGCGTTCTTCAGTTGCAGACGGCGGCTGCCTTTCTTCAGCTGCACGCGTTCGTCGTTGGGCAGGTTGATGGCGATGGTCTTGGAACCCGCGTTGCAGTCGCCCGCATAGTAGACCACATCGTAGACGTTGATGTCGCAGTCGGTGCCAGGCACCTCTTTTTTGTATTTATCGTCGCAGGGCAGGAGTTTCTGCATCTCGGGCAGCAGGGCGGCGAATTTGCTCAGGTCGTTGCTCCATTTCTCGTCCTTGATCAGCACGAAGGCCTCGTGCGAGCACTTGAGGCCGTTGACGCCGTCGTCGTAGTTCTCGATGGGGCCCACGACAAAGTCGAGACGGCTGTCTTTCATGTCCATCCACACCATGTCGGACTCGAAGTAGTCGTCGGTGCGGAAGGCCTCGCGGCGTGCCTCTAGGTATTTCCTCAGGCCTTCGTTTTCAGCCAGCTCGATGGCCTGTGCCAGCAGTTCGTCCACCTTTTCCAGCTCTTCCTTATAGGCTTCGTGGTAGGGCAGTACATAGAGTTTGCCTTTGCTGTCGCGACGGATGACGCTGTACTCGCTGTTCTTCAGCGGGTCTTTGAGGGCGTCAAATTCTTTTTTGGTCATGTCGGCGGGGTAGAAGTTGCAGCCGGCGGGTCGAGGGCCGTAGCCGGGGATGAAGGGGCGTTCGCTGTCGAGACGGTCCCAGGCACCGTAGTGGATTTCGGCGAAGGCGCGGATGGCGGGGTCTTTGATGTCGGCGAGCTTGGCGCGGTTGTCCTTGCCGAAGTACTCGTCCCAGTAGATTTCATCCATCACGTTGCCGATCTCGATGAAGATCTTGACGAGCTGGCGCTCGTTTTCGGTGAGTTCGGAGACGAGGTCGGACGTCAGTTTGAACTCGGCGTACTCACTCACTTTTTGCTTGATGTCTGCCTTTTTCTGTACTTTTTTCTGACCTTGCGCGTTGGCGGCCAGCAGGGTTGTCAGTGCCATGACAAATACGATTAATTTCTTCATTATGAATATGTTTTATTGGTTTGCTCTATTTGGAGTCTTCTGCAAAGTTACATTTTTTTTGTCATATCTGAAAAAAGTTGTACTTTTGCAGCCGATTTTGGGAGACGGAAAACGTTGGTTTTCGAAGAATAATTCCCATGGTTCAACTCTGGAAAGGTGCTCGAGTGGTTGAAGAGGCCCGCCTGGAAAGCGAGTAAGCGTTAAAAGCGCTTCAGGGGTTCGAATCCCCTCCTTTCCGCCAAGGAAGAAGAAATCCCCGCAAAGCATGCATACTTTGCGGGGATTTTCTTTATTGAATGTTGTGGAGGTCCACCTGCTGGAACCTCATGCCGCAGCGTCGCGCGCTTTCGCCGTCGGTATCGTCGCGGTCGCCCACCATGAGGGTCTCCGTGGGCGATACGCCGAGCAGTGCACAGAGTTTCTCAGTGGACTGCTGGCAGGGTTTCAGGCCCCCCAGGGCGGGCGCGTCGGCCACCACATCGACCCACGCACAGTCGAACCCCAGCGCCTCCAGGCGCTCGCGCTGGCATCCGTAGTCGGAGTAGACGGCTGTCTTGACGCCGTGTTGCCGCAAGTCGGCCATCATCCCTTCGACCCAGGGCTCCAGATGGTAGTGGCGCCGCAGGATGCGTTGCATGTTGGGCATGTAGTGCTGCTCGTACCAGCGCTTGGTGCGCGCCGCAGTGGTGTGGCTTAACTCTGCCACACGGCAGTAGAGGGCGTCGTAATAAGCCCCTTCGTCGCCGAACCAGCGCCCCATAAGCTCCTTGCGTGCTTTGCGCTCGTGGCCCAGCATGGCCATGTGAGGCAGATCGGCCAGCACCAGCCGCAACGGCAGCCGCGACTTGTTGTACAGCGTTCCGTCGAGGTCGAAGATGACCGCCTTGGCGCCGTCGAGGGCGAGGGTAAGGCTCATTTCAGAATCAGATCGTTGAATTTGGCGTGGCGCTTCTCGTCCTGCAGCAGCAGGTTGAGCTTGAACTGGCCGTCGCGGGCACCTTCCTTGATGCACTGCTCCTTGAATTTCTCGAACGACTCGTGGCACAGGCGGTAGGTGACGGCGTCTTTCAGGCGCAGGGAGTCACGCTTGGCCTGGTATTCCATGTTGCTCGCCTTCAGGGCGGCGTCGACGGCTTCGGTGAATTTCTCGGCCTGTTCCTGTGTGGTCGAGAGGTCGGCGAACTCATAGTAGAAGTTGTAGCGCGACGCCTCCAGCTCGGCAAAGCCGATGAAGAAGCGCGTCTTCAAGCCGGTGACCTCCTCGGCTTTGTGCACGGCCTCTATGAACTGGCGCTCGTAGAGCTTCTCGCCGGTCATGGTGACGATGCCGTGGGTCTTCTGTATCATGTGCACCGTCGGAGTGTTGTTGTAATTCGGGCCGACTTCGAGCAGGTCGTTCATGTTGTAGCGGTACAGGCCGGCGAAGGTGGTCACATAGGGGCAGTAGCGCTGGCCCTCGATGAGTTCGTGCAGCTGGTAGAAGGTCGGATTGGGGTTGTCCATGTCCTCCTCTTTGATAAACTCGTAATAGTGCATGTGTGGGAACATGACGCTGTTCAGCGTGTCGTCCATCACCAGGCCGAAGCGACATTCTGAAGCGAAGTAGCCGAACTCCTGATGCAGCATGCCCTTGGGGAACGAGTCTTTGAACTTGTCAAGGTACACCTTGGTGTTGCCGCACTTCCAGGTGTTCAATATCTGCAGATTGGGCCAGTAATGTTTGGGCAGCACGTCGCCGTACTTCTCCTTCAGTGCGCGCAACTCGGCGGCACGCTTGGGGTTGGGCTTGAGACATGCCTCCAGTTCCTTGCGGATTTCCGGGTCGATGTTCAGGTCGGCCTTCAGGGTACCCTTCTCGATGTCGTTCACATACTCGTCATAGTAGCGGTTGACGTTATTCTGCAACTCCACGATGGTCGAGGGATTGGCGGTCACTATCAGCGTGATGTCCTGCTCGATACCCATGCGCATCAGCACATAGTAGCGCGAGGTGTAGTCGGCGATGCTGTAGACACACTGCGGGTTGCTGTAGAGTTTCTTGACAAATCCCGGGCAGTCACGCTGCGTGACGCCGCTCACCGAGCCGTAGACCGTTCCGTCGGGCGCATAGCCTTCGATGACCTTGCCCACGATGGAAAGAATCTTTCCAGCGAAGACTTTGTGGCGGTTCTGGATGAAGTTGTAGAGCCACACCTTGGTCATCTTGCCGTAGATGGTCTTCAGATAGCGCTCGGTGATGGGTATCCACTTGGGTTCCGCTGTCGAGCCCGAGGTGGTGGCGTACAGCACCGGCTTGCCGGGGAACAGGACATCGGCTTCGCCATGTTTGTGGCGCTCTACATAGGGGCGGAAGTCTTCATATTCGTTGGGCTTCACCTGCTCCTGGTAGCGGCGGTAGAGTTCCGTGTCGTCCTGTGCCTCGAGGATATAGTCAAACTTGTGTTCCTTGCCGTAGACGGTGTCTTTGGCGTAGGTCAGAATCTCGCGCAGGGTCTTCTCGCTCGCCTTGCGGGGGTGTTTTGTGGCTTTTGTAAGGGCGCGGAACTGTATTCCTCCGGCCATACCCAACAGCAGGTTGGGGACAATCATATTGCTGGTTTTCATTGTATTTTAGTTTGTTCAGTTTGTCTTTTTCGGTTGCAAAGATACGGATATTTTTGCAAATGGGGCGGTGTCAGCTGTTTTTTGCCGCCAGCTCGTCGTCGGGCACCGCCGTCCATGGGTTGTGCCGAATGCCCGCCAGCGCCACCATGCTGTCGTGGGCCTCCTGCCGCATGCGCTCCACCTCGTCGCGACGCGGTTTTTCCTTGTCGGGCATGATGGGGGTGCCCACATGGATGGTCATCGTGGGCATCTCTTTCGGCCCAAAGAGGCGGTAGAGTCCTTTGCGCTCGCGGTAGGTGATGGCCATCGGCACCACGGGAGCGCCGTATTTGTAGGCCATCGTGAAGGCTCCTTTGCGGAAAGGGCGTATGGGAGTGTACCAGTCCCAGCGCACCTCCTCGGGAAACACCAGTATGTCCTCGCCGCGGCGGTGATATTCGTCGAACGCCTCGTCGAACTTGCGCATCCCGCCCCGTGTCTCGGGCACAGGGATGCCTCCCACATAGCGCACAAACCAGTATTGGCCGCCGTTGAAATGCTTGGCGTACATCGGTATCCAGATATGCCGCCACGGCGTCAGCGCCTGCTTCACGGCCACCGCGTCGAACTGGTAGACGTGGTTACATACGGCCACGGCCCCCTTCTTCAGCGCCTTCCGCCAGGGTCTGAGGTTCTTCCGGCCCTCAATCTTCAGGCCGAACTTGAGCCTGTTGATGGTGTAGATGACCAGCCACAGGAACGGCGGCCCGATCACGTTGCGCTGCAGACGGTAGCTCAGCGAACGGTCCAGATAGGGGTATGTCTCGTCGAACTGGTATTGTTTGCTTCCTTTCTTCGGCGGCTTCACCTCTACCAGGTGCTTCTGTGCGTTGTCCGTCGGGTAGCTCTCGGGGTCGCGCGGGATGTACACCCCTTTGTTGACTTCAAGGTGGCTATACATATAATTATAGTTTGTTGATGTTCTCTCTGGCCAGAGCTGTCATCTCTCGGTCGCACCCAAGGATATCCGCTATCCGGAGGGCCTCCTGCGGAACGTTGTCGTTCTCGTCCTCGTCCAGCGAGTAGTCGATGAACAGGTTGATATTCTGCGGCGTAATCGGCACGTCGGCCATCCCCTCCACAAATCCCTTCACCCGCAGGCGGCGGCATTGTACGCCCAGGCCGCTGTAGTGCGTCGTGATGAGCGTCACCGACGCCTCGTGTTCCAAGATGGCTGCAATGGCCTGTACCAGCGCCTTGCCCTCGACGGGGTTGGTGGTGCGGGCCGGTTCGTCTATCAGCACCAGCAGTTTCTCCTTGCGGCAGCGTTGCAGTATGTTGCTGATTTTGATGATTTCCGAAGCGTAGCTCGACAGACCGTTCATCTCGTCCTGGTCGTCGCCTATCGAGGTGACCACATCGTCCACCAATGTCACCGTGGCTTTGCCGGCGGGCACAAACATGCCACACTGCGCCATCACCTGGGCGGTGCCCACGCTCTTGAGTAGCACTGTCTTGCCGGCCATGTTGGCTCCGGTGATGATGCACACGCCTTTGTGCAACTCGATGTCCACGGGCTGGTAGCGCAGGTTCATCTTCTCGTTCCGCTCCTTCAGGCGGGGGTTCACCAGCCCCTTGTACACCGTGTGCTCGCCAAGGGTGGGGCAGGCGAGACTCCATCGTATCGACAGGTCGGCCTTGGCCAGCAGAAAGTCTGTATAAGCCATTTGTTCCATGGCTGTTATGAGCGTATCTGCCCACTCGGAAAGTTGATCCGAAAGGCGCACGCACACCTCCCCCTGTATCTCGTTCTGCTGGGTCAGCAGCTCGCTGATGCGTATGGGGTCGCCGCCGGCGTTCTGGAGGGCCGCCAGCTCGCGGCGCAAGGGTGCCAGACGGACATCGTAAGAGTCATAGATATAGAAGTTTGCGATGCCTGTATGGTCGGGGTCGAGCAAGTCGAACACCGCGGTGGTCTCCGGCAGTGGAAGCTCTTCCGCAAGGCCCAGCCCCACGATGGCTCCGCGGGAAGTCCGGCACAGCAGGGCAAGATTCTTGATTTCAAAGAGTTCCACCTCGTTGAGCGTCGTGTGGCTGGCCAGCGAGGCCAGCGTGCCCTGCAGGTCGTGCAGCTGCATCAGGCAGTGGCGCAGGTCGATGTAGGGCTTCTTGTATTTGTATTCGAGTGTGGCGCCGACGGCCTTGTCCAGCCGCCGCCACTCCTCGCGCAGCCAATCGGCGTCTGACGAGAACTCGGTGTTCAATGCCTTGCGCCGACCAGCCGACGACATGAACTCCATGTTATCAATGACATACTGGAATCCGGCATCTTGTTTTATGTAGTCTTTTATCTTCATCGTCTATATTTTCATCACGTCGTACACGGGTGTCTGCAGCGCGTCGCTCAGCGCCTCGCAGGTGCTTCGGGAGTCGAGCAGGAACCCCTGCGGCGAGGTGGGGTTGAGAGTAATGGCTATCAGCCGCGAGCGCTGCATCACCATCAGCCGGTGACCCCGTCGGACAAAGTCGGTGTACACCTCCGGGGTCAGGAAAAGCTTGGTGAAGTCGCGCGCAATGAGCGTGATACCTTTCTCCTTGGTGGCCAGCACTTTCAATAGTCGGTCGCTCACCGCCCCCGAGGCAAAGAGGGTCTTTCCGAATCGCAGGATGTCCTTCTCCGCACGGTCAATCAGGAACACCGAAGCAATGCCGAGGTCGTGCGGCTCTCCGTTGCTGTCGATGGCCCAAAGCCCTGATTCTATGTTGCTCAAGCAATCCCGCAGGGAGGGTTCTATCTCCTCGAGATTGATGAGGCTGTAGACGAACCGTGTCTTGGATATCAGCTGCTTGACATTGGCCGACACCGCTGCGCCGGTGGCCAGCACCATAGCGTCGGTCACCGTCGGCGAGGCGAGGCTCAGCCGCGACAGTGCCCCGTCGACAATACTCAACCGGCACCCCATCGCGTCGAGCGACGCAATCTGCTGTTTCAGAATGCCCGTCGTGGCCGCACCCGACAGCAGCACCTTGCCCCCCACCAGCACCCGCGCCGTCACCAGTGGCCCCAAGGCCGTCCGTCGGCTGTCGACAGCCTCCACCACGCTGACAACCTGTCGTTTCAGGTAGTGCTGCTCCGACGTGATGAAGTGGGTCCCCTCGTAAAGGGTGATTTCTGGTTTGGCGGTGGCGAACACCGAGTCCACCTGCTCGCCGTCCACGCCGATGGAGGTGACCCCCACGTGGACACCCAACGTGTTCAGCCTGCGCAGTATATAGTTCAGACACACCGTCTTGCCAGTGTTCTTCTCCAGCCCAACTATCGACAGGCTACGGTGGTTCAATATGTCGTTGACAAAGGGCATAATTGCGCTGCAAAAGTACAAAAAAAATAGAATATGGCAAAATTATGTTAAAACCCCTCTCGCCGGACACTTTTCGCCCCCCGTCCGACGACCCTTTCGATCCGGTTCCCCTCCGGTCCCCCTCCGGACCCGCTCCGGTCCCCCTCCTATCAAACCCGGACGAATTGGGTAGGGGATGAGTAGGGGGTGAGTAGGGGATGGATTGGGGACGGTGGGAGAATGTTGCAATATTTTTTTTATAATATGGAAATAGTTTGTATATTTGCAAATTGTATCGTTATGCCGTTTTGTGGCTAACGTATTGATAAAGTGAATAAAAAAGAACAAATATACTGATTTATGAAACATCACATTACAAAGTTGCCGCTGTTGCTGCTCGCTGCGACCGCTCTGTTGGCCTCCTGCGGGTCCTCCGAGGAGATTGCCTACATCCACGACGCACAGCGCGACTCGGCGATGGCCATCACTGGCAAGTTCACCAAGGGCATCCAGGCCAACGACCTGTTGAGCATCTATGTGGAGAGCGAGACTCCCGCCGCGACGGTGCCGTTCAACCAAGAGACCAACAAAATCGCTGTCAGCGACGGCGTGGTGATGAACCCCGGCTCCTCTGCCGTGAGCGGATATCTTGTGAACAACGACGGAGATATCATCTTCCCGGTGCTCGGCAGGGTGCATGTGCTCGGCATGACGCACTCGGAGCTAGCCGACGAACTGCAGCGCAGATTGGTCAACGAGGGCCATATCCTCGATGCCACGGTGACGGTGAAACTGATGAATTTCCGCGTCAGTGTGCTGGGCGATGTGGCTCGTCCGGGTCAGATTGAGGCCCAGGGCGAGCGACTGACCATCTTCGAGGCCCTCAGCATGGTGGGCGACCTGACCATCTATGGCCAGCGCTACAATGTCACTGTCATCCGCGAGGAGAACGGCATGCGCACTATCGGCGAACTCGACCTCAGCTCGAAGGATATCTTTGAGTCGCCCTACTACTACTTGCACCAGAACGATGTGGTGTATGTGGAGCCCAATATGAGGAAGAAGAAGAGTGCGGAGCGTGACCCGATGATTATGACCTACATCAGCACGGGCCTGTCGGTGCTGTCGGTGCTCAGCTCGATGTACTACTACTGGGTGTTGTCGAAGTTCTATGCCGACAAGTAAGTGGGTGCGAACATTATAAAGCATAATCAATAGCGATACGAAAGATGGAAGTAAACAGAAATAATCAGATTCAGAACAACGCCGAGGAGCAAAACAATGAAAACGCCCTCAACCTCCGTGACATAGTGTTCATGGTGTTGAATAACTGGTATTGGTTTGTTATCTCGACGATAGTGTGCCTTGGAATCACGGCCGTTGTCTACAAGACGCAGCCGAAGACCTACACGGCCACGGGCACTATTTTGGTGCGTGACAATGGTAACAAGGTGAACTACAACTCGCGCAACATGGATAAGATTCTCAGCAATATGGGAATGGACAATTCCGACATATCGCTTGAGAACGAAATCTATATGTTGAAGTCGTCATCCTTGATGTCGCAGGTGGTCAAGCGGTTGAACCTGAACTACTACTGCGAGCGCCACGACATGTTCAGAAAGATTACCTACTACAATGACGCCCCTATTGAGTTGAAACTTACCGACGCCCGGGAAGACCGCGAGGCGCACGTTGACTTGAGGGTGACGCTGAAGGCCAACAACAAGTACTCCTATGTGGCGAAAGCCTATGGCAAGAAAGGCGAGGCCTATTTCAGTCAGCAGGTGAAACTTGACGACACTGTGTCGTTCATGCTCGAGAAGACGCCCAAATATAACGATGAGTTCGAGGGTGTGTCGCTCAATGTCGGTGTGAAGGAGGTGTTCCCGTTGGCCCGTGATATGATTAACAAGCTGTCGGTGTCGCGTGTCGACAAGATGGCCTCGGTGGTTTCCCTCGTATACAAGGACAACAACAGCCAGCGCGCCAATGACATTGTCGACTCGCTGATTGCCGTCTACAACGACGATGCGGTGGAGGACAAGAACAAGGTGGCGCAGAAGACGGAGTCGTTTATCTCCGACCGAATTGCGCTCATATCGGGTGAGCTGGATGTGGTGGACGCACAGGTTGAACAGATCAAGCGTAGTTCCGGTATGCCCGAACTGCAGGGCGCCGCCAACACGCTGCTGCAGACAGGTACGCGCTATACCGATGAGGTGAACCGTCTGGAGACCGAGTTGACACTGATACGCTTTATCAAGAATGTGCTGTCCGACCCCACCAACAAGGAGGACATTCTGCCCGCCAACGTAGGCATACAGGATGCCGGCATACAGAGCATGATTGCATCCTACAACCGTCTGGTGACCGAATACCAGCGCACGAAGACCACCGGCGGTGCCAACAACCCACAGGTGCGTAACCTTGTGTCGCAGATGGATGCCCAGTGGGGAGCCATCAACTCGGCTGTGAACAACCTGCTCAATGCCACATCGGTGCGCCTGCAGGATGCCCGTAGCCAGGAAGCCAAAGCCCGTGGCCAGATAGCTGCCATGCCTGGACAGACGAAGGCTGTCACCGAGGTGACGCGTCAGCAGAAGATCAAGGAGGAACTCTACCTCTACCTGTTGAGCAAACGTGAGGAGACCGCCATGAACCTGGCCGTGACCATGTCCAATGCCAAGGTGGTCGAACCGGCCGTGGTGAAGCTCACCGCTCCCAGGCTGATGATATTCGCGCTGGTGGGCATCCTTATCGGCTTCCTGTTGCCCGGCGTAATCTTCTTTGCCATCGGCTTCTTCGACACCAAACTGCGTTCGAAGACTGATGTGGAACGCGCCACAAGTATTCCGATTCTCGGTGAGATTCCGGAGAAACCGGCAGCCAGAGCCAACGACGAAATCATCGTCACCGCCAACGGCACCGATGTGGTTACCGAGGCATTCCGCCTGTTGCATTCCAACATACCGTTCTTCCTCAAGGAAGGCGAGAAGGTCATTCAGACGGTATCGACCACGCCCGGCGAGGGTAAGTCCTACACCGCCCTGAACTTGGCGTTGTCGCTGGCGTATGTCGGAAAGCGCACCATCTTGGTCGACTTCGACCTGCGTAAGCGCAGCCTCTCGAAGACCATCGACAGGCACAACCGCATGGGCCTTATCCATTATCTGCTCGACCAGGAGGACAACTTCGAGAAGTATATCATGCACAGCGAGACCAGCAACCATCTCGACTACATCGTCTGCGAGAAGACCCCGCCGAACGCTACGCAGTTGCTGATGGGCGAGAAGCTCGACCGTCTGGTGAATTACCTGCGTCAGCATTACGACTACATCATCTTCGACTCGACGCCTGCCCAGATTGTGGCCGACGCAGCCATCATCAACCGTGTGGCCGACCTGACCGTCTATATCATGCGTGTCGGTCGCCTGAACAAGAGCTCGCTGCCCTTCATCCAGGAAATGTCCGACAAGGGCCGCTTCAAGAACATGGCCGCCATCCTCACCGATGTGCCGCTCATCAAGAAGCGCTACGGTGGCTATGGCTACGGCTATGGTTACGGTTATGGCTACGGCTATGGTTATGGCTATGGTTACGGTTATGGCTACGGTTATGGCTATGGCTACGGCGAGGAGAGCGACGCTTCCAGCGAATGAACCAAGTGTTGACTAATATAGGCTCAAAATGAAAGGCATTGTACTGGCGGGAGGCTCCGGCACCCGCCTTTACCCTATAACGAAAGGCGTCAGCAAGCAACTGCTGCCCATCTATGACAAGCCGATGGTGTACTACCCCATCAGTGTGCTGATGCTGGCTGGTATACGCGACATATTGATTATCTCCACCCCCTATGATTTGCCCGGGTTCCAGCGCCTGTTGGGCGATGGAAGCGACTTCGGCGTGCACTTCAGCTACGCCGAACAGCCCTCTCCCGACGGATTGGCGCAGGCATTCATCATCGGTGAACAGTTCATCGGCGACGACGATGTCTGTCTGGTGCTGGGCGACAATATCTTTCACGGCAACGGCCTCGGGCAACTGCTGCGCCAGGCAGTGTATAACGTGGAAGAGGAGAAGAAGGCCACGGTGTTCGGCTATTGGGTGGCCGACCCCGAGCGATACGGTGTGGCTGAGTTCGACGCCGAAGGGCGTGTGCTCAGCATTGAGGAGAAACCCAAGGTGCCCAAGAGCAACTACGCAGTCGTGGGCCTATACTTCTATCCCAACAAGGTGGTGCAGGTGGCCAAGAGCATCAAGCCCAGTGCCCGCGGCGAGCTGGAGATAACCTCGGTGAACCAGGCCTTCCTCGCCGACGGTGAGCTGAATGTGCAGCTGATGGGTCGCGGCTTCGCCTGGCTCGACACCGGCACGCACGACTCCCTGGCCGAGGCGTCCACCTTTATCGAGGTCATCGAGAAGCGCCAAGGTCTGAAAGTGGCCTGTCTCGAAAGCATCGGCTACGAGATGGGATGGCTTTCCGCCGACGACCTGCGTCGCGTGGCGCAGCCCATGGCCAAAAACCAATACGGACAGTATCTCCTTCGCTTGATATGAACATAGTGAAAACCGGCATAGAAGGGGTGCTCGTCATCGAGCCGCGTGTCTTCGGAGACGCGCGAGGCTATTTCTTCGAGAGTTTCAATGCTCGCGATTTCGCTGCCCAAACGGGAGTTGACGTGCATTTTGTCCAGGACAATGAATCCCGTTCGTGCCACGGGGTGGTGCGCGGCCTGCATTTCCAGCGTCCCCCCTACGCACAGGCCAAGCTGGTGCGTGTGGTGGAGGGAGAGGTGCTCGATGTGGCGGTCGATATTCGCCGCCAGTCGACCACCTACGGGCAGCATGTCGCAACGCTGCTCTCGGCCGACAATCACCGCCAGTTCTTCATCCCCAAAGGATTTGCCCACGGGTTCGCGGTGCTGAGCGAGACGGCCGTATTCCAGTACAAGTGTGACGAATACTACCACCCCGAAGCCGAAGGCGCTATTGCCTGGGATGACCCCACGCTGGCCATCGACTGGCATCTTGCCGCCTCCGAGGTGCTTCTCTCCGAGAAAGATAGCCATCACCCCCTGTTCAACAATTTCGACACACCTTTTACCACCCTATGAATATCCTATTGACAGGTGCCAACGGTCAGCTGGGAAGCCACTTCAGGCTTCTGGCTCCACAATCGGGAAACCGATGGTTCTTCACCGATGTGGAGGAACTGGACATCACCGACCGTGATGCTGTCCGAGCCTATGTCTCTGCCAATGGTATAACCATGATTGTCAACTGTGCCGCCTACACCAATGTCGACTGTGCCGAAAGTGACGAAGCCACAGCGCTCCGCATCAACGGTGATGCTGTGGGGCACATGGCCGAGGCTATGCAGGCTGTCGATGGCACATTGATACACATCTCCACCGACTATGTCTTCGGCGGAAACACCAACAATACCCCCTGCACCGAGGCCGAGCCTGTCAATCCCACGGGTGCCTACGGCCGCACCAAGCTGGCCGGCGAACGGGCTGCCGCGCGTTGCCGCAGCCTCGTTGTCCGTACCGCATGGCTCTACAGCGAGTATGGCCACAACTTCCTGCTCACCATGCTCAATCTCACCTCCACCAAGCCCGAACTGAAAGTCGTCTTCGACCAGGTGGGCACCCCCACCTATGCCGGCGACCTTGCCCGCGCCATTTTCACGGTCATCGAGAGCGGCGCCTACCTCGAGCATCCGGGGCTCTACCATTTCAGCAACGAGGGCGTCTGCAGCTGGTACGACTTTACGCAGGAGATAGCACGTCAGAGCGGCCACACCGCCTGTCGCATCCTGCCCTGTCACAGCGACGAGTTCCCCAGCCCGGTCAAGCGCCCCGCCTACTCGGTGCTCGACAAGACCAAGTTCAAAACCACATTCCATCAGGACATCCCCTATTGGACAGAGGCGCTGTCTCGCTGTCTGGCCAATATTAAACGATAAAGCATTATGGCTGACAAAGCATTCATACACGAGAGTTCTTATGTAGACGAAGGCTGCACGATAGGCGAAGGCACCAAGGTGTGGCACTTCTGCCACATCCAGCGCGGCGCCGTGGTGGGCAAAAACTGCTCCCTCGGGCAGAACGTCAACATCGGCAACAATGTGCGCATCGGCAATGGCGTGCGCATACAGAACAACGTGTCGGTCTACGAGGGCGTCGAGATTGAGGACAATGTCTTCTGCGGCCCCTCGTGTGTCTTCACCAATGTGACCACTCCGCGCGCCCATTTTCCCGTGCATGGCGTCTATGCCAAGACCCTGATTAAGGAGGGGGCCTCGCTGGGAGCCAACAGCACTGTCGTCTGTGGCCACACGGTGGGCCGCTCGGCGCTGATTGCTGCTGGCGCCGTGGTAACCAGGGACGTGCCCGACTACGCCCTCATGGCCGGCGTCCCCGCCCGTCGCATCGGCTGGGTCTGCGAGTGCGGACGTCGCCTTGACGACAGCCTCCGCTGCGAGTGCGGTCGCCAGTATGAACTAGACGGCGACACCCTGCGCATGAAACAATGATGCAATCCGACTCCAAAGTATACGGAATATGAATAAGCTTTTCAAGAAACTGGCATTCGTCCTGGTGAAGAGGTACCGCCACTCCACTGTCTCCCAGTGGGCTGTGCTCATGGCCGACATAGTGCTCTTCGTCTTGGCCTTCTTCATGAACGAGATACTCAACAACCACTTCCTGGCGGGTCCCCATGTTGCCCCGCTGTTGGTCAAGTTGGGCTTGTCGCTGATGGTGACGCTGATCTTCTTCTTCATCACCGGCTCCTTCCGCGGTATCATCCGCCATGCGGGCATGAACGACATCCTCAAGGTGATGATTTCCACCGTCGGCCCGGCCGTGGTCTTCTTGCTCCTGTGGTACATCAACAACCACCTGAGCGACCCCAACCGCTTCGCCTCCGTCCTGCTTTCCTACCGCTCGACGGTCACCCTTTACGCCCTGCTGGCGGTCATGATGGTGATGTTGCGCCTTCTGCTGCAGCGCCTCTACAACGACTTCTTCCGCCGCCGCCGTCCCGCGGTCAATGTGGTTATCTATGGCGCCGGCGCAGCAGGCATTATCGCTTACAACGCGCTGTCCCAGGACTTGAACATCGAATACCATGTCGAGGCGTTCATCGATGACGACATGTCCAAGGTCAACCAGGAACTCAACGGAGTTCCCGTCATGCGCGCACGCACCGTGATGAACGAAAAGTTCGTGAAGCAGAAGAATGTGACGCAGCTCATCATCGCCATCCCCACCATCCGCATGATGCACAAGCAGGCCATCACCAACCGTGCCCTCGACCTTGGCCTCACCGTCAAGGCTGTACCCCACGTCAAGACATGGCTCAACGGCTCCTTCTCGGCCAACCAGATCGAGGACATCAAGATTGAGGACCTGCTCGAGCGCGAGCCCATCCGCATGGACAATATCAACATCGTCCGCGAAGTGGTCGACAAAGTGGTGCTCGTCACCGGCGCCGCCGGCTCCATAGGCTCCGAAATCTGCCGCCAGCTCATACAGTACAAACCCACCAAGGTGGTCATGCTCGACCAGGCCGAAAGCCCCATGTACGACCTTCAGTACGAACTTCGTAACACCTACAAGAACGACCTTGACCGCCTTGAATTCGTGATTGCCAACGTCAAGGACCGCACCCGCATGGAGGAGGTCTTTGCCACCTACCGGCCCAACCTGGTCTACCACGCCGCGGCCTACAAGCACGTCCCCTTCATGGAGGAAAACCCCTACGAGGCCGTCTATGTCAACGTCTTCGGCACCCGCAACCTGGCCGACCTCGCCATCAAGTACGGCGCCTACAAGTTCGTCATGGTCAGCACAGACAAGGCTGTCAACCCCACCAACGTCATGGGTGCTACCAAGCGCATGGCCGAAATCTACATCCAGAGCCGTTCCAACGAAACCACCCGCTTCGTCACCACCCGCTTCGGCAATGTGCTGGGTTCCAACGGTTCGGTCATCCCGCTCTTCAAAAAGCAGCTCGCCGCAGGCGGTCCCCTCACGGTCACCCATAAGGATATCATCCGCTACTTCATGACCATCCCCGAGGCCTGCAACCTCGTGCTCGAGGCCGGGGCCATGGGCGAGGGCGGCGACATCTTTGTTTTCGACATGGGCAAACCTGTCAAAATCTATGACATGGCCCGCAAGATGATACAGCTCAGTGGTCTGCACAACATCGAAATCAAGGAGATAGGCCTCCGCCCAGGCGAGAAGCTCTACGAGGAGCTACTGGCCACCAAGGAGAACAACATCCCCACCTACCACCCCAAGATCATGCGTGCCCAGGTACGTCGCTATCCGCTCGACGCCATCGACCGCGAATACAACGAGCTGTGGGACATCCTCGGTGGACTGGACGACATGAAGATTGTCGGCAAGATGAAGTCCATCGTCCCCGAGTTCCGCTCCAACAACTCCGTCTACTGCCAGCTCGACGCCCCCGTCGCTGAGGCATAACAACCGCGAAAGATACAAATAGCCAACCGTCTGGTTTCAGTCGGTTGGCTTTTCTTGTATGGTGGTTAGGGCTTCCGGTCAACGCATCAGCGCCACGGTGCGGCGCAGGGTCTGACGTGTGCCTGTGGGGTCGAAAAGGGTGATCTGCAAGATGTACTGCCCACGGGGGAGCAGCGCGCCGTTGTCGTCGCGGCCGTCCCACGTCAGTGTGCCGTGGGTGCCCGGCAGGTCGTTGTTGAGCAGTTGGCACACCCGTGTGCCGCGCAGGTCGTAAAGCGCGGCAGTGGCCGTCAGGTCGCCACGGTCAAGCATATAGCTGATTTCCAGTTTGTCCTGGTAATCATCGCCGTCGGGAGAGAGCAGGGTGGAGGAGAAGGCGAGTGCGGTCTCCTCGACGAGGTATTCCGTACTCTGGGAGTTTTCGTAGCCCGGGGTGCCGTAGCCGACCGTCGAAGCGGCCGAGAACCAATTTGAAACATCGCCGGTTGGACGGTCGAAGCTGCGCCGCTCCAGACTGACGCCGGCCTTGTTGCGCAGCAGGCGGCTGTGCATGTCGGGCTGGTAGTCGAGACGGTCGACGACAGTGCTGTCGGCGGTGGCCAGGATGACGCTGCCGCCGGTGTTGGGATAGGCGGGCAGCGGGCATTCCACTACCTTTGAGGGATATTTCACGAAGAAACAGGCTGCTACCGAGGCGGCGTCCTTGGTCAGCACCACATAGTCGTGCGGCGCCACGGTGTGGGTCGGCAGTGCGTAGTGGCGTCCCAGCGAGTCGCCCACCCAGCGGACGATGTGATAGTCGGCGAGTTCAATGGCGGCGTCGCTGTTGTTGTACAGCTCCAGATACTCCGCCTCGCCGCTGGCGGGCTGAAACAGGAGCTCGTTGAGCAGCAGGGTACCCTGCTGGGCGCCTGCTGACGCAGCCGCCCAGCAGAGGATTATCGCTATGAGCCACCGTTTCACGGTGAAATAACGCAGTTTCCGTCCCGAATATTGTCCGCAGCACAATATTGGCACCTCGCCCTCGTTATTTTATATAATTAGAAATAATAATCAGCAATAGCAATATGAAACCTATCGTCAGCATCATCATGGGCTCGACCAGCGACCTGCCGGTCATGGAGAAAGCCTGTCAGTTCTTCGAGGAGATGGAGATACCGTTCGAGGTCAACGCTCTGTCGGCTCACCGTACGCCCGGCGAGGTGAGCGAGTTTGCTCGCGAAGCTGCCGGGCGTGGCATCAAGGTCATCATCGCCGGTGCCGGCATGGCTGCCGCCCTGCCGGGCGTCATCGCCGCCGAGACGCCGCTGCCCGTCATCGGTGTGCCCATCAAAGGCTCCTGCCTCGAGGGTATGGACGCCACCCTGGCCATCCTCCAGATGCCTCCGGGAATCCCCGTGGCTACGGTGGCCATCAACGGCGCCCAGAACGCCGCCATCCTGGCCCTGCAGATGCTCGCCCTCGGCGACGAGACGCTGATGCAGAAGCTGGTTGCCTACAAAGCGGGCCTCAAGAAGAAGATCGTCAAGGCCAACGAGGAGCTGGCCAAGTTGGAATACAAGTATAAGTGCTGAAACAGGGCAGAGGCATGAAGAGGGTCCTTCTGACAGCGGTGGCGGTCTTGCTGGCTGCGGTGGGTGCGCAGGCGCAGATACCCGCCGAGGTGACTGAGGTAATGAACCGTTGCCGCGCGGTGATGCACCATCCCGACGGGGTGGAGTACGAGATGCTCATGAAGACGACCATAGGGCCTGCCGCAGTGGGAACCATCCACTTTGCCTCAGCCAACAAGGGCGAGAAGATCAAGAGCAAGATAACGACCGTGATGAATGATGAGCTGGTTGTCCTTGAGTCGGGCTTCGACGGCACACAGGCATGGGAAATCAGCCATTCGTCGAAGGGCGACACCATCCGCATCACCAACACCACCCAGCAGAAAAAAAAGTCCAAACTCCTTGAGCTGGACATGGACAAGAAGTACAAGAAGGCCAAGATAAAGGTCAAGGACGACTGCTATGAGATTGACTTCTCAAACCCGGTGGACAAGAAGTCGGAGGCCAAAAACACGACGCTCAAGGTGGCCAAGAAGAGCTTCATCTTCCGCGAGATGGAGACCAAGGTAAAAACCGCCAAGCTTTCCGTCACCCTTACCAAACTCAAGGTGGGCGTGAAAGACGACAGCTTCGCGCTCGACCTGGACAAGTATCCGGGGGCGGTGGTCATCAGGGAATAAGTGAAATAAACAAAGAACAATATGATAACCATAGGCATCACAGGGACATTGGGCGCCGGCAAGGGCACCATCGTCGACTATCTGGTAAAGAACAAGGGCTTTGTGCACTACAGCGTGCGTGCGTTCCTCACCGAGGAAATCAAGCGGCGCGGGCTGGAGGTGAACCGCGACACCATGACGATGGTGGGCAACGAGTTGCGTGCCGCACACACGCCGTCGTGGATTGTGGAGCAGCTCTATGAGCAGGCCTCGGCCTCGGGCTGCAACTGCATTATCGAGAGTGTGCGCACCCCTGGCGAGGTGGCGGCCCTGCGCGGTAAGCCCAATTTCTATCTCTTCGCCGTCGACGCCGACCCCAAGGTGCGCTACGAGCGTGCCGTGCTGCGCGGAAGCGAGACCGACCACGTCTCCTATGAGACCTTCATCGCCAACGAGCAGCGCGAGATGGACAACGACGACCCCAACAAGCAGAACCTCGGCGTCTGCATCCGCGAGGCCGACTTCCGCTTCGACAACGGCGGTTCGTTCGAGGACTTGCACCGTCAGGTGGAGGAGGTGCTGAAGCAGATCACCTACCACCGCCCCTCGTGGGATGAATACTTTATGGAGCTGGCCAATGCCGCCGCCCGCCGCGCCACCTGCGACCGCGGCCGCTCAGGCTGCGTCATCGTCAAGGACAAGCAACTGCTGGTGACGGGCTATGTGGGGTCGCCCGCTGGCTTGCCGCACTGCGACGAGGTGGGCCATCTCTTCCGCAAGACCATCGATGCCGACGGACATATTTCGACCCACTGCGTCCGCACCGTGCATGCCGAGCAGAACGCCATCTGCCAGGCGGCCCGCCGCGGTATCTCCCTCGACGGCGCCACGCTCTACTGCCGCATGACGCCTTGCCGCACCTGCGCCATGCTTATCATCAACTGCGGCATCAAGCGCGTGGTATGCGAACGCAAATACCATGCTGGTGCCGAGAGCGAGGAGCTCTTCCGTCAGGCCGGCATCCAGCTGGAGTTCTTCCACGACGAGGTGCAGCAATATGCCAACCAATGAGTGACACTGCCTCGCAGACATCGGAATTCTTAAAAGACTGCATGGCAGCAGCGGTGATAAAGCTGCTGGAGCAGTGGACGCTCGACAAGATACAGGTGAAGCAGATCTGCGATGCCAGCGGCTACCACCGTGCATCATGGTTCCGCGCCTTCCGTTCGAAGAGCGAGGCTGTCACTTACCACATGGTGCGCCTGTGGCAGCTCTACAGCGAGCGGCACGGCTTGGAAGGGCACGACGACTGGGTTATTGACAATGCCGAGTCCTTCTTTCAATACAACTACGAGATACGCGATACCCTGCGGCTGCTCTACCGTCGCGGGTTGATGAAAGAGTTGGCCGACTCGTTTACCGCCACGTTGCACGACCACCACATCACCGACCCCGATCGCGCTTACCGCACCGCCATGTTCGCCTTCTCTCTTTACGGAATTCTGCGCGAGTGGATAATCCGCGACTTCGACCAGCCGCCCGAGGTGATGGCTCGCATCGTGCGCGACACCATAGCCAGTATGTTATGATACTCTGACCCCAATCGGTCGCATTTCCCCTTGCGCCCTTTGTCACTTTAGGCAAAGGGTGTATTTTTGCATCCGTAATCACATAATGTGAAGTTAATCTAAAATACTCAGTAACAATGAAGAAAACAATCGCAGTTGTCGCCTGCGTAGCGGCTATGTTCGTTGCAGGCAAAGCAAACGCCCAGCTGGGCATCAATGTGGGCTACGCCCCCGTTACCCTCTCTACCGCCACCACCGTTGGCAACACTACAACCAACACCACCTTCGAGATGGACGGCTTCTTCGCCGGAGTGACCTACAACTATGGCTTCGGCAAAAATCTTGGTTTGGCATTCGGTCTGCAAGGCCGTTACAACACCAAGACCACGACCGGCAATGTCAATGTTATTGTGGCTAGCGCCAATGAAAAGAGCACCACCACACAGATGCTTTTCGATGTGCCCGTGCTGATTAACTACAGCCTTCCCATCGGCAGCGATATCAAACTGACCGCCTTCGCCGGCCCCGCCTTCAGCTTTGCTATCTACGGCAACAAGCACGTTACCACAACCACCACAGTTCTCAGCAACACTAGCACTACGGAGAACGACTATCCCATGTATGATGACAACAGCACCAACAGCCGCTTTGACCTCGCTGCCGCCTTCGGCCTCCAGTTCCAGTACACCAACTTCCGCCTCTTTGGTGGCTACCGCATCGGACTGACCGACCTCGACACCAGAGACAACATCAAAACTACCAGCGCCGGCCTCTTTGTCGGACTGGGATACAACCTCTAATCCTTATTTAGAGGCAGAAATCTTTCATAATGGGTAAATGAAAAAGCCGTCCCAACAAGGACGGCTTTTTTTTTGCTTCAATCTGTGAGCGATTAACCCTCCTGGATAGCACCGGTGGGGCAAGCGCCAGCGCAGGTACCGCAGCTAACGCAAGCGTTCTCGTCGATCTTGTAGATGTCGCCTTCGCTGATAGCTCCGACGGGGCACTCATCGATGCAGGTGCCGCAAGCAACACAGATGTCAGTGATTTTGTAAGCCATTTTCTTTTTTGTTTAGGATTAATATTGCAATATTTTTGCTTTGAAAGCGACTGCAAAAGTACTAACTTTTTGCGACATAGCAAAATTATATCACCACTTTTGGTGAGTATGCCCATGTATCGTATTGAATATTAGTGGCATCCGTGTGTCCGTTTTTTGCCTCTGGGGTTCCCGTAACACCACCATTCGGATACCTGGAGTGCAATTTAATCAGCATTTTGGCGTTAGTTGGAATATGATGGTATACAGCATCTGGAAGTCTCTGTTGGCGGTTATCAATGCGATGAGTCCCTACCTCTTGTTGGGATTCCTCATTGCGGGGGTGCTGCATGTGTTTGTGCCTAAGACGTTCTACGCGCGCTACCTCTCGCGCGACAACAAGCTTTCGGTGCTGTGGGCCGCCCTGCTGGGTGTGCCTCTGCCGCTCTGCTCGTGCGGTGTCATTCCCACTGCCGTCGGGCTGAAGAATGAGGGCGCGTCGAAAGGGGCTGTGGCCTCGTTCCTCATCGCTACGCCGCAGACGGGCATCGACTCCATCCTGGCCACCTTCTCGCTGATGGGACTCGGTTTCGCCGTGGTGCGTCCCGTGGCCGCGCTGGTCACCGGCGTCTGCGGCGGCTTATTGGTAAACCGCCTGGTGCGCGACGACTCCACCGCCTTCTCCGATGCTGCCACCTGCACCGTCGAGCGTGGCAACCGTCTCTGGCGCGTACTGAAATACGCCTACTTCGACATGATTCAGGACATCGGCCTGCGGCTGGCTATCGGCCTCTTGGTGGCCGCCCTTATCAATGTGGCCGTGCCCGACGATTTTTTCCTCTCCTTCGGCAAGCAGCCGTTGCTCCAGATGCTGGTCATCCTCGTGGTGGCGGTGCCGATGTACATCTGCTCCACCGGCAGCATCCCTGTGGCGGCGGCACTGATGATGAAAGGCCTCTCGCCCGGAGCCGCGCTGGTGATGCTCATGGCCGGCCCTGCGGTCAATATCGCCTCCATCCTCGTGGTGCGCAAGTCGATGGGCAGCCGCTTCACATGGCTCTACCTGCTCACCATCGTGGGCTTTTCCGTCCTTTTTGGATTGCTAATCAATGCGCTTGGTATTAATGCCATAGGCATGACGGAGAGTTGCGGGATGCACGGCGCCTGCTGCCCCTCTGAGGCCGCCTCGCCCAGCGTCTTCCAAATCATCTGCTCGTCACTCTTAGTATTGTTCATCATAATTGCGCTTACTATGAAATTCTTCAGCAAGTTCAAGAAAGTTAATGTCACCCCGGCCACCGGTACCGACGCGGTTGTCTACACTGTCGAGGGCATGCATTGCAACCACTGCAAGGCCGCCTGCGAGCAGTCGGTCGGCAAAGTGAAAGGCGTCGCCTCCTGCGAAGCAACTCCCGCTGCCAACACCCTCGTCGTCACCGGCACCGCCGCCGAGGCCGACATCCGCAAAGCCGTTGAGCAGGCGGGTTTTGAGTTCAAAGGTATCAAGGAGTAACATAGTGACGGAATCCGAACTATACAAGGAACTCGGTGGGTTGACAAAGAGCAAGGAGCGGTGGGAGGAGAATATCCCCTACGTTGCAACGCTCCTTACGTCCGAATCCACCAAGATTAAGGCAAAGGCATTGTGGCTGCTGGGCGAGATGGGATTGGCGCATCCGCTTGCCATTCAAGACCATGTCGCAGCCATTGCATCATTCCTTGGCAGCACCGATCCGCTGCTGCGCGAGCGCGCACTCAATGCCCTTGGCCGCATCGGGCGGGGTCGCTACCGTTCCGTCGAGCCGTATTGGGCCGACTTGTTCCGCTTCGCCCACGATGAGGCGGCGAGCGTGAGGCTGGCCTTCATCTGGGCATCGGAGAATATCGCCACCGTCACGCCCGACCCATACAAGGACCACATGCCGCTCTTCGCTGAATTGTTGCACGACGGCGACGACCGCGTGCGGATGGAGGCTCCCGAGATGTTCCGTGTGCTCGGCAAACGCCGACCGGACTTTGTGAGGCCCTACCGGGAGTTGCTGAATAGCGTCGCCGAAAGCGACCCCCACCGCGTGGTGAGGATTCACTGTCAGGGAGCCATCCGAACCTTGTCGAGGTAACATTATTTGATTTTTTTACTTTCTGAAGGAGCTGTTGACCACCTCCTCGACCCTTTGTTTTCGTCTTTTCAACGGGCCCTCTTTTTGTCAACTCAAAATGTTAAATTACTCCTCTCTTACTTAAGTAATTGTTGAGTAGGAGAGGAGTAATAGAGGAGTAAGAGTTGAGTAAGACCTAGAGCTAAGTATCAGCGAGTTACAGGTATACTGATGACGTATATATCACGTTATGTGTTGTTTAGGTGTGATTTTGTGCTTGTAACTCACTGATTTCCAATAGCGGCAAGGCGCCCCAAAATGACCCGCTGAAATGTTAAAATCGGAACGACCTTCGGGCAATAAAAACCGCCTCTCGGCGTTATTTTAATGATTGTTTTTAATGATTTGTGGTATGAAAAAGGTGCTTTTGACACTCGCTGTGCTGTGCGGCATCGGGCTGATGGCCGGATGCGGGAAAGACAACAAGATTAGCGTCACCGATGTAGTCACCTCGGGCTGCTTGCAGTCGAAAATCGCGGAGGACGTGGAGACGTGGACGGTGTACTGGAACCAAGGCGAGCTGACGGTCGCCCACACGGGCTGGCTCGTTCCGTGCGACTGGCACGACGTGAAGGTGAGCGTAGAGTTGGATGGCTCCGTGGTGACTGTCAACGAGTGCGGCAAAGGCGGCGAGGTGAGATGCGTCTGCGACAGGCACAACTCATTCATTCTCTCCGGCCTAGATCACGGCACCTACACCTTCGTCTTCAAGGTATGCGGCGAGGAGAGACACCGCCAGGAGTACACCATCTGAGCGGTGTAAAAGAGACAAAACAGAAAGCCGAGACCATTGCTGGCCTCGGCTTTCGTCGATTTAGTGCGGCGGAACTATTTCATTGATGAGGCAGATTTCTTCATCGTACGGTCGGCCAGCCGTATGGCTAGGATGGCGACGGGGACGGTCAATACCAGCACGACAATCAGCACGGGGATGTTGTTGATGACGGGCAGCATCAGCTGGTCGTATCCCGCGGGCATCTCCTCGACGGCAGCGGCCAGCGAGCCTTCGGTGTCCGTCCACCAGTGGGCCGTATAGGCGAAGAACGAGAAGGCAAAGGGCAGGAAGCTCCAGCGGACACCCTTCAGTGTGTCGTAGCCGTTGACCTTGCGGAGGATTTCGGCCAATGCCGACAGTACCACTATGCCGATGATGAAGGTGATGTCGGCTTCGCCGGCAATGAGGAACAGCACCAGGATAAAGCCGTTGAGGGCCGTCGCCGCACCGAAGCGGGGGATGAGGGTGCAGGTGTAGAGATAGATGAATGCCGTCAGCAGCGGCAGCAGTACGCCGACATATGCGTAGCATGCGGGGTGGATGATTCCGCTCGTGGCGCCGAGGATGAACGTGGCGAGATAGGCCACAGCCATAAGGAGGATTTTAATTGCTGTTTTCATGGCTTCAGTCGTTTTGTTTCATTAAACGGAGCGAATAGACGAACAGGAAGATGCCCAGCGCGGCCATCACGGGATGGATGAGCAGCTGCACGGGGTTGAACTCGGTGAGCAGCTCGGTGGCGTGGAAGAGGTTGAAGAGCATCATCAGCGCGGCCAGCACGAGATTGATGACACGCATGGCCTTGCAGCTGCGGTAGTTCATGCAAAGCAGGCCGCACATCGGTACGAAGAAGGCCATGCCCATCATAAACAGCAGCATGCCTGTCGGTGCCTCGCCCGTAGCGTCGGGCATTGCGATGTCGGCTCCCCAGAAGGCGGGAAGCATGTCGGCCAGCATGTGCATGGCAAAGCCGACCATGATAATCACCCAGATGAGTGATACTTTAGAGACTTTTGTTTCCATTGTTACTATTTTTTATTTGTTATACATTATTTTGTTGCTATCACACAAAGCCAGTGGTGCTGCTCCTCGCTGTGGACAGCGATGTCGCGGAAGCCGGCAGCAGTGAGGTGCGCGCGGAGTTCGTCGGGGGTGTAGGTGTGCATGCCTTCGATGAGTTTCTCCCACTTCTCGTTGTTGCCGGTGAGGCCGTCGTCCTCGTTGACGATGACGAAGCGCCCTCCCGCCTTCAGGGTGTGGTGCATTCCGCGGAAGCACTCCTCGATGTCTGGCCAAAAATAGACGGTCTCGAAGGCGGTGACAATATTGAAACTGCTATCCTCGAAAGGTAACGCGGCAGCGCTTCCTTCCACCACCTTGCAGCGGCCAGTGGCGATAGCGGCGGCATTCACCTCCGATTCCGAGTATAGAGATGGCGGAGAAGGAGATACTGCCTGCCGCCGTCGGCTTCTTGGCGGGCATGGGATTCCTGCTGTTGATTGACGAACTGACGCCCCACCTGCACAATGGTGCGCAGAAGGCCGAAGGACCTCGGTCGCGTCTCTCACGCACCGCTATGCTGGCATTGGCAGTGACTATCCACAACCTGCCCGAGGGTATGGCCGTGGGCGTGGTCTTCGCCGGCGAGGCGCAGGGGCTCACCTTGAGTGCGGCGTTGGCGGTCTCCATCGGCATCGCCATCCAGAACATTCCCGAGGGCGCCATCATCTCGATGCCCATGCACGCCGAGGGCAATTCGCGCCTGAAGTCGTTCCTCATCGGCTCGTTGAGCGGTGTGGTGGAGCCCCTTGGTTCGGTGGCCATCCTGCTGCTGGCTTCGGCCCTTGGGCTGGCGTTGCCTTATCTGCTGGCCTTCGCAGCAGGCGCTATGATGTATGTCGTTGTGGAGGAACTCATCCCCGAGACGGCGCAGGGACGGCACACCAACCTCTCCACCATCGGTTTTGCCATCGGCTTTGTACTGATGATGGCGATGGATGTCTTGTTAGGCTGATTTCGGGCGACTCTTTTTGCTTATCCAGTAGCCGCCGCCGAGAATGATACCGAGCGCTGCCAGCACTACGCAGGTGGTTTTGAAGCTGGTTATGTCGAACCCAAAGCCGAAGGTGGATATTAATGCGATGATGAGCATCAAAGACAGCATCCAGGTCAGGAAGCACATGAATGTGCGCCACAGGGTGCCCCAAACGCCGTAGCCGAACAGTTGCCGGTAGGTGAGATAGATGTAGAAGGGTATCAGTAGACATATCCAGTCGTTGATGCAGCGGCTCAGGATGATTATCAGTAGCGTGAGGGTGCATATTTATGCCAAGCAACTGCTTGATGATGGCATAGAGAGCTGCCACGATAAAGAGCATATTCACCGGCGGGAAGCTCACCTGGCGTCGGCCACTGATATAATCGCCGATAAAGTAACCCGGTGCCATATTAGTTGCCAGAGGGAATAAGGCATCGACTTTGATTCCATGCCCCACAGCTGCATGATATTCTTCCATACCCACCGCCAGGTGATTCGTCCGCCGCCAGCTTTCTGTCCGCACACGGGGCAGTAGTTGCCCGTGAAGTCGTGGTCACAGTTGTGGCAGTGGTGCTCCGTCATCCCTTGGTCGGAATAGCGTTGCGGCCCTTTTTGCCAGGTGCGGAAGCGGCGATATTGTTCTTTCGGGCTCATTGCAAGTGGAGACTACTTCCTGATGACTACCGCGTTGGGGTATTTGTTGAGGGCAAGCTTGAAGTAGTCGTCCTTGAGGCCGACACGGTATTTACTGAAGGTCATGGTCATCTTCGCGCCTTTGGCGCTGCTCTTCATCTCGCGCAGCACATAGTTCTTGGCCGAAATCTTGGTGGTGATGCTTTTGGCCTCGTTCGCCTTGTCGTAGGGCTCGCTGAAGGTGATGATGTAGAAGCCGTCCTTCTCTTTTATCTTGGCTTTCTTATATTTCTTGTCGAGGTCAAGGCTGATGTCGCTGTCGCTATCCTTGTCTGATTGTGAGGACAGAGTGATGGTATCGCCGCTGACTTCCCAGTGCTGGCTGCCGTCAAACCCCAGCTCGGAAACGACCTCCTTCCCCATTATCTTCATCGTCATCTTGGTGCGGTTCATGGTGCCTTTCTGGGCGATAACGAAGTTTATGGTCATCATCGAGACGGGACCCATGCTGGTCTTCGCGTCCATCGCGTATTCTATGCCGGTAGGCGGATTCATGGCTTGGCGGCATTTAGCCATAATGTTCGACACTTCCGTCGGCACCTGTGCCTGCACGCAGGTGATGCTGAGGGCGAGTGCAACGATAAGCAGAAACCTCTTCATGACGGTTAAAATATCAGTGCCAGCAACACATACAACCAGTGGGCCGCCACACCGGCGCAGAGACCGCCGATGGTGTGGGCGCCGATGGCCTTGCCGATGAGCTTGCGGTAGCCGAGGCTGTCGAGCATGGCGGTGTGTGTGCTCAAGTAGCCGCTCCAGCACATGCCCATGGCGGTGAAGACAGCGATGGCATTGTTGGTGATGATGCCGTCGGCGATGAATTTGGGAACCAGACCGATGGCGGCACCCACGGCGCCCAGGGCCGTGATGGGGAACGACACCAATGCACCGCTCTCGAATCCGAAGAGCCAGTAGAAGACCACGTTGACTTTGTCGGCCAGCCAGGTGATGACCGGCACACCCTCGTAGGCCACGCCTTGATAGGAGCCGTCGGCCCCCGCGGGACCGAAGGTGAGCATCATTACGATAGTGCTGATACACAGCACGCCAGGGATGATGGCCACGCCGATACCGACACCGCTCTTGCCGCCGTCGAGCATGGCGTTGAGGAAGCGTTGGAAAGCATTGCCTTCACTCTTGAATGAGATGTTTTGTTCGGTGCCTTCTTCCTCTGTGACGGGGCAGTCCATCTCGGGATAGCTCTTCAGCGTGAAGCGCTGCATGAGACGGGTGCTCACAATGCTGCCGATGACGGCGCCTAGCAGGCCTACCAGGGCTCCCTTGCCGAAGCCGAGGCCGGTCATGAAGGCGATGACTACCAGCCCCATACCGAAGGCTGTGCCGAAGTTGGTGAGTGAGACCAACTGGTATTTCTTGAAGTAGCGTGCGAAGTTGTTGTCTTTGGCCAGCGAGAT
>JAFXXI010000016.1 GCA_017542345.1 Bacteroidales bacterium
CGTGGTTCTTGGGCAGCGGCACAATGGTGCGGATGTGGTCGGGATCGACGCCGAGTCCCTTGCAGATGTTGAAGAGCTTCTGGTTGGCGCTCGAGGGCTGACCGCCGGTCATGGCCGTGATATCGTTGTCGAGAATCATGATGATGACGTTGGCCTTCTCGTTGACGCAGTCGAGCAGACCGGTCATGCCGCTATGGCCGAATGTGCCGTCGCCGATGACGCCGATGGCGGGGAAGATGCCCATCTCGGCGGCACCCTTGGCCATGGTGATGGATGCGCCCATGCAGACGGTGGTGTCGATGGCACCCATGTTGAAGCCGAGGGTGTAGCATCCGATGTCGCCGAAGACGCGGCCGTTGGGATACTTCTTCATCACGTCGACCACAGCCTGATAGCTGTCGATATGGGGGCATCCGACGCAGAGTGCCGGCGGGCGGTTGGTGACCACCTCGGGCACTGCGGGTCCCTTGGGCATGGGATTGCCGAGGGCGATAGCCACCTTCTCGGCGTTGAGCTCGCCGTCGCGGCGGATGGTCTCGTCCAGACGGCCGTGGACGGGCTTGCCTTTGCCCAGGAAGCCTTTGATGTGCTCCTCGACGAAGGGCTGGCCATCCTCGAGCACGAGGATCTCGTCAACTTCGTCATAGAGCTTGCTCAGCATGTTGAAGGGCAGCGGATACTGGGTAATCTTCACCACGGGATAGGGGCAACGGCCGCCGGGGAAGTTCTCCTGGAGGTAGTTGAAGGCGATGCCGGTGGTGATGATGCCGCGTTTCTTATCGGTGCCGAGGATATACTGGTTGAAGCCATCCTCCTCACTGTGTTTGGTGAAGGCGGGCTGCTTGTCGATAAGGTCGCGATAGAGGCGCTTGGCATTGACGGGGAGCAGCACATAGCTCTTGGGGTCGCTGGGGCTGCTGAGGGGGTTCTGTGCGCGGACAGGCTTGCGCTCGACGCCGGCGCGGCTGTGGGCCAGACGGGTGGGGATACGCATGAGAATGGGGGTGCCCAGCTGCTCGCTAAGGTCGTAGCCGGCAAAGACCATGTCGTAGGCTTCCTGCTGGTTCGAGGGCTCGAGCATGGGAATCATGGCCCAGTGGCCGTAGTAGCGGCTGTCCTGCTCGTCCTGGCTAGAGAACATGCTGGGGTCGTCGGCCACCACGATGATGACACCCTTGGTGCCGATGATGGAGGCGTTCATGAAGGGGTCGCCGCAGACATTGAGGCCGACGTGCTTCATGCAGGTCATGGCGCGTTTTCCGCTGTAGGCCACGCCGATGGAGGCCTCGAGGGCGGTCTTCTCGTTGGCGCACCAGTTGGCCACCACGCCCTGTTCCTTGGCCTGTTTGCTCTTCATCACATATTCGGTAATCTGGGTCGAGGGCGTGCCGGGATAGCTGTTGATGGCACTGCCACCAGCATCAATAAATGCCTGTGCTATAGCCTCGTCGCCCAATAAAAGGAGTTTTGACATAACTATGTATTTTAATTGATTAATTCATCGTAAAATGTGACTGCAAAGATAGGAAAAAAAATTGATATAGAGAGAAAAAATAATAAAAAAAGTCTCTTTTGTTGCCATGTCAGTTTTTTTTCGTAACTTTGCATCCAATAATAAAGAGTCATTTTTATGTCCGACACACTTGTTATCACCCCGACCTACAACGAGAAAGAGAATATCGAGGCTATCATCCGCAAAGTGTTCTCCCTCGGAAAAGAGTTTGATATGCTTATCATCGAGGATAATTCCCCCGATGGAACGGCCGATATCGTCAAACGCCTGATGCAGGAATTTCCCAACCGCCTGTTCATTGTCGAGCGCAAGGGAAAACTGGGTCTGGGTACCGCCTACCTTGAAGGTATGCGATGGGGTAACGAGCACGGCTACGACTATATGATTGAGATGGACGCCGACTTCAGCCACAATCCCGATGACCTTATCCGCCTCTACGATGCCTGTTCGACAGGCAAGGGAGACGTGGTGGTGGGCTCGCGCTATGTCGGCGGCAAAGTCTCTGTAGTCAACTGGCCTATTGGACGTCTGCTGATGAGCTACTATGCCTCGAAATACGTCCGCACGGTGACTGGCATGAAAGTGGCCGACGCTACGGCGGGCTTCGTTTGCTGGAGCCGCAAGGTGTTGGAGAAAATGAAGTTTGAGAAGGTGAAGTTCATCGGCTACGCTTTCCAGATAGAGATGAAGTACACCGCAACTCGCCTCGGCTTCAAAGTCTACGAAGTGCCCATCATCTTTACTGACCGAGTACTCGGCACCAGTAAAATGAGTATGAAAATCTTCAAAGAGGCTTTCTTTGGAGTCTTCAACCTAAGGTTTAGAAATTGGAAGAATTATTAATATGAGAAAAATACTAGTAACTTTGGCGGTGCTGCTGATTGCGGGCACCGCTTTTTCGCAGGGAAAACTCCTGCAGTGGGATCAGTTGATGGACCGCAGCCTCTATCCGCAGCGCGAGATGATGAGCTTCATCTTCGCCCCTGACGGCAAGACCGTTACCTATTACAAAGGCGGCGAGGAGAAAGGATTCTATGGCTTCGATGGTAAGACGGAGTTCAAGCTCAGTGAGGCACAGCAGGACTGGCGCAAACCCAAGGGCAACGACACCAAACTCGAGGAGCGCGTCGAGCCTAAGGAAGGCAACCTCTATGTCGACGGCAAGCTGGTGGAGCGCGGCGACGGTTACAATATCGTGCTGGGCGAAAGCGTGCACCGCAACGAGTTTGGCATCAACGGCGGCCTCTTCTGGTCGCCCAAGGGCAACCGTCTGGCCTTCTACCGCATGGATCAGAGTATGGTGGTCGACTACCCCATCGTCAACACCAAGGCCCGCGAAGCAGAGGTGCGCAACATCAAGTACCCCATGGCCGGCATGAAGAGCCACGAGGTGACCGTCGGCGTGTGGGATGCTGCGACCGAGAAACTCGTCTACCTCAACACTGCCCGCGACACCAGTGTGCACGAGCGCGAGATGTATCTCACCAATATCGCCTGGAGCCCCGACGAGAAGTATGTCTTCATCGCCAAGGTGAACCGCGAGCAAAACCACATGTGGCTCGAGCAGTACGACGCCGTGACTGGCGACTTCCTGAAGGTGCTCTTTGAGGAGACCAACCTGCGTTACGTCGAACCCTGCGAACCCATGATCTTCACCCCCAAGGGTGACCAGTTCCTCTGGTTTAGCATGCGCGACGGCTACAAGCACCTTTATCTCTACAACCTCGACGGCACCCTCGTCAAACAGGTAACCAAAGGTGAGTACGAAGTCGAGGGCTTTATCCAGTTCGACAAGAAAGGTGAAAATATCTTTGTCTATGCCAACAAGAACAACCTCGCCGGCCGCGACGCCTACCGCGTAAACATCAAGAAGGGCACCATGGAGTGTCTCACCATGCAGGAAAACGGCCTGCACGGCACTCACAGCATCTCCCTCAACGAAAACGGAACCATGTGGGTGGACCTGTGGAGCAGCGTCGATGTGCCGATGCGTGCCGACCTGCGCGATCTGAAGCACAAGAATGTGCTGCACACCTTCTTCGCCGCCGAGAACCCCCTGAAGGACTATGCTATGCCCAGCGTGAAACTCGGCACCATTAAGGCTGCCGACGGCGTGACCGACCTCTACTACCGCCTCATCACGCCTCCCAACATGAAGCCGGGTAAGAAATACCCCACCCTCGTCTATGTTTATGGCGGCCCGCACTCGCAACTGGTGACCGACAGCTGGCTCGGTGGCGGCAACCTCTACTTTATGTTCCTCGCCCAGCAGGGCTATGTGGTCTTCACCGTCGACAACCGTGGTACCGACAACCGCGGCTTCGAGTTCGAGAGCTGCACGCACCGTCGCCTCGGCGAAATTGAGATGGCCGACCAGATGGAAGGTGTCAAGTTTCTCAAAAGCCTACCCTATGTGGACCAAGACCGCATGGGCGTCGAGGGTTGGAGTTTCGGTGGCTTCATGACCATCACCATGAAACTGGCGCATCCCGAGGTCTTCAAGGTCGGCTGCGCCGGCGGTCCCGTCATCGACTGGAAGTGGTACGAAATCATGTACGGCGAGCGCTATATGGACACCCCGCAGGAGAATCCCGAGGGTTATGAGGCCAACTGCCTGCTCAACAAGGCGCAGAACCTCGAAGGCCGTCTGTTGGTCATTCACGGCTGCGAAGACAACACAGTCGTCTGGCAGCACTCGCTGGAGTTCATTGAGCGTTGCATCAACAACTACAAGCAGGTCGACTACTTCGTCTATCCGCACCACGAGCACAACGTGCTGGGTCGCGAGCGTCTGCACCTCTACCAGAAGATGTTCCAGTACTACGAAGACCACCTGAAGCCCCTCAAGTAGATCAGCCTCAGTCAAACCATCATGGCGCAACTGAAGTTTTACAGGGTGGTGGAGAACAAACGCACGCCAGGAGAACGGCGCGAAGCGTTGGAATTTGGCAAACTGGGGGAACAGATGGCTGCAAAGTATCTGGAAGACCAGGGCTACTCCATCCTCGAACACAACTACCGCAAGGGACATCTGGAGTTAGACCTTATTGCCCTCGACGGGGATGAACTGGTCATTGTAGAGGTCAAGACCCGTTCCTACGACACCATCCTCCGTCCCGAAGACGCCGTGGATCACCAAAAGCGCCTCGCCATGATACGCCTAGGAAATCAGTATGTCAAAAGCCACGGACGCACCGAGAACGTACGCCTCGACGTTGTCGCCATCGTCAAAAACGGCCACAGCGCCGATATCAAACACATCAAGAACGCATTCAACATCATGCATTTCTAACACAAAGCCGGTGAGCAGAGTCCTGCTCACCGGCTTTTCCTTTGCAATTCTATAGTTTACATTCTCCCTTCTACCACGGGCCAATCCACAATCTGCCACAAGGTGGCAAGATGGTCGGCGCGGCGGTTCTGGTAGTCGAGGTAATAAGCGTGCTCCCACACATCGAAAGTCAACAGCGGCGTCAAGCCCATCGTGACTGGGTTCTCGGCATTCTTCTGCTGTGTGATAACCAGCTTCCCGTCTTTGTCAACGCTGAGCCATACCCAGCCGCTGCCGAACAGCGTCACACCTTTCTGTTCAAACTCTTTCTTGAACGCGTCCAAGCTGCCAAAATCGCGCTCCAGCAAGCCCTTCAACTTCTCCCCCATCGGTCGCGGAGTGTTGCTGAACTGCTCGAAATACATAGCGTGATTCAGCACTTGCCCTGCATTGTTGAACATGCCGCCCTCGGCCCTCTTCACCACCTCTGTCAGCGGCAGGTCCTCCAATCCGCTGCCCGGCAGCATCTTGTTCAGGTTGTCGACATAGGTTTTTAGGTGCTTCCCGTGGTGAAAACCCAGAGTTTCCCTGCTTATCACCTCGCCAAGGCTCTCATAGCCCAGCGCAGGCATCGCAAACTGTCCGTTCAAAGGCATAATGTCTTTCATAATTGTATCTGTTTTATGCGTTCATTACTGACTGCAAAGATACAAACTTTTCCCCACATAAAAAAATATTTTACCATCTCCACATTTTTCCTTATCTTTGCAACCGCAATTCAAACCGTATCAAAGCATGTTAGTCAAGACATACGGCAGCGCCATCGTTGGCGTCAACGCAGTCACCGTCACCGTCGAGGTCAACACCTCCCCGGGCCTTGGCTTCTCTATCGTCGGTCTCCCTGACAACGCCGTCAAGGAGAGTTCCCAGCGCATCGCCTCCGCCCTCGCCGAGTCGGGCTTTCGCGTCCCTGGGCAGAATGTCATCGTCAACCTCGCCCCCGCCGACCTCAAAAAAGAAGGCACCGCCTACGACCTCTCCATCGCCATCGCCATCCTCGGCGCCGTCGGCATGATCAAGGCCGACCCGCTGGAACAATATGTCATCATGGGAGAACTCGGCCTCGACGGCATACTGCGCCCCATCAAAGGCGTCCTTCCCATCGCCATCGAAGCACGCCGCCGCCAGTGCAAAGGCATCATCGTCCCCATCGAAAACGCCCGCGAAGCCGCCATCGTCAACAACCTGAATGTCTACGGCGCCCACTCCCTCAAGGAGGTCGCCGACTTCCTCGCCGGCGAAAGCACCCTCGAGCAGACCGTCGTCGATACCCGCGCCGAGTTCGCCCGTTCGCTGAACACCTATGAATACGACTTCGCCGACGTCAAAGGCCAAGAGACCGTCAAGCGCTGCCTCGAAATCGCTGCTGCTGGCGGCCACAACGCCATCATGATTGGCCCTCCGGGGAGTGGAAAGTCCATGTTGGCCAAGCGCATGCCCGGCATCCTGCCGCCGCTGACCCTCAGCGAGAGCCTCGAGACAACACAAATACACTCTGTGGCGGGCCTCATGCGCAAAGAGGATTCGCTGATATCGGTACGCCCCTTTCGCGCCCCACATCACACCATATCGGATGTCGCCCTCGTCGGAGGCGGAGCCAATCCCAAGCCGGGCGAAATCTCACTGGCGCATAATGGCGTGCTCTTTCTCGACGAGCTGCCCGAGTTCAAACGCACCGTGCTGGAGGTGCTGCGCCAACCCATGGAAGAACGCTGCGTCACCATCAGCCGCGCCAAGATGACTATCGAATATCCGGCAGCCTTCATGCTCATCGCCGCCATGAACCCCTGCCCTTGCGGCTACTACAACCACCCCACCATCGACTGCACCTGTCCGGCCGGCGCCGTCAAGCGCTACCTCAACAAAGTCAGCGGCCCGCTGATGGATCGCATTGACCTGCATATCGAGGTTACGCCTGTGCCCGTCAGCCAGCTGAACAAAGAAGGACGTGCCGAAAGCAGTGCCACCATCCGCGAGCGCGTTGTCGCCGCCCGTGCCATCCAAACAGCCCGCTTCGCCGACCATCCGGGAGTCCACTGCAACGCCCAGATGGGCAGCAAACTCACCCGTCAGTTCTGTGTCCTCACCGACGAATGCCGCGCCATCATGGAGCAGGCCATGAACCGCTTGGGACTCAGCGCCCGCGCCTACGACCGTATCCTCAAGGTTTCCCGCACCATCGCCGACCTTGAAGCTTCCCCCGACATCCGCCCCTACCACCTCCAGGAAGCCATTACCTATCGTTCATTAGACCGAGACAGTTGGGGCAATTAATCCATCACCGAACAGAAACACAATAATATGATAACCACATTCATCGCAGCAGCCGCAGCCCTCGCCATCGGGCTCCTCGCCGGATTCCTTATCGCCGGCCGCAAGAAAAACACTATGGCCGCCGAGAAACAAACCCTCGAGGCACAGCTCGCTGCCGCCAACCAGAGCCACGCCACCGAGACGGCACTACTCAACAAGCAGCTGGCCGACCAGAAAGCCGACGCCGCACAAGCCCTGCAAGCCGCCAAAGAGGAGGCCGACAAGCGCCTCGCCGACTACAAGGAGGAGGTGCTCCAGCGCCACAACACCGTCGTGGACGAGCTCAAGCAGAACCACCAGACGCTCCTCGACGAGCAGGACCGCCGACACCGCAGCGACACCGAGGCGCTTGAGAAACGTTTTGCCGACACCGTCAAAGCGCTCCGCGAGCAGGTGGAGAACAGCACCAACACCATGCTCAAGCAGCGCCAGGAGGAGTTCTCCACCTCCAGCACCAAGAATATCGACAGCATCGTCAAGCCCCTCAAGGAAACCATCGACAAGATGAAGGAGGAGATGGCCAAGAACTCCACCGTGCAAACCACCATGAGCGCCGAAATCAAGACCAACATGGAGCACATGATACGCCAGAGCATTGAAGCCCAGCGCAGCGCCGAGGAGCTGACCCGCGCCTTCAAACACGAAAGCAAGACCCAGGGCGACTGGGGCGAGGTGGTGCTCAGCAACCTCCTCGAACAGCAGGGCTTCACCCTCGGCAAAGACTTCGAGGTGCAGGCCGTGATGCGTGATGCCGACGGACATACCATCCGTCCCGACGAGGGCGAGAACCTGCGTCCCGACGTGCTGCTCCACCTCGACGACAAGCGCGATGTCATCATCGACTCCAAAGTCTCTATGACTGCCTATATCGACTACGCCAACGCCGAAGACGAACTCTCGCGCCGCCACTTCCTCAAGGAGCACATCGCCAGCCTCCGCAAGCATGTCGACGAGCTCTCGGCCAAGAACTACACCCAGTACCAAACCAACCCCCACCTCGACTTCGTCATCATGTTCGTCCCCCATGTGCCCGCCCTGCGCGACGCCATCCAGGAAGAACCTACCCTCTGGCAGGAGGCCATGCAGAAGAAGGTCTTCATTGCCGACGAACAGACCCTCTACGCCGCCCTGCGCATCATACGCATCACCTGGACGCATATCGACCAGGAGAAGAACCACCAGAAGCTCTACGAGCTGGCGCAGGAGATGCTCGAGCGCACCGGCAACTTCCTCCGCGAGTACGACAGCGTGGGCAAGAACCTTCACGACGCCCTCGACGCCTTCGAGAGCAGCCGCAAGAAGCTGCTCCCCGGCGGCCGCAGCATCGGCACCACCGCCAGCCAGATTCTGGCCCTCGAAGGCATCAGCAACATCCGCGTGAGCAAAGGGAAGAAAGGCACCGCCGTCATCCCCGGCGACTACCTGGAAAAAGGACTCGGAGCCGACGACGAAGAATCTGTCACCGACTCCGAGACCGACGGCTCCCTATAGCCGTTTCCCTTATTTAATCTTCCGAATGCTTGCGGCTGCTGTCAATGGCCTCTGACACATTGATGACGTAGTCGCCCAACTTCTCATACAGCGCATAGAGGCTGCTGTAGGCGTTGCCTATGGCATAGTCGTAGACACCCAGCTTCAGCGCGTCGAGATGCTGCGCACGCAGGCGGTCGCGGCAGGCGTTGATGGCATGCTCGGCGGCATAGGCGGCATCTAGGTCCACATGGTCGTAGTCGTGCAGGTTGCTGTCCATCACATCGAGGGCCTTCTGCACCAATCCACGCATCTCCTCGAGGTTGGCGTTGAGGCCGGCGTCGAAGTGCACAGCGTCCTCACGCTTGGTTTGGCGCGTCATAGCTATCTGGTAGATGGTGTCGCCTATCGACTCCAGGTTGTCGATGATGCGCAGCATGGTGCTGATGCGCTCGGAACCGTGTTCGGAGATATCGCCCGACCCCACGCGGGTGAGGAATTTCGATATCTCCATCTCCATGCGGTCGGTGATGCCCTCGTATTTGGCAATGCGCTCCATGATGCCGTCGAACTCCTTGTCGTCCTTGGCGGTCCTCAAACCCGGTAAGAAGGTGTACATACGCAGCACGCGCTTGCTGAATTCCTCGATTTCGCTCTTGGCACTCTGCAGGTTGAGCTCGGCGGTGCTGAGCAGGTTGGGCTCGAGGTAGGTCAGGCGGAACTCCTCCTCGCCTTCCTCCTTCTTCTCGGGCACCATCCAGGTGACCAACTTCACAATCTGCGGGATGAAGAAAGCCAGGATGATGGTGGTGACCACGTTGAAGAGTGTGTGGAACACCGTGATAGCCAGCGGTATCAGTGGGATATTGGGAAGCAGTACATCAAGTTTTTCGCTGACAAACATGACGGCGTTGCAGATGGGATAGAACGGTATCAGGAAGATCAGCGCGCCGGCCACGTTGAACACCAAGTGGGCGCGGGCTGTGCGTTTGCCGGTGGTGCCGGTGGTCATAGCCACCACCTGGGCCGTCAGCGTGGTACCGAGGTTCTGACCGATGACGAGGGCCATCGACGTGGGGAAGTCAATCCACCCCTGACTGGCCATCAGCAGGATGACGGCCGTCATAGCCGACGACGTCTGCAATATAATACATAGTATGGCGCCCACCACGATGAACAGCAGGACCGACCAATAACCCCATTGACCCAGAGCGGCAATCTTGTGTGCCACATCTTCATCCAGCGGAGGCACCGAGTCGCCCATCAACCCCAAGCCGAGGATGAGCAGCGCCAAGCCGATGATGGTTTGGCCGAGATACTGCATCTTGTTTTTCTTGCTGAAGATGAAGAACAAGCTGATAGCCGCGATAACCATCGGCATCAGGGGCACCTTGTCCTCGGTGCTGCCGCCACCCAAGCCGAAGATGGTGATAATCCACGCGGTGACCGTGGTACCGATGTTGGCGCCCATCACCACCGCGATGGCACCCGCCAAAGTCAGCAATCCGGCGCCGGCGAAGCCCACCGTCATCACCGTGGTGGCCGTCGAGCTCTGGATGATGGCCGTCACACCCGTACCGGCCAGAATGCCGCTCAGCGGCTTGCCGGTAATCTTGGTCAGGATGTGGCGCAGTTTCGAGCCGGCGTACTTCTGAAGGCCCTCGCTCATCAGTTTCATGGCGAAGAGGAACACCGCTAGTGCTCCGGCCAACTTCAAGCAAACCAATAAGATATTCTGTATTTCCATAGTCAATTTATTCTTCGTTTGACACTGCAAAATTACGAAGAATAACGCTACGGAATTGTTACGTTTTTGTTAAGTTTTTGTCTCGGGAAGCCGCTACTCCGGCAAATTGATTTCCTTGAAGCGGCTCTGACGCTTCTGCCAGCGCTCGCGGGCATACTGCTGCATGTCGGTCACCTCGTCGGATTCGTCGATAATTTCCAAGCCGAAGATGGTCTCGATGATGTCCTCCAATGTGATGATGCCCTGGAACGAGCCGTACTCGTCGATGATGCCGGCAATCTGCTCCTTGTGGCGCAGCAGGCTGTCCCAAATATCTGATACTGACATCTCTTCGTTGTAGAGCGGTATCTCGCGCTTGATGTCGCCAAGCGTCTTGCTGAAGTGGTCTTCGGCCAGCTCCTCGAGCGCCTCGCTGCGCAGCACATAGCCGGTGATGAAGTCCTCTTCTTCAGCATAGACGGGGATGCGCGAGAAGTGACTGTATTCGTCCGAGCGGTAGAACTGCTTGAGTGTCATGCTCTCAGGTGCTGTGGCGGCCACCACGCGCGGCGTCATCACATCATAGGCCTTGATGTCGCCCAGCTTGATGACATTCTGGATAATCTTGTTCTCATCCTCATCTATAACTCCCTCGTCCTCACCCATATCGGCCATAGCAGCCACCTCTTCGCGGCTCACGACGGTCTCCTCCTCGTCCTTCTTGGCGATGAGCTTGGTGAGACCCTGCACCATGACCACTATCGGGAAGAGCACAAAGATGAGCACGCGGATGGTGTAGGCCGTGAAGCCCATCAGGTGGCGCCAGCTGCTGGTACCTATGGTCTTGGGAATTATCTCGCTGAATACCAGTATCAATATGGTAACCACCGCACTCACCACCCCGAAGGGGATGCTGTTGAGCACCAACGCTGCCTGGCGACCCACGCCGGCGGCACCGATGGTGTTGGCTATCGTGTTGAGGCTCAGTATGGCGGCGATGGCACGCGTGTTGTCAGTCTTGTACTTCCTGAAGAGGGGTGCGGCACGGTAGCCTTCGTCCTCACGCATAGTGATATAGGAGAGCGGCGTGGACATCAGCACCGACTCCAGAATCGAGCACAGGAACGATATAGACATCGCACCGAGCAGAAAGACAATGAGTAACGTCATTCCAACTGTAAATAATCGGATGCAAAAGTACGAATTATTTTCCACATGGTGAAAAAAGATTGCCCTCACACCCCCCTCAACACCCTCTCCGCATCCGCCGGCCATTTTTTTCGAATTTGATAGGAGCGGGAGCGGAGGGGGACCGGAGCGGAACCGGAGGGGAACCGGACCGGAAGGGGACCAAAAAATGACCCCCGGAAGGGGTCGAATGAGCGGTTTTAACAGAAATTAATTTTGCCGGTTGCGGTATTTTTTGTACTTTTGCAACGCTTTTTTTCTCATAACAGAAGCTCATCGGCATGACACATATTAAATCTATATTCTTAATAATAGGTCTTTTGGCACTTTCCATCGGGGCGGCGGCGCAGTCCGACGACCCGCAGAAGAAGTCGGAAATCAAGCTCGGGAAACTCGACGTGATTTACGAGGAGGAGGAGTTCAAAGGGGTGACCGTCGACCAGGAGGGCGAGGAGGAGACAGAGTCCTACTTCTACCAGGTGCCCTATATGGTGGACCCCTCGGACGAGGATGAAGACGCTGTGATACAAGGCTTTTCGTTGAGCGACGAGGGCGCCGAGAGCGAGGACGAAATCCTGTTCGAGGGTTTCGACACGATGGCCATCCACCTGCCCAAGCTGGACGTGAACACCATCGACGAGCCTATCATGCTGCAGCTGACCAAGTTCTCATGGCCCACGCCCGTGACGGCACGCACCTCGAGCCGCTTCGGCCCGCGCCGCCGTCGTTTCCACTACGGCCTCGACCTGGCGCAACCCACCGGCGAACCCATCTATGCGGCCTTCGACGGAGTGGTGCGCATCTCGAAGCGCAACAAGAGCTACGGCAACCTGGTCATCATCCACCACGCCAACGGGTTGGAGACCTACTACGCGCACCTGTCGAAGCGCCATGTGGCGGCCGGCGACCATGTGAAGAGCGGCGACATCATCGGCCTCTGCGGCAACACGGGCCGCTCGTTCGGCAGCCACCTGCATTTCGAGATACGCTATATGGGCAACGCCATGAATCCCGAGGACGTGCTCGACTGCTCGACCCACAAGTTGGTGTCCAACACGCTGACCTTGACCAGCAACTCGTTCCGCAAGGTGGCCAAGGGCGGCAAGGGCAGCTCGGGCGGCGGCACCGCCGTCAACGGCTGGTACCGCGTGCGTCAGGGCGACACGCTGGAGAAGATAGCGCGGCGCAACGGCACCACGGTGAAGCGGCTGTGCCAGCTCAACGGCATCAGCCAGAACAAGACGCTGCGCATAGGCGAACGGCTGAAGGTAAGCGGCTCGGCAGGTGGCGGCAGCAAGGCGGGCAGCGCCGGCAAGACAAGTACCGCCAGCAGCACCGGTGCGGCCAGTTCTCCTAGTGCTTCGGGCGCCTCAACCTATACCATCAAGAGCGGCGACACGCTCTACGGCATCGCCAAGCGCAACGGCACCACGGTGAAGAAGCTGTGCCAACTCAACGGCATCAGCGAGAACGGCAAGTTGCGCGTGGGACAGAAACTGAAGCTGCGCTAGCGGGTAGTGATTAGTGGGTAGAGGAAAGTAACCAGACAATTATGCGTATAGACATTCTTACGTTGTTCCCGAACATGATGACCATGTTCTTCGAGGAGAGCATCCTCAAACGGGCCCAGAAGAAAGGCCTCGTCGAGGTGGTCTTCCACGACCTGCACGACTACTCGCTGACCCGCTACGGGTCGGTCGACGACTACCCCTACGGGGGTGCGGCGGGCATGGTGATGGCTGTGGAGCCGCTGGCCAACTGCATCGAGGGGCTCCAGGCGGAACGACACTACGACGACATCATCTACACCGCGCCCGACGGCGAGCTGCTGACGCAGCCGCTGGCCAACCAGCTGTCGCTGGCGGAGAACCTGATGGTGCTCTGCGGCCACTACAAAGGGGTCGACGAGCGGGTGCGCGAGCATTTCATCACCCGCGAGATAAGCATCGGCGACTATGTGCTCACCGGCGGCGAGCTGGCTACGGCGGTCATCTGCGACGCCGTGATGCGCCTGGTGCCGGGAGTCATCGGCGACGAGCAGTCGGCCCTGGGCGACTCGTTCCAGGACGGGCTTGTGGCGCCGCCCGAATACACGCGGCCGCCCGAATTCCGGGGTTGGAAGGTGCCCGAGGTGCTGCTCAGCGGCAACCACGCCAAGATTGAGCAGTGGCGCATGGAACAGGCCCTCGAGCGCACAAAGGAGCGGCGGCCCGAGTTGCTGGAGAAACTGAAAGGGAAATGAAGCTGAAACACATAGCCCTCTCGGTGGCGCTGCTGGCGCTGTGCTCCGCCGGTCAAGCGCAGCGGCTGAAACTGCTCTTCGCCGGCGACCTGATGGGCCACATGCCACAGCACAACGCCGCCCTGCAGGCCGACGGAAGCTACGACTACGCCCCCTGCTTCCGCTATGTGAAAGACTATATCCAAAGCGCCGACCTGGCCATCGTCAACCTCGAGGTGCCGCTGGCGGGAAAGCCTTACAGCGGCTACCCGCAGTTCTCGTCGCCCGACGCGCTGGCCGAGGCGGCCCGCAAGGCGGGGTTCGACATCATGACCACCGCCAACAACCACTGTGTGGATCGCGGCGGCAAAGGGCTGGAGCGCACCCTGCGGGCACTCGACAGCCTTAATATCCCCCACCTGGGCACCTACCGCGACCGCGCGCAACACGACGCCGCACACCCGCTGATGGTCGAGCGCAACGGTATACGCCTGGCGCTGCTGTGCTACACCTACGGCACCAACGGCATCGAGGTGCCGAAGCCCAACGTGGTCAACTTCATCGACACCACCGAGATGCTGCGCGACCTGCGGACGGCCGACGAACGCGGCGCCGACTTCGTGATCACGCTCATCCACTGGGGCATCGAATACCAAACCCACAGCAACCGCGAGCAGGAAGAGATGGCCCGCTGGCTGCTCGAGCACGGCTGCGACGCCGTCATCGGAGGACATCCCCATGTGGTGCAGAACTTCACCATCGACGCCATCCCCGGCAACGCCCGCTACCCCGAGGTGGTCATCTACTCGATGGGCAACCTGGTGAGCAACCAACGCGACGTGAACTGCGACGGCGGCATCATGGTGGAAATGGAGCTGGAGAAGCGGCTCTATCCGCCGACCATGCGCGTCACCACCTGCCGCTATATGCCCTACTGGGTGCACCGCGGCACGGTGGACAGCCTCTACCAATACTACATCGTGCCCTCGACCGACGCCGTGGAATATCCCGAATACTACCAAATCGAAGAGGGCTTGCTGGAGGCGCTGCGCACCTTCGACCGCAACACACGCCAACGGCTGCACGCCTGCGCGCTGCCCGACGGAAGCAACATCTACGAGCACCGCCACTACCGTCACGGGATGCCGCCGGTGAAGACGCGGGGCTACTGCTGGCGCGAGGCGCTGGCGTGGTGAAAGAAAAAAAATTTGGCCACATAAAAAAATAGTTGTACTTTTGCATTTCGAAACTTAAAGTAAAAAGAGTATGGGAATCACGATACCTGCCTTGATAATTGGCGCCATTTTGGTCAACAACGTGGTGCTTGCGCAGTTCCTCGGCATCTGCCCGTTCCTCGGTGTAAGTAAGGATGTTAAGTCGTCGGTAGGCATGAGCGGCGCCGTGCTGTTCGTCATGCTGCTGGCCACCCTGGTCACCTGGCTCATCATGCAGTATGTGCTGATGCCGCTGCACCTCGAATATCTGCAAACCATTGCCTATATCCTTGTGATTGCAGGCCTGGTGCAGATGGTCGAAATCGTGCTCAAGAAGATTGCCCCGTCGCTCTATCAGGCGCTGGGCGTCTTCCTGCCGCTGATCACCACCAACTGCGCGGTGCTGGGCGTGGCCATCCTGGTCATCCAGAAGAACATGAACCTGCTGGAGAGCGTGATCTACGCCGCCTCCATCGCCGTCGGCTTCGCGCTGGCGCTGGTGCTCTTCGCCGGCATCCGCGAGCAGCTCGAGCTCACCGGCGTGCCCAAAGGCATGAAAGGCGTGCCCATCGCACTGGTCTCAGCCGGCATTCTGGCCATGGCCTTCATGGGCTTCAACGGCTTGGTGCCGCTGCCCTAAAAACGCCAATTTCTTAGCGCAATACATCTAAAAACCAGACTTCACAGCCTGGTTTTCTGTTTTTATGGCCATCCATATATGTACTGGTATTGAGTGCATTACACGCTTTTTAGGAATTATTTGGTTTTTTTATTTTAACATTACGGAGGGATTGTAGTACTTTTGCACCAGTTTTTGAGTGAAAATTAATAACATTTAAAAGAAAAAAAGAAGATGAAGAAAGCTTTATTCGCCATGGCCGTCGCCGGTATGTTCGGCTTCGCCGCTTGCAACAACAACAACGCCACCGAGGAGAGCGCTCCTGTTGACAGCGTGACTGTCGAGACCGTCGAGGCCGCCGCCGCTGCCACCGAGGAGGAGAACCTCGTGAAAGAAGTTACCAACGATGTCGTTGAGGCCGTCATGGAGGATCTGACCAAATAAGTTTGTTCAGACAACAAATAGAGGGGGCCGTCTCAACCGAGACGGCCCCCTCTGTTTTCTTTCCCTTCGCTTAGTTGCGGTAGCCTATCACGCGGCGCACTTCCGCGAGGGTGCGGGCGGCGCTCTCGTGGGCCTTCTCCTTGCCCATGTCCATGATGCGGCGCAGGGCGGCATCGTCGGCGCCAATCTCGAGGATGCGCTGACGCAACGGCTCCACGAACGCCACCATATCCTCGGCCAGCTGCTTCTTCAGGTCGCCATAGCGTATCTGGCAGCGGTTGTAGAGGTCGTCGAAATACTCGACGGTATCGGGCTTCGAGACGGCCTTGAGCAGCAGGAAGAGGTTCTCAATCTCCTCGGGCTTCTGCTGGTTCATCTGCGTGGGACCGCTGTCGCTCTTGGCTTTCATAATCTTCTTGCGGATCACGTCGGGCTCGTCGGTGAGGAAGATGGTCGAGGCTTCGCCCTCGCTCTTGCCCATCTTGCCGCTACCGTTGAGGGCGGGAATCTTCACCAGACCCGTCTGCGACCCGATGGCTTGCGGCAGGGGGAACACCTCGGACTTGTACATCGTGTTGAAGCGCTGGGCATAGGTGCGCGTCATCTCCAAGTGCTGCTCCTGGTCCTTGCCCACAGGCACGCGTGTGGCCTTGTGAATGAGGATGTCGGCGGCCATCAGCGTGGGATAGGTCAGCAAGCCGGCGTTGACGTTGTTGGGGTTCTGGCGCACCTTGTCCTTGAACGACGTCACGCGCTCCAGCTCGCCCAGGTAGGCGTTCATGTTGAAGAAGAGGTAGAGCTCGATGGTCTCGGGCAGGTCGCTCTGCAGGTAGAGGGTGGCCTTCTCGGGGTCGAGGCCGGCGGCGAGGTACTGCACCAGTATCGTCCGCGCGTCGTTGTAGATGCTGCCGGGCGTGGGATGCGTGGTCAGCGAGTGGTAGTCGGCAATGAAGAAGTAGCAGTCCATCTCGTCCTGCATCCGCACGAAATTGCGCAGCGCGCCGAAATAATTGCCCAGGTGGAGGTTGCCCGTAGGCCTTATGCCACTGCAAACTATATCTTTAGCCATAGTGTCGTCGTTGTCGTTAATGCTGCAAATTTACAAATAATTTTGCAGTATTAAAGTTTTTTTGTACTTTTGTAAGCTGAATTACAAAGCCCGAATATCAGAATTAATAACATAAATCATTGTAAACATGTACACAAAGTTCCAACAGCATTTGCAGAAAGAGCTGGCCGACATCGAGGCCGCCGGTCTTTACAAACATGAACGCATCATCGAGAGCCCCCAGGGCGCCGAAATCATGGTGAAAGGCAAGAAGTGCCTCAACTTCTGCGCCAACAACTACCTCGGCCTCGCCGACAACCCCGAGCTCATCGCCGCCGCCAAGAAGGGCATGGACGCCCGCGGCTTCGGCATGGCCTCCGTCCGCTTCATCTGCGGCTGCCAGGACCTCCATAAACAGCTCGAGAAGAAGATCGCCGAGTTCTTCGGCACCGAGGACACCATCCTCTATGCTGCCTGCTTCGACGCCAACGGCGGTGTCTTCGAGCCCCTGCTCACCGAAGAGGACGCCATCATCAGCGACGCCCTGAACCACGCCTCCATCATCGACGGCGTACGCCTCTGCAAGGCCCAGCGCTACCGCTACGCCAACGCCGATATGGCCGACCTCGAGGAGCAGCTCAAAGCCGCCCAGAAGAACCGCTTCCGCATCATCGTCACCGACGGCGTCTTCTCCATGGACGGCAACGTCTGCCCGCTGGACAAGATCTACGAGCTCGCCAACAAGTACGACGCCATGGTGATGGTGGACGAGAGCCACTCCGCCGGCGTCGTCGGCAAGACCGGTCGCGGCGTCACCGAGCGCTACAACCTGCGCGGCAAGATTGAGATTCTCACCGGCACATTAGGCAAGGCCTTTGGCGGCGCCATGGGCGGCTTCACCACCGGCAAGAAAGAGATCATCGACATGCTGCGTCAGCGCAGCCGCCCCTACCTCTTCTCCAACTCGATGGCCCCCGGCCTCGTGGCCGCCGGCATCCGCATGTTCGAGATGATGAGCGAGACCAACACCCTGCAGGACAAGCTGCACGAGAACACCGACTACTTCCTGCGCCGCATGAAAGAGGAAGGCTTCGACTGCAAGCCCAGCGAGAGCGCCATCTGCGCCGTCATGATCTACGACGCCGCCAAGAGCCAGCAGTATGCCGCCAAGATGCAGGAAGAAGGCATCTTCGTCACCGGCTTCTACTATCC
>JAFXXI010000017.1 GCA_017542345.1 Bacteroidales bacterium
CCCGGATGCGGCGACCACGCAATTCTTTCGTCCCTGCTCAACACGTTCCCCAAGACGCACGTCAAGAAGGAGAACATCGTGATGGTGTCGGGTATCGGATGCTCGTCGCGTATTCCTTATTATGTTGACACCTACGGTTTCCACAGCATCCACGGCCGTGCCTGCGCTATCGCCACGGGCGTCAAGCTGGCCAACCCCGCGCTGAGCGTGTGGGTCAATATGGGCGACGGCGACTCGATGGCTATCGGTGGCAACCACCTGATCCACGCCATCCGCCGCAACCAGGACCTGAACATAACCATCTTCAACAACGAGATTTACGGCCTCACCAAGGGTCAGTACAGCCCGACGACCAAGTTCGGCCAGGTCACCAAGACCTCGCCCTTCGGCACCATCGACTATCACGTCAATCCGGGCGAACTCGTGATGGGCGCACAGGGCACTTTCTTTGCCCGTACGCTTGACTGCGTTCCGGCGCTGACCACCGAGGTTATGGAGCACGCCGCCAAGCACGACGGTGCTTCGGTTGTCGAGGTCCTGCAGAACTGTATGATCTTCAACGACAAGACCCACGCCGCCATCACCGACCGCGCTGTCCGCGACGACCGCACCATCGTGCCCGAGCACGGCAAGCCCATGCTCTTCGGCAAGAACAAAGAGAAAGGTCTGCGCTTCAACGGCCGCCAGCTCGAAGTGGTCACCCTTGGCGAAAACGGCATCACCATCGACGATATCATGGTGCACGACGAGACCACCGAGGACACCGGCATCCACATGATGCTGGCCCACATGGGTCCCGCTTCGGGACTTCCCGTGGCCCTCGGCGTTATCCGCAACGTCAAGAAAGTCAGCTACACCCAGCTCTACGAAGAGCAGATGGACGAGCAACTGGCCAACGGCAAATACAAATGCATGGACGACCTGCTCAACAGCGGCGACACCTGGGAGGTGTGATAAAAGCCAGCATTTGACTGTCCAAAACAGGGTCCGATTATCATCGGGCCCTGTTTTTTTGTTAAATATTTTGCCAGTTCGGTCCTTTTTTGTATTTTTGCAATTATTATATACCTCTGAAACGATGAAGAAGATACTGTTTACACTGTTAGCAATGAGCACCTTATTGTGTGCTTCGGCCCAGATGACCAAGTGCGCCATCGACACCAAAGCACTGGTCGGCGAAGAAATAGCCAGCGGCGCGACGGAGGTGCGCTTCCTGGCAAAGATGGCTCCCGGATTCAACCGCGGAATGCTGGAGAAAGCCGGCATAGTCATCGGTAGCCAGGCGGGCGACATCGTGACGCTAACGGTGCCGGTGGCAAGTCTGCGCGTGCTTGAGCAAGACAAAGAAGTGCTGCAATACAGTATCTCGCACCGTGTGGGAGGACAGGACTGCAACGCAACAAGGAAAGACACCCGAACCGACAGTGTGCAAAACGGCTGGGGGGTGACCGACAGCATGATGTTCACTGGCGAAGGTGTATACATCGGAATCACCGACTGGGGCTTCGACTACACGCACCCCAACTTCAACGGACAGAACTCCACCAACTGGCGCATCGACCGCATCTGGGACCACTTCCGGCTGAAAGGACCCGCTCCGGCCGGCTACGACTACGGCACCGAGCTTGTCGGCTACGATAAGCTGTACAAGGCGAAAGGCGACACCTCGAACCTCTACGGCTACGGAACCCACGGAACCCATGTGACCGGCATCGCCGCCGGCAGGGGTGTCAGCGGAAACTACCGCGGTCAGGCTCCATGGGCCCGACTCCTCCTCTGCTCCTTCGGACTCGGCGAAGCCGAATGGCTGGATGCCGTGTGCTGGATGCACAAAGTGGCGCAGGACAGCACCCGCCGGCTTGTAATCAACAGCAGCTGGGGCATGTACACCTTCAGCACTCTCGACGGAACCTCACTCCTGTGCCAGGCTATAGACTCCTTGAGCAACCGCGGCGTAACCTTTGTCACCAGCGCCGGCAACAACGGCGACGAGAACTTCCACGTCAGCCGGACCTTCTCCGGAGCAACTGACACGCTCAAAACCGTGGCCACCTACTACAACTACACCCCCGAAGCCATCGGACAGGCGCTCATCATCTGGGGCGAGGAGGGCCACGATTTTACGGCGGGATTCCGCATGCTCGGAACCGACGGTGAGTGGCACTCGCCCATGTTCAGCACCGCGGACGGCGACAGCATTGTATACGACACTCTCCAATGCGGCGACATTCGCATCCCCTACCGCGCTCTCATTGAACACGCCAACATCTTCGACAACCGCCCGCACATACAGCTCGACGTCACCAAAGACCTAGCGCTCCAGCTCCAGCTCTTCATCACCGCCCAAAGCGGCACCGTCCACGCCTGGAATGTCGCCAACAAGATAAACCACGCCGGCAACGAAGGCACCCCCTTCAGCGCCTGGAACCTCGAAGACTTCACCGGTGGCGACAACAACTACGGCATCGGCGAACCCGCCTGTGCTGCCAAATGCATCAGCGTCGCCGCTCACTACGCCGACTCCTGGAGCCCCAACGGCGACTGCCTCACCGGCGGCAACTCTGAATTCACAAGCTACGGCCCTCTCATCAACGGCATGCAGAAACCCGAAATCTCCGCCCCGGGTTCCAACGTCATTTCCTCCATCAGCGCATGGACCACCTCCTCCTACATCTCCTCTTTCTCCTACAACGACGGAACCACCATCTATAAGTGGTCCGCCCTCAGCGGCACCTCCATGTCCAGTCCCGCCGTCACAGGCATCGTAGCGCTCATGCTGCAGGCCAATCCCAAACTCTATGTCGACCAAATCAGGGACATCATCTGCACCACCGCCCGCAATGACGATAAAACCGGCCCCCTCCTGGCCCGTGACAGCGCAAGTGTCCGCTGGGGATGGGGCAAAATCAATGCCCTCCAAGCCGTCAATGCCGCCATTGCCCGTGTCAGCATCCAGACCGCAGAAGAAAACCGCCTGCCACTCCACATCATGCCCAACCCCGCCAGTAGCATGGTCAAAATCAACACCGGCTGCGGAGAACCCCAGACCCTCCACATCTACACCATCGACGGGCGTAAAGTTATGCAGCTCCCCGTCGCCACCGAAGCCACCATCAACGTCACCGGCTGGCCCCGCGGCATCTACATCCTCCGCGCCGGCAGCCGCATCGCAAAACTCATCAAGCAATAACCCCCTCCTCTAACATTTAACCTCCCCCAGGATGCTTAAGCTGTTCAACAGAAACACCCTCGTGCAGGTACTCGTCATCATAGCAGCCACCCTGCTGCTTTGGGGGCGCTCCCTCATTCATCCCCCTGCAATGGCCGACGGTAGCGCCGTCCTCTACCACCTGCTCTACCTCGGGCTATCATCCCTCCCGCGCCTCGCCGTCATCCTGGCCCTCATCCTCATCCTCCTCGAAGGCCTCTGGCTCAACCTCCTTCTCGCCAACATCGGACTCGTCTCGCAAAACTCCCTCCTCCCCACACTACTCTACCTCATTATCATCAGCGCACCCGCCACCACCCTCTCCCCCGTCATCTTCGTCTGCGGCATATCCATCGCCGTCACCCACCAGCTTATGCTCCGCACCACCCTCCTCACCATCTCCACCGACAAGATATGCTCCGCCACAGCCCTCATCTCCCTCGCCTCCATGTTCTACTTTCCCGCCCTCGCACTCCTCATCTCCTACCTCCTCATCGTCGTCAACTACCGACTCTACTCCTGGCGCGACTGGGCCGCCCTTATCCTCGGCCTCGCTGCACCCTACATCTTCCTGCTCACCATACTCTACCTCTCCGGAAACCTCGCACCCTGGTGGAGCGGCTCCTACTACACCCCAGTCACCCCCACCCCACTCAGCGGCACTGCAAAGATTCTCTCCATTGGCAGCAACATCTTCCTCCTGCTCCTCTTCCTCGTCAGCCTCATCTCCCTCTGGAGTCATCTCAGCGAACACCCTGTCGTATGGCAGAAAAACACCACCACCCTCCTACTTCTCACCCTCGGCAGCATTGCCATCATCGCCATCGATTCCCGCTTCCCCGTCGATATGCGTCTCTTCGCCCTCCCCTTCACCCTCTGCTCCTTCCACCTATTCATGCCCGAGAAAGCCTTCCACAGCTTCAACCGCCGCAACCGCCGCACCTGGCTGCTCGACATCTTACTGATACTCACCCTCATCGCCGCCATCCTATGCTGAAGCCCTCGCTCATACAAGGACGCCTCGAAGCCGGATGCGACGAAGCCGGACGAGGTCCCCTCGCCGGCCCCGTTGTCGCGGCAGCCGTCATCCTGCCCCCCGACTACCGCAATCCTCTCCTCAACGACTCCAAGCAGCTCACCTCTCGCCAACGCGACACCCTCCGCCTCGAAATCGAAACCAACGCACTCGCCTGGGCCGTCGCCAGCGTCGAGCCCGAAGAAATCGACCGTCTCAACATACTCCACGCCTCTACCCACGCCATGTGCCTCGCCGTCCAGCAACTCACCACAAAACCCCAGTTCCTACTCATCGACGGCAACCGCTTCTACAACGAAACCGACATCCCCTACCAATGCATCGTCAAAGGCGACGCACAATACCTTTCCATCGCCGCCGCCAGCATCCTCGCCAAAACCCACCGCGACCAAATCATGGTCCAACTCCATCAGCAATACCCCCACTACGGCTGGGACCGCAACAAAGGCTATCCCACTCCAGAACACTACCTCGCCATCGAACAACACGGTCCCTCTCCCTACCACCGCCGCTCCTTCACACTCTACCGTCAACACACCCTTTTCGATAATTGAAACCCAACAATATGTTTGAACTCATCAAAGACATCCACCGCCGCCGCATCGTCCGCAATCTCCTCGCCGCTCCGCGCGACAAGAAAATCGACAACATCGAGGAAGTCAAAAGCATCGGCCTCATCTGCCGTCTCGGCGACGAACAGCACTGGAACATCCTCCACCACTTCACCAAAGTGATGGAAAGCCACGGAAAAACCGTCCACATCATCGCACTCCAGCCCAAAGGCCAGGATCTCAACTTCGTCATCACCCACCAGGCCACCTACAAATGCCGCGAGGGTGTCGACTTCAACTTCTGGGGTCTCCCCAACAACGACATCATTCGTCCCTTCGTCGAACGCCACTACGACCTCCTCGTCGACACCATCGGCCAGGAAAACTTCTTCTCCCAGTACATCGCGCTCCGCACCCCCGCCAGCCTCAAAGTCGTCTACGCCACCCCCTCCGAAGACCCCACCGAAGTCTACGACCTCATCATCCGCGGCGACGGACAGGTCGAACTCAAAGGCTTCTTCAACAACGTAATCGAATACCTTAGCATGATAAAGAAATGAAACAGCCTTCATTCACGGGCGTCGGTGTCGCCCTCATCACACCCTTCCGCCGCAGCCAGGAAACCGTCGACTTCACCAAACTCGAAGGACTCATTGAAAATATCGTCGCCAGCGGCGTCGACTACATCGTTGCCCTCGGCACCACCTCCGAAGCCGCCACCATGACCGAAAGCGAACGCGCCGCTGTACAGGAATTCATCGTCGAAACCGTCGCCGGCCGCATCCCCATCATGCTCGGCCTCGGCGGCAACAACACACGCAGCATCACCGACACCATCGCCGCCACCAACTTCGACGGCATCAGCGCACTCCTCTCCGTCACCCCCTACTACAACAAACCCAACCAACGCGGCCTCCACGCCCACTACACCGCCGTCTCCGAAGCCTCTCCCGTCCCCGTCGTCATCTACAACGTCCCCGGACGCACCGGCGTCAACCTCACCGCCGAAACCACCCTCTCCCTCGCACGCGAATGCCCCAACATCATCGGCATCAAAGAAGCCTCCGGCAACCTCCAGCAAATCATGGAAATCCTCCGCAACCGCCCCGCAGGATTCCGCGTCATCTCCGGCGACGACGCACTCACCTACCCACTCCTCACCCTCGGCGCCGACGGCGTCATCTCCGTCATCGCCAACGCACTCCCCAAAGAAACCGCCGACATGGTCCACCTCACCCTCAAAGGCGACCTCAAACACGCACTCCCCATCCACAACCGACTCCTCCCACTCATCAACGCCATCTTCGAAGAAGGCAACCCCACCGGCATCAAAGCCCTCCTCGAAGCACAAGGCACCATCTACAACGTACTCCGACTCCCCCTCGTCAAAGCCTCCAAACCCCTCTCCAACAAACTCGCCACCCTCTACAATGAATTTAGAGGCTAACCTCCAGCAAGTCCGCGCCGAATACCTTCGGCGCCTCACAGCAGCAGTCGGCAGCCAGCCCTTACCAGTCAGCGCTACGGACTGCGGCAGCACGCTGACCGCTCTCCTCTCCCGCACCGGCAAAATGCTGCGTCCACGACTCCTGCTGGCCGCCGCCGCCACCCTCGGCGAAGAAACCCTCAACAGCCGCCGCACACTCCTCCTCGCCGTCGCCGTCGAAATGCTACACAACGCATCTATCCTCCACGACGACGTCATCGACAACGACCTCCAGCGCCGCGGACAACCCTCTGTCAACGCGCGCTTCGGCAACCCCACCGCCGTCCTCCTCGGCGACTACCTCCTCGCACAGATCATGGCCCTCCTCAACGAAATCGACGACCGCGACGCCACCCGCCGCATCAACCAAACCGTCATCTCCATGGTCCAAGCCGAACTCCTCCAACTCAACACTTCACACCTCACACTCACCACCTACCAGCAGGTCATCGACGGCAAAACCGCCCGCCTCTTCGCCACCGCCTGCGCCCTCGGAAACCCCGCCTACGAACAATTCGGACTCCACTACGGCCGCCTCTTCCAACTGCGCGACGACCTCGCCGACGGCGAACCCACCCCCTGGACACAACAACTCATCGAACAGGAACAAACCGCCCTCGCCGCAATAAACCCCACCCTATCCATACAAATATAGTATAAAAACATAAAACGACATACAAAATGAAGAAGTTGCTATTAGCCCTCGCTGCCATCGCCCTTGCCGGCAGCCTCATGGCCCAGGGCGCCAAGATGCCCGAAAACATCAGCCTCAAAACCGTCGACGGCCAGACCGTTCAATCCTCCGTCATCCAGAACGACGGCCGCCCCGTCATCATCTCCTTCTGGGCCACCTGGTGCAAACCCTGCAACCGCGAGCTCAACAACATCAAGGAAGTCTACGAAGAATGGCAGGAAGAAACCGGCGTCAAACTCGTCGCCATCTCCATCGACGACGCCCGCAGCGCAGCCCGCGTCAAACCCCATGTCGACGGCAACGACTGGCCCTACGAGGTCTACCTCGACCAAAACAGCGACCTCAAACGCGCCCTCGGCGTCGTCAACGTCCCACACACCTTCATCCTCAACGGCGAAGGTGAGATCGTCTGGCAGCACACCGGCTACCAGGACGGCGGCGAAGACGAAGTCATCGAACAGGTCCGCCAACTGTTAAAATAATTGTTAAAATAAACCCTTCCCCTCCGGTTCCCCTCCGGTCCCCCTCCGGTCCCCCTCCGCTCCCCCTCCTACCATTTCCCCAAAAAATGCCCAGCGGATGCGAAGGGGATGCAAAGAGCACCCGGACCGCATAGAGCCAAAAGACATATTAAACCCATGAAAAGACTGAAAATCACCATTCCACTGCTGCTCTGCCTCCTGAGCGCCACCGTGCATGCCCAGGGCATCCTCGGAGGGCATGTGACAGGCAACGTGCAGGCTGACGCGCAGTTATGCCGCGCCGACAGCGTCATCGGAGCAGAAGCCGTAGAGGAAATCATGCGCATGAACGCCCGCGCCGACATACTTTACACCAACGGCGACTTCAGCGCCGGCCTCCGCTTCGAGATGTACCAGAACCCCCTCCTCGGCTTCGACCCGCGTTACAAAGGACAGGGACTGGCCAACTACTTCGTGGCCTACAACACCAAACGCCTGAGCGTCACCGCCGGTAACTTCTACGAGCAGTTCGGCAGCGGCATGATACTCCGCACCTATGAGGACCGCTACCTCGGACTCGACAACTCGCTTCTGGGCCTCAACCTGACCTTCCGCCCCTGGGACGGCGTCACCCTCAAGGCGCTGGCCGGCAAGCAGCGCTATTTCTGGGACTATGGCGAGGGCCTGGTGCGCGGCATCGACGGCGAGGTGAACTTCAACAGCATCATCAAATCGATGCAGGACAGCAAGTTCCGCGCCACCGTCGGCGCCGGATTCGTCAGCAAATACCAGCCCGACGAAACCATCACGCTCCTTGACGACCCCGAGTACAAACTGGTGCTGCCCAAAAACGTCGGCGCCGCCTCGGTGAGGGCCGACCTGGGCTACGGCGGATGGAGCCTGCAGGCCGAATATGCCCGCAAAGGACAGGACCCCTGGACATACAACGACTACATCTACCGTGAAGGTGAGGCTATTATGCTGAACCTGGGCTATTCGCAGCGCGGCTTCAGCGCTGGCATCCAAGCCAAACGCATCGACAACATGGGCTTCAAATCCATGCGCGGCGTGAGCGGTGAGATGCTGTTTATCAACTATCTGCCCGCCATCACGAAGAACCACACCTATGCCTTCCTCGCCATGTACCCTTATGCCACGCAGGTCAACGGCGAACAGGGTCTGCAGGGCGACGTGATGTGGAAAATCAAGAAAGGCACCCTGCTGGGTGGCAAATACGGCACCGACCTGCACATCAACAGCTCGGTGGTCACCGGACTGGTCACCGACAGCATCGGTGGACGCGGCACCGAGGGCTATACCGTCAAAGGCGGCGTGGGCGATCTCTACTACGGTGATGTATCGATAGAGGTGTCGCGCAAACTGAGCAAAAGCGTCAAAGCGGCGCTGACCTACGCCTACCAGGTCTTCAACCCGAAGGTGGAAAACGAAATCGGCCCCCTGCACCACAACAACATAGTGATTGCCGACGTGTCGTGGAAAGTCAACAAGAAACACTCCCTGCGTTTCGAGACCGAATGGTTGGGCAGCGACAGCCACTACGACGCCTCGGAACCCGCCCCCGACATGCGGGCCGGCGACTGGCTGATGGGCCTGGTGGAGTGGAATATCGGCACCCACTGGTTCGTCACGGCCAGCGACCAATACGCCTACCGCGACGGCGTGGGCAACTACCCCAGCGTCAACGTCGGCTACACCCACGGCGCCACCCGCCTGCAACTGGGCTACGGCAAGCAGCGCAAAGGCATCATCTGCATTGGCGGCGTCTGCCGTCCCGTGCCGGCCAGCAACGGTCTCACCTTCAGTTTAACCACTAGCTTCTGACGATTTATGAAAAAGATATTGATAGCATTGATGGGCGTGATGGGGTTGATGAGCCTGATGGGCTGCGACAAGATAGAGCCGGATGCAAATGGCCGCTATGCCGTCTTCGCCGGCAGCGCCGCCACCTGGACCGACGGCACCCCGATAGCCAACCCCGTGCAGCACGCCTATGTGGAGAAATACACCGGGCCGATATGCAACAACTGCCCCGATGCCGACCGCACGCTGGAAGCCGCCCACACGCAATTTGGCGACACACTGGTGCTGGTATCGGTCAACTCCAAGGACAACACCCTCGGCGCCCCCGGTCCCGACAGTCCCGACATGCGCACCGAAGACGGTGCCATCTGGGAGGATTTCTGGAACATCCAGAGTATCCCCGCGGCCTATATCAACCGCAGCGGGTCGGTCTACACCAGTTCGATGGCCGACATCAGCGCCGGCATCCGTGCCGCCATCAACGAAAGTCCGGTGGTAGCCTTGGAGGGGTCGGTGAGCGGCAGCTCAGAAATCAGCGTCGACGTGAACCTACAGTTTATTCAAGCCTACACCAATCCGGTCACCCTGACCCTGGTGCTGACGCAGGACTCGCTCCGCTACTTCCAGATTGACGGCACCCAGCCGGTATACGACTATGTACACAACCACATGCTCCGCGACGTCATCACCGACGTGTGGGGTGCCGACATTGACTGCACCGGTGCCGTGGGCGAATGTCGCAAAGCCACCTTCCGCTTCACTCTGCCCGACGGAATGGAGTATTGGCATGTGGTGGCACTGGTGAGCGACAAAGAGAGCCGGCGTGTGCTGAACAGCGTACAATGTAACTGAACATGAATAAACGAATTCTGGGGCTGGCATTGCCCAACATCATCACCAACATCACCGTGCCGCTGCTCGGCATGGTAGATATGGCGATTGTGGGGCATCTTTCGGGCGACCACATCGGCGCCATAGCCATCGGCACCCAGATATTCAACCTCATCTACTGGAACTTCGGCTTCCTGCGCATGGGCACCAGCGGCTTCACGGCCCAGGCCTTCGGCGCCGAGCGGTGGGACGAGACCCTGAAGATACTCATCCGCGCCTGCGCCGTCGCACTGTCCATCGCCCTACTGCTCATCGCCCTCCAATGGCCTATCTCGCTGGCGGTGCCCCATATCTTCGAAGGCAGCAACCATGTGCTCTCGCTGGCGCTGACCTACTTCTTCGTGCGCATCTGGGCCGCCCCCGCCACGCTGGGGCTCTACGCCATCAAAGGCTGGTTCATCGGCATGCAGGACTCGAAAACACCCATGTGGATTGCCATCGCCCTCAACTGCGTCAACATTCTGGCCTCGCTGCTTTTTGTTCTGGTGCTACATTGGGACATCTTTGGAGTGGCCCTGGGCACCGTTGTCGCCAACTATTCGGGGCTCACTCTTGGCATCATCTTCCTGCGCCGCCGTATGCACCGAGACCACAATCTCGCCTCCCTCAACATCAAACGCTCCACTCTGAAAGAAGCGTTGCACTGGAAAGACATGATCCGCTTTTTCAAGGTCAACGGCGACATTTTCCTGCGCACACTCTGCCTCGCCACCGTGTTCACCTTCATCACCGCTGCCTCGTCGCACATCAGTGATGAGATATTGGCCGTCGACGCACTCCTGCTGCAATTTTTCACTCTCTTCAGCTATATCATGGACGGCTTCGCCTATGCCGGCGAGAGTCTTGTGGGTCGCCATATCGGAGCCCACCAGCAACGTCACCTGAAACTGGCCGTGCGCCTGCTTATCATTTGGGGACTGGCGCTGACGCTAGTATTCACCGGTCTCTATGCCGCTTTCGGCACCCAATTCCTCCATATCTTCACCGACAAGCAAGAGATCATCGCCGCCGCCGGAGAATACATGACCTGGGTGCTCGTCATCCCCATCTGCGGCTTTGCGGCATTTCTCTTCGATGGCATCTTCATCGGTGCCACAGCCACACGCACCATGCGCAACGCCATGTTCGTGGCCACAGCGGCCTTCTTTGCCGTCTACTATGGGCTGAAATACCATTACACCTCTACCCTCACGCCCCACACTTGGAACAACATTTTGTGGCTGGCCTTTATGGTCTTCCTCACCCTGCGCGGCCTGCTTCAGGCCCTGCGTGTGAGGAAAGACATCTACTCGCAAGCACAATGAAAAAACTGATGTTTATAATGTTGCTGATGGCTGCGCTGCCTGCCATGTCGCAGTATACCGGTTTCTACAAACAGGAGGGCAAGGTGATTGATGCCGAAACAGGGAAGCCGCTGCAGGGTGCTACCGTGACCAATCATAGAAGTAGAGTACAAACTGACGAAGAAGGTCATTACACAATAGACTATCACACATACGATAGCGATCTGCGTATCTTCGTATCCCATCAGGGCTACATCACCGACACTTTCGGCTGTGCACCCAACATCATTCGTCTGCGCCCATTGCAGAAAGATTCTATCCAGAATTCCCAAGTTGCCAAGACTCCCAAGAAGCGGCCCACGGTAGCCGTGGTGCTCAGCGGGGGCGGGGCCAAGGGAGTGGCCCACATTGCGGCACTCCGCGCCATCGAAGAAGCAGGCATACCCATCGACATCGTTTGCGGCACCAGCATGGGCTCCCTTGTCGGCGGTCTCTACTGCATTGGCTACAGCACTGACTATCTCGACTCGTTGGTACGCACCCAGGATTGGACCGCGCTGCTCAGCGACCGAACCGACCCTGCCGAACTCACCCTGCGTCAACGTCAGGAGCAAAACACCTATGCGCTCATTCGTGGACTCAATCTCAATGCACTCTACAGAAAGAATAACCTTAATTCAGACAATTCAGTTCCCCAGCAGGGCGGACTTATTCGCGGGCGCAACCTCAACCGTCTCTTCCGGCGCCTCTGCGCGCAATACCTCGACTCCATATCCTTCGACAGTCTGCCGATACGCTTTGCCTGTGTCGCAACCGACCTTGTCACAAACAACGAGGTTGACTTCCACAGCGGATACCTCATCCAAGCCATGCGCGCCTCGATGTCCATCCCGGGTGTCTTCACTCCGGTGCGGATGGGCGACAGTGTCCTCGTCGACGGAGGCCTAAGCAACAACTATCCAGCCGACCTCGCCCGCCGCATGGGGGCCGATATCATTATCGGCGTCACCGTACAGGGCGACCCACTTACTGCTAACGACATCCGCGACGCAACCACTGTACTCAGCCAGATTATCGACATCAATACCAAGCGGAAATACGACGACAACGTGGAGTTGAGCGACATCTTCATGAAGGTCGATGTCCACGGCTACAGCGCCGCGAGTTTCACCTCATCCGCCATTGACACTCTCCTTCGGCGCGGTGCCGAGGAAGCTGCGCTTCATAGCGACGACCTGCTCGCCCTTAGCGCACGAATCAAAGGCTCCACCCACACCGACACCACACAAAGGCCCTCTTCAGCCAATAGCGCCGACATCGGTTATACCCACACTCCCGCCAGTACTACGAAGGCCGCCCCCACAACACGCCCACAACCCACACGACATGTTGCGAACAATCCCATCGCCAGCGTCGGCTTCCGCTTTGACACCGAAGAGATGGGCGCCCTCATCGTAGGAGTGAAACTGCCCATCCACACCTTCATCCCCATGGGCATCGGAACCACCTTGCGACTGGGCAAGCAACTCGTAACCTCGGTCGAACACACCTTCCTGCCTCGCAGTTTCACATCCCCCACCCTTTCCTACACATTTGGACGCCACGATCTTGATGTCTACAGCCACGGAGAACGCCGGTACAACGTCAAATACCGCCGCCATACGGCCGATTTCTCCCCATACAACTTCCGCATCAAGAACCTCAGTATGCAGGCCGGCCTGCAGTGGGACTATTTCAACTTCTACGGTCAGCTGCTCTCCTCCATGTCCGACAGCATCCACTTGACCGACAACCATTACTTCGCCTATCACGCCACCGTTGACCTCAACACCGAGAACCACTGGTACTTCCCCTCCCAAGGTACACGGCTCCATCTTGCCATGGCCTACCGTACCGATAACCTCGTCGGCTACCGCGACGGCATCGGCATCACCGACATCAACTCCCACTGGCGCGTCAACCTCACGCCGCTACCCAACCTCACCGTACAGCCCATGCTCTACGGCCGCTTCGTGCTTTTCGACCGCGAAATACCGACACCCTACATCAACGCCATCGGTGGCGAATGGTTTGCACACAACCTCGACCAACTGATGCCCTTTGCTGGCATCGGCAACGTGGAGTATGTCGAACGGCTCCTTGTCGCGGCACAGTTGCAGCTACAACTGCACATTATGAAGAACCACTACATCCTTATGCGTGCCGCCACGGCCATCCACAGCGACCAATTCAACGGGCTTTTCTCGGTGCCGTCAATTGTCGGCGCACAACTTGGCTACAGCTACCACACCTTCTTCGGCCCCATCGACATGCGTCTCGGCTACAGCAACCACACGCGTGAAGCGTACTTCTTCATCAACCTCGGCCACAGATTCTGACCCTAATATCACGCCACACATGTCCATTCGACCCGCCACCCCTGCCGACATCGGCACTATAATGCAGATGTACGCCCATTCGCGCTCCCTTATGCGTGCCGCGGGAAATCAGTGTCAGTGGGTCGGCTACCCCACCGAGGACGATGTGCGGGCCGACGTCGACAGTCATGTCTCATACTTCATCGAGCAAGACAGCAAGCCTGCCGGCACCTTCGCCCTTGTACCCGGCATCGAACCCACCTACGGCGTCATCGCCCACGGCCGCTGGATTGACACCCGCACACCCTATGCCACCCTCCATCGGCTGGCCAAGACCCCAGAAGGATGCCATATTGCTGACACAGCCTTCTCATACTCCAAAGCACACTGCGACCACATGCGGGTCGACACCCATGCCGACAACACCGCCATGCGGGCCATCCTGGCAAAAGAGGGCTTCGTCCACTGCGGCACGGTCTTCATGGACGACGGTTCCCCGCGCCTTGCCTATGAATGGTGGCGCTACGACCAGGTTCCACAAGACCTTAAAGACTATGTCGAAAGCACCATCCTACCCCGCTACGACCACTTTGACACTGCCCACCGCCGCGACCACGCCCGCCGGGTGATAGCACGTGCCATGATGCTACAGCCTACAGCGCTGGTCTACACCGCAGCCGCCATGCACGACCTCGGTCTCGCCGAGGGGCGCGAGCTGCATCACCTTGTCTCCGGGCGCATCATTCGCGCAACCGACAAGCTGCACCGCTGGTTCTCGGATGCCGAGATAGAACAGATTGCGCAGGCTGCCGAAGACCACCGTGCCTCCGCCACCACGCCGCCTCGCTCCGAGCTGGGCTGCATCATTGCGGAAGCCGACCGCGACGTGGAGCCCGAAACCATCGTGCGACGCACCGTGGAATACGGCCTGAGCCACTACCCCTCCCTCGACCGCGAAGGCCACTGGGCACGCACGTTGCAGCATCTGGATGAGAAATACTCTGCACACGGATACATCAAACTATGGCTTCCCGACTCGCCCAACGCAGCGCCTCTGGAAGAACTACGCAGCCTGATTGCCGACACCGCACGTTTGCGCAACATGTTTAACAAAATAATGGAAACCTCATGGACATCGCACTAATCATCATAGCATTCATTTGCCTCGCCATCGGCATCGCCGGAGCCGTCATCCCGGGACTCCCCGGACCGCCCATCGGCTGGGCCGGACTTCTTCTGGCATTCCTCTCCCCTCTTGCCGACATCAGCACCCCCATGCTCATCGTCACCGCTCTTCTCGCCGCTGCCATCACCGTCCTCGACTACGTCATTCCCTCCCTGGCAACCAAACGGTTCAAGGGCTCCAAATACGGCGTCTGGGGCTGCAACATCGGGCTCGTTATCTCTCTTCTTGGGCTTCCTTTCGGCCCGGGAGGGCTACTGGGCGTCGTCTTCTGGCCATTTGTCGGAGCCTTCGTGGGCGAATACATCAAGACGCACGAGACACACGACTCGCTGCAAGCCGCCTTCGGCTCGTTCATCGGACTCCTCACCGGAACCCTACTCAAACTGGTCTATTGTATTGCGCTTCTCGTAGTGGTCATCGTGGCGCTATTCTAAACGCCACTACTCCACTCCTTCCAAACTCATCAGCGAACGGACGGGCGCCACTGACTCGAGCACCTTGCGGCCGCCTAGGGCGGGCAATTCAACCAAGAACACAAACTCCTTAACAACCACGCGGCGACCCTCAATCACCTCGCCATTGAGAGCTTTGGCGATGCCCAGGGCTGTGCCACCGGTAGCCAGCAGGTCGTCGAACAGCGTCAACTCAATCCTGTCGTCTGTCACCGTGCAGGCTGCCAAGTCGCTGCGGCGGTAGAACACCTCGTCGCTGCCGTACTCCTTCTCGATGCACACCTTCACCAAATCGCCCTCGGCATGCGGCAACTTGCCCTTCTTGCGGATGGGCACTATGGTGCCCACCTTCTGCGAAGAGCAGAGCAGCGGGGCGGCGAAGAGGAATCCACGAGCCTCGACGGTGGCAACATTGGGCGCCGTACAGCAGCGTTCAATCTCGCGTATAGCCTCGGCGAAGGCCTTCTTGTCCTGCAAGAATGGCAGCACATCGATAAAGTCAATCCCGGGCTTGGGAAAATCGGGATAATGCTTGATAACTTCTTCGAACATATCTTTATTCTTCATTATTTACAATGCCCATATCAACAGCCCTCCGCAGATCACCACTCCCGTGATGAGCAGGTCAATCAGACAGTAGCCCATGATGTCTTTGGCGTCGAGCTTTGCGATGGCCAGTGCCGGCAAGGCCCAGAAAGGCTGTATGAGGTTGGTCCACGCATCACCCCAGGCGATGGCGGTGCCCGTCAGCCCCGGGTCTACCCCGAGGTCGGCGCCTGCGGTGAACATGATGGGCGCCTGGATGGCCCAGTGGCCTCCGCCCGAAGGCACAAAGAGATTCAGCACCGCAGCGCAGAGGAAGGTGAGCAGCGGATAGGTAACCGGCGTGCTGATGCTTATGCAGCCCTCGGCAAGCACATTGCCCAGACTCACTCCGCTGGCACCGATACCGGTAATGATGCCCATGATACCCGCATAGAACGGGAACTGCAAGATGATGCCCGCAGCACCTGTGGCGGCCTTGCCGAAGGCACGGACGTAAGCCAGCGGCGTGCCATGCAGCAGCAGCCCCAACGAGAGGAAAAGCATGATGACAGCGCCGAGGTCGAGTGTACCGCCACGGAATCCCAGCCGTAGCATCAGGTAGGCCAGTAACAACAGCCCTATCAACCACGACAGCACACGGCTGTGCTCCATTCTCTGTGCCGGCGTCCTTTCACTTACCACTTCACGCTTACCACTTACCGATTCCTCCTCCAGCAACGCCGGGTCCACCGTCACCGCCCCTTGCTTGGGGTGCATCAGGGTGTTGGCCACGGTGATGCCCACGATGACCAGCAGCACCATCACCAAGTTGTGCGGGTCCAGTATCGTCTCGCTCACCGGCACTGGATCCACCAGGGCACCGTTGGTGGCTTTGGTCAGCGCCTCACCCGGCGTGGCCATGGTCAGCGGTATGGAGCCCGACAGTCCGGCATGCCACACCACGAAGCCGCTATAGGCCGAGGCTATCAGCAGACGGTAGTCGATGCCCTGCAGCTGACGCGCAATTTCCTTGGCAAAGATAACCCCCACGATGAGGCCGAAGCCCCAGTTGAGCCAGCAGGCCAATGCCGACACCACCGTTACCAAGGCGATGGCACCCGGCGCACTCTTCGGCACCCGTGCCAACGCCGTGATGCCACGTTTCACCGCTGGCGCTGCCGCCAGCGCCGAGCCGCAAACCAGCACCAAGGCCATCTGCATGGCGAAAGCCAGGAGATTCCACACGCCCCCGCCCCAGTGCTCCACCACCTCGATGGGCGTCTGATGGCATACAGGCATCGCCACCACCGCCGCCACGAAGGTCAACAGGATGGCGAAGATGAACGGCTCAGGAAGCCACCGCTGCACCAGTCGGACACAAAACTTAATCATACTACCAACCCATCAGGGCGCGAATCTTGTTAGGAATGTCAGTGTTCTGCTGTATGCCGCTGAAGCGCTCGGCGCCAGGGCCGTAGGCAAAGACAGGCACCATGCAGCCCGTGTGGTCGCCCCAGTGGAAGCGGAAGTTGTTGATGCCCTCCTCAATGTCGCCGCTCGGCAGCGTCAGGCCGCCGGTCTCGTGGTCGGCAGTGACCACCACCAGCGTGTTGCCGTCCTGCTCGGCCCAGTCGAGCACGGCATGCAGCATCAGTTCGAAGTCGGCCAGCTCGGCACGCAGGTAGAGCGAGTCGTTGTTGTGGCAGGCCCAGTCAATCTGCGAGCCCTCGATCATCATGGTGAAGCCCTTGGGGTTACGGTTCAGCATCTCGATAGCTTTCATCGACGCCGGGCGCAGCACATCGCCGCGGTCGGGTTCCGTCAGCGGGTCGCCCTCATAGAGCAGCGCTACCATGCGGTCGCCCGTGAAGGCCAGCATCGAGTCGAAGTTATAGACCACGCTGTAGCCACGCTTAGCCAGAGTGTCGAGTGGAGCCAGACCGTCCTTACGGTTCTCCGGAAGGAAAAACTTGGCACCGCCACCAATCATCACACTATGCTGGCACTGTGCCAATTGCAGACTCAGAGTGTCGTACATCTTGCGATACGGCACATGCCCGTAGGTCGAAGCCGGAGTGGCATCCATGCAGTCGCTCGTCACCACAAAGCCCGTGCTCTTGCCCGCCGCGATAGCATCGTCGAAGATGGTGCGATGACGCGTCGAATCGGGAGCCCAGTTCACATGGTAGTTCTCCACCTTCTGGCCTGTCGTCAAGGCAGTTCCGCCCGCCGACGAGTCGGTGCGGTACTTGTTGAGCGAATAGGTGCGTGAGAATCCCGTCACCGGGAAGCGGAGGAAGGCGCTGTTGTCGCCCTTCTCGGCCACCACCGACGAATAGACCTGCGCCACGCCCATGCCGTCGCCCACAATCAGGATGACATTCTTAGGGGTCTCCGTGCGTTTGCCGCCGCATCCGGCAACTATCAGCGCAACACACGCAAACAGAATCATTAAGGCTTTTTTCATATCAAAAATGTTTATAATCTATTTTTTTGCAAAATTACATAAAAAAGAGGTACCGAAAAAAAGAATTTTTACCACCCTTCCGGTCCGGTTCCCCTCCGGTCCCGGTCCGGTCCCCCTCCGCTCCCGCTCCTATCAAAACCGATCGAAATGGGGAGGGGATGAGGAGAGGGAGTGGTGCGGATAGCGTTCAATCCCCTTTTAGGAGCGGAAGTATCTGTTGTTCAAAGATATCGCGGCGCACGATTCGATAGTGGGGGTCGTAGGCGGCCTTGAAGGCGTCGCTGTGGCGCATGACGAACTTGGGGTGGGGCGTCGGCAACCCGTCGGCGCTACAAAGTATGGCGCGTGTGAGCTGACGCACGTCGAGGTGGCCGTCCTTGACGAGTTTCAGATTGACACGCACGAAGTTGCTGTCGCACAGCGTGTACTCAAACAGGGGGAAGAGTGCCGAGGTGCCCATGTCGGCGACCTCGCGCTCGATGTAATGAGCACAGGAGGCCGAGTCGGTGATGAGGTGGCCGGGGCCGTAGAGATCCTGGAAGACAAGCTTGTAAAGGTCGGCTGGCTCCGCCTGGGGATACTGCTCGGCATAGGCTATCAGAGCCTCGGAGCATGGTACTATTGTTTGGTCAGTGTCAGGCGTCGAGCGTTTGGTGTCATGCTGACACCCTACGAACAGGAGCGCGGCAATGAATATGAGCGACAAAGGTTTCATTTGGCTGTATGTTTTACGATTAATATGCTCAGCTCCCATAGGAGGTAGATGGGCAGGGCGACGAGGGTAAGTGTGAAGGGGTCGCCGGTGGGTGTGATGATGGCACCGAAGATGACGATGACCACGATGGCGTGGCGGCGGTAGCGGCGCATGAAGTCGGCCTTCAGTACTCCTATCTTGGCCAGCAGCCAGCAGAGCACAGGCAACTCGAAGACCACGCCCATCACCAGACTCATCACCCCCAGCACGGAGATGTAGCTGGAGAGGGTGATGGTGTTGACCACGTCTGCGCTCACCTGGTAGCCACCGAGGAAACGCACCGTAAAGGGAAAGATAACGAAGTAGTTGAGCGCCACACCCGCCAGAAAGAGCAGGTAGCCACTGCCGACGGCCCGGATAGCCAGCCGCCGCTCGGTCTGGTAGAGACCAGGCGCCACGAAGGCAAACATCTGATAGAGGATGTAGGGCGACACCACCAACAGACCTGCCCATAGGGCCACCCGCATGTGGGTGAGGAACTGCTGCGTAAGTTCGACGTTGATAAGCGGCAGGTTTTCCGGCTTGGGCCACATAACTACAGCAAAGAGCTGCTCCTTGAAGCAGAAGCAACCCACGGCGGCCACCACAGCCGCCACTAGCACATACCAGATGCGCCGCCGCAACTCGTCAAGATGCTCCCAGAAAGTCACTCCTCCTTCTTCTCTTCTTGCTTGTCTTCAACACCATTGACTCCGTCCTTGAAGCTCTTGACACCCTTGCCAAGACCTTTCATCAGCTCTGGTATCTTCTTGCCGCCGAATAGCAGCAACACTACCAAAACGATGATTATAATCTCCCAATTACCTAAGAATAACAGTTTCATTTTTTTATCTTTTTAATATTTCCTTTTTCGTCTTTTTTCAATTCCTTGCCGTTTTTATAGACGTGGGTCTTCAGCTGTTCTGGATTAAAGCCACTAAACCGACTCCATCCATCACGACCGAGATATAGAATAAACAATACCAAGAGGATTGCTATGAGTATCTCCCACAGCTTCATACCAACGAGTCTTTCAGTCGGTTGGTGTAATCTTCTATCATGCGCATCTTCTCGGGTATCTTGATACTCTGCGGGCAATGCGAGAGACACTCGCCGCAGTTAATGCAGTGGTCGGCCTGACGCAGTCGCTCGATGCTCTTGTCGTAGGTGGTGAGGAAGGCGCGGCGGGCGCGACGGAACTCCTTCTGCTCCACGGTGCCCTCGGTGGCAATGTTGCCCTCGCCGAGGCTCTTGTTATAGAAAGAGAAGATGCCGGGGATGTCCAAACCGTAGGGGCACGGCATGCAGTACTGGCAGGCGGTGCAGGGAATGGCTGGGTAGTGGGCGAACTCGTCGGCCACACGCTCCAGCAGGCGCATCTCATCGTCGGCCAGCGGAGTCATGGGGCAGTGAGTGCGCACGTTGTCCTCCACATGCTCCATGGCGCTCATGCCGCTGAGCGAGGTCATGATGCGGGGGAACATGCCGAGGTAACGGAAGGCCCACGAGGCCAAACTGCGGTCGGGCTCGCGCTCCTTGAGTTGACGGGCTATCTGCTCGTTGAGGGTTGCCAGACGGCCACCCAGCACGGGTTCCATAATGACGATGGGTATCTCGCGCTTGTCGAGTTCGGCATAGAGGTAGTCGGCATTGACGTTTTCCTCCTCAATCTCGTGGGCGTAGCGCCAATCGACATAGTTCATCTGTATCTGGGCGAAGTCCCAGTGGTATTTGTCGGTCCAAGACACCACCTTGTCGAACTCCGACTGCTGGCCGTGGAACGACCAACCGAGGTTGCGGATGCGGCCTTTCTCGCGCTCCTCCATCAGGAAATCGAGCATGCCGTTGTCTACGAAGCGCATCTCGAAGTTGCTTTTGCCGTCCTTATCCACGCCGCCGAAGGAGTGCAACAGGTAGTAGTCGATATAGTCCACCCCCAGTTCCTCGAAGCTCTGCTCGTACATCTTGAGGCTGGCCTCGCGAGTCCAGGTACGGAAGTTGGAGAGCTTGGTGGCCACGAGCCATTTGTCCCTCGGATGACGGTTTAGGGCGATGCCAGTGGCCTTCTCCGACATGCCACGCATGTAGACGGGGGCGGTGTCGTAGTAGTTCACGCCGTGATCCATGGCATAGTCTACCATGCGGTTGATAAGCTCTTGGTCGAGTTTGGCGTCGGGGTTGTCGCGCAGGCTGCCGCCGCCTTCGATGGGCAGGCGCATCATACCAAAGCCCAGCAGGCTCACCGCTTGGCCGTGCTTGTCGGTGCGGTAGGTCATCTGTCCTTCCGGCACCTCACCGGCAGCATAGCCCTCAGTTTTAACGGCGTTGGGATGGTCGCACCCTACAGCCACTGCAGCTCCGGCAGCTACACCACCGGCCAGTCCTTTCAGAAATGTTCTCCTGTCCATAATTCTTAGTTTTAAGTTTTAAACTTTAAGCTTTAAGTAGCTTTGCTGGCCGCGTCTGCCCACTTAAAACTCACAGCTTACAACTTACAGCTTACCTTTTATTCATCTGTTCTTCGAGCTCTTTGCGCTTTTTGGTGCTAAACCACAGACCGTAGACCTCGCTAACGTTATTGGCAGTGGTGAAGGCGTTGATCTGCTCCTGTTTCATCCAAGCCATCAGGCTGCTGAAGTCATCCTTGTTGAGCAGCACCTCGAGCTCGATGCTTTTCTCGCCGGAGTAGCCGCCGATAACCTCATAAAGGGTGCAGCCGCGATGCAGCTTGTCGGTGATGTAATGGCGTATGCGCTCGTAGTCTTTCGACACGATGCACACTCTTTTCCTGCGGTTGAGTGAAGCGGTGAAGTAGTCGACCACCAATCCGTTGATCCAAGTACCGATAAGACCGATGATGACCATACGGAAGGGATTGATAAAGAAAGCCGTGCAGCAAATGACTGCTCCAGCCACCGACACCGAGGCGCCGATGTCGAAGTGCAGGTATTTGTTCACTATCTTGGCCAGGATATCCAGGCCGCCGGTCGAGGCGTTGATGCTGAACATCAGGGCCTGCGAGGCCGACAGCAGCAGCACGAAGCAGCAGAGGTCGAGCCACGGGTCGCCCATCACCGACGGGGCGCCAGTCATCAGGTTCTCATTGGCGATGTTCTGCCACGGGAAAATCTTGTCCCACAGGTCAATCATCGGACCGAGAATAAGGGCCGTATAGACAGTCTTGAAGCCGAACTCGCGGTCGATAAGCAGGAAGGCGAGTATCAGCAGGATGATGTTGATAATGGTGACGAGGGTACCCACCGTGATGTTGATGCCGATGCTGGCGAAAATGCTGCTCAGCACGATGGAGAGACCCGAGATGGTGCCGATAATTAACTTGCTGGGCACCAGGAAATAGTAGACGGCGGCAGCGCATACCATCATACCCAGAGTCATTATAACTAGCTCCTTCCAGAACTTGAAGGTGCCGACATACTTGATTGCTTCCGTAAATTTATTGCTCATAGTTGTTATTGCTTATTTGTTTTATTGTTTGAGTTAGACTTCAGCGTGTATTTCGCGACCCTCGACATAGATGGCCGTCACCGGTCGTGCCGGGCAGTAGTACTCGCAGGCGCCGCAACCTATACAGCGAGCCTCGTTCACGGCCGGCTTGCCGTCGACCATCAAAATGGCTTCCGACGGGCAGTGGCGCGCGCAGGTGCCGCATCCAATACAGTTGTCCTTGAGCACCACAGCTACTCCGATGCTAATGGCAGCCTTCTCTTCTTTCGTCACAGGCAGAATCGCGCCTGTAGGGCACACCTCGCTGCAACGTGTGCAGGCTAAGCGGCAGTAGCCGTCAGTGTAGTTCATCTCCGGCTGCATCAGGCTCGTCAGCTTCGTCGAGGGCCGCAGCACCTTCTCGGGGCACTGGCTCACGCACAGCTGACAACTCACACAGCGGTTGCTGAAATTGGACAGGCTCCGGGCGCCGAAAGGCTTCAGCGGCGTCTTGCGTTCCGGCACCTGTTTGTCCATCAGTGCTGCTAGACCGCCATCCATCTTCTGCTCCTGCGCTTGCACCGCCATGGCGGCGCCCACGGCAACGGTGCCGGCCACAAACTTGCGGCGGCTGGAGTCTTTAAGGTCTTTAGAGCCCTTAAGTTCCTTAGATTTCTTAGGGCCAATCTTTATCGCCTCAGCCTTACATTCTCCTAGGCAGTTAAAACAGTCCACGCAGCGCGACATATCCACCGTCTTGCTGTCTATATCGATGCACATGGCTTTGCACTTATGCTCGCATTTGCGGCAGCCCACGCATTTGTCATTGTCGATGCGGATGCCGAAAAGGGTGTATCTGCTCACTAGGCTCAGTAGCGAACCCACGGGGCAGAACGAATTGCACCAGATACGGCCCATGAGGAAACTCACTGCACCTACGACCGCCAACGTCATGATAGCCACCCACAACGCCAGTCCCGACCCGTGGATGCCCGTCACAATGCGTGCAAATGCACCATAAGGGGCGATAAGGGTCGCAATGCTTCCCATCCCCAACAGCATACATAGCACAAAAAGCACCAGCACCGTGTAGCGCAGTCCATTGGCCGGCTTGCTATATTGGAACGTGTGTTTCTTTCCGAAGACAATTTTGTGCAGCCAGGTAAAGAGGTCCTGCATAACGCCCAGCGGGCACACCACCGAGCAATACACGCGGCCCACAAGGAAGGTAACTGCCAGGATGACCAGTACCACCACGAAGTTCAACGCCAGCGCTGCCGGTAGCAACTGCACCTTGGGCATCCAGCCCAGCCAGTGACGCAACACACCTGTGGTGTCCAACAGCAACGCCGTGATGCCCAAAAGCATCACCGCCGCCAAGATAATTCTTATAGTCTTCAGTGCTTTCATATTCAATTCTTCTTTAACATAGCGTAAACCGCCAAGCCAGCGACACTCTTGATGCCCGTCTTCTTCGTAATGCTCTTGCGGTGCGTATTCACCGTGTTCACGGCAATCTTCAGTCGTGCACCTATCTCTTTGCTCGAAAGACCCTGCGCCACAAGTTCCAGCACCTCTTGCTCACGATCGCTCAAACTGCAATCCTCCTCCGGCACCAGCAGCAATTCCTCTATCAGCGCATGCTTCTCCAGGTCGCGGCTCAACTGCATGATATCGAACACCAGCTCCATCATCTCCTCGTTCAACCGCTCTCCGGGAATATACTTCAGGATAATCTGCGTCAGGTCCGACAGCTTGTCTTTGATATTGTCGTGACTCCGCCGGTAATGCTCGCTGACCGCCGACTGCTGGCCATCGGCCGCCGCCAACTCTGACAAGCTTTTCTCCTCACGGCGCACATGCTCGCGCACCTCGCGGCGGTAGTCGGCAAAATACTTCCTCAGTATCGCCGCCGACTGCTCGCCCACCCCCGCCGTGATATGCTCCAGGTGGTGCTCCAGATGCGGCAGACGTTCCTCGATATAGTAGCGGTGACTCGCCTGTAGATGCGCCACCACCATCCCCTTATCGATACCCGAGACTTCCTCTCCGTCCGGCCTGTAGTCGTCGAAGCTGTAGATATTGCACACCGTCAGGAAGAAATTCTCGTCCACCCCACACTCGCGGCACACCTCCTTCACGCTCTTCTCCCCAAACCCCAGCGGAATGCCGAAACGCGGCAGCATCAGTATCAAATCGTAATTCTCGGTTATCATCTCGGCCATCTTCATCCGGCCTGTAAAAAGCATCTTTTTCATGCTGCAAAAATACGAAAAAAAAAACATTCCGCCGATAAAAAATATCCACACCCGCGCATACATCATTTTTTTTGTGTATCTTTGCACATCGAAAGAACACTAAAACATAACGCCATGAAAAAGTTCATTCCCTTCCTGATGCTGGCCGCACTGGCCGCCTCATGCAGCATCTACCACCCCCAGGCAGTCGACATTCCCCTCATCGAGCAACCCAACGAAACCCGTATCGATGCTTCTGCCGGACTCAGTTTCTGGCTCCTCCCCGACGCAGTCTCCCTCAACCTCACCGCCAGCCACGGCTTCAACAACTGGCTCTCCGGACAAGTCCACGCCAACTACGGTGGAAAAGACAACTATTACCTGCAAGCCGCCCCCGGCGCCTACCTTCATGTCGGCGAGAAAGGCATCCTTGAAGGCTATGTCGGCCTCGGCTACGGCGGCGCTGGTTACTCGAGCCAAAACGACACATCGGCGTCCTATTACACGTACAAAGGCAACTTCCTGCTCCCCTTCGCTCAAGTCAACTTCGGCTGGCGTCATCTGGGCCCCTTCGAGATAGGCTTCGGCCTCAAATCAGGCGTACTCCAACCCAAATACGAGTACCGCCGCTTCAAGACCGACGGCACCGAAGATCCCGACCGCTTCAGAAGCTACAACACCGCCAACCTGCTGCTTGAACCGCAGCTGCAGATGCGCCTCGGCGGCGAACATGTCATGTTCACCTTGCGCTTGGGCTATGCCTGGCTGAGCAATATGCTCAACGAGAATTCTGAAAGCAACAACTTCACCTACGACTTCTTCACCCTCAGTTCCGGTCTCAACTTCAGATTCTGACCATCTCTCCCTTTATGCGCATCCTGCTCCTCACCCCGCCGCTCACGCAGCTCAACACCCCCTACCCTGCCACTGCCTATCTCAAAGGGTACTACGCTGCGCAGGGACATGAGGTGCGGCAGATGGACCTCGGTATCGAGGTAGCCGACCGCGTGCTGAGCCGCGAGTTTCTGGAGCGCATCGGCCTCCACGAGCAGGCACGGCTGATAGAGCCCGTCAAGCGCTTCCTCCGCGGACAGGACGACACCCTTGGCCCACGCATCGCCAACCGGAGCCTCCTCCCCGAAGGCAAACGCTTCGAGCAACTGGATGAGGACAACCTGGAGTGGTCGTTCGGCGTCAGCGGCACCACCGACAAGGCCATGCACCTCGCCACCCTATTCATTGAGGACATCGCCGACTATATCCGCGAGAATATCGACCAACACTTTGACCTGGTGCGCTACGCCGAATACCTCAGCAACGACGCCCCCACCTTCGACCCGCTATACAATGAGCTGCAGCAGGAGCCGTCGGTCATCGACCGCATGATGCTGGAGATACTTGAGAGGGAGTGCGGGGAGTGCAAGACAATAGATAAAGTGTGCATAACGGTTCCGTTCCCAGGGTGTTTGTATGGGGCATTGCGTTGCGGACAGTGGCTCAAAGCAAACACCAATGCCACCATCGAAATTGGCGGCGGCTTTCCCAACACAGAATGGCGCCAACTGAACGATCAACGCCTTTATGAGTTCTGCCACGAGGTAGCCATTGACGGTCATAAAGACGCCGACCTGTACTGCCCCGACTTCAGCGACCTGCCACTCGACAAATACCTCTCGCTGACCGAGATGACCAATCCCATGCACCGTCTCTGGAGTCAGGGGCGCTGGAACAAGATGGTGATGGCCCACGGCTGCTACTGGCACCGCTGCGCCTTCTGCGACACCTCGCTCGACTACATCGGCAACTACCACGCCCCCAAGGCCGCCACCGTGGTCGACCACATGGAACGCGTCATGGAGCAGACCGGCCGCACCGGCTTCCACTTCGTCGACGAAGCGCTGCCACCCAAGCTGCTCCAAGAGGTGGCCGAAGAGATACTGCGCCGTGGCCTGGCCGTCAGCTTCTGGGGCAACATACGCTTCGAGAAGGCCTACACCACCGAGCTTTGCGACCTGCTGGCCGAGGCTGGCATGGTGGCCGTGAGCGGCGGCCTCGAGGTGGCCAGCGACCGTCTGCTCAAACTGATAGACAAGGGCGTCACCATTCACCAGACCGTCGAGGCCTGCCGCCACCTGCGCGACGCCGGCATCATGGTGCACACCTACCTCATGTACGGCTTCCCCACCGAGACGCTGCAGGAGAGCGTCGACGCCCTCGAGACCGTGCGACGCATGTTCGACGAGGGCATCGTGCAGAGTGCTTTCTGGCACCGCTACGCCATGACCTGCCATTCTCCCAGCGGCCTCAACCCCGAACGCTACGGTGCACACCGCATCTCGCAGGAGCCAAATCCTTTCTGCAATAATGAAGTGGACTGGGAGCCGCAGTTCCCCTATGACATCGAGGCCGTCGGTGCAGCCCTGCGTCTGGCCACCTACAACTACATGAACGGCCTCGGTCTCGACCAGCCCGTGCGCTCGTGGTTCCCCATCAAGGTACCCAAGCCCTCAACATCTATTCAATACTGACACGCAAGCCTGCCAGTACCGTGGCGCCTGGCTGCGGCACACCGCCGTGGTCGCGGTAGCGGCGGTCGGTGAGGTTATATCCGCACACATATATCGTAGCTCTGCGCCATGTGTATTCCGCCCCGGCACCCACAAGCAGCACACCTCCGTAGGCGCACACATTGCCGTCGCTGTCGGTATAGCGCCCTTCGCGGTAACGGTAGGTGGCGTCGGCTTTCAGCACCAGCCCCTTCACGGGCTCCACGGCCAACAGCAGCGTGCCCTTGTGACGCAGGTACTCCAGCGCCGAACCACTGATCCACTCGCCGGCATCCTGCATGACGCGGCACCATGAGTAGGCAGCATTCAGCGTCATCACGCCGACTCTCGCTGCAGCCGTAGCATCCACGCCCACAGCGTCTACTTGGGTGTGGTTCATCGAATACCACACCTCTTCGTCGGGCTTGCGTACCCAGTCGATGATGTCGCTGCCACTGCGGTAATAGGCCGTCAGTCCCGCCGACACAGCCTTGCCACGCACCACGACGCCGGTCTCGGCGTTGAGGCTGCTCTCGGCACCGAGGGCAGCATTGGCACGCTGGTTAACACTCTGGTAGTATAAGTCGGTGAACGACGGCACCCTGAAGGTACGCGACAGCGACGCGCGCCACGTCAGCCGTCCCACGTCGTACGATGCGTCGGCAGCGAAGCCGTAGTTGAGGCCGAAACGTGTGTTGTAGAGACCCAGCGCCACTGCTTGCGCATCCCAGCGGCCAGCCGCCCAATGGTATCCGCCGAACAATGACAGACCCGTGCGCGACGCAGCCTTGGTGTAGGGTGCCGCCAGCGCACTGTCAGGCTCGCCGAGCACATTGCTCCTGATACCTTCACGGCGCACATCCACGCCGCCGAGCAGCTCTCCCCTGCCCCACTGCACCATCGCACGGCTGCGCACACCCGCCGTCGAGCCTATATGATGGTTGTGTCCTGTATACCAGGCCGGGGCCTCCACCATACCATCGCGGAACAGCTCGAAGCGGTCGCCATGCAGACGCCCGTAGAGCGCTGTCTCCAAGCGCGCCGCACGCCAGCGGTGCACATTGTAGGCCGACGCCACCAGCGTGCGCGTGGCCTCGTACTGGTCGGGGTAGGTGGTGCTGTAGAAGCCCGCACCGCCGAAGCCTTTCATCTGGCCACCCACCTGCAGCTGCCAGTCGTCGCGCTCGGCGTGGCGGTGGGCCTGCAGGAAGAGGCTCCCGTGGCGGTAGTCGGTATTGTGCATGTAGCCGTCGCTGCGGTGGTACGAGCCCGCCGCCGTCAGCGCCCACTGGCCGGCACGCCAGGTGGCCAGCAGCGCGGCATTGGCAGTGCCGTAGCTGCCGCCGCTGACTTCCGCCAGCAACCGCTCGCGGTACTCCTCGCACACCACTATGTTCACGCCGCCGCTGAAAGCCACCACACCGCGCGCCATCATCTGCGACGGCGTCAGCAGCTCCACGCGCTCCACCATCGACACGTCGACAGGCAGGTCCATGTTGTGGTGCCCCGTCTGCGCGTCGCTGATGTTGATGCCGTTGAGCATGACGACCATCTGGTCAAAGGTGCCGCCATGCACCGACAGGTCGGCCTGCACGTCACCCACGCCGCGCGTGCGCACATCGACGGCAGGCAGCAGGGCGAGGATGTCGCCCACGGTACGGACAGAAGAATGTTGTAAATCCTCGGCGGTGAGCACCGCCGCAGGCTCGGGCGTGCCGAACAGACTGTCGGCAGCCAACACCTGCACCTCCGGCAGGGTTCGCGTCTCCCGCTCCTCGTCGGCCTGCGCCATGGCGGTGCCATGTGCCAGCACCACGGCAACGGCAGCCACGGCCACCGACTTGCGCAACTGGCGGTCGGCGATGTACGTGGCCACACACCCTATCGTCACCTCGCGGTGCAGCGAATTGAAGGCGGCGTAGGCAGCACGGCAATAGCGCCGGAAGCGGAACGCTTGTGTCTGGTTGTGTGTTTGTTTATACATACTGTCTATGTGAATAACGCATACACATGAGTTAAATTGCGCCTACGGCAGAAAAAAGTGTGGCGTTGCAAGATTGCGACGCCACACTTATCAGAGAATACACAAAATATTATTCCGTAACGGGTCTTACCGAACGGCCACCGGTACGAGTGCCGCCCCAAGTAACAAAGCCTTCATTATTGAAGAAGAAGCAGTATGACTCGTCGTTGTCATAGTGAGATGCCGACCAGTAGCCGCCAGATTCACCAAACTGGTAAACAGACACGCTGCTCCAACCCGTGCTGTAACCAGCGGCAGGAAGGAACAAAGCACCGGCGTTCTCCATCTGGCCCCACTGCGCAAGAGTATAGACGTTATTGTCCCATGCATTGCAGTCTGTATTGAGTGCAAGACCACTGGGAGCCGTCCAGGTGTCAGGCAGGATTACCACACCAGCCATATCACCCACTGTGGCCAAGCCACACTTGGCGGCAGCATCGGGGCGTGTCTCGGTCAGGTACATCCACTCCTCGCCGGTCAGCGTGCGCCATTTGTGCGTCTGGTTGCCACCGTTGCTGATAGCATTGTGCCAAGCCCAGTCGGCTTCAGCATAGTCGCCGGTGAGGTCGTTGTCCGCAGAGCCGCCGGGGTAGTTGCCGTCCCATGGTAAAGCAGTAAGCTGCCACGGCTGATAGGTCGTGGCACCGCTTTCCCAGCCACTCGTTCCCCAGCTGAAGTTGTCAATCCAGCCATCGTAGGTTTCAGATGCGTCCTGGTTGCCCATGCCTACGCAGTCATACTGGTTCTCGGCGAAGCGCCACGTGCCGGTAGATGCCTGATACTGCAGGTTGCCACGCGAGAAACGCACCTGACGTCCCTCGGCGACAGTAAAGAGGGCGTTGCTCGCTCCGTCTTCGCGGAAACCGCCGACTGAAGCTGCAGGGTCACCACCGTTTCCACCATTTCCACCGTTGTTGTCATTCGGTTTGTTGTCATCTTTCTGACAGGCGGTAAACATCATGCCCGTCATCATGGCTGCAATAGCCAGTGCAATGTACTTTGTTTTCATTTTTGTGTTTATTTAATGGGGTAATAATAAAAGCCGTGAACTTGATTCTGTTCATCGTTGAGGTTCTCGACTACCTATCATTACGAACAAGAAAAGCCCACGGGTTCGTGAGCGATTCTCTTTCCTTGTGTAATGATAGCTTGAAATTGTCGAGATTTCAACGATACATCAGAAAAGCGAATGCGCCTATTTATATCCTATATATCTGTCTTTCTTCTTTTTACGGTATTTATCTTTTACTGTTTACTTTGCAAATATACATTTTATTTCATACATTCACAACTTTTTTCACAGAATCTCACGGCAGCACCCTGTTGTATGGGCAGGCCAGCTGGCAGAGGTCGCAGCCTTGCGTGTAGCCGTGGGCATCGACGTCGGGCGGAAGCTCGCGGGTGTGGTGGGTGGTATAGTAGGCGGTGCAGCGGCGCACGTCAATCATCTTCTCGCCGATAGCGTGGTTGGGGCAGGCCTCCACACAGAGGTTGCAGTCGGTGCAACCCGTAGCCAACGGACTGTCGTAGGCGTCGCACTCTTCGGTGGTCACTATCTCGCCAAGGTTGACCCACGAGCCCCACCTCTCGGTGACGAGCAGCGTATGGCGCCCTATCCAGCCCAGCCCTGCGCGCGCCGCCCAATGCTTGTCGCTGATGGGCACGGTGTCGCAGCAACATTTTCCTTCAATGCCAAGTCTTGCCTGCAAGGCAAAGAGCATTTGCTTGATATCCTTGTGGTACTCGCGGGTGCGGGCGTAGGCCGCGACCCCGCCTGTCGTGGTCGGTGGAGGATAGGCACTGATGCAGCATATCACCGAGCGTGCGCCCGGCACCAGCAGGCGCGGATCCATGCGCTTGTCAACGTTGCGTTCCATGTAGTCGAGGCCGCCGTGCCATCCCTTGGCGAGCCACTCGCGCAGCGGGTATTCCTCGTCGGTCAGCGCGTCGGCACGCGCCACACCGCAGGCGTCAAAGCCTACAGCCAACGCCGTCTGCCTGATCTCTTCCTTATTCAGCATCCTGCTGAAACTTGGCCTTCTTCGAGCCGTCGTAGAGCTCGAAGTGCAGGAAGCGGCAGTCGAGCGATCCGTTCTGCACAGGTATCTTGCGCGACGGGTGCAGCCCGATGTGCTTCATAGCCTCGAAGTCGCTGGTAATGAGCCACACGTCGCAGTCTTTTCCGTACTTCTGCTTGAAGGTGTCGCCCAACTTCTCGTACATGGCGTTGAGGTCCTCCACCTTGATGCGCTCGCCGTAAGGCGGGTTGGTGACTATCAGGGTCTTGCCCTCTGGCGGCTCCTGGTCGGCAAAGTCGCCTATGTGCAGCATCACGTCGTGGTGCAACTTGGTGTACTCGAGGTTCTTCTCGCACTGCTGTATCACCTGCTCGTCGATGTCGTTGCCCCAGATCTCTCCCTCGAAGTCGAGAGCGCCTATCTTGCGGTCTTCCTCGTTCTTAACGCTCTTCCACTCGCCCAGGTTGAACTCCTTCCAGCGCATGAATCCGAAGCGGTTGCCGCGGTAGTATTGCGCCGGTATGTTGTTGGCCATCATGGCGGCCTCGATGAGCATGGTGCCCGAGCCGCACATGGGGTCGTAGAAATTGCAGTCGCACTTCCAGCCGGCGAGTTTCAGCAGGCCGGCGGCAAGCACCTCGTTGATGGGGGCCACGCCCACGCCCTGGCGGTAGCCGCGCTTATGCAGCGAGTCGCCGCTGGCGTTCATCAGCAGCGTGACGTGGTTGTCGCGGATATGCAGATTGAACTTATAGTCAGGATTTTCCGTATCGATACTGGGACGCTTGCCAAAGTTGCGGCGGAAGCGGTCGACGATAGCGTCCTTGGTCTTCAGGGCGGCATAGTAGCTGTGCGTGAACACCTCGCCACTGGTCGTGGAGTCGATCATGAAGGTGCAGTCCACATCCAAGATCTTCTCCCAGCGTATCTTGTAGACCTGGTCATAGAGTTCCTGGTCGTCCGCCGCGTCGAATTCGGCGAAGGGCTTCAATATGGCCAGAGCCGTGCGGCAGCTGTAGTTGACGCGGTAGAGGGTACGCATGTCGCCCTCGAACTCCACGGCGCGGTTGCCCACAACGATATTTTCAGCGCCCAGCTGACGCAGCTCCTCGGCCAGTACCTCCTCGAGGCTGACCATCGTCTTGGCTACCATCCTGAATGTCTCCCGCGGTGCACCGCTATCGGCCACCACTTTCCCTTTGTTTTTCTGTATTATCATTGTATAGATGTTGTATTCTCTGTCTGATTTCGCGACGGCTGTCGCGGTTTTTCTTGATGATGCTGCCGTTGTAGATGCTGATATTCAGCTCGTAGCCCACCAACAGCACGATGCAGTTGAAGTATATCCAGAACATCAGCATCAGCAACGTGCCTATCGACCCGTAGACCAGGTTGTAGTTGCTGAAGTTGTTGAGGTAGATGCCCAGGCCCCAACTAAGCACGAAGAACATGCCCGTGGCCAGCACCGACCCCGCGGAGAAAAAGCCCACCCTCTGCCGTTTGACGGGGGCCCAATAATAAAGGAACGACACGGCAAAGAGGGTGGCGAAGGTCAGCAACAGCCAGCGTCCGACGTTGAACAGCACCACGTTGGTCTGGCTGATGGTCATCCAGCCCTGTGCGAAGAGCAGCTGCAACAGCAGCTTATGTCCTATCAACAGACTGAGCACCAGCACAATGATGATGTAAAGCACAAACACCATGGCGATGCACAGCAGGTAGCGCTGCACGAAGGGGCGCTTCTCGATACTCTTGTTGGCGAAGTTGAGCGAGAGGACTAATCCATTCATACCGTTGGCCGCCAGCAAGATGGAGCTGATGAAACCGATGGACAGCAGGGTGCCGTGACGGTGTCCCATGATGTCGTTGATGGTGTCGGCCAACGGTCCCATGATGCCGGCCGGCACAATGCCGCCGAGCTGCATAAGCAACTCGTCCTGAAGGCCGTCGACCGGGAAGTAGGCCACCAGCGTAAAGAAGAATATCAGCAGCGGGGGCAGTGCCGACAGGAAGCTGTAGGCCAGTCCTTTGGCACGTTGGTTCAGGTCGCCGTTGAAGATGCCCACCAGGAAGTAGCGCAGCACGTCGTATACCGGCACCCCCTTGTTGCCCGGCAGGGCGAAATGCTGCAGGAAGTACAGCGTGCTGCGCACCTGCCGCTTGTAGAGCAGATGCCGCAGCAACTGACGCAGCTTGCTCGTCCCCAACCGTTTATATGCCTTTACCCGAACCATCTAACTTACCACTTCTCCCTTCAACTTACCACTTCACACTTACTTCTTTATCAACGAGATGTCCATGCTCTTGATATGGTGCGTCAAGGCACCCACGGAGATAAAGTCCACCCCCGTCTCGGCATAGGCGCGGAGGGTCGTCTCGGTGATGCCGCCGCTGGCCTCAGTCTCGTACCTGCCACCGATGCGCTTCACCGCCTCGGCCAGCAGCTCCGGCGTGAAATTGTCGAGCATGATGCGGTCTACACCGCCATGGTCGAGCACCCGCTGCAGCTCATCGAGGTCGCGCACCTCAATCTCTATCCTCAAGTCTTTACCCTTTGCTTTCAGGTAGTTGTGCGTGCGGTCGATGGCCGCTTCGATGCCGCCCGCGAAGTCGATGTGGTTGTCCTTCAGCATCACCATGTCGTACAGGCCGATACGGTGGTTGGTACCGCCGCCGCACTTGACGGCGTACTTCTCCAGCAGGCGCATGTTAGGGGTCGTCTTGCGCGTGTCAAGCAACTTGGTATGAAGCCCTTGCAGCATCTCCACCATGCGGTGTGTCTCGGTGGCGATGCCCGAGAGGCGCTGCATGAAGTTCAGCGCCGTGCGCTCGGCCGTGAGGATGGATCCGCTATGGCCCTCCACGGTCATCAGCACATCACCCTTCGCCACGCGCTCCCCGTCGTGCTTCAAGATATTTATCTTCAACGTGTTGTCAACCAACTCGAAGACTCGCTTGCCCACTTCGACGCCACACAGCACGCCGTCGGCCTTGGCCACCATCTTGGCGGCGTCAGTCGCCTCAGGCGGTATGCAGGCCAGCGTCGAGTGGTCGCCGTCGCCGATATCCTCGCGCAGGGCAAGGCCGATAAGCTCGTCGAGATTTTCAACATTCTTCATAAGCATCTGATTCTATGGTTTTAAGTGACTATTCTACCGAAATGTTCAAACTGCAAATATACAAAATAATCCTGAATTGGATGCAATTAGATGCAATTACGCGAAAAAAATGTTTGGGGGCGGGTGTGACGGGACACCTCTGCAACCACCACTCCCACAGCATCCTAAAGGGTATTTCTACGGTTGTTCTACGCTCCTTCTACGCTCGTTTAACGGTAAAAAACCGTAGAAATACCGTAGAACGACCGTAGAACGACCGTAGAACGAGCGGAGGGGAACCGGAGGGGAAAGGGAGAAAAAAGGGAGAAAAAAGGGAGAAAAAAAAGTGAGGCTAAAATGGAATTATTTGTTTTATGTCAAAAAAAGATTGTATATTTGCAGAATAAAAACAACCCCAATAAACAGGCTATATTATTCTCGTTCAATAAGAAAGAGAGTAGTATGGCATATTGAAAGCATATGCAGATAGCAATCTCGGGAAATATCGGAGCAGGAAAGACGGAGTTGACGAAACTGCTGGCGAAGCACTACGGCTACCGTGCCGTCTACGGGCCTACGGAGGAGAACCCCTACCTCAGCAGCTTCTATGAGGACATGCGGCGGTGGTCGTTCAACATGATGGTGCATTCGCTCTACGCCAACATCAAGCAGCTGGCGGAGTTGCAGGAGCGGAAGGTGAGCTTCATCCGCGACCGTTCGCTGTATGACGACGTCTATATCTTCGCACCCAACCTGCAGAGCATGGGGCTGATGACAACGCGCGACCTGACGACCTACACCAACCTGTTCGAGATGACCTACTCGCTGCTTCCGCAGCCCGACCTGCTAATCTACCTGCGGGGCGACGTGCCGACCCTGATACGACACATCCAGAAGCGCGGACGCGAGCTGGAGAGCAGCATCCGCCTGGACTATCTGACCAATCTGAACAACCGCTACGAGCACTGGGCGGAGAACTACGAGGGGAAGATGCTGGTGGTGGACATGGACGAGTGCGACTTCGTGGAGAGCCGCGAGGACCTGGGTCAGATCATCAACCGCATCGACGCCGAATTCAACAGTTTGTTTGCCAACAAATAGGACCGACCATGAGTGTACTGGCTGTAATACCCGCGCGATATGCGTCGACACGATTCCCCGGCAAGCCGCTGGCACTGCTGGGCGGACGGAGCATCATCAGCCGTGTGTGGGAGCAGGTGTCGGAGATGGCGTGCGTGGACGAGGCCATCGTAGCCACGGACGACGAGCGCATCTACAGCCATATCAACGAACTGGCGGGCCGCGAGGCAGCCATGATGACCTCGTCGGCACACCCCAGCGGGACGGACCGCTGCGGCGAAGTGCTGCGGCGCCTGGAAGGGCTGGGCGAGCACTACGACGTGGTGGTGAACATACAGGGCGACGAGCCCTTCGTGTCGAGACAACAGATCGAGCTGCTCGTGGAGAGTTTCCGCGACCGCTTCATCGAGATAGCCACCCTGCGCACCCCCATCCGCAGCCGCGAGGAGCTTTTCTCGCCCAACAACGTGAAGGTGGTGTGCAACAAGCTGGGCCGCGCGCTGTATTTCAGCCGCCAGCCCATCCCCTACCGCCGCGGCGTGGACGAGACGGCATGGCTTGACGGGGGCGAATACTACAAGCATGTGGGCGTCTACGCATTCCGCAGCGAGGCGCTGAAGGAGGTGTGCCGCCTGGAGCCGTCGATGCTGGAACAGTGTGAGAAGCTGGAGCAGTTGCGCTGGCTGGAGGCAGGCTTCCAGATAGCGGTGAAGAGCACCGACCACGCCAACATAGGTATCGACACGCCGGAAGACTTGGCGGAAGCGGAGAAAGCGTTAAATGTGCAGTGGAAAGTGTGAAGTGTTAAGCAAGAAAACAAAGAAAAACGAGATATGAACATTACTGACTTAATCGTCGAAATGCTGGAAAAAGGGCAGAAAGTGGATCTGCCCGGTATCGGAACCCTTGACAGTGTGATGCAGAACGCACACCACGACCCGAAGAGCCAAACCTACTACCCGGCCAGTCGCGTGATTGCCTATAGCGAGAGCGCTGAGGGCGGGGACGATATCATTAAGGAGCTGGCCGCCCGCGAATGTATCGGGGAAGATGTGGCCAAGCAGATGTGGACGAACTATGTGGACGCGCTGACCGACAAGTTAAAACGCACGGGCAAGCACACTCTGGGCCGTCTGGGCACGCTGACCTGCGATGGTAAGAAGAGCTACGGCTTCACAATGACCGAAGGGCTGGTGCTCAGTGCCGACGAGAGCGGCGAGGTGCCCCTGACCGAGGTGAAGACCTACTCACACGACAACGAGGAAGACCCCTTCGCCCAGTTCGACGATGAACCCGAGGCACAGCTCGTACAGCCGAACGAAGAGCCAGAACCCGCACCTGCACCGGAGCCTGCGCCCGCACCCGTGGCTGAGCCCGAGCCCCAGGCCGAGCCGGTGAAGGGAAGCAGCATCCACGAAAGCTGGCACGAAGAGTTGAAGCAGCTCGACGAGATACCGCAGTCGGAAGCGCAGCGGCAGGAAGATGCCAAGGCCGCCGCCAAGGCGGAGAAAGAGCGCATCAAAGCCGAGAAGAAAGCCGAGGTGGAGCGCATCAAGCTGGAGAAAAAAGCCGAAGAGGAGCGCAAACGTGCCGAGGAGCTTCTGGCCAAGGAACGCGCCGCCGAGCAGAAACGCGAGGAGGAAGAGCGCCGCAAGGCCGAGGAAGCCCTGCGCAAGGCCGAGAAGGCTGCCGAGAAGGAACGCCGCAAAGCCGAGAAGACCGCCGAGGAGGCCCTACGTAAGGCCGAGAAGGAAGCCAACAAGGACCGTATCAAGGCCGAGAAGAAGGCCGCCGCACTGGCCGCCATAGCCGCACGTGAGAACGCTAAGCTCGAAGCCGCGGCCCGCGTCGAACAGGAGAAAGAGAACGCCCGCATAGAGAAAGAGAATGCCCGTTTAGAGAAGGAGCGCCGCAAAGAGGCCGAGCGGGCCGAGAAAGAACGCCGCAAAGCAGAGAAAATGGCGGCGAAGAATGCTGCGAAGAAGACCGATAACGAGGAGGGAGAAAAGAAAAAACGCCGCGTATGGCCCATCCTGCTGGTGCTGCTGGCATTGTTGCTGCTGGGCGCCGGAGCCTACCTGCTGCTCAACCGCGCAGGCGGCAACGACAAGCCCGTGATGCAGGCCAAACACCTGACGGATGTCGGAGCCACCAACAGCCTGACCTACAACTGCGACATGATAGACTACTCGGACAACGAGATACTGCGTCAGCGCAACATGGTGTGTCTCTTCATGGACGAGTACCTCAACACCTATCTGTCGGACCGTCGCTACAGCAACGCGCGGGTGTCTATGAAGGACCGGGTGCGCGCATACGCCGACCAGCGGCTGAGCGAGCTGTTGGGCCCGCGCTTTGCAGCCCAGCGCCTGCTGTCGTATGAAGACTACGTCTATGCCTACAACGAGCCCTTCATGAAGGGTCGCTATGCCGACAGCGCCCGCTGTCTGGTGCAGGGCGAGCTGATGAACTACCGCTTCCTGGACGACATGCTCTACCGCATGGTCGACGAGCTAGGCCTGCAAGCCGACGGACAAGGCACCGGAAAGAGCGCCGCCGAGGTGCAGCAGGTGAAGGAGGCCGAGCGGAAAGCCCTGGAGCGCCGCAAAGCGCAGCAGAACGGCGAGCTGCCGGTGTATGTGTATGTCCAGAAGGGCAGCAAACTGGGCTATGACCTGATTGCCGGCTTCTACCTGAACAAGAACACCGCCGCCAAGCTGACGGCCCGCCTGCACGAGCAGGGATGCGACGCCTATATCATCGAGTTCAACGACATGTACTATGTGAGTATGGGCAGCACGAGCAGCCAGACGGCGGCCGAAGCATTGCTGAAGCATGTCAAGAGCTGGTATGACGGCGACGTGGTGATCAAGAAATGGTGATTAGTGATTGGTGATTAGAGTATGGGGCACCGGAAGCTGCAGCGGTTCGCAGAGAACTTGACATTCAACAACCTGTTCCAGGTGGGCTATGACCAGCTGGAGCAGGAGGGGTTCGCCCTGAAGGGGAAGTGGGCCGAGCACTTCGGCAACGGGAACCCCATCACGTTGGAGCTGGGCTGCGGCAAAGGCGACTACACCCTCGCATTGGCGCGCATACATCCCGAGCGCAACTACATCGGGGTGGACATCAAGGGCGCACGCCTGTGGCGTGGGGCCAAGACAGCGACAGAGGAGCCGCTGAAGAACGTGGCGTTCATCCGCACGAGGATAGAGCTGATAGCCGGTTTCTTCGCCCCGGGAGAGGTCTCGGAAATCTGGATTACCTTCTGCGACCCGCAACTGAAGAAGCCCAATAAGCGGTTGACGAGCCCACGGTTTCTGGACACCTACGACAGCTTTGTGGCGGCGGGGAGCACGCTGCACCTGAAGACCGACAGCCAGGAGCTGTACGACTACACGCTGAACGAGGTGCTACCGACACGCCATGTGGAAGTAATCGTCCACACCGACGACCTGTACAGCGAGAAGGCCCCGTCCCAACCAGTCAACGCAGCAACCCTGGACGAAGCGAAGCTCACGCAGACCTTCTACGAGCGAATGTTCCTTGCGGAGGGAAAGCCCATCACCTACATACGATGGAGAAACATTCAATAAAACAATAACAAACAAATAAAACAAACATCATTATGTCAGGACACAACAAATGGTCTAAGATTAAACGCGCCAAAGGGGCAGCCGATGCCAAGCGTTCGAAACAGTGGAGCAACATTCTGAAACAGGTCACCATCGCGGTGCGCGAAGGGGGCCCGGATCCCGACAGCAACCCGCGTCTGCGCCTGCTGGTGCAGAACGCCCGCGGCTGCAACATGCCCAAAGACACCCTGCAGCGTTCGATCAACAAGGCCAACGACAAAGACGCCGCCCAGATGATGGAGCTGACCTTCGAGTGCCATGTGAACCACGGCATCGCCCTCTTCATCGAAGCCCTCTCGGACAACAACAACCGCACGGTGGCCAACGTGAAGAGCATCATGAACAAGAACGGCGGCACGCTGGAGACCAACGGCAGCCTGGCTTTCCTGTTCACCCGCAAGGGCGTCTTTGTGGTGCCCCGCAAGCCCGAGATGGACATCGAGGAACTGGAGATGGAGCTCATCGACGGCGGCCTGGAAGAGATGGAGGCCGACGACGAGTACCTGACCCTCTACACCGCCTATGAGGACTTCGGCAACATGGTGAAGATGCTGGAGCAAAAAGGCATCGAGTGCGAGAGCGCCGAGTTGCAGCGCATCCCCAACACGCTGCGTCAGGTGGATACCGAGACCATCCGCAAAGTGATGAAGATCATCGGCATCCTCGAGGAAGACGACGACGTGACGAACGTCTACCACGACATGGAGATCCCCGACGACTTCGAGGAAGAGTAATGTCGAAATTGTATTTAGTGCCCACTCCCGTTGGGAACCTCGGCGACATGACCTATCGTGGCGTCGAGGTTCTCCGCTCTGTGGACCTTATCCTGGCCGAGGACACACGGACGAGCCGCGTGCTGATGCAGCACTACGGTATCGAGACGCCACTGCAGAGCTACCACATCTTCAACGAGCACCAGACGGTGGCGGGGTTGGTGGAGCGGCTGCTGGCGGGGACCATCATTGCCGTGGTGACCGACGCCGGCACACCCGGCATCAGCGACCCAGGGTTCCTGCTGGTGCGTGAAGCGGTGAAGGCGGGGGTGGAGGTAGAGTGCCTGCCCGGGGCCACGGCCTTTGTGCCGGCGCTGATAGACAGCGGCCTGCCCTGCGACAGGTTCGTCTTCCTAGGCTTCCTGCCGCACAAGAAAGGGCGCCAGACGGCACTGCAGGCACTGGCCAACGAGGAGCGCACCATGGTCATCTACGAGAGTCCCTACCGCCTGGTGAAGCTGCTGGAAGAGCTCAAAGAGGTGGTGGGCGACGAGCGTCCGGTGAGTGTCAGCCGCGAAATCAGCAAGTTGCACGCCGAGACGGTGCGCGGCAGCGTGGCAGAAGTGCTGACCCACTTCCAACAGAAAGAGGTCAAAGGCGAAATCGCAGTAATACTTTCCGGATCATGCCGTTAGAAATATTCATCTTCAGACTGGCCTGCGCATTGGTGGCGGGCATCATCATCGGCACGCAGCGCGAGTTGCGGCAGCACCAGGCGGGCTTGACCACCAATGCCCTGGTGGCGGTGGGCGCCTGCGTCTTCATCCTCATCAGTGAAAGCGTCATCATGCGGGCCATGGCCAGCGGCGGGCCGGTGAACAACGACAACCTGCGCGTGCTGAGTCAGGTGGTGACCGGCATCGGCTTCCTGGGCGCGGGAGTCATCATGAAGAACGGCGTCACCATCCACGGCCTGTCATCGGCAGCCACCATCTGGTGTTCGGCGGCGGTGGGATGCCTGTGCGGCTACGGCATGTGGCGCGAGGCCGGCATTGCCGTGGGAGTGATATTGCTCATCAACTGGGGTTTGAAGAGCATAGAAATCATGTTCAAGAAACGCCGCCGCGAGGGCGACGAGGGAGCGGGAAGCAATTAACCCCGCATTGTTGAAAACTTTTCCTTCAGATTAAAAATAAATCGTATATTTGCACTATAACACCAAAAGTGCAAAGATAACGTATTATATTGTACACCAAGATATTACCCCCCCCTACGAATAGTAAAGAAAACAATATATCATATTAATTTAACCCCAAACATTATGAAAAGAATGTACAAACTTCTGATGCCGTTGGTCGCGTTAGTGGCCATGGCATTGCCGGCGACGGTACAGGCACAGACGACTTGTACCATCAAGATTGTCGGTGAAGACGGTTACGGCGACGGCTGGAACGACGGTGAATTGGCCATCGTCCAAGGCGGCACCACGTTGGCGACCTTCGACGCCGTCAATGCCGATGACGGCGGTATGCAGGTCGGCGCCTACGACTCGATCACCGTCACCGTCAGCAGCGACAGCCCCGTCAGCTTCGTCTGGACGAGCGGTACATACGACGACGAAGTCACCATCTGGATTTATGATGGTGGCGGATCGTTGATGTACACTGTCAACGAGCCCACAGCGGGAACCATCTACACGATGAGCACCCCCTGCCCGGCATGCCTCGCTCCCGCGGGCCTGGCCGCCACGGTCACCAACTCGGACGTGGACTTCGCCTGGACTGCCGGCACAGGGACGTCGTGGGAGATTGTCTGGGGCACCGGCACGTTCAACCCCGACACGGTGACGGCGAATATGGACTATGCCAGCACCAACACCTATACTTTGAGCAACCTCGACGACGGCATATACACCGCCTATGTGCGCACCGACTGCGGCACCGACGGCTACAGCGTCTGGACCTCGGTAAATTTCAACATCGGATTTGATGTGGTCAACATGGCCACCAGCGGCACAGATACCCTTCGGACATGCAACGCCATCATTTACGACAATGGCGGTGCCACGGGCAGCTACAGCAACTACTGCGACGCCACCATTATTCTCCTGCCTGCAGATGCAACGCAGTGGCTTTCCATCTCCGGCTTCTCGCAGACCGAGGGGTCGTATGACTACCTGACCATCTACGATGGCATTGGTACCAGCGGCGAAGTGCTCTTCAAGGACAACACCAGCGGCGACGACTCACTCCATAATTTTGGTCCTTTCACCAGCAGCGCTTTCACTATCTCGTTCCACTCTGATGTCAGCACCACCTACCAAGGCTTCCAGGTGAACGCAAGCTGTGCTGCTGCTCCTGCCTGCCCGCGTCCCACTTCGTTTGTGGCGAGCTATGTGGCGGTCGACAGCGTGGAGCTCACTTGGAGCGACCCCATCAACAGCAACTGGGTTGTCGTCTACGGCCCTGCCGGCTTCAACCCCGACACTGCTGTCGTCAATGTTCTCAATGTCACCGACACGACGGTCTTTGTCGACAACCTGGCCGCCAACACCCAGTATGACTTCTACGTGGCCGCCCTCTGCTTCGACGGCGACACCACGCAGTGGCGCATGGTCAGTGCCCGCACCGCGTGCGCGTACCTCGACACGCTTCCCTATATTTACGGTTTTGAAGGTGCCACAACAGGCAGCAGCAGCACCAGCAGCCCCTTTGCTGCCACTTGCTGGACGCGTCTGAACAACGGCACCTCCTATGGCGGCTATCCCTATATCAGCAACACCAGCAGCTACTGCCATACCGGCAGCCGCGGCCTCTATTGGTACAACAGCACCACCACGGGCACCTATGGCGACTACCAGTGCTTGGTGCTGCCCGGTGTCAACACGGTAGACAACCCCATCAACGGATTGCAGCTCAAATTCTGGGCCAAATCCAGCAGCACCAGCACCCATCCTGTGTTCCAGGTTGGCGTGATGACCAATCCCAGCGACATCAACAGCTTCGAGGTGGTGGGTACCGTCAACGTGGAAGGCACTACATGGACCGAATATGAAACCCTATTGGGCAACTACACCGGCACGGGTCGCTATGTAGCCGTCCGCGCCCTACGCCCGACGAGTACCTGGACTGCCTATGTCGACGACTTCACCCTTGAAGCCATGCCCACCTGCCCGCACCCGGTCGACCTGGTTGTCGACACGGTTGCCCCCACCGAGATTACCGTCTCGTGGACCGCTGTCGGAACGGAGACCGAGTGGGCTGTGCAGGTCGGCGACTCGCTGATTACCGGCATCACCGACACCACCTACACCGTCACCGGACTGGAGCAGTACACATCCTATACCCTGCTTGTGTATGCCGTGTGCGGCGCTGACGACACCAGCACGGCTTCGGCCCCTGTCTCGGCCCGCACCACCGTCTCGTGCCCCTGGCCCACCAACTTCACGGTGAACGTCAGCGGCGACACAGCCAACTTCGCTTGGGTCGATGCCGGCGCTTCGGCATGGGAACTGGTAGTAGTGCCGATGGGTTCCAGACCCAGCAGCGCTTCCATCGTCCACAACCCCACCACCACGAGCTATCAGATTGACGGCCTCGACACTGGCTTCTACGATGCCTACCTGCGCACCGACTGCGGTGCCGACGGTATGAGCATGTGGGTCGGTCCCGTCAACTTCAGTTACGGTATTGACATCATGAATATGGCCACTTCCGGCGTCGACACGCTGCGCAGCTGCGCCGCCATCGTCTACGACAACGGCGGTCCCACCGGCCAGTACAGCAGCAGCTGCAGCTCAACGCTCGTCATTCTGCCCAACACCCCTGGCTCCGACCTTATAATCACAGGCTCCTCCATCACCGAGAGTAATTATGACTATCTCCGCATCTATGAAGGCATCGGTACCAGCGGCACCATGCTGTGGACTGACTATGGCGTCGATGCACTCCAGAACTTCGGTCCCTTCACTGCCGAAGCCATCACCGTGACCTTCTACAGCGACGGCTCGGTAACCCGCGACGGTTTCCAGATCAACGTTTCCTGCACGCCGCCGTCGACCTGCACACGGCCGTCGAACTTCGCCGTCAACAGCAGCATTGCCGACAGCGTTGTCGTCAGTTGGAACGACCCCGCTGCCGCCGGCTCGTATGAACTGGCGATAGGTACCCCGGGCTTCGACCCCGACACCACCAGCTCATCGATTCCTCTTACCGACAGCGTATATATCTTCACCAACCTCGTTGGCGGCGTGACCTACGACGTGTATGTGCGTGCCAATTGCGGTAGTGAATACAGTAACTGGAGCGGCCCGATCACCTTCGTCCCTGGCCAGTATATTTTCGGCACCAGCGGTTCGGCCACCATCAGCATGTGCGGCGGCATCATCTATGACGACGGCGGCCCCAACGGGCAATACTCCAACAGCACCGACTTTATGCTCACTATCTACCCTGCTTACGCCGACTCGATGCTCACCTTCCACGGCACCCTCGCACATGAGAGTTGCTGCGACCACCTGTATATATATGAAGGTGTGGGTGACGGCGGCACCCTGCTGTGGTCAGACCAGAGCCAGGCCACCAACCAGACCATCCCACTCGACACCTGTACCTCCGGCCCCCTCACCATCAAGTGGCATGCCGACGGCTCCTCTACCAATTCCGGTTTCGAAATCTATATCAACTGCGTGGCTGCTCCCACCTGCTCACCCGTCGAGGCACTGACGGTCAACCCGACCCCCACGGCTGCCCTCATCACCTGGACGCCTGGCTTCTATGGACAGTATACGGGTGCCACCGTCGAGTATAAGGCCGACACAGCCACCGACTGGACAACCATGGGCACCGTCACCGGCACCTTTACAGTTATTGACGGTCTTGATGCCGGCACCGACTACAACGTGCGGGTCCTCACCGACTGCGACGGCTTCACCGGCGGCATGGCCTTGACCAACTTCACCACCGCAGAGTTCGGCTGCGCCATGATCGACAGCACTTTGTCGCACAATGACACCGTCACCGGCACTGCTACCACCAGCTACAGCGTCCCCGTCAACAACTTCTACAGGAACACCTTCTCGGAGCAGCTTTACACCGCTACCGACCTCGGGGCTGCGGGTACGATTAGTTCGTTTGCGTTCAAATACGGCTATTCCACTCCGATGACCGCGAAGACCAATTGCAGCGTTTACATGGCCAACACCACCCTTACAGGTGTTACCACCAGCAGCTATGTGGCTCCCGAAACAATGACGCTCGTCTATAGTGGTTCGCTCAACTGCACCCAGGGATGGAACGAGTTTGTGATGACCACGCCGTTCAACTACACTGGCGGCACCTTGGCCGTGGCGGTGGTCGACAATTCCAACAACTATGACGGCTCGAGTTATGTATGGAACTGCCATAACATCAGCGGAATGACTATGGCGTGGTATAGTGATTCCTACACCTACCCCAACAGCAGCATGAGCAAAACGACCTACACGTATCGTCCCGACATGATATTCAAATTCCTCAGTTGCACCCAACAGGCCACCTGCGCAGCTCCGGCAGCTGCCGTGATTGACGTGACCACCACCACGGTCACCGTAGCCTGGGCTCCCGGCAACGGTGAGGCCTCGTGGAACGCCTACTATCGTTTGGCCGGCGCCACCGCTTGGAGCGCCCCTGTGGCCGTCACTGGCAACAGCTACACCTTCACCGGTCTCAACTCCGGACGCAACTACGAATTTAAAGTCGAGAACGTCTGCACCGAAGGCAGTCTCACTGCCACCGTCGATGCTGCCACCCTCTGCGCCCAGATCAGCAGCCTGCCCTTCACCGAGGACTTCAACGGATGGGGTACGGGTGTCACACCCAACTGCTGGAGCAACGCGCCCAGCTACACGCCCACCAGCTACGGTATCATTAGTGGCTCTTACAACCACAGCGGCACCACCGGTGGCTCTGTATATATGTATAGCAGCAGCACGCTGACCAACAAGACCTACCTGATACTGCCCGAGCTCGACACCAACGTCTACCAGCCCAACCAGCTTCAGTTGGTCTTCAACCTCCTCCACATCAGCACGTCTTATGGCCGTCCCGCCATCGAGGTGGGTGTGATGACTGATCCTGGCAATGCCAGCTCCTTCGTCGCCATCGACACCGTGCAGCACAGCGGAGCCCTCAACACTTGGGAGGTCTTCGAGGTGCCCATGTCCGCCTATACCGGCAACGGCAACTATGTGGCCATGCGTACTGCCTACGACAGTGCCTACAGTTACTTCTACCTGGATGATGTCACCCTCGAGGTGATCCCCACCTGCCTGCGTCCCGACAGCCTGACTGTCAGCAACGCTACCACTAGCAGCGTCGACCTGGCATGGCACGAGCGCAGCAATGCCACCAGCTGGGTGGTCGAGTACGGTCCCAGCGGCTTCCAGCCCGGCACCGGCACCAGCGTGGCTGCATCCACCAACCCCTTCACGCTGACCGGCCTGCCCGCCAGCTACCAGGGTGAATACTATGTGAAGTCTGTCTGCAGCAGCACCGATACCGGTAACTACAGCTACCGTCCCTGCGCCTTCAACACCACTCAGATACCTGCCACGCTGCCCTACAACTACGACTTTGAGGATTCCACCGAGTGGGCCAACTGGCAGACCTGCAGCAACCACACCAACAACTGGTTCCGCGGCACCGCCGTGGCCGACAGCGGCTCGTACAGCATCTACATGTCCGCCGACAGTGGCGCCACCTACAAGCCCTATCTGCACAACGCAGTGGTCAACGCCACCGCCTACCGCGACATTGACTTCGGCACAATCGACAGCAGCTTCACCATGACCATCCGCGCCCGTGCCGGTGGCACCACCACCGGTGCTTACGACGGCATGATAGTGCTTCTGGCCGACCCGAGCATTGCCACCGTGCCGTCGAGCGGGAACCTGATGACTCCGTGGGGCGACGTCCGCAACCTCTACCAGATTATGGATGTCCGTACCGACACTACCTGGCAGACCTACTCCTGCAGCTTCGACACCATCCATGGTGTGCAACGCGTGGCCTTCTACTGGTTCAACCAGAACACCCAAGGCAACAGCAGCTATCCCAACCTGGGCGAGCCCGTTGCCGTCGACAACATCCATATCGACTACAGCTCGTGCCCGCGCCCGGTGGATTTGCAGGTAACGCCTTCCACCACGTCGGCCATGCTGACCTGGGTCGGTCCCGCCAGCGCCACCTATCAGATTTCCTATCGTAATATCAACGACACTACCATCCAGAACGTCATCGTCAACACCAACAGCCACAACCTCACCGGCCTTGTGTCGCCTGCCACCTATATCTGCAGCGTGCGCAAGATCTGCGGCAACGATACCAGCTTCTACAGCGATGCCGTTCGCTTCACCACCCTGTGCGCTCCGCAGCAGCTGCCCTTCACCGAGACCTTCAACGGCGTGGCCGGCACAGACTACAGCACTGCCGGCAACCTGCCGCTCTGCTGGGAAGGCTATAGTAATGGCACCGACAACAACTACTTCCCGCATGTGGTTGCCGCCGGCGGAAGCTACGTCTTCTCCAACGATAACACCAACGCGATAACCCTGATAGGCGCCAATTATTCCACCTATGGCACCACCAAGGTTGTGGCCCTACCCATCATCAACGCCGACCTGAGCACCTGCCAGATCTCCTTCTACTACGCGATGGAAAACACCTCTTATGGCGACCTCGAGGTAGGTTACCTCACCGGCAGCAATATGGCCACCGACTTCGTACCGGTCGACACAATGACAAGGACAGAAGACATAACATGTGACACAGTATCCCTGGCCAACGTACCTGCCACGGCGCTCCGCCTGGCCTTCCGCTGGACGCAGACTGGAAGCTCTACCTGGTACTCGGCGGGTATCGACAATGTGACCGTCACTGGTCAGGCTGGTCCCAGCTGCGAAGCTCCCACCATCACCGCTGTCACTGCCTCTGACGACAACGCCACCGTGACCTGGACCGCCGCCCACGACAGCTGCTATGTTGCCTTCACCAGCGGTGACTGGGACAACAGCGTCGCCGGCACCCTCGTGCTCACGGGCAGCTACAATATGACCAACCTTACTCCCAACACCAACTACACCGTCGGCGTGCGTCAGCGTTGCGACGAAGGACTCTACTCCGACTGGATCACCCAGAACTTCACCACTGCCGACGTGCCCTGCCTGGCGGTCACTGGCCTGACCGTTGTCTCGACCGGCTTCGACAATGTCACCGTCAGCTGGGTTCCCACCAGCGTGGAGACTGCCTGGAACGTGCGCATCTACAACACCACCATGGACACCACCGTGCGTAGCACCGACACCGTCTGCACCGTCACCGGTCTCATCCGCGGCGTCACCTACAACGTGATGGTACAGCCCCTCTGCGGCAGCGCCGCCACCATCGAGGGTCCGTGGTGCGAGGCCACCAACTTCACCACTGTCGAGTGCCAGCCTGTCACCAACGTAACGACCAGCAACATCACCAACAGCAGCGTCAAGCTGAGCTGGACCGCCGCTGGCAGCAACGACAGCGAGTGGCGTATCGAGTACGGTTATGCAGGCTTCAGCCGCGGTGAGGGCCAGTCGGTCACCGCCACGACCAACCCCTACACACTTACCGGCCTGGAGCGCAACACTGACTATGACGTCTATGTGGCTACCGTCTGCGAGGGCAACATGCTCTCGTCCTGGAGCACCGTGACGAGCTTCACCACCGACAACAACGAAGGCATTGACGAGGCCACCGGCGAGAGCGCCGTCAGCCTCTATCCTAACCCCGCCACCAGCACGGTGACCATCGACCAGACCATGGGTCGCGCCGACATCACCGTCATCGACATGAACGGCCGCACCATCGGCCAGTGGCAGGCTACGGAAAGCAGCCTCACCATCGATGTCAGCAGCATGTCCAAGGGTACCTACTTCGTCCGTGTCACAGGCGAGCAGGCCACCGTGGTCCGCAAGCTGGTTGTGAAGTAAGCCATCCGGCACACACTATCCAGAGGGCGGCAACCCAATCGGGTTGCCGCCCTCTTTTTTTGCGTCTGGACAATAATCGAATATGCCAAGCCGTTATTACAGAGTACAAACTAAACCACCACCGACTATGAACACCACCATCCTGTGGGCCGACGACGAGATTGAACTGCTCAAACCGCATATCCTCTTCCTAAAAGAGAAAGGCTACGACGTCATCCCCGTGCAGTCGGGCCGCGACGCCCTTGACGAGCTGGAGGAGCGGCAGGCCGACCTCGTCTTCCTCGACGAGCAGATGCCCGGCCTCTCCGGCATCGATACCCTGCGCCGCATCAAAGAGCGCTGGCCCCAACTGCCCGTGGTGATGATTACCAAAAGCGAGGAGGAGCACATCATGGAGGATGCCCTGGGGGGGAAAATCAGCGACTACCTCATCAAGCCCGTCAACCCCAACCAGATTCTGCTGACCGTCAAGAAGCACACCGAACTGCGCCGCCTGCAGACCGAGCACAGCACCCTCAACTACCAGCAGCAGTTCCGCGAGATAGGCATGCAGCTCGACAGCCGCATGGGCTGGCAGGAATGGATTGAGATGTACCGCCGCCTGGTCTACTGGGACCTTGAGCTGGCCAACACCGACGACCCCTCCATCCACGACATCTTCCTGTCACAGAAGCAGGACGCCAACCGTCTCTTCTGCCGCTTCTACGAGGAACATTACCTGGGCTGGCTCGGCGGTGCCGACGACAAACCCGCCATGAGTCCCACAGTGCTCAAGGAACGCCTCTTCCCTCTGCTCAAAGAGAATCGCCCCACCTTCATGATAGTCATCGACAACTTCCGCTACGACCAGTGGAAGTTTGTGCAACCTGCCATCGAGCATCTCTTCCGCGTCGAGCGCGACGACCTCTACTACACCATCATTCCCACCACCACCCAGTTTGCCCGCAACGCCATGTTCGCCGGCCTCATGCCCAGCGAAATTGAGCGCAAATACCCGCAGTACTGGGTCAACGAGGACGAGCAAGGCTGGAAGAACCAGTACGAGAGTGAGCTGTTGCAGGAGAACCTGCGGCGGCACGGTTTCAACATCAAACAGAGTTACAACAAGGTGCTCAACGCACAGTACGGCAAGCGTCTCGTCGACCGCTTGCCCGAGTTGCTGCATTCGCAGCTCAACGTCATCATCTACAACTTCATCGACATGCTCTCGCATGCCCGTACCGACAGCGACATCGTGCGCGAGCTGGCGGGCGACGAGAAAGCCTACCGCTCGTTGACCCTCTCGTGGCTCGAGCATTCACCCCTGATGGAGATGCTGCAGGCCTTGAGCGAGCGCGACGTCAACATCATCATCACCACCGACCATGGCTCCGTCCGCATCGACAGGCCCGTGCGCGTCAAGGGCGACCGCGATATCAGCGTCAACCTGCGCTACAAGCAGGGCCGCCTGCTCGACTACAACCCCAAGGATGTCTTCGAGGTCAAAGACCCTGCGCGTCTCTTCCTGCCACGCCGCCACGTCACCTCTCCCTACATCTTCTGCCACGAGAACGACTTCTTTGCCTACCCCAACAACTATAACGAGTACGTCAAATACTACATGAACACCTTCCAGCATGGCGGCATCTCGCTTGAAGAGTGCCTCGTCCCCTTCATCGTCATGCGTCCCAAATAAACCGAACATTAAACACTAAAAATATGAGCCTGATTAAAAGCATCTCCGGCATCCGCGGAACCATCGGCGGACCCGCAGGCGAGGGACTGACTCCCCTCGATGTCGTCAAATTCACTTCTGCTTTCGCCACCTTCTTGAAAGGTGCCAATCCCCAACGCCGTCTACGTCTGGCCGTGGGACGCGACGCACGCCTCTCGGGTGCCATGGTCGACCGCCTCGTGGTAGGCACCCTCCAGGGCATGGGCATCGACGTGCTGGAGACCGGTCTGAGCACCACCCCCACCACCGAGATGACCGTCATCGACGGCCACTGCGACGGTGGCATCATCATCACCGCCAGCCATAACCCCAAGCACTGGAACGCCCTCAAGCTGCTCAACAACAAGGGCGAGTTCATCTCCGACGCCGAAGGCAAGGAGGTGCTCCGTCTAGCCGAAAGCATGGAAATCAACTATGCCGAAGTCGATGACCTGGGCCAGGTCACCGTCGAGGAAGACTGGATCGACCGCCATATCGAACGCGTCCTCGGGCTGGAGCTAGTCGACACCGAAGCCATCCGCAAGGCCAACTTCAAGGTGGCTGTGGATGTCGTCAACAGCACCGGCGGCCTCGCCATCCCGCGCCTGCTGCGCCGTCTGGGTGTGGAGCAGGTGGTGGAACTCAACTGCGAGCCCACGGGCCACTTCGCCCATAACCCCGAGCCCATCCCGCAGAACCTTACCCAAATCAGCGACTGCGTGCGCGACAACAACTGCGACCTCGGCATCGTGGTCGACCCCGATGTCGACCGTCTGGCACTGGTCTGCGAGACCGGCGAGATGTTCGGTGAGGAATACACCCTTGTCTCCGTTGCCGACTATGTGCTGCAGCACACCCCCGGCAACACGGTGAGCAACCTCTCCAGCAGCCGTGCCCTGCGCGACGTGACACGCCGCTACGCCGGCTGCCAGTACAACGCTGCCGCCGTGGGCGAAGTCAATGTCACCACCCTCATGCGTGAGACCGGCGCCGTCATCGGCGGCGAGGGCAACGGCGGCGTCATCTACCCCGCCCTGCACTACGGCCGCGACGCTCTCGTGGGCGTGGCCCTTTTCCTCACCCTGCTGGCCAAACGCGGCATGAAGGTGAGTGAACTAAGGAAGACCTATCCCGAGTACATCATCAGCAAGAACCGCAAGGACCTCACCCCCGACATGGATGTCGACGCCCTGCTGGCCAAAGTCGCTGCCTTCTACAAGGCCGACGCCAAAGTAGAGAAAGTCACCACTATCGACGGCGTGAAGATCGACTTCGCCGACGGCTGGGTGCATCTGCGCAAGAGCAACACCGAGCCCATCATCCGCATCTACAGCGAAGCCGCTACCGAGGCCCGCGCCAACGAACTGGCGCAGCAGGTGATGCTGCAGATCTAGCGACCGCCGCGCACAACAAATGAAAGGGGGGAGAAACCATTGGTTCTCCCCCCTTGCTGTATATGTTGGTGTAGTGAAGTTCCCTTAACGGAGACGCTTGCTGGCTTCCTTGGCCTCCACGGTCATGGTGGCGTGGGGGACAATCATCAGGCGAGCCTTGGGAATGAGCTTGCCCGTGGCCTGGCAGATGCCGTAGGTACCGTTCTCGATGCGGATGAGTGCAGCACGCAGATCGCGGATGAACTTCTGCTGGCGGGCGGCGAGCTTCTGGTTCTCCTCCTTCAACAGCACGTTGCTGCCCTCTTCGAGGGTCTTGAAGGTGGGGGCGGTGTCGCTCACGTCGTTCTCACTGCCGGCCACAGCCTGCTGAAGCAACTCCAGGTCTCTCTCCGCCTTGGCGATCTTGGAGAGGATGAGCTCCTTGAACTCCTGCAACTCCTCGGCCGAGTAGCGGGTCTTCTCCACATTGGCTTGGGGCTTCTTGGCCACAGCTTTCTTCACGGGAGCAGCAACTTTCTTCGCGGGAGCGGCAACTTTCTTCACAGGAGCAGTGGCTTTCTTCGCCACGGGCTTAACGGCCTTCTTCACGGGAGCAGCAGCCTTCTTGGCAGGAGCAGCCTTTTTCGCTACGGGCTTAACAGCTTTCTTCGCAGGGGCAGCTTTCTTCGCCACGGGCTTAACAGCCTTCTTCGCAGGAGCAGCAACTTTCTTTGCAGGAGCGGCAGCCTTTTTCGCCACGGTCTTAACAGCCTTTTTTGCCACGGTCTTAACAGCCTTCTTCACGGGAGCAGTAGCCTTTTTTGCCACGGTCTTAACAGCCTTCTTCACGGGAGCGGCGACTTTCTTTGCTGGAGCAGCCTTCTTCACGGGAGCAGTAGCCTTTTTCGCTACGGGCTTAACGGCCTTCTTCACGGGAGCAGCGACTTTCTTCGCAGGAGCGGCAGCCTTCTTTGCCGGAGCAGCAACTTTCTTGGCAGGTGCAGCAGCCTTCTTGGCTACGGGCTTTGCGGTTTTCTTTGCGGCGGGCGCAGCGGCCTTCTTGGCAGGAGCGGCAGCCTTCTTTGCCGGAGCAGCAACTTTCTTGGCAGGTGCAGCAGCCTTCTTGGCTACGGGCTTTGCGGTTTTCTTTGCGGCGGGCGCAGCGGCCTTCTTGGCAGGAGCGGCGGCCTTCTTCACGACGGTGGTGGTTGCTTTCTTTACCATGATATTCAATTATTTTGATGCAAAGGTATACATATTTTCTGACACACGGCGGAAAAACATTTCAACACTCCGTGTTTATTTTACCCAGATACAACTCTATCAACCCGTTAGGCGCTGCTATGTGCATAATTTTCTGCTCACGGTCCACTGACTTAATTACCTCATCGATAACAGGAATCAGTATCTCCGTGCCGTTTTTCATCACCTGCAGCAACGGCTGTGCCGGATATTCTATAACTTGCTCTATAACACCGATATCGCCATGCGTCTCGTCAATCACACGGAATCCAATCACCTCGTGGAAATAGAAGCGGTTGCCGTCGAGTTTGGGCAGCAGGTCGAGCGGCAAGTAGAGGTCATGTCCGGCCAGCGCGGCGGCCTGCTCGGCCGTGAGTTCCTCGAAGGTAACCACCGCCTTGTTGCCGTTGAGACTGTCGACATGAAAGAAATGGGGCACCAGGTGTCCCTTGATGTCCACGAAGGCCGAGTCGAGTTCAGCATAGTCCTCCGGCGTGTCCACATCGAGAAAGAACATCATCTGTCCCTTGACTCCCCAGGGCTTGGTGACGCGCCCCAAACAATAGCAATCCTTTATCTCCATAATACCTGCTTAACGACAAAACAGATGGTTTATTGTACAAAAAAAGGAAGCGCTGCAATGCGCTTCCTTTTTTTTCTTTGTTGTCCGGCAATTTATGCCTCGGCGGGAGCCTCAGCTTCGGCGGCGGGGGCATCACCCTCGGCGTTCTCGGCGGCTTCGGCAGCAGCCTTAGCGGCAGCTTCGGCCTCGGCGGCAGCCTGACGCTTGGCGGCGACGGCGGCAGCCTTGGTCTCGTTGGCCTTCTTCTCGGCCTCGAGACGAGCCTTGCGGCTGTTGCGGGCGTTGTTCTCAACCTCGCTCTTGGCGGCGGCTATCTTAGCCTCTTTGGCCTGGAGCCACTCGTTGAACTTCACGTCGGCCTGTTCCTGGCTGATGGCGCCTTTCTCGACACCAATCTGCAGGTGGCGGCGCAGCAGAACGCCTTTATAGGAAAGTATGCGACGCACGGTGTCGCTCGGCTGGGCACCATTCTTCACCCATTCGACAGCACGGTCGAAGTTGAGCTCGATGGTGGCGGGGTTGGTCAGCGGATTGTAAGTGCCTAACTTCTCGATAAATTTTCCATCGCGAGGTGCACGACCATCCGCAACAACGATGTGGTAGAAGGGTTGGTTCTTCTTACCATGACGCTGTAATCTCATTCTTGCAGGCATAACTCTTTGTTTTTAAATGATTTGTTGTTGTTTGTTGTGAATTAAACAGACTGCAAAGATACAACTTTTTTTGAAACCGGCAAAATTTTTTCACATTTTCACCTCTCCGAGGGGTCTCCAGGAGGCACTTTGGAGGGTCAAAAACGACCCCCTTCCGCTCCGGTTCCCCTCCGGTCCCCCTCCGGTCCCGCTCCGCTCCCCCTCCTATCGACTTCGGTCGGATTGGCCGGGGGGTCACTCGGGGGTCGGGAGGGGGTATCGGGAAGGGGGCAACGGGCCCGCTTTTTTGATTTGGCGAGTTTGAATTATTTTCGTATCTTTGCAGTTTGGAATATTATCGCCATTTTAACGAAACACCCTATATATGAAAAAGATAGGCTTATTACTATTGTTCATGGGCGCGCTGTGCGGGAGCATGGGCGCGCAAAACGACTTCCAGCTGACACGTCATGCGGAGAGCAAGAAGATTGACTTCCCGCTGCTGGAGAAGGGCATTTATGTGGGGCAGTACGAAGGGTTGTACTGCTGGATTGGCGACGGACGCCGGCATCGCAAGCATGTGGTGCTGGCCGACCACAACCTGGAGCCGCTGCGGCGCATGGAGCTGCCCGAGAGCGCTGTGAACTACCGCATCCTGACGGCGTCGATGCACGACAACCACGCAACGGTGTTGCTGGTCGACGAGCCCGACAACCGCCACACCTTGGTGTACAAGGCGGTGGTGGATCTGGACAGCATGCGTCCGGCCGAGGGCACCCAGCCGCTGACGGTGGTAGACTCGTTTTCGTATGACCGCAAAGACCACTGCCTGGTGTGGGCGGCCACATCGCCCAACGGCACCTACACGGCACTGATTACCATCGTGGAGTATACGGCAAAGAAACAGTATTCGGCGCGGGCGGTGCTGATGAACAACGACCTGTCGACCGTGTGGACGAAAGATTATGCGATGGGGTCGATGGACCAACTGGTGGTGACCGACGACGGAACCATGGTGACGTTGGGCCACGAACTGGCCTACCCCGAGACGCACATCATATTCAACGTGATGAGCGAGAAGCGCGCCGACAGCTATGAAGTGACGGTGACGTGCGACCCGATACGCCAGCTGCGACTGGCGGGCGTGGTGGGGCGCCATGCGATGGCGGTGGGCACCTTCACCCCCAACGGCAAGAACCCCGAAGGAGATATTTGCGGCGGCACACTGGGCCTGTCGTTCGACATCGACTCGGCTGTGATGACGGGTTTTGTGATGCGTCCGTTCCAGAACGAGGACCTGAACCTGCTGTATAACAAGAAGACCAAGAAGGTGCAGCGCCTCCAGGAGGTGGAGATGGCGTCGGTCATCGACGCGGTGCCGACCACGTTCGGAGCCGTGCTGGCCGTAGGCCGTAACTATATGGAAGCCGAGGTGGAGAACAACGGCACGACGACGAGCGTCTACCACCGCCAAGGCATCCACCTGATGGCCATGGACACGCTGGGGCGTGTGACCTATGTGCGCAACCTGCGCCGCAACGACCGACAGAAGTCGGAGAACGACCTGCTGAACGTGTCGCTGCTGTCGCGCTACGGCAAGGTGTATGTGCTGAAGTCGGAGAGCCGCGACTATCCGGCCACCTACGACATCGCAAAAGAGGCCAAGCAGTATACCGCCGGCTCGAAGTCGAACCTGGTAGTCTATGCCATCGACCCCAACGGCGACGTACAGAAGACGGTGGTGGAGCAGAAAACCCCGCACACTCTGATGCGATGCGTGTGGAGGCCCGACGACACGATTGTGGCGCTGACGGTCGACGGCAGCCGCAAGCGGCTGGCAGAACTGAAAATCAGATAACGACACAGGGAGTTTGATGGACATTGAAATCAAAGGCGCACGCGCCAACAACCTGAAGAACATAGACCTCACCCTGCCGCAGGGGCGGTTGATTGTGGTGACAGGTTTGAGCGGCAGCGGCAAAAGCAGCTTGGCTTTCGACACGCTGTTTGCCGAGGGGCAGCGGCGCTATGTGGAGAGCCTGAGTTCGTATGCGCGCCAGTTTCTGGGGCGCATGGCGAAACCCGATGTGGATTATATCCATGGATTGGCGCCGGCGGTAGCCATCGAGCAGAAGGTGAACACCAGCAATCCGCGGTCCACGGTGGGCACGCAGACGGAGATATACGAATACCTGAAGTTGATGTTCGCCCGCATCGGGCGCACCTTCTCGCCGGTGAGCGGCGTGGAAGTGAAGCGTCACTCGGTGAGCGACGTGGTCGACTTCATCATGTCGCAGTCCGACGGCGTGCGAGTGCTGATATTGTCGCCGCTGGAAGACAGCAAGGAGCGTCCGTTGCGCTCGCAACTCGACATACTGGGCCGCGAGGGATACCAGCGGGCGATGGTGAAAGGCACGGTGGTGCGTATCGAAGACCTCAAGAGCGTGGAACTTGACGGCGACGTCTATTTGGTCGTCGACCGTGTGGAGGTGCGCCACGACGACGATGGACTGGGAGCCCGTGTGGCCGAGAGCGTGCAATCAGCCTTTTTCGAAGGACGCGGCGAGTGCGTCATCGGCAGCCCGGAACTCCACTCCTTCTCGAACCGCTTCGAGGCCGATGGCATCAGCTTTGAGAAGCCCAACCCCAACTTCTTCTCGTTCAACAACCCTTATGGCGCCTGCCCCACCTGCCAGGGCTACGGCAGCGTGATAGGTATCGACGAGAACCTGGTGGTGCCAAACAAGAGCCGCAGCATCTACGACAACGCCGTGGTGTGCTGGAATGGGGACAAGATGCAGGAAGTGAAGCGCGAGTTCATACGCCATGCGGCGGTGATAGACTTCCCGATACACAAGCCCTACTACGAGCTGTCGCAGGAAGAGAAAGACATACTATGGCACGGCGACGGCGTGTGGGAGGGCATCGACGGCTTCTTCAAGTGGGTGGAGAGTCAGAGCTACAAGATACAATACCGAGTGATGCTGGCGCGCTACCGCGGCCGGACGGTGTGTCCCGACTGCAAGGGTCGGCGCCTGCGCAAGGACGCGGACTATGTGAAGGTGGCGGGACGCAGCATCAGCGAGCTGACGGAAATGCCGGTGTCAAGACTGGCCGAGTGGGTCGACACACTGGAGACCACATTGACCGAGCACGAACTGAAGACCACCGACCGGCTGCGCACGGAGTTGCACAACCGCGTGGGCTACCTGCTCGACGTGGGACTGGGGTATCTGACCTTGAGCCGTGAGAGCCGGAGCCTGAGCGGCGGGGAGAGCCAGCGCATCAACCTGGCCACCTCGCTGGGTAGTTCCCTCGTGGGGTCGATATACATCCTCGACGAGCCGTCGATAGGGCTGCATAGCCGCGACACGGCCCAGCTGATAGAGGTGCTTCGGAAACTGCGCGACCTGGGCAACACTGTGGTCGTGGTGGAACACGACGAAGACATCATACGCGCGGCGGACTGGCTGGTGGACATCGGCCCCGGGGCCGGACGTCTGGGCGGCGAAGTGGTGTTCAGCGGCGAGCCCAAGGAACTCAAGAAAGCCAAACGCTCGCTGACGGCAGAATACCTGCTGGGCAAGCAAAGTATCCCCGTGCCTGCGGAACGGCGGCGCTGGCGCGACCGCATCGGCATCCGCGGCGCCTATGCCAACAACCTGAAGCACATCGATGTCGATATCCCGCTGGGGGTGTTGACCGTGGTGACAGGCGTGAGCGGCAGCGGCAAGTCGACGCTCATCAGCGGCGTGCTGTACGACGTGTTGCAGCGGCGCATGGAGGGCAACGCGGACTATGTGGGCTCGTGCGTGGCGCTGGAGGGCGACGCACAACGCCTGGGCGGCGTGGAGATGGTGGACCAGAACCCCATCGGCCGCTCGAGTCGAAGCAATCCTGCCACCTACATGAAGGCATTCGACGAAATACGCGCCCTCTACGCACAGCAGCCGCTGGCCAAGACGCGCGGATACAAGAGCGGCTTCTTCTCGTTCAACGTCGAGGGCGGCCGCTGCGACGCCTGCGAGGGCGAGGGATATGTGACGGTGAGCATGCAGTTCATGAGTGATATACACTTGCTGTGCGAGGAGTGCCACGGTAGCCGCTACAAAGACGAGGCACTGGAGGTGACCTACAAGGGAGTGAACATCAGCGAAGTGCTGGAGATGACGGTAGATCAGGCGTGCGAGTTCTTCGACAGCGACGAGACCCGCAGCATATACACACGGCTGAAACCACTGCAAGATGTGGGTTTGGGCTACCTGAAGCTTGGACAATCGAGCAGTTCGCTGAGCGGCGGCGAGGCACAGCGCATTAAGCTGGCTTCCTACCTGGTGCGCGGCGAAGGCACGGAGAAACCCATGCTGTTCATCTTCGACGAACCTTCGACAGGACTTCACTTCCATGACATACGCAAGCTGCTGGCGGCTTTCGACAGGCTGATTGCACGGGGACATTCGATAGTGGTGATAGAACACCACCACGACATCATCAAGTGCGCCGATTGGGTGATTGACCTGGGTCCCGAGGGCGGCGACGACGGCGGCAACGTGGTCTTCGCGGGCACGCCCGAGGCACTGGCCAAATGCAAAGAGTCGTATACGGCACGATTCTTGAAATTATAAGGAGTTCAAGGAGTATAAGGAGTTCAAGAAGTTCAAGTAAAACAGAAGATATGCAGAAATACATCAAAACGATACAGCGCGCTTCGCGCATGGGCTTGTGGGGATCAGTGGCGGTAGTGATTGCAGCCGCACTGTTCCACTATGTCAGCCCATACCGTTTCTACCCCACCCCGCACACGGCACGGTGGATGCTGATAGCCGGAAGCGTACTGGCAGTGCTGGCGCTGAGCATGGCGCTGCTGGTCATCCGCAAGCAGATTCCCACCTTACGGCAGACCGAAGGCCTGGAGGCCAAGCTGGCTGGCTACGCACAGCATATCCGGTCGCTGTATCTGACCATGCTGGCGGTGGTGGTGCTGATAGTGGCCTTCATGGTGCTGTCGGCACAGAATATTCTGCTGATGCTGGCTATGCTGGCCACGCTGATGCTCTTCCTAGCCTATCCCAACATGTACCGCATGAAGGTAGAGTTGGGCCTCTCGGACGAGGAGATGAAGAGCCTCTACGGCGACCGGTATATTGCCGAGGGCGATTCGGGCAAGACGGATGTTAATTAATAATAAAAGTGAACACTTTTCGCCTGTTTGCCGTCATATAAGCAGACCGAGATTATGAAGCAAAACGATACCATAGCAGCAATCTCCACTCCGATTGGTGTCGGAGGAATTGCCGTTGTCCGCATCAGCGGCGTGGAGGCCTATGATGTCGCCATCACTCACCTCTCGGTCGCCGTGCTTGAGCCTCGCAAGGCCACATACTGCCGGTTCGACGACATCGACGACGTAGTGGCCACCTATTTCGCCGCACCGCACAGCTACACAGGCGAGGACACGGTGGAGATTGCCTGCCACGGCTCGCTGTATGTGCAGCAAGCTGTGCTCCAGGCACTGACCGAGAGCGGGGCACGGATGGCCCAGGCGGGCGAATTCACGCTACGCGCCTTCGCCAACGGAAAGCTTGACCTGTCGCAAGCCGAGGCAGTGGCCGACCTCATCGACTCTGTCACTCCGGCACAACATCGGCTGGCGATGAGCCAGCTGCGGGGCGGATACGCACAGAAGCTCAAAGAACTGCGGCAGCAGTTGGTGGACCTCACCGCCCTGCTGGAACTCGAGCTCGACTTCTCACAGGAAGATGTTGAGTTTGCCGACCGCAGCCAGCTGCGCGAACTGCTTACCACCCTTCACACCCAACTCACCACGCTCATCCAGAGTTTCTCCATGGGCAACGCCGTCAAGCGCGGCATCCCCGTAGCCATTGTCGGAGCGCCCAACGTGGGCAAGTCGACACTGCTCAACGCCCTTTTGCAGGACGACCGCGCCATTGTAAGCCCCGTGCCGGGCACCACCCGCGACACCATAGAGGGGCTGCTCACCCTCGATGGCATCACCTTCCGGCTGATAGACACCGCGGGGCTGCGTGAAACCGACGACAGCGTGGAGCAGTTGGGGATAGCCCGGAGCCGCAAAGCCTACGAAGATGCCCTCGTGGTGCTGCATGTCCATGACACCACGGAGGGAATGGAGGAAATCCACACGAACGACGGCAAGCGGCACATCATAGTGCTCAACAAGTGTGACATGATAGAGGCTGGGCAGCGAGAGGTACAGGCATGCCATATCAACGTGTCGGCCAAAAACGGCGACGGATTGGAAGCACTCAGGCTGGCGCTGAAGGAGGCCGTGGGCGACCGTGCCGCCGATGACACCCTGCTAACCAACAGCCGTCACTATGACGCACTGCGCAAGGTGGACGAGGCTCTGAAGCGCGTGGATCAGGCGCTGGACGAGGAAATGCCCGCCGACTTGGTGGCCGTGGACCTGCGTGACGCACTCTATCACCTCGGCACCATCACAGGAGCGGTTGCCTCGGAGGAGGTGCTGGGAAGCATCTTCGGCAGATTCTGCGTGGGGAAGTAAGGATTTCAAGGAGAATAACTAAACACCATATAGGATACAGAATGAAACACAAACTAATCATACTATTGGCGATACTGCTGCCGACCATGGCGATAGCAAAGCCCGGCTACAAGCTGACGCTGCAGGTGGACGGCAACACGGATTCGATGATGTTGCTGTGCTACTATCACGCCCAGTTCCACTATGTGCTCGATACGGCGGTGAACAACGGCAAAGGCAAGTTCGTCTTCAAAGGCAACAAAGAGTTGCACCCGGGTCTTTATTACTTCACCAATGACAAGGGACGGTATGTGGAATTCGTCGTCTATGGCGAGAAGCCCGACTTCCAGTTCCACACCGACGACCGATCCTGGACGATGAGCATGAAGGTCAAAGGCTCGCGACAGAACGAGCTGTTCTACAACTACGAGAGAGCCAGCGAGAGTCTCTACCACGAAATCGAGGTGGCGCGTCCCACCCTAGATTCGGCGGCGCTGGTCGAAATGACGCGCCGTCAGCATCTGCGCATCGACAGTCTCAAGCTCAACCTTATAGAGCAGCACCCCGAGGCGATGATAAGCAAGATGATGCAGGCTACGAAGCGTATCGACGAGGAGGTGCCGGCGTACCACGAAGACGGCACGAAGATGTCGCAACACGAACGCTTTGATTGGTTCATGCACCACTACTTCGACTATATGCCGCTGGACGACGACTTTATCATCCGTACCCCCAAGGCCGTCTTCTACCAGCGCTTCAACGACTATGTGGAGAAATACATGCGGGGAATGCCACCCGAGCTGATATGCCCGCTGCTGGACAGCCTGATCGATCGGGCCGAACCGGCACCCGAAGTCTACCAGTGGCTCATCAACACCCTCACCGAACGCTATCTGCAAAGCAACGTGATGGTCTATGATGAGGTTTATGTGCACCTGGTGCAGCGCTACTTCGCCACCGGCAAAGTGACATGGCTCACACCCTCTGCCATCGACATGAATGTGGAACGCGCCACCAAATGGGAGCGCCTGCTGGTAGGCCGCGAGTCACCCGAGCTGATACTCTTTGACACGTTACGCGTCGCCCACTCCCTGCACCGGATGCCAGGGAAATATACGCTGCTGCTCTTCTGGAGTCCCACCTGCGGCCACTGCCGCGACATCATTCCCGCGGTATACAAAGTCTTCAATGAGGTGGCCGACAGCCTCAACATGACAGCTTTCGCCATCCTTTCGGAACCCGACGAAGCCACCACCGGCAAATGGAAGAAGTTCCTCCGTGAGCACCATATAGACAATCCCCGCTGGGTGAACCTCAACGGCGGCGCGGCTAATATCGACTGGCGCGAGGTATACGACATCACCACCACGCCACAGATATACCTCGTCGAGAACAAGAACCACACCTTCATTGCGAAGAAACTCAACGCGCAACTGCTGCGCGACATCAGTAGTCAATTAAAATAACAACAACAATATGAAACACACCCTTATCCTTGCCGCCGCGGCGACCCTGCTGCTGGCAGGCTGCAAAAACCAGAAAGACATGGACAATCCTTTCTTCTCGGAGTGGAATACCCCGTATGAGATTCCCGACTTCGGCCGCATCAAGACCGAGCACTACATGCCAGCCTTCCGCGAAGGCATGAAACAACAGCAGGCCGAGATTGAGGCCATCGTCAACAACCCCGAGGCGCCCACCTTCGAGAACACGGTGCTGGCTTACGAGTACAGCGGTCAGTTGTTGCAGCAGGTCTCGTCGGTCTTCTTCAACCTCTCCGAGTGCGAGAACAGCCCCGAGATGGAGGCCATCGAAGAGGAAGTGACGCCCCTGCTCTCGAAGCACGGAGACGACATCGCCCTCAACGCTAAACTCTTCGCCCGCATCAAATCTGTCTACGAGCAGCGCGAAAGCCTCGGTCTCAATCCCGAGCAGATGCGCCTACTGGAGGAACAGTACAAAGGCTTCGTGCGCAGCGGCGCCAACGTGCCGGCCGACAAGCAGGAGCGCTTCCGCCAACTCAACGAACAGATTGCCTCGCTCACCATGCGCTTCGCCCAGAACGTGCTGAAGGCCACCAACGCCTACAGCAAGGAACTGCCCGACGGCACGAAGGTCACCCTCGACATGCCCACCTGGGAGCCCTTCATGCAGACCTGCCCCGACCGCAAACTCCGCGAGGAGGTGTGGCTCGCCTTCACGGATAGATGCAAAGAGGGCCAGTTTGACAACACCAAGATTATCGACACCCTCGTCAACCTGCGCCTCGAGCGCGCCAACATCCTCGGCTTCCCGACCCACGCCGACTGGGTGCTCGACGACTGTCTGGCCAAGACCCCCGAAAACGTCTACCGCTGTCTGATGGACATCTGGAGCCCCGCACTGAAAGTGGCCTGCCAGGAACGCGACATCTATCAGAAGATGCTCGAGAAGGACGAGCCGGGAGCCAAGCTACAGCCATGGGACTGGCGCTACTACAGTGAGAAATACCGCGTGGAGAAATACGCCCTCGACGACGCCGAGGTGCGCCCCTTCTTCTGCCTCGACAGCGTTCGTGAAGGTGCCTTCATGGTGGCCAACAAGCTCTATGGCATCACCTTCACCGAGCGCACCGACCTGCCCACCTACGATCCCGAAGCCCGCTGCTTCGAGGTGAAGAATGGCGAAAAGACTATCGGCATCCTCTACATGGACTTCCACCCGCGCGCCAGCAAGCGCAGCGGCGCCTGGATGACCGAGTTCCGCGGCCAGAAGCGCGACCTCGAGGGTAACAACATCATTCCCATCATCCAGGTGGTATGCAACTTCACCAAACCCACTGCTGACAAGCCCTCGCTGCTCAACTTCGACGAGAGCGAAACCCTCTTCCACGAGTTCGGCCACGCCCTGCACGGCCTGCTCAGCAAGTGCACCTACCCGTCGCTGGCCGGCACCAACGTGCCGCGTGACTTCGTGGAGTTGCCCAGCCAGGTGATGGAGAACTGGTGTCGCCACCCGCAGGTGATGAAAATGTATGCCAAGCACTACCAGACCGGCGAGGCCATTCCCGACGCACTCATCAAGAAGATTGAGGCCGCTGCCACCTATGGCCAGGGCTTCATCACCACCGAGCTGCTCGCCGCCTCGTTGCTCGACATGGACTACTACAGCATCCAGCAGAAGCAGGCCATCGACCCGCTGCAGTTCGAAGAGCAGGCCATGAACAAGATAGGCCTCATCCCCGAAATCATCAGCCGCTACCGCAGTCCCTACTTCCAGCACATCTTCACCACCGGCTATGATGCCGGCTACTACAGCTACACCTGGACCGCCATCCTCGATGCCGACGCCTTCGAAGCCTTCGCCGAGAGCGGCGACCTGTTCAACCCCGAACTGGCCAAGAAGTTCCGTCACCTGCTCGAGAGCGGCAACACCGTGGAGCCTATGGTCCTCTACCGCGCCTTCCGCGGCAAAGACCCCAGTCCCAAAGCCCTTCTGAAACGCAAAGGAATGCTTTAATCAATCTAAATCATGGAATACAACAGCTATCGTCGTCTCATGCGCAGCACCACCGACCGCAGAATTGCCGGTGTCTGCGGCGGCATTGCCAGCTACCTCAACATCGACCCCACGGTGGTGCGCATCATTTTCCTCTTGGCGCTGCTCTGTGGCAGTTTCGGCTTCTGGGCTTACCTCATCGTCTGGATTGCCGCACCCGAAGACAACCGTATCGAGCGATAAACTTTATTTGATTCTTAAAATGAATTGGCATCAACCGAAAACTGTTGATAGAATATTGATGTACGAGGCGCCACAGCTGACGGTGGTCAGCTTCCGCGCCGAGCGAGGCTACGCCATTAGCACATTGGGGTTGAACCTCTGGGAGCTCAATCCCGAGATTGACAATCAGGAACAGATGGAGAGTTACACCATGCACGACACCTGGCTCGAAGGCACCGACGGATTCTTTAACTAAGCCAAACAGAAAAAGTAGAATTATGAAAGCGACGAAACGTCTTTTTGTAATTGCTGCAGCAGTCCTCACACTGTCGGCGATGCTGCCAGCGGTGGCGGTGGCCCAGTGCAACGACCTCACGCTGCCCTACAGCGAGGACTTCGACAGCTACACCCAAACGGGCGGCGCCACCATGCCCACCTGCTGGACCCGCGTGGTGGGCATCCATCCCACCAGTTCCACGGCCACCTACCCCAACCTCACCACCGCGTCCAGCCATGGCACAGTGCTGAATTTCATGGGTCAATGCAGCGAGAACGACGGCACTGGCACCATGAAGATAGCCACGCCCCACATCCCGGCGCCGCTCAATAGTCTGGAGCTAAGCTTCGACGTCTACAAGTACGGCCTCACCGTCTACCTGGCCACAGACCCTACCGACCTGAGCACCTACACCCTGGTGGGTTCCTACAGTCCGGGCTGGTCGTGGACCACCTATGAGGTGCGCACCGACACCCTAACGGGAGCCAGCTCGAGTACCGGCTACCTGGTGTTCTGCGGCACCTATGGCAACAGCGGTTACTCGACGGCCTACCTCGACAACCTGACCATCCATGCCCTCAATACCTGCCAGCGGCCCGACTTCGTCCGCGTGAGTTCCATCACCCCCTACACCGCCGACCTCTCGTGGCCGGGCGTGGCGGGACGCCAGGGTTACCGCGTGAGCTACAACGACACCAACGACCTCGCCACCGCCACCTACAGCAACGAACCCACCAACAGCACTACCCTCAGCGGCCTCAACCCCGCTACAGAGTACTACGTCTGGGTACAGACCATCTGCGACGGCGGTGCCTTGAGCGACCCGCGCCCGACGACCTTCACCACCCAGGCGGCCTGTTACCCCCTGGTCAACCTGCGTCAGGTGAGTTCAAACAGCACCTCGGTCGCCTTCGAGTGGAGCTTTGATGGCCGCGGCAACAGCGCCAACGGCGTGTGGGTGGTGCTGCACGACCTCACCGACCCTTATGCCCAGGACTATGAGGACTTCAGCTCCGGCCCCACCTACCACTTCTTCACCAACCTCGACCCCACGCACGACTACACCGCAAGCTTCTACACCCTCTGCGACGACGACAGCGCCGAGGCCGTAGTCGTCCCGCTGGTCTTCCACCACTGCGGCGAGAGCGAGTTGGCTCCCAACTATCGCAGCTACTCCAAGGACTTCCTCTTCAACTTTGCCTATAACTACAGCTACAGCCAGACCCTCTACCCTGCCTCGGTATTCTTCGACATGGACACCATCCGCGGCCTCGCGGTGCGCCGCGACACTGCCGGCACCACCGCCACCACCACGCGCAGAATCAGCATCTGGATGGCCAACAGCAGCGCCACCACCAGCAGCAACTCGGTCTCGGTCACGGGCATGACCCATGTGGCCCACGGCGACCACCTCTTCAAGGAGCAAGAGTGGGACACCGTCATCTTCAACCACCCCTTTGTCTATGACGGCCACTCCAACGTGCAAATTGTCATTGTCGACAGCACCGGAAGCAGCGTCGGCCTGTCGACCTGCCCCGCCTGGATCAACCATGACGCCGAATGGGCCACCTACTACAACTTCAACGACAACACCGATTACAACCCTGCCAGCCTCACCTCGACACGCAACCTGCAGAAACTGCCCGACATACGCTTTGTAGGCATCTGCCAGGACAACTACATCTGCGAGTCTCCCGTCGTAGCCGTCTCCTATGTCGACACCACCTTCGCCGACGTGATGTGGGAAGGCGGCGCCGGCACACAGTGGGTGGTGGAATACCGTCCCGTGGGCGGCACCGCCTGGACCGTGGCCGACAGCACCGCCTCGGGCACTTACACCCTCACCGGCCTGCAGCCCAGCACACACTATGAGGTGCGCGTGGGCGTGCTGTGCGATGCCGAAACACGCTACAGCCTGCCCGTCACCTTCACCACCACCTGCGCACTCATGCATCTGCCCTTCCACTTCTCGCAGAACGATATGGTAGCCGCCGCCACCAACGGCTTCACAGACTGCTGGAGCCACAGCCAGTATTTCTATCGCGGACGTCTAACCGAGAGTTCTCGCGGCTACGTGCGCAACGCTGGCAACGACGAGTGGTTCATGCTACCCGCCATCGCCGAGCCCTTGGCTGGCGCACGCCTGCGCACTTGGATAGGGTCGTCCGACCAAGGATGGGTCAAAGTAGGCATCGCCAGCGAGAGCAACTGCTCTGACGTGGTGTGGATCGACACCATCGAGATACCTGCCGGCAATCCCAACCTCTCGCACGACGAATACATCTCCTACCTCGACAGCTATACCGGCAACGGCAACCGCGTTGTCGTCAGCCCCATCGTAAACAACAACTACCACTACATATACTTTTTCGACTTCCACATCGAGCCCATCGAGGGTTGTCGTCCCCCGGTGCGCCTCGCGCTCGACTCGGCCACGGCCAGCACCCTCTACCTAAGCTGGAGTCCTGTGGGTAGCGCCACCGAGTGGGCGGTCTATGTCGACGGCGTGCGCCGTGGCACCACCAGCACCACCAACTTCACCGTTGCCGGCCTCAACCCCTACACCCGCTACTCCGTGGCAGTGCGTTCGCTCTGCGGCGACAACGACAGCAGCAATGCCGTCAGCGGCAGTTTCCTCACCGACTGCGAGGGCGAGTCGTGCTACATCACCGTCGATGCCCGTTCCGCCACGGGCGACGGCTGGCGCGGCGGCCACCTGACCGTCACCAACGGCTCACAGCAGTACGACTTCACCATGCTGCGCGGCCACGCCGAGACGATGAGCCACCTCGTCTGCAACGGTACCCCGACAGTATTCAGCTGGCTCTCGGGCAACGATGACGAAGTCTGCTCGTTCGTCATCCTTGGCCCTGACGGCGACACCATCTACCGCACCCTCAAAGCCGACGCACTCGACACCAACTTCCTCACCGTCGACAGCATCTGCGGCCGTCATCAGCCTGACGATCCAGACGATCCAGACGACCCAGACGATCCCGATGACCCGCATGAGGGCATCAGTGGTGCCGACGGCATGGCCCTCCTCACGCTCAGCCCCAACCCCGCCCGCGGCATCGTTACCGTGTCGGGCATCCAGGCACCGGCCACCGTGAGCATCGTCGACCTCAACGGCCGTGAGCTTTACAGCACCCGCGCTGCCAGCAACAGCATGCGGCTCGACGTGAGCCGCTATGCCATCGGTGTCTACTTCCTCCGCGTCGTCGGCGAAAGAAGCAGCGGCATACGGAAAATGGTAATCAGGAATTAATCCTCGGAATTGCCTCAATCAGCGTCCGCGTGTAGTCAGTCTGCGGACGGCGGAACAGGTCGTCGGGAGCACCGCTTTCGACGACCTTTCCTTTTTGCATCACCATGATGCGGTCTGACAGGTAGCGTGCCACCGACAGGTCGTGGGTGATGAAGAGGTAGGTGTAGCGGTAGCGCTCCTTGAGGTCGTTGAGCAGGTTGAGCACCTGCGCCTGCACACTCACATCGAGGGCCGAAACGCTCTCGTCGCACACCACCAGCTCGGGCTGCAGGATGAGGGCGCGGGCGATGCATACGCGCTGGCGTTGTCCGCCGCTGAGTTCGTGAGGATAGCGGTTGTACCAATCGGAATCGAGGCCCACCTGCTGCATGAGTTCTATCACTTTAGAAAATCTAGACTCTCTAGATATTCTAGCCGAGTGAACCGAAAGCGGTTCTGCGATAGCCTCGCCGATGGTTATTCTCGGATTGAGCGAGCTGTAGGGGTCCTGAAAGATAATCTGCAACTTGGGGCGCAACGCACGCATCTGGCGGGCCGAAAGCTGGTCCAGCGGCGTGCCGCGATAGCTGACGGAGCCCGACGAGTGGTCTATCAGGCGTAGCAAGGCGCGACCCAGCGTGGTCTTGCCACAGCCACTCTCCCCCACCAGGCCGAGGGTCTCGCCCTCACGGATGTCGAAACTCACGCCGTCCACCCCCTTGAGCGTCTGCAACGGCCGTCCGAAGATACTGCGTTTCAGCGTATAGGTGACATCCAGGTCGCGGACGGAGATGAGTGGTTGACTGTCTTGACTAGCCGGACTAGGCTGGCCAGTCTTGCTATGGCTGCTAGGAATTCCATCGTTCTCCAGGTATTCCTCCACCGTCGGCAACCGGTAGGGTTTCCCTTCTAGCGGCGGACGGCAGGCCAGCAGACCCCGGGTGTAGGGCTGCTGCGGATTATGCAATATTTCGCTTGCGGGGCCGCACTCCACCACACGGCCGCGGTACATCACCATGATGTCGTCAGCCACCTGGCCTATGACACCCAGGTCGTGGCTGATGAAGATAATGCTGATGCCGTGCTTCTGCTGCAACGACTTGAGTAGGTCGAGTATGGTCTTCTGCACCGTCACGTCGAGAGCCGTGGTGGGCTCGTCGGCAATGACGATGTCGGGGTTGTTGACCAGTGCCATGGCTATCATCACCCGCTGCTTCTGGCCACCGCTGATTTCGTGCGGATAGCTGTCGAATATCTTCTCCGGCCGCGGAAGCATCACCTCCTTGAAAAGCTCGATGACGCGTTCCTTAAGGTCCTTAGAGTCTTTAAGTTCTTTAGGGAGATGCGCCTTCATCATTTCCAGCACCTGCGCGCCGCACTTCTGCACGGGGTTGAGGCTGGTCATGGGCTCCTGGAAGACCATGCTGATGCGCTGTCCGCGGATGGCGCGGAAGCCCTCTTCGTCGAGGGTCAGCAGTTCGGTGTCGTCGAGCCGGGCACTGCCGCCGACGGTGGCCTGCTTGGGCAGCAAACCCATCAGTGCCAGGCTGCTGACGCTCTTGCCACTGCCGCTCTCGCCCACAATGCCGAGCGTGCGTCCGCGGCGCAGGGTGTAGCTCACATCCTCCACCACACGGCGTCCGCCGAAGCTGACATTCAGCCCCTTGACTTCCAGAATAACGTTGTCTTGGTCCACGCAGCGTGTTGTTTCTCCCCTTTATAACGCCATGGAGCCAAAAAAAGTGTGCCGGCCGAAAAAATAAAATGGCGATGACGACGCCCCTGCCATCCCCTCCCCATCCCCTCCCCATCCCCTCCCCATTTCGTTCGGGTTTGAGCGGAGGGGGACCGGAGCGGGACCGGAGGGGGACCGGAGGGGAAGCGGAGCGGAAGGGTGAAAAATATTTTCACATTTTTGGATATATGATGCTATATATTGGAAAAAAATTGTATATTTGCACTCTCGTTAGGATATTAAACATTAACAACAAAACATACTGCAACTATGACAAAATCAGAACAATTCATGGAGATGGAAGCCAAGTATGGCGCCCATAACTATCATCCGCTGCCCGTCGTTCTCGCCAAAGGTGAGGGCGCTTTTGTTTGGGACTGCGAGGGTAAGAAGTATTTTGACTTCCTCTCGGCCTACAGTGCTGTGAACCAAGGCCACTGCCATCCGAAGATTGTCAAGGCCATGTGCGACCAGGCCCATGAGCTGACCCTCTCGAGCCGCGCTTTCTACAACAACTGCCTGGGCGAGTGGGAGAAGTATGTGACCGAGTATTTCGGCTATGACAAGGTGCTGCCGATGAACACCGGCGCCGAGGCCGACGAGACAGCCCTGAAGCTGGCCCGCCGCTGGGGTGTGGTGAAGAAA
>JAFXXI010000009.1 GCA_017542345.1 Bacteroidales bacterium
GCCTGGATGCGGCGTATGTCGAGGCGCACCGAAGCGTAGAACTTCAGCGCGTTGCCGCCCGTCGTCGTCTCGGGGTTGCCGAACATCACGCCGATTTTCTCGCGCAGCTGGTTGATGAAGATGCAGCAGCAGCCCGTCTTGCTGATGGTCGAAGTCATCTTGCGCAGGGCCTGCGACATCAGGCGGGCGTGCAGACCCACCTTCGAGTCGCCCATCTCGCCGTCGATTTCGGCCTTGGGCGTCAGGGCCGCCACCGAGTCGATGACGATGATGTCGATGGCACCCGAGCGTATCAGGTTGTCGGCAATCTCGAGGGCCTGCTCGCCGTTGTCGGGCTGCGACACCAACAGCTCGTCGATGTCCACGCCCAACTTCTTGGCATAGAAACTGTCGAAGGCGTGCTCAGCGTCGATGAAGGCCGCTATGCCGCCCTTCTTCTGGCATTCGGCGATGGCGTGGACGGCCAGCGTGGTCTTACCACTCGACTCGGGACCGTAGATTTCGATGACGCGTCCGCGCGGGAAACCTCCGACACCCAGTGCGTTGTCGAGGCTGATACTACCCGTCGAGATAACCTCCATCTCCTCGTTCGGACGGTCGCCCAGTTTCATAATCGAACCCTTGCCGTAGCTTTTCTCAATCTTGTCGAGCGTGCTCTGGAGTATCTTCAGTTTTTCCTGCTTCAGGGCAGCCGCTTCATTCACTTCTTTTGCCATATCTATCAATGTTTTAGTTTATATTTCACCTTTTCCGGCCCTCGGGTCGGTATGTGCAAAGATACACTTTTTTTCCAATCTGCGGCGACTTTTTTTTCAACCGCCTCTCTCCCACCCTCCGACGCACCATCACTGTATCATCACCGACCGTCCTCGGAGTTGGGGCGGAGTTTACTCGGAGTTTACTCGGAGTTAGGCTGTCGTTGATACGGTGTTGATCAGTGCAAAGGACTGATTTACTGACCCTTATACTACTCGTATAACGAGCACTACAAATACCTACATCTGGCTGGTTATCAACTCGTTGGTAAAAACGAGGAAATGGAGCACCTATGAGACTGGAAAATATTTTTTGGCGGTGTGGGTTTTAATTTGTATCTTTGCATTTTCAAAAATAACGAACAATGGAGATATTATCGAATCGAATTCTGAATATGGCCGAGAGCGAGACGCTGGCCATGACCGCCAAGGCCCGCGAGCTGAAAGCCCAGGGCAAAGATGTGATAAGCCTTTCCATCGGCGAGCCCGACTTCAATACCCCTGAGGTGGTGAAAGAAGCCGCCAAGAAGGCCATCGACGACAACTTCACCCACTATCCCCCCGTGCCGGGCTATGCCGACCTGAAGGAAGCCATCTGCACCAAGCTGATGCGCGACAACGGTCTGGAATACAAGCCTGAGCAGATAGTGGTATCGACCGGTGCCAAGCAGAGCCTGTTCCAGGTGGTGCAGTGCCTCATCAACCCGGGCGACGAGGTCATCATTCCCACCCCCTTCTGGGTGAGCTACAAGGAGTTTGTGCGCCTGGCCGAAGGTAAGTGCGTCTTCGTGAAGACCAAACTGGAGAACGATTTCAAGGTGACCCCCGAGCAGCTCGAAGCCGCCATCACTCCCCGCACCAAACTCATCATGTTCTCCTCGCCCAGCAATCCCACGGGCATGCTCTACACCAAGAAGGAGCTGAAAGGCATCGCCGAGGTGGTCGCCAAGCATGAGAACCTCTTCGTGATGGCCGACGAGATCTACGAGCACATCAACTTCGTGGGCAAGCACGAGTCGATCGCCCAGTTCCCCGAGGTGAAGGACCGTGTGATCACCGTCAACGGTGTGGCCAAGGGCTTTGCCATGACTGGCTGGCGTATCGGCTTTATCGCCGCCCCCACGGTCATCGCCAAGGCTGCCAACAAACTGCAGGGCCAGGTGACCAGCGCCACCTGCTCCATCGCCCAGAAAGCCACCGTCTGCGCCATGCTCATGGACCCCAAGACCTCGAAGGACATCATCGACATGCGCAACATCTTCCAGATGCGCCGCGACATGGTCTACAAACTGCTGTGCGACATCCCCGGCTTGAAGGTGCGTCTGCCGCAGGGTGCCTTCTATTTCTTCCCCGACGTTAGCTCCTACTACGGCAAGAGCTTCAACGGCAAGAAGATTGAGAACTCGACCGATATGGCCTTCTACCTCCTCAACGAGGCCAACGTGGCCACGGTGATGGGCTCGGCCTTCGGCGACGACAGCTGCATCCGCCTGAGCTACGCCACCAGCGAGGATCTGCTGCGCGAAGCACTCCGCCGCATTAAAGAGGCACTGGCCAAGCTGCAATAAAGTTGCAAGATTATAAATAGAAAGCCCCTCACGGCGATGCTGTGAGGGGTTTTCTGTTTTATCCAATAACCATTTATTCCTGGTAGGTGTCGAGCTCAGGGGCCGAGGAGGCGTTAGGCTGCACCCAGGTGGAGTAATTGCTGTTGCCGCTGCCGTTGAGGTTGGTGGTCAGCGTGGCAAAGTTGGTCGTCGGGTAGCTGCCGACGGTGGTAACGCCAGCCTGAGAGCCGTCGACGAGGTAGCAATGGTCGTAGGTAGCCGTTGTCGAGGTGCCGTAGAAAACGTTGTAGTCCTCATAACTGTAGCAGTAGCTGAAGGCACCGCCCGTAACCGCGCCGGCAAGGCCGCCGATGACGGCGTTGTTGTTGCGGCGTATGAGGGTTATCTCTTTGACGTAGCTGTTGTTGACCTGGCCACCTTTGACGTAGCCCACCAGTCCGCCGCCTACGCTGGAGGCGGTGGTGACGGTGATCATGGCAGTGTTGCTGTTGAAGCAGTTTCTCACCTCACCGGCGACGAGGCTGTCGACGATGCCGCCCACCGAACGGCCCTGCAGGGGGCCAGACACATAGCAGTAGTCCACCAGGCTGCTGGCGCCAATGTTGTTTCTCACGATGCCGCCCACACCCTTGGAGGTGTAGATGTGGCCCGTGGCGCTCATGTAGCAGTGCTTCACAATGCCGCTGTTCTCGTAGACGATACCGCCCCAGTCGGCGGTGCTTTCCGTGATGTTGGCAGCGAAATAGCAGTCCTTCACGGTGCCGGTGGTGCTGTTCTGATAGCAGATACCCGCGGCCTTGGCGGTGACGTCGCGCAGCGTTATGTCGGACGCCTGGCAGCCCTGAATGGTACCGTTGTTGATAAAGCAGATTCCGGCGAAGTTCTTGTTGCTCTGCACCTGGACCCTGGCGTCGCAGCGGCAACCCTGGATGGTGCCGTTGTTGGTAACGCAGATGCCGGCGAAGGACGAGAAGATGGAGATTGTGTAATTGGAGTTGCTGGGATTGGAGGTGAGGGCACAGTCGATGATGCGGCCGTCGTTCTGAGTGCAGAAAGGCGACACACCGGTGGCGTTGGTCAAGGTGTTGCTCCCCGAACTCTTGACGGTGAGACCTACCACTTCACCGTTGGATCCAATGGACTCGAAGAGCGGCACGTTGGGGTAGGTGTTGGTGATACCGGGGTTCGACTGCTGGTTCATGGTGAGGAAGTGGCCCTCGAAGTTACGGATACCGGCCGCCCAGTTGTCCTGCGTGAGCACGATATCGGAGCGCATGAGCTTGATGTAGGTGTTCGCAGTGATGGGCTGACCGTTGATGGTGCGCGTGCCGCTGTTGTAGCAGTCGCGCAGGTACTTCAGGTCATTGATGTCGTAGACCTTGAAAGGACGGTCTTCGGTGCCGTTGCCCGCGATGGTGGGCGTCGGTGCACTGGCCCATGCGTCAATCGACAAGGCTGGCATGTAGGAGATGCCGTTGCGGCGTGTCTTGACAGAACCGATGGTGCGTGAACACGACTGACTCGAGGTATTGGTCACGGTGACCGTGAGGTTGTTGTACTGCGTGGTGTTATCGCGGCCTGTGAAGGCGGGGAGCACCAGGTAGAAGGTGAGCAGCTTGTTGTTGGGGAAGGCTACGCCCGACGAACCACAGTCGATGGTGACGCTCCTCTTGGAGGATTCGAGTCCTGTGAGGTAGGGGTCGTAGGTATTGTAGTTGTTGACTAAAAAGAGGCCGTTGAGCTGCTTGTCGGGTGAGGTGACGGTGATGCTGCGGATGGCCGAAGTGGCACCAGTGCCGTTGACGAACTGCAGGCGCACGATGGATGCGAGAGAGCGGAAGTCGAGGTTGAAGGGGGTGCTTTGGGACGAATTATCCCAGACACCGCCGTACCAAGCCACCATGGGGAACACCTGCTTGTCGAAGGTGCTGTCGTTGCGATAGGTCTGGGTGGCGGGGACGTCGATATTGGCGGTGAAAGCAGAGCCGCTGCCGGCGGAGATGATGTTGTTGTCGCTGGCGGGGTGCAAACCGAGGAAGTACTGGGAGTTCTCGGGCAACGTGGTGAGGAAGATGCCGTTGTAGGCGCCCCAGTCCTCGTTGTCGGGGGTGGAATAGTAGAGCCAGGCTCTGTACTTGTCGTCGCCACTTGTGTTACTGCCGATGCTTATCTCGTCGTCGTACTCCCAGAGGATGTATCGTTCGTCGACAAGGCGCACCTTGGCGTCGTCGTTCTGGGGCCGCTCGGTGGTGGCCGTGAACTGGAACTGATGGATACGGTTCTCCTTATGGCATGCCACGGGGATGAGGGCCAGTGTGAGCAGTGCTATGGCTATTGTCAGTTTCTTCATTGCTGCAGTCATTTTAGGGGTTGGTGTTATAGCCACAGGCCGCGCTCGTATTCGCCGCTTTCGTCGGTATACTCAGTCACCTCTTCGGAGGCGCGCAGTGTGCGGTTGTCGCTCTCGCCCTCGACGAGCACATAGTCCTTGTGCAACGCCACCGAGAGGGCAAAGCCCTCTTCGGCGCCGTATACAAAGACCTCTATGAACGGTTTTATATAGCTTCTTTTCATTGGCTTACACTATTTTTTAATCAACTTCTGTATGGTAACCCCGTCGGCAGCATGTACGCGGAGGTAGTAGATACCGGTGGAGTAATGCTTGATATCAATGGTGATTTCGTCGTTGCCGTAGGTGTCGTAGTCGGCCAGGCGACGACCGTCGTTGTCGTAGAGTTCCACATGCTTCATGCTTTCGGCCTCGACGGTGACGCGAGCGGTGGTCGGGTTAGGATAGACCAACACATGGCTCTTGGTCACCTGCGGGATGCTGACGTTGGCGTAGAAGGTGAGGGTGAGGGTGATGATACTGTCGCAGCCGTACTCGGTGGCGAGGGTGTCGCTCAACACGAGCGTGGCGAAGCCGTAGTTCTCGACCGTGGATTGCAGGAGGGCGGTCTCGGCAGCGGTCAGGGTGAAGCCGTAGCCGCTGTAGGCCTCGCCCACCAGGGCGCTGTCGGCATACTGCTCGTGCGACGAGAAGTGAGCGGCGAAGTGGATGGTCATCATGCTGTCAACCATCTCGACGGTGTCGATGACACGGTAGCTCATGGTTTCGCCGTCGGCATAGTAGTTGCCGTTCCACTCAACGCTGTCGCAGCCATAGACGGTCATGCTGTCGCGCAGCGGTATCAGGTCGGGCGTGCCGAAGATAGGATAGCCGCCGTTGGTGCTCTCGAGGTCGCTGCGCCAGGTGTGGTAGTCGCCGCCAGCGGCGTTCTGCTCACGCACCCAGGCGTTGAGGACGCGGGTGAGGTTGTTGCGGCCGTGGACGCTCTGGGCCAAGGTGACGCCGTTGCCGGCACCCTCGAAGGTCGAGATGTTGTCCACATAGCTGCCGTTGATGCTGCTGCCCACAGACTGCTTGGCGGCACCCTGCTCGTAGTAGTTGCCGTCGGCGTTACTGTGGTTCAGCGAGGAGGCTACACCGCTACCACCGGCATTGTTGATGTCGCCGTAGAAGTAGTTGTTCTCTATCTCGCTGTTCTTGGCATAGCCAGCGATACCACCCACGCGGGTACCTTCGCTGTTCTCCAGGCGCACAAAGTTGTTGGCCACCACCGAGGGGCTGGCGCTCTTGCTCTTGCGGAAGAGGCCGCCCTTGCTGCCAGCGGTACCGTCGAGGTAACCGGCCACACCGCCTATGTAGAGGCCGTTCATGCGGTTATCGTTATAGCCATAGCTGTTGGTGACGGTCGTCGAGACGCCGTAGCCCACCATACCGCCGCTGTAGACGGCATCGCCGATGAACTTGGCCTTGACGCTCACGTTGGTCACAACGTCGTGCGTGGACTTACCAATCATACCGCCACTCGTGTAGTTGGTAGCGAGGATGGTGGTGGCGCTGCTCAGCTCGGCGGAGTCGGCGACAACGACGTTATCGAGTTGGGCATCCTTCGAGCAAGCCGCCACGGTACCGACATACTGTGAGCCGCGGATGAGGGCAGACTCAAGCTTGATGCCGCAGATGCGAGCCGTGTCGATGTTGCCGAAGAAGCCGGTGTAGTTCATATTCGGCTCGTTGACGATGATGTTCTTGATGACGACCTGCTCGTCGCGGAGGCGTACCGTATCGGTGGCGTTGCTGCCCACGCCGAGGAACCATCCGCGGAAGGGCTGGTGGTTGGTACCCACCGGGGTCCACAGGTAGTTCTTCATGTCGTAGCCGCCGCTCTTCTGGTGCAGGAACACCTTGTTGAAGTAGAACTGGCGGGCCTGTGCGCCATTGAGACCGTTGACCACGCTGATAAACCAGGCAAGACCGTTCTCGTCATAGATATGCACGTCGCCGTGCAGGGTGGTGACATAACTGTTGCCGTTGTTGCCAGCGTAGTAGTAGTTGTCGTCATACGCTGCGTGAGCCGTGGCGACGCTGTTGACATGCTCAGACCAGTACTCGTCGGGGCCATAGTAGGCAGTGACGGTGGCGTCGTGGGCAGGCACGGTGTAGAGGGCCAACGGACGGTAGTACGGGTCGAAGTCCCACATGATAAACTTGTTCGTGCTGCCGCGCGGCTCGGTGTAGAGGTAGATGGTGTCGCCCGGGCAGAAGTTCAGGTCTGCAAGTTCGTGGCTCTCGCTCTCACCGACGTACTGGTAGACGTAGTCGTTGTCGGCACCCGCCACGGTGGCGCTGATGGTACCGTTGCTGCGGTCAACCCATACACGCGGGGTAATCTGCACGCCCGAGAAGTTGCGGCTGGCGATGGCAAGCACGCTGCGCGCGGTGTCGGTCCAGCCGGAGCCAACGGTATCACTCATCCACGGCGAACTGTTGTCGCGGTGGCTCGCCGTGTCGGCGGCTGCCGTAGCCTTGGGCCAGTAGGTCGCGGGATTGGCGGCCTCATGGTCCATCAGTATGCGCAGGTCGATGTTCTTGTAGAGGGCGCACTCGCCGGTGGCGTCGGTAACGCTTACCAGCAGGTGGTTCCAGACGCTGGAAGTGGCGGTGGTGATGGCCTCGTTGGGCAGCAGCAGGGTGTCGGCTATCGAGGCCGCATACTTGGCGTAGCGGTCGTCGCCGGTGACAGCGGTGCCGTTCTCGCCACCCGCCAGGTCATACTGCACCTGTGCGTTGCTGTAGGGGGTCGTCGTGGTCTGGATCGTGGTGCTCTTGCCGAGGTCGGTCCAGGTGTAGGTGTAGGGCATCATACCGCCCTGCACACGGTAGATAATACTGTCGCCGCCGGTGGGGCACACGTTGTTCTTTACGCCGAAGTGGAGCACGTCGCCCGAGGCCAGCGTGAGGGTGTTGTCGCGCTCGTACAGCGGTCCGATATACATGTCGGAGGCCAGCTGGTGACGGAAGGTGGCGCAGCGGAAGAGGTAGGCGTTGATGAGGTTCACCGACGGGTTGTAGAAGATGCTGAAGTGGTCGTCGCTTACAAAGTTCTCGTTCTCTCTCACGGCGTTGGCAAGCACGGTGTTGTTACCGCCCACCACGGTGGCGAAGCGGATGGTGTCACGTTCGTGGATGCCGGGGAACCACTTGCGCACGCCAATCTTGGTCTCGTCGCCCACGGTGCCGCTAACCACAATCATGTCGCTCTGCGTGTCGTTCATCACCTGCTCATAGTGGGTGCCCGAGGCCGCCTCGCGGGTGAGTAGCACGTTGGCGCGAGGCCAGGTGCGAAGGTCGGCGGTGTCGATGATGTAACGCTCGGGTACACCGTCAATGACCACCTCATCCCACCAGGTCACGGCCGACGGGTCGCTATCGATAATCGGATTCATCAGGTAGTTGCGGGTAATGTCGATGGCGGTGTTGCGGTTCGACTCAGGCAGTTCGACGGTGCCGCCGTCAACATAGATGGCGCCGCCGCCGGGGGCTTTCTGTATCGAGATGGAGTCGTGCGTCAGGTCGTCGAGGCCGGTCATGGTGTGACTGAAGTTGTTCTCGACGGTGACGTTGCCGCCGAGGGTCAGCCGTGCGCCGTCGGTGACGCTGATGGCACCCATCAGGCTGGCGTCGGTGGGCATGCCGTTGCCGTCGGTCTGGCCGCTCAGGCTGCCATACTCATTCCAGTTGTGCTGCACGAGGGCGCCTTCACGCAGGTTCACCGAGCTACCGGTGCCAGTGGCCAGGATGATGGGGGCATAGACGCGGTTGGTGTCGGGCAGCTTGTCGAGGGTCTTGCCGCCGGCGGTGTAGCTGTAGAACTGCAGGTTGCCGCTGCCGTCGAGGTTGGCGTTGGCGTTCAGGTTGGCGGCGTCGTAGGTGGCAGCGCCTTCGCGCACGACGTGCGTCACATGTGAGCCGGCACCGCCGTGGAAGGCAATATTCTCGGCTGTGAAGGTGCCGCCGTTGCGCACCACAATCATCGGTCCACGGTAGACGCTCTGCTCGTCGGGCAGCTGGTGGTGGTGACCATCGTAGCGTATCACCTCGATGGCCGGGCCGTTGGGGCCGGTGATGTGGACAGGCGTATTGTCAATCACTAACTCGTCCATGATACACAGCACGTCGCCCTCCTGATAGATACCTTCCTCCAGTGCTTTGCGGAAGCTCTGCACATATAGGCCGGGCGTCTTGCCGATTTCGTTCTTCTGGAAGCTGGTGCCGTTGTGGACCACGTCGCTGTAGGGGTACACCGTGACGCTCTTGTTGGGGGCTATCTGACGGGTTACCGAGTTGGCCGAAGCCATGTAGATGGTGTCGCCGTGCGAACGGGTCTTCACATAGAGGGTCACGTCGAAGGTGCCGCGCGAGATGTCGTCCTCCTCGGTGAAGGTCTCCATGGTGAGGATAACCTTGCCCACATAGCCCTTGCCGTCCATGGCGTCGTAGACGCGCGTGCCGTCGAAGGCAAGCTCGACATCAATCATGGCCGAGCCACGTCCGTCAAGGGTGCCCAGGAAGTAACCGTGGGCATCGTTGCCGTTCACGCTCTGCAGCGAATAGGGTGCTACCGCGCTACCGTTCCAGGTGCAGGTCTTCACCGGGTCGGTGCCGCTGGGGTAGGCCAGCTTGTAGAGGTTGGTGCGCACGCCGGTGCCGCGGATCCAGCCGTTGGCCATACCGGCATCCTCCGACACGTTGTTGGAGGGGATGATGGACATGGCGAAGCGGTTGTGCGAGTTGTGGTTGTTGTCGCCCGGGTGACCCACACTGACTGCGTGCGGATAGTTGTCCGATGTGGCCGTCACATCCGACGGATTGGGCAGCAGCGAGAAGCGGTCGCCATTGCCGAAGGCCGACGACAAGACAGACGTTATGGTGTCACCGCCGTTATTGTCGGTGGGCATCCAGCGGATACTCTTGATGTAGAGGTTACGTTCCTCACCGCAGGGCACGAGTTCCAGTTTGCGGGTGAAGGTGTTGGTGCGGCCGCCGTTATACATGGCTAGCACATCCTGGTCCATATCCTTCAGCTCGTCGATGATGGTCTGGATATTGACCTTCACCTGGATGGGAGCTACCTCACGGTCATTCTCGTCGTACTCCATCATCTTGAAGACCACGTTGCCGTTGAAGGTGTTGGTGAAAGTGGTGTCGTAGGTGAGATAGAGTCGCATCGAGGGCTTCAACTGCGGGTTGGCAGGGTCGTTGCTGTTGTACACCTTCGGCGAGCAGTAGTGGTTCACACTGTTCACGCGGGCGTTACCGTTGATGACGAAGTATGCCCAGTCTTGGTCGGGAGCCACTTCGGGTGTTGCGGGGTCGTCGTCATGGTCTATGAGCGCCGGCATGTCGAAAGTCGTAGCGCTCGCTGCGGCGAAGTTGCCGTTAGGCACCATCACCAGGCCGAAGGTATAGTCGGGACGCTGGCGTATCTCCGTGGGGCCTTCCATCTCGGAGGGGTTGCCGTTGGGGATATTTATCCATTCACCCTTCGTGTCGGGGTCCTGATTGCCGTCGTCGTACCAGTTCTTGATGTTGCTGAGGGCGTTGGTCATGTCGACGTTGCCGTCGGTGGTGAGGGTGCTGTTCAGCGTGGGGTGCCAGGCCGAGTCGACGAGGTCAATCTCGCCGTTGCTGCCCGTCATCACAAAGCCTTCGCCGATGAGTTTATAGTAGTGTCCTGCCTCGGTGGCGGGCATCTCGAAGGCCACCTCGGCAACACCGTACTTGTGTGTCACGGAGCCAGCGCCAATTTCCATTGACCAGTCGCGGTTCAGCCTGTCGGGCGAAGAGTGTGCCAGCAGGGTGGCCTCCACCTCGCGCAGACCGTGCTCGTCACCCACCTTCCACTCACGGTACTTGGTGGTGCCGGTATAGCCGTTGGCATCGGTAGTGGCATGGTTGGTGTAGGGCAACTCGTCGGCGCCGTCGGCCAGCCAGTCGGTGTTGATTTGCGTGTAGTTCGTGGCCACGGTACGCGTCTTGTTGTCCGTGCGGCAGGTGGTCACAAAGCCGCCGTCGTTCATATTAAAGTTGGCACTGAGCTCCATCTTCGGACGAGCCGTGATGGACGACTGATAGCCGCCCGGCGTGGTCACATAGCCGTAGCCAGTGACGGCGCCATAGTCGGTGCTGGAGTTATCGGACTTGCCGATACTCATCGAGACACCGTTGTCGAGAATCATCAACGTGTGGCGCTTCGTAGCCACCGAGGGCGACACCACATATTCCTTGTCGCAGATGTCCACATTGTCGCCGCAGGCGCTGGCGTCCACCAGTCCGTTCAGCTCACTCAGGACCACCTGCACGGTGTCAAACTGCTCGCCGCTGTGGATGCTCGACGAAGTACCCTGCTCATAGAAGCCCAGGCCCTCCACGTTGTCGATGGCAGCCTGCAGCTTCGTCACGTTGTAGCCGCGGTAGTTCATCTGCTTCACGTTCTTGATCGCGTAGCGGTTCGACATATACTGCTGGCTGGCGTCGGTGGTGCCGGTCAGGAGGATGGCGGTGTTGTGCAGCCACAAGCTGTCGGTACGCTGCATGGTCTCGAGGCTCTTGGTGGGAGCGCAGGCCTCCATGCCACCGTAGTTGCGCACCTCGATGTGGCTGTGGATATCGCCGCCGAGCACCGAAGTACCGCTACCGAAGAGCGAGCGCATGATAATCATCTCGGGGTCGGCCGACACCATGTCGTTGGTGGTGTTGTAGCCCTTGCCGTCGATGTACATACGGCTCTCGCCGCCCATGAAGCCGGGGTTGTCGAACGATACTGCGCCGCTGGCGTTACCCCAGTTGGCGCCGCTGTATATCGAGTTCTCCAGTGCCAGGGTGTTGGCCACCAGCGCGTCGCTGTAGCCGCCCTTGTAGCCGGGTTTGAACTTCTTGTAGGTGCTGTCCTGCGTGTCGTTGCCGTAGGTGTTGCGCCACACCGTGCTGCTGTCGATGGCGTCCATACCAATGTTGACGTAGGCCGAGCCATAGACGATGCCCTGGTAGCCGGCGCCGTAGAAGTTGGAGCCCACGATACCGCCGGTGATGTTCACTATCGACGAGGGGCGCATGGTGCTCACCGCCAAGCGGTCGGCACGCGTGGGATTGGCACCCGTCGCCGGCTTGCACTCGGCAATGTAGCCGTCGTTGACGAACTCCGAGCCGCCATAGAGGCTCTCGTAGATCTCGCCGCCGTCCATGTTGACCACCTTCAGACCGTAGACGATGGGCTTCTTGGTCTTCTTGTTACCGCGGCCGCCGCCGAACACGTTGCGGTGGAACTTGCCGTCGTGGACATTCAGCACTATATAGGCCAAGTCCTCGGGATCGCTCACCGTCGTGGCTTTGGTGCGTGTGGTGTCGGGCATGTAGCGGTAGACGCCGTCGTTGGTCAGGCGCGTCTGGTCGTACTCGTATTCGCCGCTGCTGTTCTTCTTGAGGGGCAGCACGGTGCCGAACTTGCCGCCGCCGTAGAGGCAGCTGTCGACCTCACCGTCGTTGAAGGTAATGTGGATATACTCCGTGTTGGGTCGCTCGATGCTGTCGCCGCCGGCATAGACGGTCGACGAGGCGTTCATGTAGGCGTACTGGGACGACAGGGCCAGGCCGTGCTGCGTGTGGTAGTAGCTGTCGGGATAATCGCCGTTGCCGCCGCCGTAGACGTTGTAGAAGTTACCGTTGTTGACCACCATCTCGGTGCGGTACACGTTGCCGGAGAAGTCGTTGCCGCCGAAGAGGTTGTTCACCAGCGTGTCACCATCAAACTCCAGGTAAGCGGTGCCGTGGACATCCGAACCCCAGCAGCCGCCGTAGATGGCCAGGAAGGGGTTGTTCCAGGTGGGATAGGTCTTGATGTAGGTGTTCGTCACGTCGCCGCCGCTACCGCCGCCGTAGGCCTTGGCCGTGGTCACATTCTTGGCGTGATACAGGTGGACGTAGGTCGAGCCGGTGACATTGCCCCAGCGCTTGCCGTCGAAGTCGCGGAGGTTGAGGTCGTCCCAGCGGCCTTCACCGCCGCCGAAGAGCGAACCGTTGACGGTGACGTTGCCGGTGCTGACGCCGTTGGAGGTGCAGCCCTTCAGGTCGTCGACCACCAGGCAGGTGGTGCGGCATTCAGCCATCGAACCGCCGGCGTAGACCGAAGCGTTTACCGTGCCGCCCCAGAGGTTGACATTCGAGCTGTCCACGTCGGGCTTGGCAGCCGTGGCTATCAAACCGGTCTCGGGATGCGCCTGGTCGTAGGTGCCGTATTTGTACACGTTGTACCGCTCGTGGCCCACGGGCACATAGTCGTAGCGGCCGTTCGAGCCGCCCCAGATGCGCTGGATGAGACCGCCGGACACATCGACGCGCGTATTGCCCTTGATGCTACCGCTGATATCGTTGCCGCCATAGAGGTACTGGATGCCTTCGGCCGACGTCCTGCGCACATCGACGTATGACATACCCTCCGTGTTGCTCATGCGGCAGCCGCCGAACACGGTGTCGGTGACCGTCACATAGTCGCTCTCCGAGAAGACGTAGGTCGACACATCGGGCACCTCGTTGCCGCAGATGTCATAGAGCACGTCTTTCTTGGTCATGTCGCCACGGTTACCGCCGCCGTAGACGTTCTTCACGTTGCCCTTCACCAGGTGGATGTTGGGCACGACGTTCATGTCGTCGAAGTTGTTGCCGCCGAAGATGGTGCCCACATAGTTGCCCGTCTTGCCGCCGGCAAAGTTGGAAGGCAGCGTGGCCATGTTGAAGCTGTTGGTCACACCGGTGTTGTTGAGCAGTATGGCCACCTTGTCGCTCACCGAGCAACCGGCGCCGCCGCCGAAGACGGTGTCGATGAAGCCGCCCTCGGTATGCAGGTCGATGAAGGTGCTGGCCTGGTCGGGTCGGTCACCCTCCGTGCCGGGGCATACCGCCACAGCGGGGAACTCCGGATGGGTGCCGTCGTAGTCATACTTGCCGTTACCCGAACCGTAGACCGAGTTGATGACTGGCGAGCCCTCGATGAGGACGTAGGTCGAGTAGCGCGGGTTGTACTGCTTGATGCCGCCCTCGGTGGTGGTGTAGTAGTTCAGCGAGTCGCCGTTCGAGGAGAACTGATTGGCCTGGTTCTCGCTCTCGGCCCTCAGGCTGTCGGTTGCGTTGGTGCAGCCGGCGTAGTTCACCACACTCTGGTAGGGCAGGAAACTCTGCACGCTGCCCACGCAGTCGTTGCCGGCGAAGAGGCTGCCCAGGATGGTGGGCGTCTCTTTCACATAGATCTGCGACAAGCCCCAGATGGAGGCGTTGGCGCCGCCGCCGAACACGTTGCCGCGTATCTCGGCCGTGCCGCCAATCTCCAGGCGCACGGTGCCGTTTTTCTCTCTCGTCGACAAAGTCCGCTCGGCCTCGCCGCTGGGTTTGATGCGCGCATAGGCGCTGCTGCGGAAGCCTACGTCGGCCAACAGGCCGCCGCCCACCACGTCGCCCTTGACGAGACCGCCGTTGATGAAGACGTTGGTGTGCTGCACCGTGGGCATCAGCAGGCCCGCGAAGTCGTTATACGGGTCGTTGCCGGCCGTGCTGCTGAAGGGGTTGGGAATCTGCTGGTCGCTGTAGTGGCCGGTGCCGTCGTCGCAGTGGTAGTAGCCATCGCCACCACCATACACGTTGCCCTGCACCACAGCTTTCTTCGTTACCACAAGGTAGGTGGCGCCGTCGTGCTCCGAGCCCACGTCGCCGCTCACGTCGTTACCGGCGATGATGTCGCCATAGCAGCCGCCGGCCGCATAGATACCGCACGAGTTCGTGACATTGGCCCTACGGCAGCCGCCGTAGACATAGTCGGCGATAACCTTCGAGGATGATAAGGCATAGATGACCGAACCAATCTTATTGGGCACCGTGACGAGGCTACTGTAGCTAAGAATGTCCGACATGGTGTCGAGCAGCGGGCGGATGTCGAAGTACGACATGTGCTCCGCCGCAGCCTGCGCCAAGGTCTTGTTGTTGGTCATGTCGCCCTGGCTGCCGCCGCCGTAGACCGCACCAATGCCGCCCGAGCGGAGGTTCACGAACGACACGTTGTCCATCGGCGCCAGATTGTTGCCGCCGTAGAGGTAGTGGACGTTATAGATACCGTTGTCGGGGTCGAAGTTGTTCCACAGGAGTCCGTTGTTGGCGGTGTCGGTCGGGCTGGTAATCGAGTTATTGGTGTAGATGAAGTGACCGTTCATGAAGCTGCCGCCGCTCTCGCCGTTGACGTCGTACACCGTGCCGTCACGCTGGCAGTCCACGAAGCAGATGGGGTTCTTCACCGTGGCGTTGTTGCCGCCCACGAAGGCCGTGTCCACCATACCGCCGTTGAACTGCACCTGGACATACGAGCAGTCCACCCTGTTGCCGCCGCCGAAGAGGTGGCGGATACCGAAGTCGCGACCATAGCCGTTGAAATAGGTGTTGTGGGTCAAGGCACGGTCGTCGACCAGCTTGGTGCAGCCCACGTTGACGAAGGTCATCGAGGTCTGTGCCACGGCGCCGCCGTAGTTGTTGCCGCCGAAGGCAGCCAGGACGGTGCCGCCGTTGATGTCGAGGGTGATGGCCGACGCATAGTCGCCGCTGGTCGAGGAGATGCCTATGAAGGCGTTCTCGGCGCCGCCGAAGAGCGAGTCGATGTAGATGTGGTCGTTATGCTCGTGGGCGTTGTGACCCAGAGCGTCGCTGTGGCCCTCCACCTCGGGCACACCGATGTTGACGTGCGAGGTCTTGACGTAGGGTATCGTACCGGCCAGCTTGGTACCGACCGTGCGGTTACCGTCCTCCACCGTGGCAAAGTCGGCGCCCGTGTAGGGGTCGTAGTCGAAGGTGCCGGGGGCCACCACCTCACGGGTCGGGTCGTTCCAGTCATAGACACCACCGCGGAAGGCATACTGGCCGTATTCCACGGAAGTGGTCTTCGTGGCGTTGTCGGCCCAACTGCTGGTGGCAGCGTCATAGGTGCCGCTGTAGCGGTAGTAGCCGCAGCCGCCGCCATAGAGGTAGTCGATATGAATGGGGTGGTCGGCGTTGGTGTAGCGTGAACCCACCTGGATGGTGGCGCCTTCCTCGCCCTGCACCCAGCCGGCGATATCGTTACCGCCGTAGATGGCATAGATCGAGTCGGCGTTGTGCACCGTCACCGAGGTGTTGCCCGTCACGTTGGCCATACGGCCGCCGCCCACCACATAACCCTTGATGACGGGAGCTTTAGTGGATGCCACCTCGTGGCTCAGGTCGGCCGCCGACACGGTGACGGTGGTCGACATCTGCTGTGTGGTGCCGTTGTTGTAGTACACCGTGGCGGTGATGGTGGCCGTCGTCGGCACCATCGGGATGTCGCGGCAGGTGAGGCTGGTCGTCCAGGGGTGGTAGTGTATCGGGCCGAGGTTTTGCGTGGCGCCCTCGACGGGGTTCGCCACGCTGAGGTAGCGCTGCGCGCGGTTGTCGATGCTGAAGCGCACACTGTCGATGGTCAGGTTCACAGACTGTGCCGTCGGCGGCGTGGTGTAGCGGTTGCCGCCGTAGTAGTACCAGTTGCTGTAGGTAGGCACACCGGCGCTTCCGAAGTTGTCGCTGGTGCGGAGCGAGTAGTCCAGGTTGATACCGCGGCGGTAGGTCTCCTCGTTGTATTCGGTATAGGCCTCGGTCACCGTGGCGGTGACGTAGTCGCTTGTAGCGGTGACCACGTTGGCCTGCAACGACACGGCCTCGCCGTAGCCGATGGTGGCCGCTGCGGCACTGAGGTCCACCAGACCCTGGCCATCCGTCACACCCGAGATCACGCGGTCGTGTTCCGTCTTCTTCACCTCCATATAGGTGGTGGCCGCACCGGCGGGGTAGTTCAGGGTGCCGCCCACGCGCACGTTGTCGAAGTAGCTGATGCCCTTGTCGGGGTTGCTGGCGTTGTCCCAGGTGTTGCCGCCGGAACCGTCGGCACGGTAGTTGCTATAGATAAGTTCGTTCGGACGCTGGTAGCTGCTTACCTCCGACATGCGCCACTGCGGGTTGGCGGCGCGGGTGCCGTCGGCGTCGTTCAGCGTGTCGTAGATCATCCAGAAGTAGTACTCCTTCGTGCCGCCGGGCACCGACACCTGCTCGGTGATGGCGCAGCCGTGGTCCCAGTTATACCATGTTGTCTTCTTCTGCAACGGGGCGTCGGCCGCCACCTTGTAGATGCTCAGGCCCTCGCTGTGCGAGGCGATGATGTAGTAGCGGTAGCCGTTCCACTCCTGGTAGTAGTTGCCGGTGTTGCCCGTACGGAGCCACACGCACAGCGGGTTGAAGCCGCCGGCGGTGCTGAAGCTCTGGAAGGTGGGATGCGCGGCATCCGTGGTGTCGAGCGCCAGATAGGTGTCGCCCTGCGCCACGATCTCCGTCGTGCTCGCCGAGGAGTGGGTGCCTCGGGTATAGATCTTGGCCCAGCTGTTGGCCTGGTCGTAGCCCGTGAGGAACTTCCCGTCGTCCGAGTCAATCTCGCGGCCTTCGAACCAGTAGTAGTTGCCGTTGGTCAGCGTGAAGTAGCTCTGACCGCGCAGCCCTGTGGCTCCACAGCACAAAATAATTGCCAGCAGTACTAACGCCCGCGCACCTGCGGGTGTTATTAGATTATTATTTGCAGTTTTCAACATGGTCTTTATAATATATTTATGCGGCCCACACCAAGCATCCCTCTGTAGCACAGCTCTGTGCGGCAGGAGACTTGGTCTGGTCCATTAGGCAAATATACGAATTTTTTTTCATTCTGCAATTTTTGTATTTTTTCGTCCGCTCCCCTCCGGTTCCCCTCCGGTCCCCCTCCGGTCCCCCTCCGCTCCCGCTCCTATCAAAAGGCATGGAAATGGGGAGGGGGTCCCCGGGGTGTCCCTAGGGGGTCCCTAGGGGTTATTGTTTAGGGTGTAGGTCGAGTCGCCACGGCAGGTAGTGAGGGTTGGTGATAAGAGCTGAGAGCCACGGCCTTAACGTACTCGCCGGCGCCGAGCGTAGGCTTGTGGGCCGAGTCGTACAGGGTGCCGTTGGTGGGCAGACCGTTGGAGTAGGTGAACTGGGCGTTCTCGTCGTTGGAGATGAGGTAGTAGATGATGGCGTCGGGCATCACCGTGGAAAGAGTCACCTCGTGGGTGTTGTTGTCAATGCTAATGCCCGGGGTAGTAGCCACATAGTCGTTCTTGACGGCGATGGCCTTAACGGTGCCACCGGCGGGCGTGCTGAAGGGAGTGGTGTAGCGCGTGCTGGAGGTGGTGGGAGTGGTGCCGTCGGTGGTGTAGTAGACGGCGGTGCCGGGCGTGGCGCAGTAGATGTCGGTGGTGCCGTCGGAGGCGATGGTGATGGCGGGCTGGGCGCAGACAAACTGGCGCTCGTAGCCCACCTGCACATCGGTGCTGCCGTTGAGGATGGCCGCGTTGCCGGCACCGTAGACGGAGCCGTCGATGACGGTGGCGTCGCCGAAGATACCGATAGTGGTGTTGCCGGTGACGACAGCCGTCCGGCCATAGCCGCCGCCGAAAATCGAGCCACGCACCTCGGTGGTGTCGTGGTTGCTCGTGGCGAAGGTGGTGTCGGGACCGCTGATATTAGTGATACGCGAGCTGTAGACCATGACGGTGGGGTTGCCCTCGACGGGAGCCGCCTGGCCGCCACCGTAGATGTTCTGGTCTATGATGGCGATGTTGCGACGGTGGGCGTCGGGCACGATGAAGGCATCGGCCACGGGGCCATGGTCGAGGTCGATCTTGCGGTCGAGGCCGCCGAAGTTGACCACGGGGTTGGCCTTCATGTAGCCGGTGAGGGTGTCGCCGTGGGTGGCGATGCCGTCAACGAGGTTGGTGCCGTTGCCGACGCTGCCGCCGTAGACGTTCTGCAGGCCGAAGGTCTTGCCGTTGGCGCAGGAGTCGTTGATGACGTTGACCAGCGGCGAGGCCAGGGTCGGATCGTTGGGCGTGTAGATGGCCATATTGCTGCCGCCGTAGATGTTGCCGAGCATCAGACCGTCGGAGCAGTCGTAGTCGGGATCGAGGTCGACGTTGATGGTGATCTGGCCCGTGATGTTACCGTTGACATCGGAACCGCCGAAGAGGTTGCCGATGTGGCCGCCGGTGACGTTGACAGTGACGTTGCCATAGATGTTGGCGGGACGTGCCGTGGTGCCCAGCGAGCCGCCGAAGACGTTGTCGAAGGAGCCGCCGGTGATGTTGAGGATGACGTCGCCCGTGAGGTCGGCGTTGCGCGAGCCGCCGTAGAAGTTACCCATGTGGGTACTGCAGCCCACGGTGACGACACCGCCGCCGCCTTCAGCTTCGTTACCGCCGCTATAGGTGTTGGCCACCATCATCGGGCAGGAGCTGTTCTCCATCTCGAGGCGGGTGTCGTTGACGAAGCCCTTGGTGTTGGAACCGCCGAAGACGTCGTTGATGAGACCGCCCTGGATTTCGGTCCAGGCCACGCCTGCGACATCGGCGCCCGGGTTGCCGGCACCGGAACCGTTACCGCCGCCGAAGACCTCGTAGATGCGTCCGCCTTCGATGATGATGTGGTTGTTGACGGTGCTCGCCGCGTTGCCGCCGCCGTAGATGTACTTGATGCTGTTCTCGTCGCAGTAGTGGACGTAGACGAGGGTGGTGCCGTTGGCAGCCACGGGGCTGTGGGCGGCACGGTTGCCGCCACCGTAGACGGCCTGCAAAGCAAAGGCGTTGTCGTCGGTGGAGAGCGTCAGCACGTCGTCGCTCGTCAGCTCGCTGGCGTCGCCGTCGAGGGCGGCCCAGTCGCCGCTGGCGGGGCAGGCGTTGGCGCCGGTATGCGCGGTCTTGTAGATGTGTACGTTGGTGTTGCCGAAGACGGTGCCGTCCATGTTGTTGGCGCCGTAGACTTCGCCGTCGATGGTGGCCGAGCCGATGGCCAGGCTGGCATCGTCGGGATCGGCACCAGGCAGGCCTATGTTGACCGTGGTGTTGCCGGAGGATGCGTTGCGCTCGTCGCCCACCGAGGCCATCTGGGCGCCGCCGTAGACGGAGCCGTGGATAGTGCCGCCGGTGATGTCGACACGGGCGTCGCCGTAGGTGCGACCGGCCATGGTGAGAGGTGTCGTCGAGAGGCTGCGCGTGGTGGAGTCGTGGACGGCGGCGGAGTTGTTCTCGGTCTCGTCGTCAGAGCCGTACCCCGCGCCGTAGATGTCGCCGGAGTAGATCTTGGCGAGGTTGGCGTGGGGGGCGCCAGAGAAGCCGAAGGTGCCGCCGCTGATGTTGACACGCGAGTTGCCAATCACGGCGCCCTGCTCGGCACCGCCGAAGACGTTGCCCAGGACGGTGGCCGTGCCGCTGATGTTGACAACGGATTGGCGCGAGCGGGCCATGGAGACCCAGTGGGGTGCCGTCGGGTCGACGTCGCCCTGGCTGGCGCCGAAGACATTGCCGGTGCAGGTGTGGGTGAGGGTATCCTTGTCGGCGTTGTAGATGGTCCACACGCTGGGGTTGATATCGGGGTCGACGGTGTACTCATAGGCGAGGCCTATGGTGCCGCCGCTGATGTCGACCGTGGAGGTACCTGTCTGTGCCACGAAGGGATGGCCTGCCGCCTCGGTCCAGTAGCCCACGCCGGCCATCTCGCCGCCGCCGAAGACGGAGCCGCGGATGACGGGGCTGCCCGAGACGGTGACAACGGCGTTGGCCACGCGGCCTGCCACGATGTCCTCGTAATATTCAATGTCGCCCTTGCCGGAGCCCATGATGTCGCCCACCGACCAGTCGCACTGGAGGAGCTTCTCGGGATTGTTGATACCGATCTGGCCGCCGCTGACGGTGACAGTGGCGAGGCCGTGGTTGATGGAGTCGTAGAGGTCGGAGGTGACGTAGGCGCTGTAGTCGGCATCGATGTCGACACCCGTGAGGGCCAAGCTGCCACCGCCGAAGATGGAGCCGATGAGGTAGCCGTCGGTCATGGTGACGGAGGTATTGCCACCCACGCGGCCGGCATGCTGGTTGATGCGGAACTCGTCGGCGGTGAGGGGGTCGCTGTCGTGGTCGATGACGGCGCCGCTGCCACGACCGCCGCCGAAGACGTTGCCGGCGAGGGCATCAAAGTTCACGGTGGCGTCGCCGATGGTGCCGCCGGAGATGGTGACGTCGGTATTCTCGAGGACGTGGCCGTCCTGGCCGCCGCCGTAGACGTCGCCCTTCACCTGGCCGCCGCTGATGTCGACATCGGTGACGCGGACGTCGCAGAAGTCTTTGAACTCATCGTCGCCACGGCCCTTGCCGGCGCCGTAGAGCGAGCCGTCGACGGTGCCGTTGGTGACTTCGACCTTGGCGGTGCCGGTGGCATTGTTGCCGTCGGTGCCAAGGAGGGCGAGGGCACCGCCGCCGAAGACATCGCCCTCGACGTGGACATCGGCGCCGTTGAGCAGCACATTGGTGTTGCCGTGGACGTGGCCAGCGGTGCGGGAGAGGGAGTCGACGATGGCGATGGTCTTGTAGATGTTGTCGCCGTCGGCTTCGATACCCGTACGGATGGTTTCAAGCGTGGTGTTCTTGTCGCAGACAATGTCGCCATTGGCTTTGAGGTAGTTGCCGCTGGCGTCGCGGAGGAAGGCCTCATAGGTGTCCTCGCCGCTGCCGCCGCCATAGACATCGCCGCTCACTTCGCCGCTGGTGAGGGTGACGTAGGTGGAGTTGTTGACATGGCCGTTGAGACCGCCGCCGTAGACGTCGCCGTCGATGCGGTTGGAGGCCGAAGCGGCAGAGGCGTAATTGATATTCACCACGGTGTTGGCGACCCAGGTGTGCTGGGTGTAGTCGTTGCCGTGGAGATGGCCCTTGCCGGCGCGGCCACGGCCAGCGCCGAAGACAGAGCCGTAGACATGGCCGCCATAGACATCAATCCAGGCGCGGCCGGTCTGGGCGGTGGTGCCGAGGGACACAGGAGTGTCGCTGTAGCCGATGGTGCCAAGCTCGCCCACGCTGCCCAGCGAGGAGCCGCCGAAGACGTGGCCATAGACGTTGCCGCCATTGAGAATCACATGGGTGGACTGTTTCACCCAACCAGCGGTGGTGCTGGTGGTGTAGTTCTCCATGTTTAGGTCGACGCCGCGGCCGCCGCCGTAGACGTGGCCGACGTAGTCGTTGATCCATTCATATTCGCCTGAGTGGCGTATGCGGCCGATGTCGCCCTTGTTGACGATGACGAGTGTGGAGTCGAGGACGTGGCCGTTCTCGCCGCTGCCGAAGACGGCGCCACGCACGTCGGGCGAGGCGCTGGTGTCGGCCTTGCCGATGGTGACATGGGCGACGTTGACGTAGGCTGTGCTCGCATAGTCGCTGCCCGCCATACCGCGGCCGGAGCCGAAGACACGTCCGTTGTTGCGGCCGGCGGTGCCGAGGCGGCCGCCGCGGATGTCGACGGTGGCTGTGCCGCCGCTGACGTAGGTGATGTCGCCGCCCGCATTGTCGTATCTGCCCACCGTGGCCACCGAGCCGCCGCCGTAGACGTTGTGGTAGACGAGGCCGCCGGTGATGAGCACGTTGCTGTTGCCGTAGACACGGCCTGCCGTTCTGCTGAGGTGTACGGTGCCGCCCTGGACATAGTGGTCTACACCGCGGCCGCCGCCGTAGACGTTGCCGAGGAAGACGGCGATACCGCCCACGATGCGGCCGTTACGGTCGGTGAGAGTGTCTTGATGACGGATGCCGGGGTAGAAGTTGACGCCGTAGATATTGGTGTCGACCGTGGCGGGACGTGCGGTGGAGGGGAAGTTGATGGTGTCATAGGAGCCGTAGTCGTTGGCAGTCTTGCCACCCACGACGCCGCCGCTGACCTTGACGAAGGTGTTGTGGAGCACATGGCCGTTCATGCCGCCGCCGAAGACCGAGCCGCGCACGTCGGCAAACTGGGTGGGCTGGCTGATGCTGGCGCCGTCGGTGATGTGGACAAAGGTGCTGTCCACATAGGCCAGGTGGGTGGCGTCGGAGGTGGAGGATGCCGCTATACCGCGGCCGCCGCCGTAGACGCCGCCTTCGTTCTCGCCGGTGATACCAATGCGGCCGCCGTCGACAACCACCTTGGTCGCGCCGGTGCCGGCGTGGATGTCGGTGGGATCGGTGTAGAAGCCGTTGCCGTAGACATAAGTACCCACGGAGGCGATGGAGCCGCCGCCAAACACGTTGTGGAGGATGCGGGCATTGCCGGTGACGTAGACGTCGGTGTTGCCGTAGACGCGGCCCGCCGAGGCGCTATAGATGTGGGTGCTGCTGTTCTCGGGGTTGCCGGGGGTGTGGTCGATACCACGGCCGCCACCGTAGACGTTGCCGCGGAAGACGCGGTTGCCGGTGCCGTAGACACCCACGTTGAGTTCGTCGTTGGTGCTGTTGGTGTCGTTAATCCAGATGGTGGAGCGCGGGGTGCGCTCGGAGTTGAAGGGGGTGTCGAGAATGGGCAGGAAGAAGCCGTTGTGGTGCAGGCGGAAGCCGCCGATCTTGCCGCCGCTGACGACGACGCGGGTGTCGCCCTTGACGTGGCCATTCTCGCCGCCGCCGAAGACGGAGCCCATGATGTCGGCCGTGTCGCTGACGGTGACAAAGGTGTTGTTGGCGAAGGCCAGCTCGGAGTACATGCGGTGGTCGGCGCTGCCGGAGTTGTCATAGTTCATACCGCGGCCGGAGCCGTAGACCATGCCTTCGTTCTCACCGATGCAGCTGAAGTTCTTGGCTATGGTGTCGGAGGCGCTGACTGCTGTGTCGCTGCCGAGGAGGGCCTTGTATTCAGCGTTGGTGAGGACGGCCGTCTCGGTGTTGTTGAGCAGGTAGTTGCCACGGGCGTCGTAGAGCAGGTCGCGCCACTTGGGACCTATATGGCCACCTTTGACGGTGACGATGGTGCGGCCGGTGTTGGGCGCGAAGGTGTGCTCAACGCCGCCGAAGAGGGCGTCATTGTCGGTGCGCGTGAAGTTGCCCACCGAGGCGTAGGAGCCGCCACCATAGACGGCGTGGTAGACGTGGGCCGAGTCGCTGACGGTGACGTTGGTGTTGCCGTAGACACGACCGGCGGTGAGGCTGAGGTGCGAACCGTAGTGGTCGGTGCCGCGGCCGGAGCCGTAGACGTTGCCGGTGTAGACATGGCTGATGTCGACGCCCTCGGCGCTCTCGGGGTCGTACTTGCGCACGTTGAGCGGTATGCGTACACCTATGGTGCCGCCGCTGATGGCCACCTTGGTGCTGTCGAAGACGTGGCCGTTCTCGCCGCCGCCGAAGACGGAGCCGCGCACCTTGGCGGTGCCGGAGACCTCGATGTTGGTGGTGTTGACGTAGGCGAAGCGCGAGTAGTTGGTGCCGCCGGCGTTGGTGCCGGCCTTGCCAAGGCTGCCGCCGAAGATGTTGCCGGGGCTGTTGATGTCGGTGACGGTGATGTTGTCGGGACCCACGGTGCCGCCACTGACGACGATGTGGGTGTTGCCGCGGGTGGCCACCGAGGTGGTGACAGAGTCGTTGGCGTCGCGGGTGAACTGGCCTGCCGTGGCCATCTCGCCGCCGCCATAGATATTGCCTTTGACCCAGGTGGTACCCTTAGCGCTTTGCGACATGGTTACCTTGGGGTTGGAGCGCACGAGGCCGGCCAGGAAGTCGGTCGAGTCGCCCTTGCCGCCGCCGTAGACGTTGGAATCGACGGTGCCGCAGAGGATGTTGACCAGCGGGCTGGCTTCGTAGTTGGTCACGGTGGTGTCGTCGGGGAGGTACTGGGTCAGGTTGGAACCGCCGTAGACGTTACGAACCTGCCAGAGGCATTCGTTGTAGGTGCTGTCGACGTCGACGGTGATGGTACCGGTGATGTTGCCGTTGATGTTGGAGCCACCATAGGCGCTGCCAATCTTGCCGCCGAGGATGACGAGGTGGGTATTGCCTTCGATGTCGGCCTTGACGGAGTCTAACTTGCCAGCGCTGGCGCCGGGGGCCGCGATGGCACCCTTGGAGCCGCCGTAGACCTCACCGAACTCACCGCCCTTGATGATGAAGGTGACGTTGCCTGCGATGTCGGCCTGGTTGGAGCCGCCGTAGGCAGCCTTGAACTTCACGCCGCAGCCGAGGGTTGTCGAGAGCTCGACGGGGCCGAGGTCTGACACATTGGAGCCGCCGAAGAACTCGTCGCCCTCGATGGTGCTGCCGCAGGCGCCGTCGTTTTCAACGGAGATGCGGATGGTGTCGACCGCACCTTTGAAGTTGCTGCCGCCGAAGAGGGTGCCGATGGTGCCGCCGTGGATCTCGGTGATGGCAGCGCCATAGATGTTGGCCGGCACGGAGCTGCCCACATAACGGTCGAAGGTGCCGTCGCCGCCGCCATAAACACTGCCGAAGCGGCCGCCATCGATGATGAGCTTGGTGTCGGCACCGATGCCGGGCTTGGCGCCCACATTGGCCGCAGCGCCGCCGCCATAGACCTCTCCGATGGTGTTGTCGCAGGTGTAGATATGCACCTGGGCATAGTGGCCGGAGTCTTTAGGCAGATAGTGGGAGTTGTAGCAGCCGCCGTAGAGTTTGCCGATGGCATACTTGGTGCCGGAGACTTCGTCTTCGGCGGTGTGGGCGGTCTTGTAGACGTTGATATAGATGTTGCCGAGGGGTGAGCCGGCATACTGGTTGCCGCCGTAGACGGACCGCTTGGAGGCATCGAAAGAGACCTCGCCGCTGTAGGTGCCGTCGCCGTTGTCCTTGCCGATGTTGATGGTGGCATCGCCGCCCACGTTGGCACGACGGCCGCCGCCATAGGTGAAGGGCACGTTGCCGCCGAGGAGGTTGATGGTGGTGTTGCCGGCGACGTAGCCGGAAAGGGTGTCGTTGGTGAAGTCGCCATAATAACCTGCGTCATTATAATCAGCCTTCCAGCAGCCTTTACCGCCGCCATAGATGGCCGAGCGGACAAAACCGCCATAGATGTTGAGTTCAGTGTTGCCGAGCATCTGGCCGTTATCGGCGCCGCCGTAGATGGTGTTCTTGAGGCGGCCGCGGTAGAAGTTGGTCACGCTGTTGTGGCAGGTGGCGAGGGCTGAGTTGTCGATGCCTTCAGGACTCGGGATACCACGGCTGCCGCCGCCGAGATAGCCACCGAAGGCGTTATTGGCATTTGCAGGGCCGCCGAGGGTGTCGCTGTCGAGGGGGAGACGGACGTTGATGTAGCAGTAGGAGGAGTCACCGGTCTGGCCTTTGAAGGGACCCACAGAGGCCATTGCGCCGCCAGCAAGTACGTTGCGATAGATACGGGCGCCAAGGACATCGATGGTGGTGTTGCGCGTGACGGAACCGGCCGACTGGCAGTAGCTGCCGTCGGGGAGGGTGTCCTCGCCACGGCCGGCGCCGTAGATGTTGCCTCGGTTGTACCAGTGGCCAATGTTGGAGTTGATAGTGCTGTTAACCAAGGGACGCACGCCTACCTGGCCGCGGTTGGTCTGCACATAGGTGTCGAAGCGGACGTGGCCGTTCTCGCCGCCACCGAACAGGGAGGCGGTGACATGCGGATAGAGGATGTGGTAGTCGCAGCTGCGCTGTGTGGAGTCGCCGATGACGACGAAGGTCTTGTTGACATAGGCCATATAGTAGTTGCGGTCGTAGTCGAAGCCCACCTTCTCAACGGAGGGGAAGACAATACCCTTGCCGGCGCCGTAGACGTGGCCATCGGGTATTATATACGTGCCGCTGTAGGCGGTGCCGTTGGTAAGGGTGTCGGGGCCTATGGTGCCGCCGAGGATGTTGACGTAGCAGTGGCCCGAGTTCTCGGCCAGGAGGCTGTCGGCCACCGAGACATTGGCGCCTTCGCCGTAGCCCTTGTAGTTGCCCTTGCCCACAGAGGCGAGGTAGCCGCCGCCGTAGACATTCTTGGCCACGCGGCCGCCGAGGATGTTCACGTAGGTGTTGCCAAAGACCTTGCCGGCGATGATGTCGTAGACCTCGGCATCGTAGAGGGCGTCGGTGGAGGCATTCTTGAGTTTGTCGGTGTACTTGTCGACACCCTTGCCGCCGCCGAAGACAGAGCCAAGCACAAGACCGCGCTTGAGGGTGACGACGGCGGAGTCGTAGACGTGGCCGTTCTCACCAGAGCCGTAGACGGTGCCGATGATCTTGTCGGTGGACGAGGCCAGGTCGATGTTGACATGGGTGGCACGGGCAGTAGCCAGCTTACCCGTCACATAGCGGTCGCCCACGGTACCGCGGGCCGAGCCGAAGATGTCGCCACCGGTGGTGTCGGAGCCAGAGATGAAACCGATAGTGCCGCCGGTGATGTTCACCACGGCGTCGCCGGAGTTACCATTATAGGTATATTCATAGGGCCAGCTGAGGTAGTATGAGGTGTTGGGGTCGGTGTGTTTGATGACACTGGCTATGGTGCCCACCGAGCCCAGCTCGCCGGCGCCATAGACGTTGTTGTTGACGGCGCCGCCCGAGATGTTGACCGTGATGTTGCCGCCGGTGAGACCAGCGTAGGTAGGTATACTGTCGCTCGTGGCGTCGTTGCCCACCTGGGCCTTCTCGGCAGCCGTCAGTTCGGGATGGCCCACGCCACCGCCATAGACGTTGCCGTGGCTGGTAGAGCCAGCGCTGTTGCGGCCGATAATGGCATTGGCAGAGATATTGATTTCAATATCCTCAGTCACGGTGCCCAATTCAGAGCCACCGTAGACATTGCCCTTGACCCAGGAGTTGCCACTGATGTTGACTGTAGTCGACTTGGCGGAACCCAGTCTGTACCAGTTGGGCATAACTAAATCGCCATCAAGCTTGGTGAGACGGCCCATAGAGCCACCGAAGACATTGCCACCACGCGAGTGGGACAAACCATAGTCGGAGGCATCATCGTTGCCGATGGTGCCACCGGTGATGTTGACGGTGATATTGCCGCTGTCGGCATCGGAGGTCATCACACCGTAGCAAGCCTCTTCAGGGAAGCAGAGTTTGTAACCCACCGAGCCCAAACGGCCACCGCCGTAGACGGAGCCGAGAATGTTGCCTTGGGCAATATTGACGGTGATATTGCCGCCCACGTTGCCAGCGGTGAGGGCAATGCCATCAAAGCCACGGCCACCGCCAAAGACGTTGCCGTCGACGTAGGAAGTGCCGGTGGTACCGATAGTGTTAGGCGTATTGATAGTGACCGTTACGTCGCCCAAGACGTGACCGTCCTCGCCGCCACCAAAGACGGAGCCGAAGATGCGGCCGCCGGTGACATTGACAATGACGCTCTCAACGTTGGTCATCTTATTAAAGAATAGACGCGGGTCGCCTTTGCCAGCACCGAAGAGGTAGCAGCTTACGGGACGAGCAAGGATGGAGTCGATGGTGCGCGGCACGCCGAGGGTACCACCGCTGAAGTTGACGGTGCAGCTGCCGAGGACGTCGGTCATCTCGTTGCCGCCATAGAGGTTGTTGAGAATATGTCCGCCGTCGACGTCGACGCGGGTGTTGCCGTTCACGCGGCCTGCCGAACGACGCCAGGTGGCAGGAGCCACATCGGTGCCGGGTTCAATGGCATAGTAGCCGGAGCCGCCGCCATAGACCGAGCCGTAGAAGCTGTGACCGTTGGAGGGGTTGCTGTTACCTCCACGCGCGCTCGTACCATTACCATAATTCCCATCAGTTCCAGCGTAAGCGTCATAGATTTCGAAGGGTGCACGGAAGGGCCAGTGGGAGACTTCGTGGAATTCGGCAGGGTCTTCTCCGTTCCACTGGGAGGAGGTATACTTGGGATCGAAGACATAGCTCGAACCATTCCAGTAGCATCCAACACCTATCTGGCAGTCACCAGTTATCCTGACGCGGGTATTGCGCAGCACCTGGCCATTCTCGCCGCCGCCGTATACCGTGGCGGTAACGAGGGCATTGCCGCCGATCTCGAGGTAGGTGCTGTCGACCACAGCAAGTTTGTTGGCATTGGGGTAGTGGATGGAGTCGACCTCGCCGCGGCTACCACAGAAGATGTAGCCATAGTCATCCTGGTCGGGGTTGGGTGGTGGCATGAGAGCTACCTCGGGGATACCCACCTGGCTGTTGCCCGAGACGGTGACTTTGGCAAGGCCAGTACCCGTTTGGCAGGTCTTGGGCTCGCCCGCAATATGCAGCGGACTCTCGCCGGCGCCATAAGTAGCCGTGAAGGTACCCACAGAGCCCAGCTCGCCGCCGCCGTAGATACTACGCTTCACGAGGCCGCCCTGCATGTCAACCCAGGTGTTTTTGGCCACGAGGCCAAATTCTTCGTGCGACTGGTCACCCTTACCTCCACCATAAACAGAGCCATTGACGGTGCCGTTCTCAATACGCACAGTGGTGCTGCCGTCAACTTTACCAAGTTCGCCACCACCAAGGACATTGCCTTTGACGAGGAACATCTTGCCGTTGGCCACATCGGGATGCATGTGGACGTAGGGGTTGGCTATTACGAGGCCGTTGTTCACACTCGCCGTACTGCCCTTGCCGCCACCGTAGACGTTGCGGTTGACGTGGCCATTCAGAAGGTCGATGAGGGGGTAGGCATAGTCGGGATCGTAGTTGGGGTCGCTGGAATTGGCGGTGTCGGGGGTGTAGGCCGCGAGGTTGCCGCCGCCATAGATGGCGTTGATGTCCAACGGGCAGTCAGCGCCGGTGGAATCAACAATGATGGTGATGCGGCCTTCGACGGTACCGTTGACATCGCAGCCGCCATAGACGGTACCCACGGTGCCGCCACGGAGAATGATAGTAACGTTACCGCCGGTACCTTCAAGTTCGGGGTGAGCGGCCATGTGATCAACCATAGCCTGCGTGAATTTACGGTCGTTCACGGGAAGGGCTTGGTCAGCCGTTATCTCTGCCGAGGTGGGGTATTTCTTAATACTGGCGGCAAAAGAGGGGTCACCCTTAGGGCCGCCGAAGATGGTGCCGAAGTGACCACCGGTGATAACAAGGGTTACGTTGCCGTAGGTAGTACCAAGGCGGCATCCACCATAAAGAGCATTGTATTCCAGACGGTTTGAGCAAGTGTACTCGTGGAGGAAGTCGCCCATAATATCCACTTCGTTACCGCCGCAGAAATGATTATACACCCTCAGCATACCTTCGTTACAGTCGGTCGACACACCGCTACCGTTGACGAAAGTGACACCACCGCTGACGGTACCGCGCTTGTTACAGTGTTCGTAGATGAAGCCACAGAGACCGCCCTTACCAATGAGGTAGACGCCGCCGACACCGACATTGGCGGGGATGAGGGCACCGTTGCCGCCGCCGAAGACCTCGTCGAAGCGGCCACCGTCGAAGACAACACTATCGCCCGTTACAGCCGCAGCGTTACCGCCACCATAGAGCGTACCGATGGTGTTTCCGCAGCCGTGAACGTAGACATGGGGTTTCTTGACATGGGGGCGGGCTTGCTCGTCGGTGAGACCCGTCACGTTTTTCCTATAAATTTCTGTCGGAGCATAATCGGCACGGTTGCCGCCGCCATAGAGGCTAGCGATGGCGTAAGTGGCGTCCTCGGTGGCGCCAACCTCATCGGAGGCCTCGCGATGGGTGCCGTACACATCTATAAAGACATCGTTCTGCGGGGTGCCGTTGAGGTTGTTGCAGCCATAGACAGAAGCGCTCCTCAACACGGCATGACCGTCGTAGACAGGGTCGCCGGCAACAATTTCCTCGAAGCCGATGTTGACCTGTATCTTACCATGGACAATGGCAGCAATGTCGCTGGTGGCACCGTTGAGTCCGTTCTTCTGTCCCAGACCACCGCCGAAGATATTGCCTGCGATAGTACCGCTGAGGATGTCGATGGTGGTGGTCTCGACAGTGTTCATGCCGTTACCATCAATATTAGTGGAGTTGGTGTTGACCTTGCCGAGAGCCGATCCGCCATAGAGGTCGCCATAGAGGGTGGGCGTGGCGGTACCGGCCTGGTTGCCGAAGGTCACATGTACATTGCCGTCCACCTCAGTAGTTTGGCCGAAGCCGCCGCCGAAGATACGGGCGTTGTGACCGACACTGCCCACGGTGCCGCCCAGGAGGGTGACGGTAGAGTTACCGCCCACGGTGCCCGAAGTGTTACAACCACCATAGATACCGTCGGAGACCGTACCATTGTTCATATCGATTGTGGTGCTGCCACTGATGCCGGCTTCATTGCCACCGCCATAGAGGTTGGCGACCACGCTGTTGAAGCGATCCAGCTTCACGATGGGGCTGCCGGTAACAGCAGCGGCGTAGCCACCGCCGAAGACGCTACCCGTGACCTTTGCCACATACTGCGTAGCGCGGTCTATGCCTGCGGGATATTCCACACTGGCGAGGGAAGCCATGGTAGTGGCGTCATAGCCGATATTGACATGAGGATTGGCCGTGACGATTGCCGTCGCACCCTTGCCGCCGCCGTAGACGTTGCCACGGATACCAGCCGACTGTTTGATATGCATCACATTGATGGTGGGCGAAGCGGCAGAAGCGTTGGTGGGAGTATAGGGGGTCAAATTACCGCCGCCGTAGATGTTGTTGAGGTCGAGGCCGCAATCCGTGGTCTCATGGTCAAGCACATTGACGGTGATGTTACCAGTGATGTTACCGTTAATGTTCGAGCCACCAAAGGCATCGTTTTTAACAGTGCCACCGTAGAGGTTAAGGGTAACATTACCGGTGATGTTGGCGGGGGTGCCCACTACACCTTTCGAGCCACCATATACATTATCCATTATACCACCCTTGACGTTGAGAATGACGTCGCCGGTGATGTTGGCCGCATTGGAGCCGCCATATACATTCTTAAATGTACCAGCACCGCATTCAATGGTGGTGGTGACGTTGGTAGCAATATCTACCTGGTTCGAACCTCCGAAGAAGTCCTCGACCACCTCGGCGCAAGGGCTGTTGTTGTCGACGTTGACATTGATGGGACCGCTGATGGTACCTTGCGTGTTACTACCGCTGACGAGGGTGCCGATGGTGCCGCCATGCAGGTCGAGGGTGATACCGCCGGCGCCGACATTGGCCGCCGTAATCTCACCGTTACCACCGCCGAAGAGATAGCTGAAACGGCCGCCCTGGATATCCACCTCCGTGCCGGTGACGGCAGCAGCGTCGCCGCCGCCGAAGACACGTCTGATGGTGTTGTCGCAGGTGTATACATTCACATAGGTCTTCTTGCCGGTGGCGCTGAAGTCGGCATTCTTACCGCCGCCGAAGACGTTGTCGATGGCGTATTCAGCGTCGTTCTCGGTGTATGAGGCTAATTGTTTGGCAGTTCTGGCCGTGCTGTAGATGTTCACCGTCACATCCTGCTGCGGCGAGCCGTTGGTGTTGTTGCAGCCGTAGACGTTGCCGCCGATGGTGGCACTGCCGCTGTAGGAGCCGGCGCCGTTGTCCTGACCGATGTTGACGGTCACCACGCCGTTGACAGCAGCGGCGTAGGCCGGCGAGGTGCTACCCAGGCCGCCGCCGAAGACGTGGCCTTTAATCTCGCCGTTGAGGATATTGACAGTGGTAGAATCAGTGCTCTCGTTGTTGACGTTACCGAAGCCCGAGCCGCCGTAGACGTCGCCCCAGACGGTGACGCCAGCGCCGTTGATATTGACTTCGATGTCGCCCTGGGTGCTGGTGTTGTTACCATAGCCGCCGCCGAAGACGCTGGCGGGGGAGCCGTTGGCGCCGATGGTGCCACCGGTGACGTCGACGGTGATGTCGCCCACCACGTTACCGCGCTCGTTACAGCCGCCATAGACGCCAGTGGTGATGGTGCCGGCGGCAATGGCTACCTCGACGTCATTGCTGACGGTGGCCGAGATGGCAGGTGAACCCTGACCCATGCCGCCACCGTAGATGGTGCCGTTGAGGGTGCCTTTCTTGAAGTCTACCTTGGTGAGTTTGCCGTTGGCACCCACCTCGCCATAGCCCGAACCGCCATAGACATCGCCATAGATGGTGGGCGTGGCGCTGTTGCCGATGGTGACGGTGACGTTGCCGTCGGTGGTGGTGTACTGACCGAGGCCGCCGCCGAAGATGTCGACGCTGTTGCCAGCGCCCGTGGCGCCGACATTGGCTTCGATGTTGACGGCGATGTCGCCGGCCACGTCGCCGTTGACGTTGGCGCCGCCATAGATGCCGGTGAGGCCGCTGTTGGCGGTGTTATAGTTGATGACCACATCGCCGAGGGTAGTAGCCTGTGTGGAAGCCGCGGTGCCGGAACCCATGCCGCCGCCGAAGATCTTGCCATTCAGACCGCTGCCTCCAATGGTGACAGTGGTGGTATTGCTGCTGCTGCCGTTGACCGAGCCAAGGGCCGAGCCGCCATAGAGGTTGCCGTAGACGGTGGTGCCGTTGAGGGTGACGGCGATGTCGCCGCCAGTGGCGGTGCTGTGGCCGAAACCGCCGCCGTAGACCACGTCGGTGGTGGTGCCGTTGACACCTACAGTGCCACCGTTAAGAGCCACAGTGATGTCGCCGCCCACAGTGCCGCTAGTGTTGCAACCACCATAGAGGCCATCGGTGACCTTACCACTGGTGATGGTAACGGTGGTGGTGCCGCTGACGCCAGCCGCATTGCCGCCACCAAAGAGGTTGGCCACGGTGCTCGAGGCATTATTGTCGTTGTAGGTCACAGTGGTGTTGCCGGACACAGCTGCTGCGTCGCCGCCACCATAGACATTACCAGAGACGGAAGCTATATGGCTGGCGTTGGCGTCACCGATAGTCACCACAGGATTGCCGGTGACGATGGCCGTGGCACCCTTACCACCGCCGAAGACATTGGTGGCTGTACCATTCTTAATATTTACAGCGGGGTTGCCGGTGTGAGGCGCCAGATTACCGGCACCATAGACGTTGCCTAAATATTTGTCGCTACAGCCCGGAGTGGTCCATTCTACATCGACAGTGATGTCGCCGCTGATGGTGCCGCTGTTGTTGTTACCGCCAAAGGCGTTGTTGATGCGGCCACCGGTGATGGTGAGGGTGATGTCGCCGGTAATGTCAGCGCGGTTAGCGCCGCCGTAGACATAATCAATATATTCGCTGGAGCTGATGCCAGTACAGCCGATGGTGAGGTTGCCGGCATTGCTGGCAGCATAGTTACCACCGCCATAGACTTCGGTGATGACCATGTCGCACGAGTTGTCGTCCTTGTCGATGGTCACATTGATGGTACCGCCGATGGTACCGTTACTGTTCGAGCCACCGAAGACCTGATTGATGGTGCCGCCGGTGACGGTGACGTTGGTGTTGCCAGCCACATTGGCCGCGATAGCGGGTGAAGCATCCTTATCGCCATGGCCACCACCAAAGACCGAACCGCTGATGGTACCACCGTCAATGGTCACCGAGGTGGCCGGCACATCGGCAGCATTACCGCCGCCGTAGACATTGGCGATCTGGGTGTTGCACTTAGCAGGCACCGATACCGTCGGGGTTCCAGTGACGACCTTGGCAGCATTGCCGCCGCCATAGACGTCGCCGCTGACGATGGCCTGATAACTTTCATGACCCACAGTCACGTCGCCAACAATGACATGGGGGGTACCAGTGACGGAACCCAAAGTCTGGGTAGCGTCGTCGGGGTCGCCGTTACCGCCGCCGAAGACATCGCCCGTGACGGTGCCTTTGTTGATGTATACATAGGGGTCGCCGGTGTAGGTAGCCAGGTTGCCGCCACCGTAGACGTTGCCGCCCACGTTGTTGTTGATGTCGACCCGCACGGTGCTGGTCGGACGACCGTTGACGTTGTTGCAGCCGAAGACGTCGTTCACGCTGCCGCTGTTGACAGTGACCTGCACGGCACCTTTGACAAGAGCCTCGTGGGTGTTGTCGCCGAGGCCGCCGCCATAGACGCCGCCACTGACGGTGCCGCCGTCGATGGTCACAATAGTGTGGTCGCTGCTGCTGGTTCCCACGTCGGCCAGGGCGCCGCCGCCATAGATGTCGAGGGTCACAGTGCCGCCGTTGACAGCCACATCAGTAGAACCGGCCACGTCGGCCAGGTTACCGCCGCCAAAAACATTCTGTGACACAGTGCCGCCGTTGATGTCCACATCGGTGGAACCCGACACGTTGGCCAGGTTGCCGCCGCCATAGACGTTGCCGCTGACGGTGGTGCTGGCGGTGACGCCGCCGCCGGTGACTCTGTCGATGGTCACCGTGGTGCTGCCCGTCACAGGTGCCGCCTCGCCACCGCCGTAGACGTTGCCGGCGATAGCGACGGTGGAGGTCGTCAGCGTGGAGCCCTTAAGTGTTGAGGCCAGCGAAGACATGGAGGCCTGATAGCCCACGTTGACCGTGGGGGTGGAGGTGACGGTGGCCGTGGAGCCGAAGCCGCCGCCGTAGACGTTGCCGCCGACGCCGGCATTCTTGGTCACCGAGCCATGGATGATGTTCACCTCGGGATAGGCTCCCGGGGTGCTGGGAGTATAGGGAGCGTTCTTGCCGCCGCCGTAGATGTTGTGCACTACCAGCGGGCAGGAGCCGCCCTTGTCAAGCATGTTGACGGTAATCTTGCCGTTGATGTAGCCGCCCTGGTTGTTGCCGCCGAAGGCGGTGTCGATGGTGCCGCCCAGCAGGTTGAGGGTGACGTTGCCGGTGATGGTGCCGCCCTGGTTGTTGCCGGCGAAGAGACTCGCGTACTCGCCGCCCTCGATGGTGAGGGTAACGTTGCCGACGACGTCGGCGTTGCGCGAGCCGCCGAAGACGGCGTCGATGTCGGCGTTGTTGGATTGACAGCCCATGGTGATGTTGATGTCACCGGCCGTGGCGGCTTCGTTGCTGCCGCCGTAGAGCTCGGCGATGTGCTTGGTGGGACAGCTGCCGTCGGCGAGGATGTCCACGGTCTTGTCGCCGCTGACGTTACCATACTGGTTCGAGCCGCCAAAGACGTAGGTGATGTCGCCGCCATGGAAGGTGACGGTGGCATCGCCGTAGATGTTGGCGCCTGGGTTGTAGTTGGCAGCCGAGGGGTCGGTGTGGTTGCCTGTGGCGCTGTAGCCGTTACCGCCGCCGAAGACCCACTCGATGCGGCCGCCGTCGATGATGACGTCGGTGGCGCTGCTGGTGGTGCTGTTGCCCACGTCGGCAGCGTTGCCGCCGCCATAGACATACTGGATGGTGTTGTCGCAGGTGTAGACATGCACGGTGGTCACCTTGCCGGTGGTGGCGGGCAGGTAGGCTGCCTTGTTGCCGCCGCCAAAGACCTGGCCGAGGGCAAAGCCGGCATCGCTCACCGTGTTGACGCCACTGGTACGGGCCGTCTTGTAGATGTTCACGAAGACATTGTCTCTCGGGGTGCCGTTGACGTTGTTGCAGCCGAAGACGGAACCGCCGATGGTGGCCTCGCCGCTGACACTGCCGCCGTTGTCCTTACCGATGTTGACGGTCACGACGCCGTTGACCAGAGCTGCCGTACCGTCATTGCCAAGGCCGCCACCGTAGACGTTGCCGCCCACGTTGCCGCCCTCGATGGTCACGGTGGTGGCGTTGCTGTTGTCGGTTCCCACGTCGGCCAGAGCACCGCCGCCGTAGACGTCGGTCTCGACGGTGGCGTGGTCCTGCATGAGCACCGTCGAGTTGCCGGTCACGTCGGCAGCGTTGCCGCCGCCGAAGACGTTACCGTTCACAATGACCTGTGCCGATGCTCCGAAAGTACCGAAGACAAGCAGTCCGCCCAAAATCATGCCGGCGCACCAGCGTGAAAGGGCAAAAAATCCCTTATTATATTTCATAGCGTAGTATTTTTTCTGCATCATGTTAATATATTATTATATATTAGTCCCTGAATACCAATATACAAACTGGCATCAGCGGGGTATAGTTCAAAAGACAAATATAAGAAAAAAACTTGAACTATCCGCTAAAAAAAGTTAAATCAAGCTGTTTGGTGTGTCGCTGCAGGCAGGCAGTCCCCCATCGGTGACAAAAAAAACCGTGGGAGATTGTCCCACGGTCATTATCTGTCGACTCCCAAACGGAGCTTGACGTTAATCGCGCAGTTGCACGTTGGTCTGGCCCGTCACCTGTGCAGCGTCTCCGCCGCCGTAGACGTTGCCCGTCACATGTGCCGTGCCACTGAGGGTCACCTGCGGGTTGCCTGTGACGATAGCTGTAGCACCCTTGCCGCCACCGAAGACGTTGGTAGCCTGGCCACCAGTCATATTCACCACCGGGTAGTTTTGGCCTGACTTGCTGTAGGCTGCCGCGTCGCCGCCGCCGAAAACGTTGCCGTTCACACGGCCACCGTTGACGGTGACGGTAATCCGGCCGTTGACGACAGCGCCGTTGCCGTAGGCTCCGCCGAAGAGGTTGCCGTTGACAAGGGCTTTGTTCATGGTCACCGTTGTCGTGTTGTTGGCGCTGCCATTGTTGGTACGGCCGAGGGCCGAGCCGCCGTAGACGTTGCCGTTGACGGTGGCCGAGTCGGTGGCCGACGTGCTGGCGCCGAGGGTGACGCTGACGTTGCCGGTGACGATGGTCGAGCTGCCGTAGCCGCCGCCGAAGACGCCGTCGCCGTCAGTGCCGTCGCCAACGGTGCCGCCGTTGACCTGTATGGAGATGGGGCCGGCCACGGTGCCGGTTGTGTTAGAGCCACCATAGACTCCACTGTTGACCTGGCCTTCGGTTACATAGATATTTACAATCTGGCCATTTTGATTGTTGCTTCCACCGAATACGGAGCCGTCGACAGTTCCTCCCATGACATGGATATCGCTTTTGTGACCTGTACCGGCGCACACATATCCGTAGTTGCCGCCGCCATACACATTGCGTTCTACATAGCATTCATCGGCTATTACTACTGTTGAATTATTAACCTCGCCGACTGTGGCTCCTGCATCGGCATCACTGTTTCCACTTCCTGCACCAAAAATGTTGCCCCCGGTGGCATTACCGCTTCCCATGGTGGTGTTGGAGCCTTCGCTGTCGCATCTTGCATTACCGCCGAAATAAACATAAGTGTCTCCGGTGAGCTTTCCTCCGGTTGTTTGTGTTCCGTTGGCACCTCCTGCGACCCAGCCTTTCAGGTTGCCACCAGTGATGATGATATAGCGGTTGCCGTAAGAGGCGGCATACTGTGCGGCGCCGTACAAGGCGCCTTTAACAGTGCCTCCTTTCATGCGGATTTCCAACATGTCGGCTGCTGCAACCTGATTGTCATTAACATCAATGCCGCCAGAAATGTCGGAGAATACGCCTCCTTCAATCACCATGGTTTTCTTTCCGTAGGTTCCGCTTCCGGTATTTCCCCACAGTGAAAGGTAGAATTGCACGCCGCCACCATAGTTGCCCAAATCGAAGTCGCCGCTTTTGACGGTGCAACGCAGGAAGTCGTTGCCCTCGTTATTGTTGCTTCCGCCTGCTCCGTTGTGACCTGCAATAATATCATCCGTAATCTTCAGCTTACTATTGTCGTCCATAGCTCTGTCGTAGTCACAGCCGATGACGGAGGTAAGAACGCCCGCCGACATTGTGCGACCATCGCCGCAGAAATACAAGTTGGTGAATCTGCCACTGGCAAAGTTGAAACGGAAACTGGTGGTGTTGTTCCCATTCAATCCATACAGGTTTGTGGCACAGAGTCCGCCATTATATCCACTCACACCGCGGCCGATGGTGAAGTTCTTGCCATTGGCATTGACTGTGCTGTTGTTATTCCTCAGGATGATGTATTCTATTTTGCTGTCGGTGGCGGCTGTAAAGCCGCCGTATTTATACACGGTGACGTTAGTTGCTGCGGTGGTGCCGTCAGTGGTGCCGTTTGGGTATATGGATGTATAAGTGCATGGAGAATTGCCTGCGGTGATATTGCTGTTGGCACTGGCCGTGAATACATAGAAGTTGCGCTCTACGCCTAAGTTGTTGTTAGGAGCACCAGTTGTGCTTACATATGCTCTTGCCCAAAGAGCCTCGAACTCTACTTCCATACCATACTCACTCGAGGGGGCAAAATATATATCGGTTTCTGCATTGATAGTGCTGCCGACGGCATAGCTGGTACCAGCTGTGGCTGCGCTATGGATTGTTCCACCGCTGAGTTTTTTGACTCGCCAAGCATAGAAACCACGGTATTTTGACGTGCCGTCGCTGTCGTAGGTGGGACGCACGCTGAAGGGATTGGCAATGGTGGTGTAAGCGCAGCGTCCATTGGCGGCCGAAGCCGAGGCTGCACCTCTACCATTGACGCGCTCCAGTGTTTCAAGGTAAGTGAATGTGTTGGCATCGGCATCAATACCTACCTTGACGGTTGTGGCATTGGCATTCCATTCTGTTGGGTTGTCGTTGTTGTTGGTTTGAACTGTGCCAGTTCCATTGCCGTAGTAGGTGATTTTTACATCGGCGGGGTTTAGGCTGCGGATGGGGCAGTCGGGGTCGCTGTAGTAGCTCCAGGCATGGTCTTCGCGGTCGTCGAGGATCACCTTGCCGCCGCTCACGCCGCCAGTGACATATTCATCCATGGCCACGTCAGAGGTGACATAGTCGGCCTTCACGGCGATGGCCATGATGGTCTGCGTGTTGGCGAGCTGCACGGGGGCCGAGTAGGTGGGCGAGCTGGCCGTCGGCATCGAGCCGTCGGTGGTGTAGTGGATGGTGGCACCGGCTTCGGCGGTGATGGTTGCCAAGCCCGTGTTGCTCACCGTGATGACAGGAGCCGCCAACTGCATCTGGAAAGCCTCGCTCGCCACCGTCGAGCTGTGCCCGTCGCGGATGGCTATAGCCTTCACCGTGGTGGGACTCGCGGTGAGGTCGAAGGGACCTGTGTAGGGGGTGCTGCTGGCCGTCGGCGTGCTCCCGTCGGTGGTGTAGTAGATGGTGGCGCCGACACTGGCACTGGCCAGGCTGATGGTGTTGCCGCTACGCGTGATGGTGGGCTGCACCATCGGGCCGTAGGCCGTGATGGTGGCCGTGGCCGTCTTGGCGCTGACGCCCGCGGCCGTGGCCGTGACCGTAAGCGTGGCCGTCTGGTCCGTAGGGCTCTGCGTGGTGTGCGTCACCGTGGTGGTGGTGCCCGTAGTGGGAGTGCGCGTCAGGTAGCTGGCCGCCGACCCGCTGAGGCTCCACGTGAGGGTGACAGGCACCGTGGTCGACGAAATGGTGCTGAAGTCGTCGGTGTTATCGTAGAGCGTGCCCTCGTAGTAGTAGTAGGTGCTGCCGCCGCCCGTGAGGGTGGTGTGGGCAGGAACGGTGGTGGTGGTGCTGTTGGCTGTCACCCTGACCGAGCTGAAGGCCTGGCTCCCTTCGTTGTAGTAGAGCGCGGCCGTCGAGGGGCTCACCGTCGGGTCGGTCATGGTCGAGGTGGTCGTCGCATTCTCGCTTATGGCGGCACGCGTCAGCGTGAAGTCCACGGTCTTGTTGCTCAGCGGGCTGATGTTGCTCACCGTCAGGCGCACGGTGATGTTGCCCGTGGGGGCTCCGCTAAGGGTCACCACGCCCGTGGCGGCGTTGAGGGTGGCCACGCCGCCGCCATTGGCCGTAAGGCTCCAGGTATAGGTGGGGGTCAACGTATTGGCATTGACGGAAGGCACGGTGCTGCCATAGTCGGTCTCGTTATACCAGTTGTGTGTGGTGCTGTTGAAGACATAGCGGGTGTACTGCGGCACATAGGTGCCGCCCAGGGCGCTGTGGCTGAGGGTGAGGGTGTTGCCGCTCACGCTGGCGACAGAGATAGTTGGGGCCGTGGTATTGTCGGCAGGCCCCTGCGTGGTGATTGTGGCATCATACAATCTACCGTTGTTGCTATTAGTGCTGTTTAATTGCCAAGTGGTGCCATTGAGCCGGAGATAGTAATTTGTATTCGTCCAACCACTGGAAACTCTTGCTCGTATGATTTCTTCGTCGTCACCTCTGTACCAGTCTCCCCAGTCGGTACCAAGAGATACGGATGTGTATTGCAGATAGTTGCTGTTGGTGGAGGTTATAGCCACGCCTTCGCTGTTTGCTGTCCGGATATAGTCGCGACGCACATAATGCCACAGGCAGGTGGCAGGGTTGAACGAGGTGGTGGCAGCCGAGTTCACGCTGGTGCCGGCCTCGTTGTGCGTCAGGTAGTAGTTGCCGCTCATGATAACAGCCTGTCCTTGAGCACTTGTCCATCCGGTCAGCAGCGCCGCCAGCAAAGCAACGCCGCGCCCCAGGCGGCGCCAGTTGTTTTTGTCCTTTGTTTGGGTGTTTTTTTCCATAGTATGGGTGCGTGTCTGTTGTATTATATTGTTCTGCATGTTTTACAATTATATCTATCGCACTGAAATCCACAGCGATAAGCCGGGACCTCAGTGTTTGGTTTAAGTTGCAAAAATACAACTTTTTTCATATATAATCGCGCGCCCAAAAGTTAATAATTATAAAATACCCTCTCCCCCACCCCTCACCATCCTCGCCGCATCCCCGCCGCATCCCCTTCGCAATTTGTACCAAAATGAGCGGAGCGGGACCGGAGCGGGACCGGAGGGGGACCGGACCGGGACCGGAGGGGAAGGGTGAAAAAAAAACACCCCGTGGAGGGGTGGAAAAGGGGGTGGAGAAACACCCTCGGTCAGCGGATGAGGAGCACCGTGCCTTGGAGGGTCTGGTAGACGTTGGGGAAGTAGCGGTCGGCGTAGCGGACGATGTAGATGTAGGCGCCCGCAGGACAAGAATCCCCATTGATACTGAGTCCGTTCCAACGGTCAGAGAGGTCGTCGGCCTGGAAGACGAGGATGCCGCGGCGGTCGTAGACACTCATCTCGAAGTGGGCGATATCGACACCCTCGGCGCCAAAGGTGCTGTTTTCGGACAGTCCCGGAGTGAAAGCGTTGGGAATGAAGAGCCCGGAGCGTTGCACGGGGATGAGGGCGAGGGCGCTGTCGGCACAGTGGCCGTCGGAGACGACGAGCATGATGCCCACGGTGTCGGCATGGTCGTCGGCGCGGCCCGTGAGGAGCCAGGAGGTCTCGGGCTGCAGCACGCCGTCGACATACCAGTAGCGGTAGGGATAGGCGACGGGACTCACGTCACGCGCCTCGAATTCAAGTTGTTCGGCGCTAAGGGTGGAGGGGCCGTAGCGCATCTCGGCATGGGGTGGCACGAGGGGCTGGAGGGTGACTTCGAGGGAGGCCGGACAGAGGGGGTCGGGGTGGTAGTCGGCATAGAGGTAGTAAGAGGTGCAACGGCTAGGGGCGACGGTGACAACGCTGTCTTCGACGACACGTTCAAAGAGGCTTCCCTCGATAGGAAGCGTCCATCGGATGTAAGGCACATTGCTGTGGGCCTCAAGGGTATAGGTGCGCTCGGCGCAGTGCCAGAGGGTGTCGACGGCGAGGGTGACCAGAGGCATCTCGGTGAGGTCGATGGCGAGCACGCTGTCGCAGCCGTAGAGGGTGTACAGGGTGTCGGCAAGGTGGTGGTCGGTGACGGTGGCCACGGTGCCCGGGGCGGCGCCAGCGGTGTGGTCGCGCCAGCGGTAGGGTTGGCCTGTGCAGAAGGTGTCGAGTTCAGTGTCGAAGGTGGAGTGGTGGAGAGTGAGGTGGAGGGTGACGGTACTGTCGCAGCCGAAGACGGTGGCGAAGGTGTGGGTGGGGCCGACGGTGTCGGCAAGGTAGAGACGCCCGTCATACCAGCGCAGGGAGTCGCACCGCTCGATCTGTTCATCGCTGAATGCCAGCGGCATAACAGCAAGGTCGAGGGTGACGGTGCTGTCGCATCCGCGGAGGGTGGTGTCGGGGTGTATGTAGCGGCCCGATGTGGCCAGGAGGGTGTCGAAGAAGGGGCGCAGTGAGTCGGCGCAGACGGTGTCGATGTGGTAGGGCTGATAGGATGATAACAGGTTGAGTGCAAGGGTCATGGTGCTGTCGCAGCCATAGCGGTCGAGGCGGTGGAGGGTAGCGGTGAGGGAGTCGGTGGCCGGTCGCGGCGGGAAGGCCACCGCGGTGTCGAGCCAGGGGTAGGTGCCGGCCGACGAGCAGACGGTGTCGGCATAGTGGCGGAGGTAGATGGAATGGACGGTGAGGGGGTGGTGGAGGGTGTCGGGGCAGCCGTTGGTGTCGACGGTGTAGCAGACGGCTACGGTGTCGGCCGACGGGCTGACGAGGGCGGGTCCGGAGGCTCCCGAAGACCACTGGTAGGCGACCGCGCCACGGACGCGGAGGGTGTCTGGAATAGCGTTGATACAACGTTCATTAGGCCCTTGGATGATGGCGGGGGGATAGGGCCGCCGGACACGGATGGTGTGCCGCAGGGTGTCGGTGCACTGGTCGTCGGCGATGCCGGCAATAAGGGTGACTGGGATGTCGGCCGTGTCGTCGAGGTGGAACTGCAGCGCCTGGGCACTGCTCTCGGCACCGCCGGGCAGGAGCCAGCGCAGGGTCTCGACGGGCTCGCCGGTGCCCAAGGGGGTGACGCCGTCGCCCGAGATGGTGCTGCGGTTCTGCAGGCGCAGGTCAAACTGACAGTCGGCCACGGTGAGCACAGTGTCGAAGAGGGCCAGGGGATAGCGGGCGCCGGCGAAGGCGCTCATGGTGAAGTGGCACTGCGGGTTGTCGATGAAGGAGAGGCGGCAGTAGTAGGTGACGCTGTTGTCGGAGCGCACCCAGAGGCTGGAGGAGTCGGAGACGGTGGCCGTGGTGTCGAGCGAGGAGTACCAGCGGTAGACGAAGCCCGAGGGGACGGTGAAGCGGTTGTCGGGCACCACGCTGCAGCCTTCGGTCTGCATGCGTTTGGAGGCGCAACGGAGGGTGAAGTAGGCGTAGCCGAAATGGGAACCCTCGCCACAGTCGTGGGTGGTAAGTCGCACAAAGACAGTCTGTCCGTCGTAGGGTGTGAGGTCGACGCCGACGGTGGTCCAATCCTTCCACAGCACCTCGCCCGGGGCCTGGGCCCAGCCCAGGGAGGCGTCGGCAATGAAGTCGGCCATGGCGCAGGAGTCGATGAGCTGACCCTGCTGGTTGAGGATTTCGAGGCGGAAGCGGGGCTGGTAGGAGGGCGAGTGCTCAGGATCCTGTAGCACAGCAGCATAGCGCAGCACCAGCAAGTCGGCGTCGGCAGCGTCGACGGTGAAGCCATAGGTGATGCTCTCGGCTTGCGGCTGGGCGTTGCCGCCGGCGGTCCAGTTGCCCAGACGCACAGAGGCATGCTCGCCAGGCGGGATAGTGCGCAGCAGGCCTCCCGTGCGCGCGTCGCGCTCGGCGGTGTCGATATGCACGGTGTGACGGCTGGCGGCGCTGAGGTAGCCATAGTCGATGCTGCCCTGGTGCTCCATGGGGTTGAGGTAACTGCCATAGGTACAGGTGACATAGGAGGCGTGGAGGTCGGTGTAGTCGATGCAGCCTTCACCGCCCTGGGGGGTGAAGGTGTAGAAGGTGTCGACGTGGGCGGTATGGGGTTGGGCGAAGAGGGTGTCGCAGGCAGCATCGCAGGAGTGGCTGATATAAAAGACATAGTCGGTAAGGGGCGAGAGGCTGTCGACACGGGCCGTGCGCGGTCCGGAGGGGAGGGTGTCGGAGAGGGCGAGGAGGCGCTGTTCGGAGGCCGCTGCCTCGCGCGCGCCATACAATATATATAATATTGGATTGCCTTGCTGCTGCCATTGGAACTCGACATGGTCGGTCTCCATGGCGGTCATGCGCACATCGTAGGCTGAGCAGGTGGAGAGCAGCAGGTCGTCGAGGTCGAGCACATCGTCGTCGGCTACACGGAGAGCCAGGAAACGGCCGCCGCCATAGTAATCGGCGAAGGAGTGGAAGCAGCGGGTATAGGTGGAGCGCATAGAGGTGAAGGAGGCCAGCGAGTCGAAGGTGGAGGGGTCGGAGGCATCGCTCATGGTGCCAAGGGTGAGTTGGTGGTTGTTGCTTTGGCGGAAGCGGGCACGGAAGCTTACGGTCAGGCGGCGCAGACTGTCAACGTCGGGCTGCGGCAGGACGAGGTAGGTGGTGCCGTAGTAGTTGCTGACGGTGAGGTGTCCGGATTCGATATGGGCGTAGTTGGCGGGGCGGTTGACAAGGACACGCCAGCCGGCGAGGTCGCTGTCGAAGGTGCTGCAATAGGGCAGCGAGACCGAAGCGGAGAGGGTGACCAGCCGCTGCGGCGGACGGGCGGTGCGCTCGGCGGAGTCGCAGCGCAGGTAGAGGTTGTAGGCCGTGTCGGGGTCGAGCACGAGGGTCAAGGGCGGGGTGCCGACAGGGATGGTGACGCCGCTGCCGAGGGGCGCTCCGGCATGGACATATTCAAGCCAGAAGCCGCTGAAGGTGGTGGGCCAGGAGAGGATGACACGGCCGTTGCCGGGCTGCGACACGGTGAGGCTGTCGGGCAGCGGACAGCGGTCGACGGCGGTGCGCAGCTGCTGGGGCGGCGCACAGGTGGCGGCGCCCGAATCGCAGAGGAGGTGGAAGTCGTAGAGGGTGTTGTTAGCAAGGATGACGGTGTCGGGGGCCCGGACGGTGGTGCCGCTGCCGAGGGTGAAGCCGGCGGGACCGTATTCCACGGCACCGCTGCCGCTGACAATGGCGTGGTTGTCGGAGGTGAGGCTGACCGAGGGCAGCTCGCAAGGGAGCACCGTGAGGTCGGCCAGCTGGGCGTTGCCGCCGTCGGTGGTGCGCAGGGCCACAAAGCGGCCGTCGCCCTGATAGGTGGCGAACGAGACATGGCGGCGCACCCAGGTGCTCACGGGCGCGTTGACGGTGGCCAGCGGCTCGAAGCTGCTCCAGTCGCCGTCGCGTTGCAGCACGCCCACCTCGACGGGATTGCCGCCGCGGAGGCTGAAGTAGAGGTGCAGGCGGGAGACGCTGTCGACGGAGAACTCGGGCAGGACGAGGGTGGCGACGGTGTCGCTCGTGCGGCAGTAGGGCAGGTCCTCCTCGGTGGGCATGGTGACGGCGAGGGGTGCAAGGCAAGTGGGGGTGGCATTATGGCGGCAGTAGAGCCAGTAGCTGGCACCGGGGGTGAGGTTCTCGAGGCGGAAGAGGGTGTCGGTGACGTGGCGCACCGTGCCCTGTCCCTGGAGGAAGCCCACGGGACCATATTCTATATAGTAATTGGTATCAGCGTTTTGAAGCTCGATGCGGCGCGCCGAGAGGACAGCCACCGAGGGGGTGAGACCGTGGGTGACGGCGAGGGTGTCGATGAGGAGCTCGGCCGTCTGAACGGTGGCTTCGCAGGCGAGGGCCAGGCGGGCGCCGGCGGTGAAGCGCGTAAGGGGTAGCCTCAGAGTGTGCCAGCGGTTGCTGACGGAGGGCACGAGGGTGTCGCGCGGCTGGAAGCTGTTGGGGTTGGCGTCGAGGCCTATCTGACCCACCACCAGACGGGCGCGGTTGTGGTTGGGGGTGCGCAGGCTGAGGGTGAGCTGGTGCGCGGCGAGGCTGTCGGCAGCCAGCAGCGGCAGCACCACGATGCTGCGGTTGCCCGCGGCGGCACGGAGCTGCATAGCCTGGGTGCCGCCCGAGGTGGTGAGGGCCGGGGTATTGCTATAGGTGCGGCTGACCGCCCACTGGTAGGGCATGCCCGCCTCGGGGGCGTCGTCGAAATTCTCGCAGTAGGGCGTGGACATGGCGCTGCCGAAGGAGAACATCAGGCGCTGGCAACTGTTGTCTGTGAGGCTGATGGGTTTGAGGTAGAGGTCGTAGTTGCTGCCTTCCACCACGCCCGGCACCGCGAAGGTGGTGAGGGGTGCGTCGACGGTGTCGGCGGTGCCTGTGCCGGGCTCGAAGCCCGCGGGGCCGTATTCCACCGCCACACGGCTGACATCGTGCCAGGTGCGCCAGGTGGCCACCCCTGCGGAGGTGACGGCGACATTGCCGATGGCATAGCGCGCCACGCTCAGGTCGTCCATGAAGAAGGTGCCTGCCGCAGCGGCGGCGCGCATCACGATGTAGCGGCCGGTGCCTACATAGGCGGAGAGGTCGGCCACACGGTGCTGCCACACGCCGAGCTGCGTGAGGCGCAGGGTGTCGAGTGGCACGAAGGTGTGGAGCGAGTCGGGGTCGTCCATGACGCCCACCACGAAAGCATCCTGGGCCATCAGCGCCTCGGAGGCTCCGTAGAGCCAGAGGCTGACGGTCAGCTGCTCGACAGAGCCCATCGGGGGCAAGACCACCTGCTGGCCGCCGGTGAACTGGCCCGCATGACTGCCGCCGTGATAGTTGCGATCGGTGGTCACCACACCGCGGCAATAGGAAGGTGTGCGGCCTGTGGGGAGACTCTCAAAGTTGACACAGTAAGGGATGGAAGCTGAGGGCGGTGAGGTGTATTTGCTGGTATTCACCCGCTGGATTCTGTTGTCGGAAGGGCCGTAGCCCGCATAGTAGGCGGCACCGGTGTCGCCGCAACTGCAGGTCGCCAGAAGGGTGATGATGTAGTTCGCCCCCGGGACAAGACCATCAATAACGGCCGGCGAATGAGTAATCGTGCCTGTAAGCAGTTCGCCGCCACCCGTCAACGTGTAGTGCAACGTCAGGCTGTCGTCGCTCTGCCAAGTGAGGGTGATGCTGGTGCTGTCGGCAGCGGCGAGACGTACATTTTTGGCCGCGCAGGTGTTCAAAGCGAGGTTCTCCACGAAGACCTGGGCCGCCGCCGCGTCGGTCTGCAGCATCAGGGCCAGATGCCCCTGCACCGAGTCGACATGGAGGTGGTAGGGCAGCCACGTTTCGGCGCTGGTAAAGAGGACGGTATCAACCGGGGTGAAGGTGGCGAGGTCGGACACATCGCCGAGGAAGCCCAGGACAAGGCGCGTAGCGCCCAGTCCCTGCGTGAGGTTGGCATAGAAGGAGATGCTGCGGCCGGGGGCGCACGAGAGGGCGTCGGGCAGCACGGCCACCGTGGGGGCGCCGGCACCGGCGGCAAACTGCAACGAGCGGCCTCCCGTGAGGTTTCTCACCGTGCTGACGATGGGATACTCGCCGTAGGTGGAGAGGCGGCGCCAGTTGGGCGGATAGCCGCTGACGGGCACCGTGTTGAACGACTGGCAATAGGGCATCGTCACCGGACCGTCGAGGGTGGTGAACCACAGCGAGCGGTAGTGGCAGCCGTCGCCCTCGAGGGGGCTGACATGGACACAATAGGGGGTGCCGGAGGCGAGGTTGGCGAGGACGACCGCCGTGTCGGAGACGAGGGAGGTGCCGTGGCCCGGGGTGAAGTCGACACCCTCGGTGGCCACGGGGGCATACTCGATGTGCACGCTGTCGCCACGCTGCAGCAGCCAGTCGATGCGGGCCGACACAGCGCTGATGGCGCCCACCGACGCCTGCAAGAGGCGTGCGTTGCGCAGTGCCAAAGCATCGACATTCCATCCGCCCACGGCCCGCAAAGCGAGGCAACTGCCGGCCGTGGAGGCCAGCGCCACGCTGTAGCGACTCCACACGCCGGTGCCCGCCAGCGTGTCGGTGGGAACGAAGGGATCGTAGGGACTGCTCTGGCGGCCCACTATCAGTGAGCCGGTGCCGATGGCGTAGAATTCCAGAAAGACGGTATCGGGCGCGGCATCGCCCATGAGGGGCATGGTGGCCACGGCGCCGTTGGCCAGCGACAAGGCGCGGGAGCCCTCGCTGGCGTTGGTGCCCACAGTGACGCCCGCGGTGCCGACCCATCCCTGCGGAAGGGCGCCGCCCTCCTCAAAGCCAGTGCAATAGGGCGGAAGCACCTCGTGGGCGAAGGTGCGAAAACGGTGGCGGTCGCAGTCGGCCGGGAGGTCGCCGCAGGTGGGCCAGAGGTAGAGGTCGTATTCGGTATCGGCCGAGAGGTCGTGCAGGGCGAGGCGTGTGCCGTCGAAGTGAATGGTGGCGGTGTTGACGGGACCTGTCAGCACAAAGCGGGAGCCGCTGCCGGGGGTGAAGCCCGCAGGGCCGTATTCAAGCTGCACGGCGCCGCTGTCGGCCAGGTAGAGGGTATCCCACTCGACGGTGACTCCCTCCTCGGTGATGTTGTAGAGCCGCGCGTTGTCGAGCAGGCAGTGGGCCAGGCGTAGGTTGTCGACGGTCAGGATCCCGTTGCCCAGCGCCAGCAGCGCTGGATAGCGGTAAGTGCCTGTGTAAGGCGCCAACGACAGCAACTGCGGCGATGACGAGGGCAGCAGCGTGTCAATAGGGGTGAAGCCCTCGGGCTCGCCGGCAAACTCCATGGCTCCCACCACCAGCCGCACGTCGCCGCTGCCGCCGAGCGACAGCGCGAGGGTGAGCTCGCCCAGGCGTGACGAATGGTAGGAGGAATGGGTGTCGGCACAGACAGGTGCCGGCAGGACGGCCAGGCAACTGTCGCCCGTGGCGGGCATCATGCGCAGCACGCCGGAAGCCGTCTGCGGACGATTGGGCAGCGGGGTGCGCCAGCGTGGCGGCAACTGCCCTCCGGCGAGGGAGAAGGTCTCATTGTAGGCGGGCACCATGCCGACACGCTCGAGGGTGCGCACCGTCACCTCCTCGCGGTGGCCGTCGGTGCAGCCCACGCTGAAGGTGTAGTCGGTCTCGGGCTCGAGGCCGGTAATGACTAGCGGACTCTGTGCCGGGCTGATGACGGTCTGGCCGTAGCGCACATCGACAATGCCCATGCCGAAGACGTCGAAATGCAGCGTCAGCCGGTCGCTGCCGAGGTGGGAGACCCATGGCACCGAGGTGCCGCAGCTCTCGATACTGACGTCGTCGATGTGCATCTCGCTGCCGTCGGGCTGCAGGCTGCGACGCATGCAGAACGCCAGGCGCCGCCCGTTGCCAGTGTAGGACGAGAGGTCGATGGCAAATTCCTGCCACGTCGAGCCGCGGTCGACATGGAGCGTGTCAATCGGCTCGAAGGCACGGGTGTATCGGTTGGTGTCGGCGCAGAAACCCACCAACAGGCGGGCCGACGTGGAAGGCGAACGAAGACGGAATCGGAGGTAGAGCCCCTCGAGCGAGGAGAGGCCGGCCAGCGGCGGGACGATGACCATGCTGTAGTGGCTCTCGGCCAAAGTGCCGGGATAGAGCACCAGCGAGGCGGTGCCGCTGTAGTGCTGCAGGGCGTCGACGTGGGGCGGATAGCCCATGTCGTAGTTGCGGGTGGCAAACCAGCACGGAGGCATCACCTCGGAGCCGGCGCCGTAGGTGTCGAACGCCTCACGCAACGGCACGGTGAGCGAGTCGCAGGGCGTCTGTGCCGACAGCCGCAAGGCCAGCACGAATGCTGCCGCAAGAGCTATAATCCGCCTTAAACGCATTGAAATATATAACGAGCACGCAACACAATTTATTGTATATTATTTCTTTTTTCTCCTCCCCCCACCCCACCGATGGTGCGCCCTTCGGGCGGAGTTTTTCCATCCATATTCAAAAAAAAATTGTATCTTTGCACGTTAAAATGTGAAGTCTAATAATTGATATGCCTGCCAGAAAGATATACGCAAACATCAAGGACAGAGACTCTTACACTGGATAAAGGTCGTGCGCGAGAGATAATTTCACACGCACGGAAAAGAGCGTTTTCCCCGTGGCGAACCGTCGCCGACGGGGTAAAAATCACTCATTTGTAGAAAGAGAAAACATAAAAAAAGTTAAAAAAATTAAAATATAATAAAATGGAACTCCCCTTTGCAGAAGCCTGGAAAATCAAAATGGTTGAGCCCATCAAGAAGAGCACCCGCGAACAGCGCGAGAAGTGGCTCCTCGAGGCCCACAACAACATCTTCATGCTGAAGAGCGACTACGTCTACATCGACCTGCTGACCGACAGCGGCACCGGCGCCATGAGCGACCGCCAGTGGAGCGCAATGATGATGGGCGACGAGAGCTACGGCGGCGCCCGCTCGTTCTACCACATGAAAGATACCATCACCGACATCACCGGCTTTGAATATGTCATCCCGACCCACCAGGGCCGTGCAGCCGAGAACGTGCTGTTCAGCTATCTGGTGAAACCCGGCATGATCATCCCCGGCAACGCCCACTTCGACACCACCAAGGGCCACATCGAGAGCCGCAAAGCCTTCGCTATCGACGTGACCGTGCCCGAGGCCTACGACACCCAGCTGGAAGTGCCCTTCAAGGGCAATGTGAGCCTCGAGAAACTCGAGAAGGTGCTCAAGGAGAACCAGGGTAATGTGCCGTTCATGGTGCTCACCGTGACGAACAACACCGTCGGCGGCCAGCCCGTGAGCATGCAGAACATCCGCGAGACCTGCGAACTCTGCCACAAATACGGCGTGCCCGTCAACATCGACAGCGCCCGCTTCATCGAGAACGCCTACTTCATCAAAACCCGCGAGAAAGGCTATGAGAACAAGACCCTGCGCGAGATCTGCAAGGAGATGTTCAGCTATGCCGACAGCATGACCATGAGCGCCAAGAAGGACGGTCTGGTGAATATGGGCGGCTTCATCGCCACCAACAAGCAGGACTGGTACGAAGGCGCCAAACTGTTCTGCATCCCCTTCGAGGGCTTCCTGACCTACGGCGGTATGAACGGCCGCGACATGGACGCCCTGGCCGTGGGTCTGAAGGAGAACATCGAGTTTGAGATGGTGGAGACCCGCGTGAAACAGGTGCAGTACCTGGCCGACAAACTGGACGAGTACGGCATCCCCTACCAGCGTCCCGCCGGTGGCCACGCCATCTTCGTTGACGCCGACAAGGTGCTGACCAACATCCCGAAGGAAGAATTCCCCGCCCAGACGCTGACCTGCGAGCTCTACCTCGAGGCCGGTATCCGCGCCTGCGAGATTGGCTATGTGCTGGCTGACCGCGACCCCGTGACCCGCGAGAACCGCTTCGGTGGCAACGACTTCGTGCGCCTCTGCATCCCGCGCCGCGTCTACACCAATAACCACATGGACGTCATCGCCGCCGCCCTGAAGAACGTCTACGACCGTCGCGACACCATCAAGCGCGGCCTGGAAATCACCTGGGAAGCCGAGCTGATGCGCCACTTCACCTGCCAGTTCAAACGCCTTCAATAGCAAACCCTCAGCGCACACGCGATGAACAAGTTAAGAATCATATCCATAGTTTCTGCCGCAGCCATGCTGATGCTGACGTCGTGCGTCACACCCCGCCGCGTCAACTACCTGCAGGACATGACTCAGGGCACCCAGATTAAGCTCGAGCACCGTTTCGAGGCCAAGATAGCCCCCTACGATGAGCTGAGCATCTTCGTGTCAACCTCGCAGGTTGACCAGACCTTGGCGGCACCGTTCAACACCATCGGGACTCCGAATGGCGTTGGCAACCGCGGCAGCTCCTACCTGGTGGACGTCAACGGCAACATCGACTTCCCCGTGCTGGGCAAGCTGCGTGTGGCCAACCTGACGCGCTTGCAGCTGCAAGACACCATCACGGCGATGCTGACCCGGGGCGGTTACCTGGACGATCCTTATGTGAATGTGCGCTTCAACAACTTCAAGATATTCTTCATCGGCAACGGCACAGGTAAGGTGCTGACTGTAGAGAACGAGCGCTGCACCTTCCTCGAGGCGCTGGCCATGTCGGGCGGACTGGACAACTACACCCGCCGCGACCGCATCGCGGTGATGCGCGAGGTGGACGGCCGCATGGTGATGCGCTATCTCGATCCGCGCTCGGCAGAGATATTCTTCGACCCCTTCTACATGCTGCAGCAGAACGACTTCATCATCACCGATGGCACGAACGTCGGCACGCTGCGCACCGAGGTCAGTTACTGGACAGGACTGGTTTCAACCCTGTTGACAGCGGCTTCGCTTATCACCACCATCATGCTTTTCAAAGCAACCAAAAACAACTAACAACTGATACGACCCATGGCCGACGAAAGCAGACATACTGACACATCGTTCCTCGACGAGAAAAGCGGTCCCAAACTGCATGTGAAGGATGTGCTGTTCATCATCCTGCGCAACCTGCACTGGCTGGTGCTGTGCGGTGCCGTGGGAGCCTTTATCGCCGGCTACTGGGTGCGTCATCAGAACCGCGTCTACGAGAGTAGCGCCCGGGTGCTGATCAAGGGTTCGTCGACCGGCAGTTCCAACAACGCCATGCGCGAAGCGTCGGTGAAGACCATGTTCGCCAACAAGGCGCTCTACAACAGCGACATCAACAACGAAATGATGATATTCACCTCGAAGTCGGCCATCACCGAAGTGGCGCAGACCTTGAAATTGAATATCACCTACACCGCCAAGACCCGTATTGTCAACCGTGTGAAGGATCTCTATGGGGAGATGCCCTTCACCATCGACTTCATCGACAACAGCGAAGACGACTACGTGAGCTTTGACGCCACACCGCTGGACGCCGAGCAACTGCGCATTGACATGGAGGGATACGAACCAATGACCCTGAAGTACAACGACACAGTGGCTGCACCATTTGGCCGCATCGTTGCCCATAGCACCTGGTTCCTCACTCCATCGTACTATGACGTACCCATCCATGTGACGCACAACAGCATCGACGCCACGATTGACCACTACCGTGCCGCCCTGCAGGTGTATCGCGACGACGACTTCAACACCATCGTGAACATCAGACTGAACGACTCGTCGCCCATCAGGGCCACCGAGGTCATCAACGAGGCCATACGCGTGTACAACGAAGATGCCGTCAAGGACAAGAAGCGCATCATCGCCTACACCTATGACTATATCAATGAGCGCCTCCAGATGCTGCAGTCGGACCTCGGCATACAGGAGAACGCCCTCGCCAACTTCAAGCGCGAGAACAGGCTGCTCGACCTGTCGTCCTACGGCGAATCCTATCTGGCCACCAGCATCAAGAGTTCGGAGGAAATTGACCGTCTGAACAAGCAGCTTTCGACCGCCCGCTACCTGATTCAGGCCAACGAGAGCGGTACCGAGGCACACCTGATACCGAACAACATCGGCATTGACGACGACCACATCATGCAGCTCATCAGCAAGCATAACGCACTGGTGCTGGAGTTGACAAAATACCAAAGCCAGAACAACCCTGTGGTACGTCAGCGGACCAGCGAACTGAAAACCTTGCGGAGCGACATGAACACCCTGCTGGACGTCTATGTGGGCGTACTCCAGGAGCGTATCGCAGAGGCCCAGATTGCCGCCGATGCAGCCTCGAGCAAGATGAGCAATGTACCTCGGCAGCAGCTCTATATAGAGAGCCTCGAAAGGGTACAGAAAATCAAAGAGGAGCTCTACCTGCACCTGCTCAGCCGCCGCGAGGAGCTGATGATCAGCCAGCCCTCCATCGAGCCCAACGGCAAGATTCTCGACCCCGCACGCATCAACCGCACCCCCATATCGCCCAACGAGAAACGCACCACCATGATGGGCCTGCTGATTGGCCTGCTGGTGCCCGTGGCAATCTTCTTCCTGCGTCGTCTGCTTGACACCAAGGTGAAGTACTACACCGACGTGATGAGGGGCACCGCAGCACCGTTCCTGTGCGAGATACCGCAGCGCGAGAAAGACGACGACCGCGACCTGGTGGTCACCGACCACGACCATGACGCCATGTCGGAGTCGTTCAGGCTGTTGCGCGCCAAAGTGGACTTCCTCGACACCGATGCCGGCCGCAAGCAGGCTCGCATCTATATGGTAACCTCACTGCTGCCAGGCATGGGTAAAACCTTCATCTCGTCCAACCTGGCCGCCAGCCTCGGCATCGCCGGCAAACGGGTCATCCTCCTTGACCTCGACCTCCGCCGCGGTTCGCTGACACGCCAGTTCTACTCTCGCCAGCACGCCGGTCTCTCCAACTACCTGGTGGGCAAGACCGACAACTGGGAAGGTCTTATCAAGCACGACATGATATGCAAAGGCGTGGACAGCATCTTCACCGGTCCTATACCGCCCAACCCGACAGAACTCTTGGGTAACGGTAGACTTGAGGAGCTGGTGGAGAAGCTCAAACAAAACTATGAATACATACTCTTCGACACCGCCCCCACCGGACTGGTTGTCGATACCGATATTATCAAGCATCTTGTGGACAACACATTGTTTGTCATCCGCTCCGGCAAGTTCGACAAACGTATGCTCGAAGATATCGAACAATTGTACCAAAGTCATTCCTTCCCCAACATGGCACTGCTGCTCAACGACGTGCACTACAAGAAGCTCATGCCCTACGAAAAGAAATACGGATACGGGTATGGCTATGGTTACGGGTACGGGTATGGTTACGGCTATGGCTACGGGTATGGCTATGGCTACGGTACCAATGAACAAGAAGACAATAACCAAAACGAATAAATACAAACAAAAGACCACTGCTGAAACTGTCCAATGAAACGTCTAGTCACCATATTATCACTGCTCATCATCACTGCAAGTCTGTCGGCACAGAACTTCCAGCGGAAGGGATTCTCCCTCGGTGCAGACCGTGATACCCTGCTCTATATCATTGCGTCTCCCTTTGACAACTGGTACATTACACCAAGTATTGGATTGCAAACATTTATTGGAAATGCACCAGATAATGAGGCCTGCTGGAACAAACTCGACTATAACATACGTGTTGAGGTCGGGAAATGGGTTATCCCCGATATTGCTGTAGCCTTGCGCATGGGATTCTCCACTATTCATAGTCAGTCGCTTCATGGCGGCAATAACCCGTTGACAGACCTCAATTCCCCAATTACATATCCGAATGCTGCCACTGCTTACTATCCTATCAGTGCATATTCCTTCTTTGCACAAGGAATAGTAAATATGGACTGGACTAACTTCCTCAAAGGCTACGAACGCGGCAAACGTTCCCGCTTCCATATCAACACTCCGCTTGGCTTTGGCGGTATCGTATTGTTCGGCAAAGTTATCAATCAAAACTATATCGACAAAGTCCATCGCAACGATAATGAGAATGATATGGAGCTCGGCCAAATGAGCAGAAACCTTGAACTGGCTTTTACTGCCGGTATAATGGCTGAATACTATGTATCTAAAAAAATAGCCATCAACGCATCCACCGAATTACTTTGGGCCCGAGGCAGTCTTGACGACTACAACTACAATCTGGATGCAGACAACAGGCGTGTTGACTTCATGCCCTCATTCAACATAGGCATCCGCTTCAACCTGTTGGAGAACGTCACCAAATACAACCCCTACACCAAAGTCTCCTCGCGCGAGAAAGTGAACCACGAGTTCATCTCCTTCGGCTCACGCAATACCCTCTCGACCCTCAAAGGCCGCATCGATCGTCTCAACTCGCAGATTGACTCGGTGCAGAACCTCTCCGACCTCCGTGGCCAGCAAGACTCCTTGGCTATTGCCGCCATGACCGAAGAGCGCGACAGCCTCCAGCGCCAGCTTGATTCTGCCGACTACCGCACCTATGGCCGCGCGCCAGCCAACATGATTGAGGAGCTTATCTCCGCCAACGAGGTTCTCGGTCTGCCCGCCACCATCGTCTACTTCCAGCTCGACCGCTACGACCTCGACTACAACGGCCGCAAGCGTCTGCAGAACTTCGCCAAGGAGATTTCCAACGTGGACGACACCGTCGAGTTCTATATCATTGGTGCTGCCGACTCGCTCACCGGCACCAAGCGCCACAACATGTGGCTCTCCGAGCGCCGCAGTGAGGCAGCCTACAACATGCTTGTCGAGCGCTTCAACGTTGATCCCAACCAGCTGATCAAGATAGCCCTGGGCGGCATCACCGAGTACGATCCGCAGGAGAACAACCGTATGGCGATGGTCATCATGCGCACCCCCGAGGTGGAGGCCATCATTGAGCGCTGGACAAAGGATAAGAAATAGTCCAACGGCATAAAGAAAGGCCCCGCAAGCATCTGCTTGCGGGGCCTTTTTCATTCCCTACTCTCCTTATTTCAGACCCAGTTTTTTCTTCACCTGGGGCATGATGTCATCGCTATCCTGCGAGTAGAGCACCGTTGTCGAGCCGGCGTCAAGGATATAGGTGTAGCCACCTTCACGGGCAACATCTTCAATAGCCTTCTTGGCACGGTCAATGATGGGTTTCAGCAACTCAGCCTCACGGTCCTGCAACTGCTTCTGGGCATTCTCCTGGAACTCCTGGATACGGGCAGCCATATCCTGAATCTCGCGCTGCTTGGTCTGGCGAATGAGTTCGGTCCAGCCGGCCTGTCCGGCCACATATTCGTTATAGCGTTTCTCGGCCTCGGCCTGCATCGACTTGAGGGTCTCCTCCAGTTCGGTCACCTCGGCCTGCAGAACTGCCTGTGCCGAGTCGCGGCCGGGCATAATCTGCATAAGTTCGGTGGAATTGATGTGGCCCAATTTGAGGTTTTTCTGGGCCATGGCGCTGCCGCCAAAGGCCAGCAGGCACACTGCAATTGCGATAAGTGTCTTTTTCATTCTTGTATAGTTTGTTTTATTTGTTATCTCTTCTTTGCATCACCGAGAGGCATCGGCACACTCTTGGCACCGAGTTGCTGTCCCTGCGGCTTCCGCAACTCGGGGTTTGACGGGCGCGAACGTTCTGCTTTTTCCGACTGCTTGTCGCCACCCTTGCCCTTACTCTCTGAGGCCGACGGCTGCTCCGAGACAGCTCCCGGCTTGATGCCCAGCGCCTCCAGCACCTCGTCGCTGATGTCATACTTCTTGCTGGCATAGAGCACCGTGGCGCTGCCTGCCTTGTCGAAGATGAAGGCGTAGTTCTTCTCCTGGGCAATGCGCTCTATAGCGGAATAGACACGGTCCTGCACCGGCTTGAGCAACTCGGCACGACGTGCATCGAGGTCACCGCCTGCGCCAAAGCGCTGCTGCTGCAAGGTGCGTATTTCCTGCTCCTTGGCTCTAATGTCCTCCTGACGACGCTTCTTCAGGTTGTCAGGCAGCAGATAGCTCTCTTGCTCATACTCGGCACGCATATTGTCCAGCTCGGCGGCCTTGTCCGACAGCTCTTTCGTCCAGTCGGCCACATACTTGTCCAACCGCTTCTGTGCATTGGCGTAGTCGGGAATCGACTTCATCACATAGTCGGTGTTGATGCAGGCATACTTCTGGGCCAGGGCCACAGGAGCCAAGGCCAGCAGTGCAAGGAGTATGGTCAAACGCTGTTTCATGGTCAATCAAGGCTTTGTCCGAGAGAGAAGTGGAACTGGCTGCCGCCGCTGGCGCCGTCGAAGCCGTAGCCCCAGTCGACACCGATCAGTCCAAACATGGGCATGAACAGACGCACGCCAATACCGGCCGAGTTATACATCTTGAAGGGCTGGAAGTCCTTGATGTCACTCCAGCAGTTACCGCCTTCCAGGAAGCCCGCCACCCAGATAGTGGCATTGGGGCTCTCGATGATGGGCTGGCGCAACTCGAGGGTGAAGCGGTCGAACACCGAGCCGCCGGCAGTGGGGCTGAGCGAGTTGTTCTCGTAGCCACGCAACGGCACCACCTCGCGTCCGTCGAGCATCCACGATGACAGACCGTCGCCACCGAGGAAGTAGCGGCCGAAGGGCGCCAGGCCGATGTCCTTGTTATAGTAGCTCATAAAGCCGAAGCGGAAGCGCGTGTTGAGCACCACGTCGCCCACCAAATTGAGCATCCACGAACCACGCAGGTTCACCTTGTAGTACTCCACCCAGCGATACTTCTCCTGGTCGGTGGCGCCACTATAGTCCTTGCCGTTCATCAGCGAATAGGGCGGCGTCACATACGTCGCCACGCTCACCTCCGAACCACTTCGGGCGTAGATGGGCGAGTCGAGCGAATTGCGGCTCAACGTGAAGCCGTAGGACACATCGTTGGCCACGCCATCCGCGAACAGACCTGCCGCCAGGTTGTTGTAGTTCTTCAACGTGTAGTGTTTATAGCTGAGGCCGTGGCTCATGATGAAATAGTCGTCGGGCCACTTTAGGCGTTTCGAGAAGCTGATGCCCGCACCGGTAATCTTCAGACTGTAGTAATCCGGGTGGGTATCCTTATAGTAGAATCCGTTGCTATAGAGGTTGTGGTAGATGCTGCCGGTGAGGCTCTGTGCGCGGTGGCCACCCAACCATGGTTCGGTGAACGAGGCGCTGATAGCGTAATAGTAGGTACCGTTGGTAACGGCATTGAAGCTCAACTTCTGACCATCGCCGGCAGGCAGCGGCGCCCAGGCATCCCTGTTGAAGATATTGCGCACGCTAAAATTGTTGAGACTCAAACCTATCTGACCAATCACCATGCCGCTACCGTAGCCGCCCTGCAGGTTTATCTGGCTCGTCGAGCCCTCTTCTACCTTGTAGACGATGTCCACCGTGCCGTCCTCGGCGTTGGGCTTGGGCTCGGGCACAATGCTTTCCTCTTTGAAGTATCCAAGAGTCACCAACTCGCGGCGGCTGCGGATGACCGCGTCGCGGCTGAACAAATCACCCGGACGCGTGTGCAGCTCACGCATGATGATTTTGTCATTGGTGATGGTATTGCCCTCCACCCACACGTTGCGGATGCGGGCCTGCTTGCCCTCGACAATGCGCACCTCGATGTCAATCGAGTCGTCCACCACGGCTACCTCCACAGGCGTGGCACGGAAGAAGAGGTATCCGTTGTCCATGTAGAGCGACGTGATGTCGGTGCCCGAGGGGTTGTAGGTCATGTTCTCGTCGAGCTGCTTGCGGTTGTACGGGTCGCCCTTGCTGATGCGCAGCGCACGGCGCAGCACCTCGTCGCTGTACACCGTGTTGCCGCTGAAGGTGATGTTTCGGAAGAAGAAACGCTGGCCCTCGTAGACCTGAACCTTCACCTTCACACGGTCCTGGCTCTGCTGTTTCTTCTTGCTCACCTTCAACTCATCCTGCGGCACGTCCCACACCGTGTCGCTCACGATACGCGCGTCGCGGAAGCCCTGCTCGTTATAGTAGTCGATGACTTTGCCCAGATCCTCGCGGAAGTCGTTCTCCACATAGCGGCTCTTCTTCCAGAATGCCTTGGTCCAGAAGCGCAACTTCCAGAAGTAGTGCACGTCGTGTGTCTTCTCCATCTTGGTCTGCAGCTTCGTGTCGCTCAACTGCTCGTTGCCCTCGAACATCAGCGAGTCAATCTTCACCTTCTTGCCGCGCTTGACATTGAATGTAATGGTGATACGCCCGTTGGTGTCGGCCTTGGTCTCGGGGGTCACCTCCACACGGGTGTAGCCCTTGTCGATGTAGTATCCTTTGATTTTGTTGGACGAGGTGCGCAAAAGGTTCTCTGTCACCACGTCGCCCGTCACCAGTTTTATTTCCTCGCGCAGCTTGTCAGCCTCGCCCTTCTTCACGCCGGTGAAGTTGAAGTTTTCCATGCGGGGGCGTTCCTTGAGCACAATCTTCAGGAATGCGATGTTGCCCTGTATGCGCGTCACCTTGATCTGCACATCCTCAAACATGCCCTGCTTCCATAGGTTCTCGATGGCCGCCGACAGCTTGTCGCCCGGAATCTTCAGCCGCTCGCCCACCTGCAGTCCTGCCACCAGCTGCACCACACGGGTATCGAAGTTGTCGGCACCCTCAAAGGTGATGCCTCCGATTTCATAGGTCTTAGGGGTCAAGTAGTCAATGTCGTAGCCCCCATCGCCTCCAACCACGGTCTGCGACCGCAGCGCGAAAACGTTCACTAACAACAGGGCTGCGAGCAGCAGCTGGCGTTTTGTATCTTTCATCTACAATGTCTCTTTGTCAAATGCCGGTCACCCCGACAACCTTATAATAACTCCCCATTGTCTGTTTTATTATATATCATACATATTTTTTGAGAAAATTAACATCGCACCACCTTCGGCACGCCTTCCGCACCCCCTCTTCCCCGCACCATCACCGTATCATCACCGACGACGGTCGGAGGGGGTACGGAGGGGGTATGTCGATGGTACGGTGTTGATACGGTGTTGGTCCCTTTACAATACTGGTAACCAGTCGATTGGGAATGTTAAAAAATATGTTAAATTCACCCTATTTTGAGGCTTCCACCTGGGCCTCGGTCTTGCCATAGCGACGCTGGCGCTGCTGGTAGTCGTAGACGGCTTCATAGAAGTGCTCGTGACGGAAGTCGGGCCACAGCAAGTCGGTGAAATAGAACTCAGTATATGCTGCCTGCCAGAGCAGGAAATTGCTGATGCGAAGCTCGCCGCCGGTACGGATGAGCAGGTCGGGGTCGGGATAGTCGCGAGTGGCGAGGTAGCGACGGATTGTCTCCTCGTCGATATCGCTGTCTTTCAAGCCGTCGCGGCAGATTTGCCTCAGGGCCTCGGCCACCTCCCAGCGCGAACTGTAGCTCAACGCAAGAATTAGGGTGGTGGCGGTGTTGGCGGCGGTGCGGTCGATGCAGCCTTGCAGCACGGTGCGCGAACGCTCGGGGATGCGCTGCAGGTCGCCGATGGTCTGAAGACGCACATTGTTGTCCATCAAGGTCTTGGTCTCGTCGTGGACGGCTTTGATGAGCAGTTCCATGAGGCCGTCGATTTCGGCCTGCGGACGGTTCCAGTTTTCGGTGCTGAAGGTGTAGAGAGTCAGGTACTCAACACCCAGTTGGACAGCGGCTTCAACAGCCTGCCTGACGGCGGTCATAGCGTTGCGGTGGCCGAACAGGCGCTCGTGTTTCTGGCGCATGGCCCAGCGGCCGTTGCCGTCCATGATGATGGCCACATGGCGGGGCACCCGGCTGCGGTCTATTTGCTCTATGGTGGTCATAGTATGAGGGTTATTACAGTTTGCAACGTTTGGAACGCATCCAGCCGAAGAGCACATCGAGGTTCAGTCCGACATGTATGTTGAAGTAGGCATACCAGTCGTCGAGCGAGTCGTCGCCGCGCTTGATGCCGGGACTGTTGACATAGCCCGCCTCCACTTCGCCACTGCGGTCGGCCAGTTGGGCCGCCATGGCGCCGTCGACGCTGCCGTCGTTCAGCAGGGCGGCACCCACATAGGTTGTGCTGACATCGTCGAGGTAGTCGGTCCAGGTCTTACGGAATCCGTATTCAGCAGACAATGAGAAGGTTTTGTTCAGACGGAACTTGACACCCACACCAAAGGGTAGACAGAGTTGCACCAGCTGGTAGGGGCGGCGGAAGGCGTAGGCATGGGTGTTTTGGCCTTCGGTGCCGAGGGGTTGGAGGGGTACCCACCCTACGTTGCCGTCGACGTCGGTGCAGTAGGCCATGGGATCGAAATGAAAGACACCTATGCCGCCGAAGAGGTAAGGCGTACAGAAATGGTCGGTGGCACCGGCGCCGAAGGACTGGAAGTTGAACTCGGCAAGGGCCGAAAACTCAGCCACATGGCTGCGGAAACTGAGGTTGCGCAGTATGATGCGATCCCGGCTGTTGGCGATGTGGCCATAGCTCACCTGGCCGCGCAGCGCCCAGCGGTTGTCGAGACGGACACGCAGGGCGGCACCGCCGGCGAGGTTGACCTCAGAGAAGGCACTCTGCTTGTTGAGGTCGCCGATGTAGTTCATGCCGCCGCCCATGAGCAGCAACTCGGAACGGCTGAGGAAGTCGTCGCGCTGGGCTCGGAGGGAAATCGCCGAGAGCAACAAAAAGACTATGACAAGATACCTATTCACCTGTATTCCACTTGATTGAACGACAGATACCGTCAACTTGCATCAGGTAGTCGCGTTTTTTGAAACGGGGACAGTATACATAGCCCGTGAGCTCGACCACCTGGCTGCCGTCGGGCGAGAGGAGGGTGTAGCTGACAAAGGGGCCACCCATGAAATCGCCGAAGAGGCGCCACAGGCCACGGGTCTCGATGCAGTATTTCGAGCCCTTGAAATCGACGGCACGGCTCAGCAGCTCGACGCGGCGCTCGGTGCCCATGTAGCTGCCTTCGGCCGGACCCGGCACCTCGCGGCGCATGATGGTATCAAGACGGTTATAGATCTTGGCCGTGTCAAACTGGGTTTGGTCGCGATAGGGCATCACGTTGACCAGCACGCCAAGACCGAAGTCTTTGGTCTCCTTGCGCAGCCAGAGGAAGTCACCGTCCTCTTTGGCCCACGAGAATTCCCTGGGCAGACTCATGGTGAAGCCGTATTTCTCCTGCACGCGGTTCATGAGCTCGACGTTGCGGTCTTTGTAGAAGGCGCGGTCCATTCGCTCATACTCGGCCAAATAGAGCTCCTTGACAATGCGGTCGCGGTGGGTGGAGAGCATGGCGCGCAACGATTCCTCGCTGGAGGCGGCGATGTCGACCACCACCTGCGGCTCGGCCCACTGGTTGTGATGGATGTAGAATTTGTCGGGGTTGTCGGGGTTGATGTCGCAAATGATGATGTTGCGGTGCATCTTGAACATCTGCGTGTTGTGCAACGAACTGACGGGGATGTTGACCACGTCGAAGCGCGCTTCGGGCTGGGGCAGGCACTGCTGGGGCGAAAGCAGGATGGTATCGAGCAACGCCTTGGTGACGCCGGTGTAGTGGCCTTTGTCGGCAGCTACCAACACCTCGCAGGTCTTGCCCGAGGAACTGCGCTTGGCGAGCGCCTTGTTCTCGGGGCTGTTGCATGCCGCCAATAGTACGACGGCCAGTAGGAGAAACACTGTCTTTTTCATATCTTGTCGGTTTTATTTCGCCATTGATGAAAGTCGGAAACGGCCTGTGCAATAGGGGTCTCGGAATAGTGCAGGGCACTTCTGCCGAGGCTATTGTCATAGTATTCGCATACCCGCAGTTGCCGAATGTTGCAGGTGGAGAGTTCGGTGCGGATGCCGACGGCACGAAGCAGATCCCCCACCCTGCCGGCCAGCGACATCAGCCAGGTGGGAAGCGTGAGCACCCGCTGACGATAGTCGCAGAGGTCGGCCTGCAGGCGGTATAATTCTCGAATGGTAATGCAGCCGGAATTGTTGGTCACCAGATAACGACCTCCGTTCGCGCCCAGCGTGAGGGCGTTGACAGCGGCCTCGGCCACGTCCTGCACGGACACGAAAGCCTTGCCTCCACACGGCGCGAACATGAGCGGACGGCGATAGGCCGCCAACAGCATCCGCCCCGAGGAGGGCTTGACGTCGTAAGGACCAAGCATAAAGCCGGGATTGAGCGCCACGGCGTGCCAGTCGGGATGACGCTGTGCGGCGTCAATTACCACTTGCTCGCCGAGGATCTTGCTTTGGGCATAGAAGCTGTCTTGGAAAGGCTGTTGCATGGGGGTCGATTCGTCGGCCGGATGCGTCGCGGTGCCGTAGCCAATTGTGTTGGCCGTAGAGGTGTGCACCAGGATGCCGATGCCCTGCTCCTCCATCAGCTTAACGAGCATGGCGGGCAGGTCGCGGTTGACAGGCAGGTAGTCGTCCAGGTGCCGCAAAGACATGTCGGTGGTGCCGGTGCAGTTGACCACAGCGTCACAGCCTTCGGCAGAGCGACAGAGCGTTTCATAGTCGAGCGGTGACCCCACCACCGTCTGCCAGCCGCTTTGCGGGAGGCGGATGCCGTCGGGACGTCTGACCAATGCCACTACATGGTGACCGCTGGCTATCAGTCGCTCCAGCACATTGTGTCCCAAGAGACCTGTGGCGCCCAACAACAGTATTTTCATATAGAAAATAACGCAGACCCACCTCTTTTATTATCATTGTATCAACATTTTTCCATCACTCCAACACGAAAAAAACATCCCTTTCGGGAGCGGTTTTTGACATTTTTCCGCTCGCAATTCAAAAAGATTACTTATCTTTGCAGTGTGTACCTATATGGTACAGGCACGTAACATTATTGAAAATCAACAAAATGCATTTTAAATATGAAAACAAGTTTTACCCTTTTTGCCGCTGCTATGGCAATGATGACTGCTTTCACGGCCTGCAACCCCGAGAAGTTTGTGAAAGAAGTGATTGACGAGAACGACGGCGAGATGACCCTCTCGGCCTCCAATGCCTCGGCCGGCGACCAAGCCTATTCCGACGGCAACGCCATCAGCTTCCAGGCTGTGCTGTGCGACGCCGACAGCGGCAAGAACAGCATCCGCTTTGTGGGCATGGCCAACAAGCTGACCGAACGCGTGGAAGGCAATACCTACCCCATTTTCGGCATGAACCTGCTGGACACTGCCAACACCAGCTTCACCATCAATTTCCCGATCAATGACCCCGATTTCCTGCTTGCCCTTGACTGGACCACCCTGCTGACCGGCGACAATAGCATGAACATCATGGTTGTTGCCACCAGCAACGACGCCTACTATGTCGCCACCGAGGGCACCATCACCATCAGCTCGCTCGGACAGGTGGGCGCACAGGTGACGGGCTCCATCAATGGTGTGACATGCAAGTACATCACCAACAGCAAGATTGAATACATCCGCGGCCTGAAAGAGCGTATTGCCAGAGGCGCCGCCAACCCCTCCGAGTACGGTGCCGATGCACAGGCCGCCGCAGCGGAACTGGGCGCCATCAACTGGGAGACCTACTTCCCCTCCCTGGTGCTCACCGGCAACTACTCGAGCCTCCGCGCCGGCCTCAGCCGCTACCTGAACGCAATCAATGCAGTGGAATAAACACATTGCTCCACTCATTCTCGTACCGCTGCTGGCCCTTGGGCAATCAGCCACGGCACAGACCCTTCTCACCGCCCATAGTGCACGCAACAGCGCTATGGGCGGTTGCCTTTCGGCTGACGACACGGCGGGGCATGTGCGTCTGTCCTACAGGCAGGCATACCTGCTGCCGGAACTGGCTGACAAGACGTTGACGCTGGCACTGCCTACCGGCCATATCGGCCGCATCGAGGCAGGATATACCCACCACGGGAACACCGACTATTTCGAGCATCTGGCCGAAGCGGCCTACAGCCTGCGGGTGACCGGCTGGCTCTGGGCAGGAATTGCAGCGCATTACCTGCACATCGGCACGTCGGATCCACATTATGAGCACCAGCAATGGATTTCGGCCACGGGTGGCTTGCACGCGGATGTTGGGCAACGGCTGCGGATGTCGGTAATCGCAGGCTCGTGTCCCGGGACCGATACACACCGCTACCGCATCCTATTCCAAGGGGCCTACCATCCGACCCCTCAGCTGTTGACCGTGATAGAGGCAGACTATCAGGCCCTGTGGCGTATCCGCTTCGGCATGGAATACAACTATTCCGGCAGCGTATATGTCCGCGCAGGCATGGCTACCAATCCCATAACGGCGGCCGTCGGCCTTGGACTCCGCTACCGCAGCTACAGTTTCGACCTCGGAGCCGAGCTGCACAACACCCTCGGTCTCACCCCAAGCACTTCGCTTACGCTATGGTTCTGAAACGCTGGTTCATCCTTATGCTGCTTGTGCTTCCGCTGGCCTCCTACGGGCAAGTGGAGGATGCCATGGAGCAGTGGCTGCTGGATGACGGGGAAGAGAACATGGCCGCCGACTGGCACGACAGGCTGGCGGAACTAACCGACAACCCGGCCAATATCAACGACACTACCCACCTCGCGCAGATTCCCTTCATGACCCCCTTCCGCATACAGGCACTGAAGAACTATATCCGTCTGTACGGCGAGTTGCTTTCGGTGAAGGAGCTACGCTATGTGCCGGGGTTCGATAGCAGCACCCTCGCGCTCATCGCCCCGTTGGTGAAGGCTGCGCCCTGCACGAGGAAGGAAAGCTGGCGTATATGGCAAGGGCACCACTCGCTGACCACCGGCATCGGTGGCACCGTGGAGCAGGCACAAGGCTATAGCAACGGGAGATACGAGGGCGACAATCTGCGCGCACTACTCTGCTACAGCTACAATTACCATAACAAAGTCCAGTTGAGGCTCACCGCCGACAAAGATCCCACCGAAGCATGGGGCAAGGGAAACTACTACGGATATCACCTGATGCTGAACGACATCGGGCCGGTGGAGAAACTGATCGTGGGGCGGTATAACCTACGTTTCGGACAGGGCGTGACCCTGTGGACAGGCCTGCGGCCATTCGACATCACCGGCACCACGCCCGCCCGCTTTGGCACCGGCGTACGTCAAGCAGGCGCATTCAACGAGGAAGACTATCAGGAGGGCATTGCGGCCACGGTGAATCTCTGGCGCAGGCTGCACCTTTCAGGCTTTGCTTCACAGACAGACGGCGAGCGGTTGCTTGGCGGTCATGCCGAATGGCGGGGCAACAACCACGTCATAGGCCTGACGGTCACCCATAGCGCCCTCGGCGACAGCCTCGCACCCCGCGACTATGTCTATAACCAAAACGCCTTCCGCGGAACCAGCCTTCTCAACGCCGGTATCGACGGCACATGGCAACACGGCCGCACCCTCATCTACGGAGAAGCGGCCATGAGCAACAATGGCAAGCCAGCCGCCACGGCAGGAGTGGACCTGTCCATTAGCGACAAGAACCGCCTCAGCGCCAATTTCCGCTACTATCATCCCCAATACCACAACCTTCATTCCTCAGGCTACAGTCTCGGCAACACGCAAGGCGAGCAGGGCGTCCGCCTTGACGCCCAGTCGCAGCTGCCGCTCAATCTGCATGGCCTGCTGAGCCTCGACCTGTACAGGTTCACCTCACTCCGCTACGCCAACTACCGGCCTTCCTCCGGCGCCTGGCTGCGGGCACAACTTGAGCAGCAATTTGGAGGCCACCTCCACGCCACCGCACGTTATTCCTATCGGCAGAAAGAGCGCAACATCCCCAATTACGACAGCATTCTCTATACCGGCGAGCAGACCTTCCGCCACCAACTACAGGCCGAGGCCAAAGCCACCCTAGGCGCCTGGCAGCTGTCCGCACGCGCCATGTGGGCCTGCTTCGACGCCGACCAGAGCGACACCCAGTACGGGCGCCTCGTCATGGGTACCGCCCGCTACACACAGCCCAAGTGGCAGGCCAACGCCTCGCTTGCCTGGTTCCGCACCGACGGCTACTACGCCCGATTCTACGTCAGCGAGAGCAATATCCAATATGCATGGACCATGCCCATGCTCTACGGGCACGGAATGCGGGGATGCCTGCTGCTGCGCTACACTCCGAGCCGCAATCTCGCCATTGCCGCCAAATATGCCCTCAGCTATTACCCCGGGCAGGAAAGCATCGGCAGCGGCGACGCACAGACCGAAGGACCGTATCGCCAAACCTGGCATTTACAAATACGTTGGAAATTCTGACTTGAACGGCGTCAGTCCGTAGCCTCCTGGTGCTTCACCATGCCGGCTTCATCCAGAGCCTTGTAGGTCTTCTCAGCGGCAAGTTGTTCGGCCGCCTTAATGGTGTATTCGATGGCCGACTGCTGCGGGGCGCCGTCGATATTGACTCGGCACTCATACTCGCGCCGGCCCGAGCGGTCGCGAACCATCGAGCGTACCACCTCGAAGGTCACCTTCCGGTGGGACTTCTGCCCCCAGTCGATAAGTTTGCTCTTGTAGTTCCAGTCGGTCTTAGCCACACTGTCTATGTCGAGATATGTGCACAGGATGCGGTCGATGATGATTCTCCGCGTGAAGCGGAATCCCTTCTCAAGATAGATGGCACCTATCAGCGCCTCGAAGGCATCGCCGCCTGCCGACTTGAACGATCCGTCCACGCCCGGCTGATGCTCTATCAGTTCCAGCATCCCCATCTTCCGCGCCAACTGCCCGAGACTTTTGCGGCTCACTATCTTCGAGCGCATCTCGGTGAGGAACCCCTCGCCCTTGACCGGGTATTTCTTATACAGGAACTCTGCCACCACAGCACCGAGCACAGCGTCGCCGAGATATTCCAAGCGCTCGTTGTTCACCTTGTGCCCTTGCTGTTTCGACGACAGCGAACGGTGGGTAAAAGCGATGTGATACAACTCCGTGCGCCGCGGCGAGAAGCCGAGCACATTCTTAAAAAAATGGCGGAACTCGGGAGATTCTTCCCTTCTGTGAAACAGCGACACGGTCGGATGCTTTTGGTGATGGCTTCCTTCTTCTGTGCGGCACTCCTCCTGATTGGGCGCCGCATCCGTTCGCCCTGCCGCTACACCGCCCTGAAGGCGAGGCAGACATTGTGCCCGCCGAAGCCGAAAGCGTTGCTGAGCGCAAAATGCACCTCGTGCTTGCGGGCATGGTTAAATGTGAAATCGAGAGCCGGAATCTGCGGGTCGTCGTTGAAGTGGTTGATGGTGGGCGGGACGATGCCGTTCCTGATGGTCAGGATGGTGGCGATGGCCTCCACCGCTCCTGCGGCTCCCAGCAGATGGCCTGTCATCGACTTGGTGGAGTTGATGGCGAGCTTATAGGCATGGTCGCCAAAGAGGCCGACGATGGCCTTGGGCTCCGAGATGTCGCCGATGGGCGTCGAGGTGCCGTGGGTGTTGATGTGGTCCACATCGGTAATCTGCATGCCCGACTCTTCAACGGCCTGCCGCATGGCGGCGATGACGCCCAGTCCTTCGGGATGCGAAGCGGTGATGTGATAGGCGTCGGCCGAAAGCCCGGCACCGGTCATCTCAGCATAAATTTTGGCTCCGCGCGCCTTCGCATGTTCATACTCTTCCAGCACCAGACATCCCGCACCCTCGCCGAGCACGAAACCGTCACGGTCGAGGTCAAACGGCCGCGAGGCCGTCCACGGGTCATCGTTGCGGGTCGACAAAGCCCGCATGTTGCCAAAGCCGCCGATGCTAGCCTCCATGACAGCGCACTCCGAACCACCGACCACCATGGCGTCAACCTTGCCGAGACGGATCAGGTTGAAAGCGTCGTTGATGGCTGCTGCCGACGAGGCACATGCCGCCGCCGTACAGTAGTTGGGGCCGCGCAGTCCGTAGCGGATGGCTATCTGACCGGCACAGATGTCGATAATGACCTTGGGAACCAGGTAGGGGCTGAACCGGGGTGTGCGTCCGTTGACGGCAAACTCCATTATCTCTTCCTGCAGACTGGTGACGCCGCCCATGCCCGAACCCCAGACAACACCAACACGGTCCTTATCGAAGTTCTCGTCGGTAAGGCCTGCGTCATTGATTGCCTCGTCCACGACCACCAGTCCATAGACCGTATAGCCGTCGAGCAGGCGGATTTCTTTTCTGTCAAAATGCTGTAAAGGGTCGAACCCTTTCAGTTCAGCCGCGATGCGGCTTTTGAACTTGGAGGCGTCAAAATGCGTTATCGGCCCGGCACCGCTCACTCCCTTGACCATGTTGTCCCACATTTCGGGGACAGTGTTGCCAATCGGGGTGAGCGCGCCGAGACCAGTAACCACAACTCTCTTCAACTCCATAGGCGAACGTTGAGTTGAAAGCTGCGTGTAAATTTACTTCTTCTCGTTCTCGATGTAAGCAATAGCGTCGCCGACAGTGACGATCTTCTCAGCGGCCTCGTCGGGAATCGAAAGATCGAATTCCTTCTCAAGCTCCATGATGAGTTCGACGGTGTCCAGGGAATCGGCGCCAAGGTCGTTGGTGAAGCTGGCTTCGGGGACCACTTGACTTTCTTCCACACCCAGTTTGTCGGTGATAATGCTGATAACTTTGGTTGCAATTTCTGACATATTCTTCAGTTTTTAAAGTTGAAATCGGATGCAAAGAAACGAAAAATTTCTGACATGTAAACATTTTTTAACACTTCTCACCTACCCCCCGGACGATAAGGCGTTGATATAAAAGCATGTGAGTTATTAAAAAATTTAACTTTTCAAGCACCTCTGCAGCTGTTTTTTACTCCCGCCGCGACCCTTTTCCCCCTTTTTGGACCCCTTCCCGGACCTACCATCGACGTATCATCTCCGACTAACGTCGGAGGGGGTACGGAGAGGGTAGGTCGATGGGACGGTGTTGATACGGTGTTGGTTCCTGGAACAACTGGAATACAACATGTTACAAAGTATTAATTTTCCTTAATTTTGGGCGTATTTTAGCTGCCGGGAGAAATTTTCTTCGCGTCGATTGGCTTTTTTTCGTATCTTTGCATTTCAAACCTATATTATATAAGGAATGGAAAAGCCTGTGAGATTAGCCATACTGGGCTCCGGCAACGGCACCAACGCACAGCAGATTAGCGAGTATTTTGCGGGGAGCACCGATGTCGAGGTGGCTTGCATCATCTACAACAAACGCGACGCATACATAGCGCAGCGGGCCCGCAACTTGGGCATCGAGGCGCGCTATTTCGGCCGGAAAGATTTCTATGAGAGCACGGCGGTGCTCGACTATCTGCGCGAGAAACAGGCCGACTGGGTGATTCTAGCCTGGTTCCTCTGGCTGGTGCCCGAGCCGATGCTGGCTGCCTACCCCGGGCGCATCATCAACATCCACCCCGCCCTGCTTCCGAAATACGGCGGCAAAGGCATGTACGGCCACCATGTGCACGAGGCTGTCGTGGCCGCCGGCGAGCATGAGAGCGGCATCACCATCCACATCGTCGACCAACACTATGACCGAGGCACCACCCTGTTCCAGGCGCGCTGCACGGTAACGCCCGACGACACCCCCGACACGCTGGCGGCAAAGATTCACCTGCTGGAGAAGGAGTATTTCCCGCGGGTGATTGACGAAACGATACACCGCGGTTAAGCCATGCGCATCGCCATCAACACAAGACTGCTGCTTCCACATCGGATGGACGGCATCGGGTGGTTCACGGCCGAGACGGCCCGCCACATCGTGCTGGCCCACCCCGAACATACGTTCTACTTTTTCTTCGACCGCAAGCACGACCCCTCGTTCCTCTACGCCGACAATGTGGTGCCGGTAGTGCTGTGCCCGCAGGCGCGGCACCCCGTGCTGTGGCAGATGTTCTTCGAATGGGCAGTCCCAGCAGCATTGAAACGCTACAAGATAGACCTCTTCGTGTCGCCCGACGGCATGATACCGCTGCACTGCAACGTGCCGACACTAAGCGTAATACACGACCTAAACTTCGAACACTCGGAGCAGAACCTCAAGGCGTCGCACCACCGCTATATGAAGTATTTCTTCCCGCGGTTTGCCCGCAAGGCTACACGCGTGGCCACGGTGTCGGAGTACTCAAAGCGCGACATCGCAGAGACCTACGTCATTAATCCCAAAAAGATTGACGTGGTCTATGACGGTGCACATTCCTGCTACCGGCCTTCCGATGACGCCCAGAAGGCAGCCACACGGCAGCGCTACACACAAGGATGCCCCTACCTGATTTTCATCAGCACCATACTGAAACGCAAGAACTTGGCGGCCCTGCTAACGGCCTTCGACAAGGTGAAGGAGGACGACCGCCGCGGGCTGAAGTTAGTGGTGGTGGGACACCGCGCCTGGTGGCAGGATGAGTTGGCGGCGGCCTACGACGCAATGCGCCACAAGGAGGATGTACTGATGCTGGGCAGGGTGGACGCTGAGCCATTATCAGAGCTTCTGTCTGCAGCCGAGGCACTGGTCTATCCATCATACTTTGAGGGGTTTGGCATTCCAATACTGGAAGCCATGTACGCCGAAACACCCGTCATCTGCTCACAAACCACCTCGATGCCCGAAGTAGGTGGCGATGCGGTGCTGTATATCGACCCGACCTCCACAGACAGCATAGCACATGCTATCAGGCAGTTAGAAGACCCAAAGGTGAAGGAAAGCTTGATTGCGAAAGGTCGCCTACAGCGAGAGAAATTTAGCTGGAAGAAGACCGCTAACCTACTGTGGACAAGCATGATGAATACCATCGGAAACAAATGAGACTCCACTGGACAACCCTCGCCTGCCTACTGATAGCCCTGCAATGGGGCGTATTGAATGCGCAGACTACTGATAACATGGTATTTAATCCATCGTTCGAAGAGCATCTGCGCTGCCCCGAGCGTATCGACGCTCTGGGGGTGATGACCAGTGTCGAGGCGTGGTGGCAACCTACCGGCGGAAGCAGCGACTACTTCCACATCTGCGGCGGTCGCGACTGCGGTGTGCCCCGCAACAAGCTGGGGGTCCAGGCCGCACACTCGGGCGACGCCTATTGTGGCATCTACTGCTCACAGGAGAACTACCGCGAATACTTGCAAACTGAACTGAAAGAACCCATGAAGGCCGGCCGGCGATACCACGTGAGCTTCTGGGTGAGCCTGGCCGACAAGTCGCCCCACGCCGTGGCAACATTAGGCGCGCTGTTCACCACTGAACGCATCAGCGATACGTCATGGGGATTGCTGATGCACAAGGAAATAGTGACACTTGAACACAACGAGAACCAAGTCATCGCCACACCATATAATGCGCAAGTGGCGAACGGTGAGGAGCGGGTACTGGACAACGACAAGGAGTGGGTGGAAGTCAGCGGTGAGATGACCGCGTCGGGAGGGGAACGCTTCCTGACGCTGGGCAACTTCCGCACGTTCAACCACTCGAATGTCCGCAATAGAGAACAGATAAACGCTATCTTGCAGGGTGCCTATTACTACATTGACGACGTGAGCGTAACAGCGTTGGATGAAGACAAGCAACCGGCAAAGCCTCAACCAAAGCAACTTCCAGAGGAGGGCCAGGTGGTCACGCTATGGAACCTGTTTTTCGCCACGGGCAAAAGCGAGGTGCTGCCTCAATCGCACAATGAGCTGTACCGATTGCGTCGACTGATGGAGGAAAAACCAACCATGAAGATAGAACTGCGTGGGCATACCGACAACCAAGGAACCTCCGAATTCAACCGTCGCCTGTCGGAAGCGCGTGCCCAGGCCGTGGCCGACTATCTCGTTGCGCACGGCATCGACAAAGCAAGACTCACCACCGTCGGTTTCGGGAAGACCATGCCGATAGACTCAAACGATACGGCCGAGGGGAGGAGCCGCAACCGCCGCGTGGAGTACCGGGTGCTGACAAAATAGATTATGTATATATATAAAGAGGCGGGCTTCCGATGGAAGCCCGCCTCTTTTATCTCGACAACTTTAATTAATCCATCACGCGATAGAAACTGACACGACGGTTGAGGGCGTACTGAATGTCGCCGAAGGCAACGCTCTTACCCTTATAGTCGGTCTGGATACGATCTTCGTCAATACCATAGCTCTTGACAAGGAGGCGCTTGACCTCGTTGGCACGCTTCTCGGAGAGCTTCATGTTGTACTGGTCGCTGCCAGTGTAGTCAGCAAAACCAACAACCATGATCTTAACATCGGAGTTGTCCTTCAGGACGCGAGCCACGGCTTTCACCTTGTCCATCTCCGTATCGGAGACCTTCCAGTCGTTGACCTCATACTGCACCGAGAAAGGCATAGCGTAGAAGTTGAGCTGGTCGGCCTTGATCTGGTCGATGACAGCCTGGAGGCTATCGGCAGCAGCGCTGTTGCCCTTGGCCTGGTTGGCCTGAGCCTCGGCGAGCTGATCCTCAAGCTCGGCAATACGGTTCTCGAGTTTCTTCTCGTTGTTGCGCGAAGCGGCAACCTGGTTCTCGAGGTTGTTAACCTGGGTGTTGAGGGCACCGAAGTTCTCCTGAGTCAGCATAGCTTTCTGAGCGGCTACAGCCTGGTCAGCGGCGGTCACGCCGAAGCAATAGAAGTAACCCAAACGGAAGATACGGTTGGTGTGGTGCAGATCCGAGGAGAAGAACACCTTGGGCGAGGGAGCATCACCGTTGATGTCATAGCCGTACTCCATGAAGAAGTGGTGAGCATCGCCAAAACGGTAGTTCATACCAAGACCGCCGTCAAGAGTGATTCCAACAGTACCATAATCGGTATAGGGAATCGAAACGGTGTCTTTCATCAGACCGTTCATGCTGAGACCAAGACCGCCACCAGCAAAGATGTAGAGGTTAAAGCGACGATCAGGATCGTAGCCCATGATAGCGTTGTTCAGCGAGAACAGCAGGTCAAGAGTCAGCGTAGCATGACGGTCCATGCCAAAGCCCTTGCCGTTGCCATCCGTAGCCACTCTGGGAGCGCCGAAGCTAGGGAAGCCCAGACGGATACGCCAGTCAAAAGCGTGGTTAAGCTTCTGCTGGGCGAAGAAGTCCATGCCAGTGTTGGTGGACACGCGCCAACCTTCACCGAAGTTGAAACCGCCCATTTGGGCCTGATTGTTGAGGTCAATCGAAGTACCAATCGACCAGTTGCTCCAGAAACCATAGCGCGGATACTCGGGCTTACCGGTGTTCTGTGCAATAGCGGTAATGGATGTCAGTACGATTGACATCACAACGCTCAATTTTAATACTTTTTTCAGCATATTTTTTTCTGTATTTATAGTTATTTTCTTTTATAATTTTCGACTTACATGCTCTAAATCAAAATGCAAAAGTACAAATATTTTTTCAATTGGAGAAAATATTTTTTTTACCTCTTCGTTAATTAGAAGAAAATATTGCAGTTACAGCATAAAAAATTTTTGCAAGTGCCTGTTTTTGGGCCATTATTTTTGAACAAAATATCAACAAAACAATACAAAATATGGAGACAATCAGCATCAACATTGAGCATGTGCTCAACAAACTGACGCGGGCAGAGATAGACGCCCTTCTGCCCGAGATACTGGAAGCGAAAAAGCACCTTCTGGCGGGCGATGCCGCCGGAAACGACTTCCTTGGCTGGGTCAATCTGCCCGAAACCATCGACAGCGAGATGCTTTCACGGCTGAAAGCCGATATCCACAGACTCGCCCCCAAAAGCCGCATCATGGTGGTTGTCGGCATCGGCGGTTCCTATCTCGGTGCGCGCATGGTAATCGAGGCGCTGCAATCGGAGTTCGACGCCATGAACCATGGGGAAAAGCCTTATATTGTCTACGCGGGACACACCCTCGGAGAGGACTACTATCACCAGCTGCTCACCCTTCTGGACGGCTGTGACTATTCCGTCTGCGTCATCTCCAAAAGCGGCACAACCACTGAGCCCGCCGTGGCATTCCGTATCGTCAAGGCCCATCTGGAGAAAAAAAAGGGTGCCGAAGAAGCCAGCAAGCGCATCATAGCCATCACCGACGCCCGCCGAGGCGCCCTGCACGAGATTGCAGTCCAGGAAGGCTACCCGATGTATGTCATCCCCGACGACGTCGGCGGACGCTTCTCCGTGCTCACCCCCGTCGGCCTGCTGCCCATCGCCATGGCGGGCTACAACATCGACCGTCTGCTGCAAGGCGCCCGCGACATGCGCCGCACCTGTATCGACAACGACACCCTCGACTCCAACCCCGCCCTGATGTACGCCGCCGTCCGTAACGCGCTCTACCGCAAGGGCATCAAGGTCGAGATGCTCGTCAGCTGCCAGCTGAACCTGCGCTACCTCGCCGAATGGTGGAAGCAGCTCTATGGCGAAAGCGAGGGCAAAGACGGCAAAGGCCTGCTGCCGCACAGCATCACCATCACTACCGACCTGCACTCCATGGGCCAGTATGTGCAAGACGGAGAGCGTCTGATGATGGAAACCATGCTCCGCGTGCGCAAACCGAACGCCACCGTACCCGTGCCCACCGACGAACGCAACCTCGACGGCATCAACTACCTCACCAACAAGAGTTTGACTGAAATCAACGACTGTGCTACCGAAGGCACCATCGCCGCCCATGTCTCCGGCGGTGTGCCCGTCATGGAAATCACGGTGCCCCGTGTGGACGAATATGTCCTCGGGCAACTCATCTACTTCTTCGAGTTTGCCTGCGGTGTGAGCGGCTATACCCTCGGTGTCAACCCCTTCGACCAGCCCGGTGTAGAAGCCTACAAGAAGAACATGTTCCACCTGCTCGGCAAACCCGGTTTCTAAACCTCTTCCTTTATTCCTTTAAATAATCATATAGCACTTTTGCCCGACTTAGGGTGAAAGTGCTATATGTTTTATTGCATCTCAAGCCTTCCAAACGTCCTAATTTTAACAATTTTTAACTGTTTGCAACGGCCTCTGTTTCAAGTCTTCCAGGGACCAACGCCGTATCAACACCGTCCCATCGACATACCCTCTCCATACCCCCTCCGACCACCGTCGGTGATGATACGTCGAAGGTACCTTGTTTAAGTTCTCCACAGGCATAAAAAAAACCCTGCACACGCAAGGCATATCACAAAGGGCCACGGCATCTTGCGCTGCAGCCTCCATCGACTTGACATTATTGAGGTTAATCCCTAGAAGGGCAGGTCGCCGAGCGGTTCGGTATCGGCGTTGAGGATGTCCATCAAGGGGTTGTTGTGAGCGGCATTGTCGTCGTTGCGCTGCCGGTTGGAGAGGAGGAGCAGGTTGTCGGCCACCACCTCGGTGACGTGCCGCTTGTTGCCTTCTTTGTCCTCCCAGGTGCGGCTCTGGAGCCGTCCTTCTATATAGACTTGGGCACCTTTGGTCAGGATGCGCTCGGCCACATCGGCCAAGCCGCGCCAGCAAACCACGCTGTGCCACTCGGTGATTTCTACACGTTCGTTGTCGCGGCTGCGCCGGGTTTCGGTAGTTGCCAGGGGGAAGGATGCCTTTTTGACAGGCGCGGCGCCTTCGGAAGGAAATGTCACTACGTCAGGGTTCTTACCCACATTGCCCACAAGAATAACTTTGTTTACTCCAATCATACTTGTTTCGTTGTACGTTACTGTTTGCTGATGTCGTTTTTCCGGGTGCGGAAGACGCACTCCTATACTCATAAATTCGATTGCGAAAATACGACTTTTTTTGCAAACAGCGCTATAAAGATATTCACAAACCCTGCAAATATCTGTCTATCAACCTTGACACAGGGATATCTTTTATCTCCTCGGCGGAAACCATGCGCATATTTTCAGGCATGGCGGCGGGCGGCGTGGCGATTTCGGCCCGCAGGAAAGCGGCGTGGACAGTGCGGTGAGTGAGCTGGTGGACACAGGTGCCCGCATCGCTGAACCGCAGCCCCGTCAGCCCAAGACTCTCGCGGCAGTAGCGGCGGGCGGCAGCAACAAGGGCGGCGGGCGCGGACTGACTGTCGAACTCCACCAGCGGCAACTCCCACAGATTGCGCCAGATATCGCGCGCGGTGCGCTGCTGCATCAGTCGGCTGTCGCCGCAGCGCAGGTCGAGATAGAGGAACCAGCGGTCGGTAGGTCGGACTTTGGCGGCCTTGACTGGCAGCGAGTCGACACGCCCGGTGCGCAACGCCACGCATTCGGAGGCGAAAGGGCAGGCCGCGCAGTCGGGGGCGGGCCGGCACTGGAGCGAACCGAAATCCATCAGAGCGGCGTTGAAGCGGTCGGGCCGCTCGGGATCGATGAGACGCCGAAGCAGACCCTCAAACTCGGTGTAGGCAGCATCGGTGGCCACCGGAGTGGCGATGCCATAGAGGCGGCTGATGAAGCGGTAGACGTTTCCGTCGATGACGGGATAAGGAAGACGGTAGGCGAACGAGGCGATGGCGGCGGCGGTGTAGCGTCCGACCCCCTTGAGGCGAAGGATACCCTCGTAGGTATCGGGGAAACGGCCGCCACACTGGTCCATGATGTATCGGGCGGCGGCATGGAGGTTGCGGGCACGGGAATAGTAACCGAGTCCCTGCCAGAGGCGCAGCACCTGCTCCTCGGTGGCGGCAGCGAGGTCGGCCACCGTGGGGAAGGCCTCGATGAATCGGAACCAGTAGTCGCGACCTTGCTCGATACGGGTCTGCTGGAGTATGATTTCAGACAGCCAGATGTGGTACGGATTGTCGATTCCGCGCCACGGAAGATCACGTCCGAAGTCGTTGTACCAAGCCTCCAATTTTTGCGAAAAAGCCATGCCGATTGTTGATAAATGTGCTGCTGAGAGACGCTAACTACCTGAAAAAAGAGTGTTAAATTGCAATTTTATATTTTATACACATCAATCGTTTACTGGTAGTTACGTTTTACAATATGTTAAAAATATTTAAATATCCACTTTTGAACCGCGAGAGTTTTGGTCATATCGGAAAAAGGTAGTACTTTTGCACTCCGTTTTCGAAAGAAAATGGACGCAATAGTAAACGTAAAAAAACAATAAAAAGTATACTGCAATGTCAAAGAAATGTGAAATCACCGGCAAGAAAGTAGTCGTGGGTAACAACGTGTCGCATTCGCGCATCCACACCAAGCGCACCTTCTCCCCCAACCTGCAGACCAAGAAGTTCTACATCCCTGAAGAGGATATGTGGATCACGCTGAAGGTCTCGGCCAAGGGCATGCGCATCATCAACAAGAAAGGCATCATCGCCGCCCTTAATGACGCTGCCGCCCAGGGACACTTGATGTTCTAAACGAGAAGACCCAAAAGTCTTAATAAATCAATTAGTATTAACCTTAAAAGAAAGAGGTATTAGCAATGATCGTAGTTCCCATCAAAGAAGGTGAAAACCTCGAAAGAGCTCTGAAGAAGCTGAAACGCAAATTTGACAAAACCGGCGTGGTGAAGGAGATGCGTCGTCGTCAGCAGTTCACCAAACCGAGCGTCATCAATCGCGAGAAGCACCTCAAGGCCATCTACGTTCAGCACCTGCGTCAGCAAGAGCTGGACAAGTAAGCCCACCGAGAGAGCTCCACAAGAAGGAGCGACGCCATTGAACAAGAAAAGCCCGATACCCATGAGGTGTCGGGCTTTTTGCATTGGTTAGCACCTTGGTTTATTGGTACTTCTGGGCCACTTCGTTGATGCTGAAGTTGCCCTGCATGTCTTGGACGGCAACGGTGCCACGGAGGATGCCGAAGAAGAACTCGCGCAAGCGGTCGAACGAAAGTACGGCGGTCTTGCCGTCTTTGTCGGGACCGAGGTCGTAGGTCTTCAGCAGCTGCGGGCCAAGAGCGGCAGCGGCAAGCAAGAAGTGGTTCTGGAACTTGTCAGTGTCGATAAGGTCGGCAGCAAGCACCTTACCCACAATGGTGTAGCTGCGCAGGGTCTTCTGCATTTCCTCGCTGGTGAGGGTGGTACGCACCTCATCGGCGTCGACATCGAGCACCACACGACCCGATTCGGGAGCTTGCGGCATGCCTTTGTAGAGCGAACCGAGGTCGGCAAGGCTGAGGTTGTAGAACTTGGCGCCGGTGGCCACGACCATCTTCTCGATGGAGAAGGCCGAGGGGAGCAGCAGCTGGACAGTGCCGTCGATGCTCACAGTGGGCGTGTTGAAGGTGCCCACGATGCAGTTGTTCATCTCAATGCCCTGGGTGGCGAAGACACCGCCAATCACCACGCAATTGTCGAGCACCACCTCGTCGGCATAGATGCTGCCGGCTACGAAGGCGTTGTAGAGCGTGACGCTCTTGGCGTTGATGTCGCTCTGGAAGGTGAGCTGGCAACCCGAGGCCCGGGAGGCGATGGTGTCGACCGAGCCAACGCTCTTACGGAACACGATATTGCCCTTGGCATCAGCGTTGACGTAGAGTTCGAGCTGTGTGAACACGGCGCCGCGCAGTTCACAGTCACCGTTCTGGATTTCAAGACGATGGGCATAGACAGCCCCTTCGATGACGGTATCTTCCTGGATGGTTATGTCGCGGGTCAACTCGCTCACCTGCTCGGGGATGATGGAGCCTTTGACCAGATTGTCCTTCAGCAGAACGTTGCTGCCGTTGAAACGTATTTCATTCAATTCTTTCATGACTTGGATAATTTGCTAATTGTTAAACAAACGGATGATTTGTTCGCGGACACGCTCGCCGTGCTTGTCGGAACCCACAGCCGTGGAGACCTCCTCGTTGAAGTAGCGGCGGATGGCGCCCATGTCCTCTTCGGTGGGTCTGGGCCACTGTTGTTTACGCAATCCCTCTCCGATTTGATCCTTGTTGGAAGCCAGTTGCTCGGGGCTGTAGATGTTGCGTGAGACGCTTCCGTGGCTGTCGGCAGCCTCCATGTAGCAGACCGGCAGGAAGAGGTAGCCCTCGCTGTTGCTGTCGATGATGCTCGAGGTGATGGTATCGGCAGTGTGCTTCTGCACTTGCAGGAAACGAGTGGCCTTGCCCAGAGTGTCGTTGGCGCGTTGCTTGGTCAGCGTGGCGCTGAGCTGTGCTCCCAGACGGGCGTTTTCGCCGCCCGAAATGGAGACAGTGGGCACCATGTCGCTCTCGACCAGACGGCTGTTGAGCTTGTCGGCGTCAGACCGGAACATGAAAGTGGGCTGGTCAAGATTGCGGATGCGGTTCTCCAGTTCGCGGTCGAGGTCGGAGAAGATTTTGAGGTACTGCTCGCACTTGCGGTTGTAGTCCACCTCCATCTGACGTTTCATGTCGTTGCAACGACGGGCGTCGCTCTGCAGTTTCAGCAGGGTAGCTTCGACATTGTTCTTCAGCTCGTTGATTTGCTGGCTAATTTCGCTGCGCACGGTCTTGAAGAAGCCGTCGATGAGGGTCTTTCCGACCTTGCGGGAATTCTCCTTGATGGAAGCCACTTGGGCCGCCTCTGTGGCAGCAACGGAGCCTGTCAGCAGGTCTACCTGGCCTCCACAGTGGTGGGTGGATGCGTCGAAGGGTGTGGTGTCGACATTGACATTCACCACGACATCCTCGTAGGCTGTGCCGCTATAGGAGACTGAGCCACCATGCTCTGAGGCGGGGTAGCTAACCGAGCCCGAGTAGTGTACCGATATAGTTTTCCTTACTTGTCTTGTGTAACTCATAACGCCTCCTATTGTTTAAGGGTTTGATATGAGGCGGCACGGAAAAGGTTGTTCATCATCTCCTTGACGCGATCGGGAAGGTTGGCAGAGGCCACCATCTTGCCATATTCGTTGATAGTCTCGCGGTCCTTGTCCGTAGTGTCGACCCAAGGAAGGTTGTCCTCCGTCGAGGTGATGGTGTTCTGGATGCTACGCTGCATCGAGGCACTCAAGCCCGTGTCATTCATCACAATGTTCTCCACGGTGGTTCCGTTGCGGTCGATGCAGGTCTCCATCATCACCACCGGCACGGCAAGGTGCGACTCACGGGCCTCGCCGCTGAGCAGGATGGTGGACGTCAGCCGACGTTGGTCGTTGAAGTCGGACAGGAAGTCGCGCATGGTGTTGATGACCTTCATGCCCTGGTATTTGGCATTAGAGGCCAGTATCTGCTGACTCTGCATAACCGACTCGAGCTGCCCGACCGGCACCGTGGCGGTGAGCAGTTTGCTGCGGTTGGTGATATGCTCAACCTCGCCGAGGGCGAAGTTCATCGTGGGACGGTCAAGTTCCGCAACACGCTGCTTGAGGTTCTGGTTGAGACCAGTGAACAACTTGCTGTAACGTGCAAGGAGCATGTTGTAGTCACGCTCCATACGGGTGCGGATGCCGAGCAACTGCTTCTGCTGCTGAGCCAACTGCATGAGCAATGAGTCGACATCACTCTGCAATTTGGCCATTTTCTGTGATATCTGCGAGCGAATCATGGTGTAGAAACCCTGATTTACTTTCTCACACACATGGTCGGAAGCTTCTTTCTCGGCAGCGATGACGGCAGTCTTCATGGCGACCACTGCCGTGGTTGTGGCGGTTACATGGTGCGACACCTTGTCTATCTCATGCGCCATGGGCTTGGTGTCGACAACACAATCTATATATGATGCCATAATGAGCCGAATTTAGGGGTTACTGATTGTTTTCTTCCTCGTTGTCACCTTCTTCCTCGCCTTCGCCCTCTTCTTCATCGTCGTCACTTTCTTCCTCTTCTTCGTCGATTTCCTCTTCCTCCGAAGGCTCCTCTACCTCTTGGGGCTCTTCCTCTTCAAGGACGACCTCTTCCTCTATTTCCTCAGGCATCTCCTCCGGCACTTCCTCTTCCATCACGGGTTCCGGGGCTTTTGCCTGTTCGGCACCGCTCTCCAAGTCCTTCAGCGCCTTCTCGGCAATGGAGGGCAGGTCAAGGTTGAGGTATTCGAAGGTGATGTCATCCACATTGGGCGTGGGCGGCATATCAGCCTGCTTGGCAAGGAGCGGGTTCGCAGCGGCCAGCGGTTTGCGGCGGCTGTCGAGATGATTGACCTCGCCCGCTGCCACGGCTTCTTCGCTCGAATGGCCATCACGCAGTTTGGCGTCATAGTACTCCACATGGCCGAACTTCTCACCTTTCAGGCGAATGTCATCCTGCAGGCGGTCCATATAGTCCTCAAACTGGTTCTGCACCTGTTTGAACTGCTGCGACTGGGTCTCAAAGGCAACGGCGGTCTCGGCCACATTGTCACTGCTTTCAACCAGGGTGGAGTCGAGCTGGCCCTCGCTCTTAGCCATATTGGCTTCCGTGTGCTGCAGGGAGACAAGCGTATTGTATGCCGCGGTGTACTCGCGCAAGCTCTCCTGCATGGCGGCAATAATCTTGTTGGCTTCGGAACGGTTATCGCGGTAGAACGCGTCAGTATCCTGATTCCACTTGTTTAGATAGCTTATCTTCTGGTCCTTGATATGGTTATATATCTTCAAGCGCTCAATACGGGTCTCACGCATGAGGTTCTGTACCACCGGGGCCACAATTTCCTCATAGAGCTGGTGTACACCGAAAGGCACCGTGGTGGTGCTGCCGTCCTCTGCAGTCCACATCCCTGTCACCAGGTTATAGCGCACACGGGAACTTTCCTTGAGCTGGAAGGGAGTATAACCCTGCACATCCTCCGAGAAGTCGAACTTCTCATTACGGATTCTTTCAATCTCATCATGCTCCAGAAGCGGAGAATAGTGGTTATAGGGGGCTTTCAGTATCTGATAGAGCAACTTGTTCGACTCAAATATCACTTTGTCGGCCGATGCGACCTTCAGGTTCGAGATAGCCTGCACCGAATGAGCCATGGTCACCATCAACTTCTTCAGCACATCCTCGAATTGCTCCGTCTTGCTCGACAGCGAGTCTTTCAGCCTGTTCAACTCCTGGAACTTATTGATACTGGCGGCGTAGCGGCTCTTGTCGAAGACCTCCACGACAGGGGCCTCCTGCGGCACATCGCCTGTAGCATATTCGTCAAGGAACTCATGGTACTCACTCTTGTCCGCCACCAACGGGAGGCTCACGCTCGACACATCGAGGTCCTCCATGCAGTAGCCGATGGTGCGAAGCGAACGCTCCATCTTGCCGAAGTAGTCGTGCTGGGTAACCTGCTGTATCGAGGTGGAATACTCGTCCGTATCCAGCGCTTCGGAGTCTTCCGAGCTCTCCACCACAGGGGCTCCTTTCGAGAGTTCCTCGATGTCTCCTATGGTGGACACCAGAAGGTCGTTCTGACGCGACATCTGCAGCGTCACCTCCGACTCGCCCACTGTCCCGGTATAGTCCACGATAAAGCTCTTGTCTTCATACTTTATCTGGTCAGCCACCGGCACATAGGCCACACCTAACTTATTTACCTTATAGTCGCGGAAGATTTCCTTATGCTGCTTCTTAAACTCTTCTATCCTTACCGTGATATCATCAATCTCTTTCTGCAGTTGATTCTTCTTCACGAAATACAAGATAATTGGAATCAGCAGTATCGCCAATGGCAGCAGCCAAGGAATCCACAGCTTCGACTGCTGGGCAATCTTCTCTTCTTTCTCTCGTTCGAGCTTGGCAATCTCGCCTTCAATGCGCTCTTCTTCGCCAACAATCTTCTCGGCGGCCTGGCGGTAGTAGTTGAACAACACTCTCGCCTGGTCCTGGTAGATGTTGACCGACTCGGGGAATATCTTTCCTGTCATGGTAAATAAGTTTTGGTGAATATTATTAATGAACTAATCTTTCAGTTTGAGTATTGCGTCCGACGGCGCTGCAACAGGCGTTCACACCGTGCCAGTACCTGTTCAGCCTGCTCGGCATTCATGCGATAGTCGCCCACCATGCGCCCAATCTCAACCGCACCTTCCACCAACTGGCGGTCGGTGTCCAGTGCCTCGGGGTTGTTTGTCGGCGAAAGATAGCGCATGTCCTGCACCATGGTATTGGTACGATCACGCAATGCTACCGGGAAGTCGGGCTGAAGGTCCATCTTCTCCAGCAGGTCGCGCCATGCATTCTTCACGCTGTCGCGATTTCCCACCTTCTGCTGCTCCTCTTTGTGCACACCCACAATCTGTTCCCGCGTACGAAGTGCCGCAGCCAAACCCAGTAGCAACAGCACGAGAATGCCGCCCTGCACGAGCAGCTGCACGCTGAACTCTTGGTTCCGCAATGCAATCATAAGTCCCACCGCAAGGATAGCGTAGATGAACGTAATCGTCCATCGCACACCCATCGCGCCCAACTTGGCCGTGTGTTCGTCGCCCCACGGGCGGGTAATATCCACAAAGAATAGTCCGATGATGATGGTGCACACCACCATGTCCAGAATCATCACCTCAGTCGGCATATCACCCCTGTACAGGAGGAAGGCTGCAATCATAATAGCCTCGCATATTGCCAAGGCCACCCAAGACAAAAACTTGCGTATCATATCTCTTCGTTTTTATGGTTTACACTTATCTCTTATTACCACACTTCGGGCAGAACTTGACCGACGGCGGAAGCACGGCACCGCAACGCGAGCATACATCGCCCGACTGTGTCGGTTTGCCGCAACTGCTGCAGAACGACGCACCCGCGGGTATCGGAGCGTTGCAATGCGGGCAGCGACTCTCCGACGCCTGTAGTTGGGCACCACACCCCGTGCAACGACGGGCTTTCTCGTCGTTGTCGCGGCCGCAGTTGGGGCACGGATTATACTTATGTCCACAGCTAGGGCAGAACTGCGAGGTAGTCAGGAACTGTTTGCCGCAGTTGCTGCAGAACACCGCTGCCGGACGTGGCATGCCACCACCTCCCTGCGGGGCCGCGCCCATCCCTTGCTGCTGTTGGCCTCCTGGGCCGAACGTCGGGTGGTCGTTATTGGGCGACATCAGCGGCTGACCCATGCTGCCGCCACCCATATTGCCACCGAAACCGCCCATCATGCCGATGGCCATCAAACCGCCCAGGATACCGCCCTGGCCGTTGCCCATGCTGTTGACCGCACCCTGCGCAGTGCTGAACATCTGCTCCTGCTGCCAGGTGTGGCCCGTGATGTGCATCGAACTCTGCTGGGCAATAGCTTCCTTGACCCTGCGGCCCTCTTCCGTCGTGGTGTCTATATCAATTTCGGTAATATAGAAATGCGCCAGCTCTATGCCAAACTGCGCCCAGAATGCGGCGATATTGCTCTTCAGATAGGTAGAGATCTGGTCCAGATGGCCCGAAATCGACTTATACCCGATTTGGTTACTGGTCATGTACTGCACAATGGCCGATTTGGTCTTGGTGATGAACTCTCCCAAGCACTGGTCGGTGACATCATCGCGCGAGAACTGATGGCGCGGCACCACGAGGTTGATGAGGAACTTCTCCGCATCCACCACCTTGATGCCATAGCGGCCTTTGGCCACCAACGGCAGCTGCGTCTGGTAGTCGGCGTCGTGGATTGACATGCTGCCCGTCGCCCATTCCAGATTGGCAGGCTGCAGCAGGTTGACATACCACACTTCCGCCGTGAAGGGGTTCTTTCCGCCAAACGGGATGCCGAACAGCGACCGAAGTATCGGCAGGTTCTCTGTATTGAGCGTGTGCTTGCCCGGACCGAACTTGCCCAACAGCTGTCCCTTCGAGAACAGCAGCGCCTGCTGCGACTCATACACCACCAACTGGGTATAGGTACTCAAGTTTGTTTCCGGGAAACGATAGGCGTAAAGCATCTTCCCATCGTCGGGGGACCATCTAACTAAATCAATTATTGCCATATCTATTTAATTTATTGTTACTTATTCATTGTAATTTATTGTTACTTATTCATTGTAAGAATTGGAAATGCAAAGGTATGAAGAAACAATCACTTTTGCAAATATTTTTTTTGCCATCCCCAGAACAAACAACACAACACACTAATCCACAACATAATATCCTGTAAAATTTAACATTCAGGACACCTGGCCTATAGATACAAAACAAAAGGTTCGGGAAACATGCAGTCTCCCGAACCTCACTTTTTCTGTTTATTTGCTCAATTACTGCTTTTCTGCGGTAATCTTTTCAAGCCACTTGAGCATGCCGAACATGACGGCCATGGCGATGAGGCAGATGACGGCGAAGACGGCCCAGCACATCCACAGCTTGGGCATACCGTTGTACAGGTACGGTCCAAGGAGGATAAGCAGGTTGCCGATGGCGGTGGCGCTGAGCCACAGACCCTGGCAGATACCCTGGATATGCTTGGGGGCAATCTTCGACACGAAGCTCAATCCCAGCGGGCTGATGAAGAGCTCGGCCACAGTGAGGAAGAAGTAGGTGACTATCAAAGCCCACGGGCCAACCTTGACATCGAGGGGCACGCTGCCGTTGTAGTATTCAGGCGAGTTGAAGCCGGCGACCCCGCTCAAAGCCACCAGGAAGATGTAGGCACAAGCCGCGATGGCCATGCCGAAGGCAATCTTCTTCGGGGTGGAGACCTCCTTGCCGCTACGGGCGAGCTTGGCGAAGAGCCACATGATGATGGGCGTGAGGATGATGACGAAGAAGGGGTTGATGCACTGCATAATCTCGGGCGGGATGGCGTCGTTCTGGATGAAGTCGCGGGCGAAGAGGGCCAGCGACTCGCCGTTCTGGTGGAATGCAAACCAGAAGAAGACGCACACGCCGAGCACGGCATAGAGGCCGGCCATGCGCTGCTTGACCTCCTTGGCCATGGCGGCTTTCTCCTCGGCAGTGTAGGTCACAGCCTTCTCTTCGGCAGCCGAGGATGCTTTCTTGACGGGGTTGGGCAGGCCCTTCTTGGTGCAGAGGAAGATGGTGAGGGAGATAAGCATGGCAGCCACGGAAGCAATAAAGGCGAAGTGGACGCCGGTGTTGAACACGGTGATGTAGCTGTCGCAGAACTGGGTCATGTCGACACCCTGGGTGGCCAGTTCGGGCTGCTTGGCAACGAGCTCGGTGAGGTTGGCCACTGCCTCGGGCTTCATGGCGTCGCTGTTGGCCACAAAGTCATGGCAGAGCTTGGGCAGGTCGGCATTGTAGACCATGTTGTGGGCATTCAGCCACCAGTTGCGGATGATGGGGGCGATGAAGGGGGCGATGACGCCGCCGATGTTGATGAAGACGTAGAAGATCTGGAAGCCGGTGTCGCGTTTCTCCTTGGCTTTGGCCAGGGCCTCGGAACCCTGCTTGGCGGCCTCGGCCTCGAAGTCGTCGTAGAGCTGGCCTACGACAGCCTGCAGGTTGCCCTTGAACAGACCGTTACCGCAGGCGATGATGATGAGGGCCAGCATGGTGAGGACCATCACCCACGAGAAGCCGTGGCCGCTGAACACGGGGATGGAAAGGATGCAATAGCCAACGGCCATGACGATGAGGCCGGTGATGATGGTGCCCTTATAGTTCTTGGTGCGGTCGGCGATGATGCCGCCGGGCAGCGAGAGCACATAGATGAGGAAGTAGAACACGGCAAACATGATGCCGGCGGTCTTGTCGGGCACACCGAACTTCGAGCAGATGAACAGCGTTAGCACGGCGTTCATGATGTAGTAGCCGAAACGTTCGCCCATGTTGCTCAAGGCGGCAGGAATGAGCCCCTTGGGATGTTCCTTCAGTGCCTTGCGCACATAAAAGATGATGAACGGAGTGACAACAATCAGACCCGCCACGAGCATAAACAGCGGCGTGTTGGCATTCCACAGATTTGTAATAAAATCCATAGTTGTAATGTTTTGGTTTATAATTTATTTAACTGATTTCAACATTCAGTGGACCGACAAATCAATGTGCAAAGGTACAAAAAAAAGTTGACACTGCCAAGTCCGTGCCGTTTTTTTTTGTATTTTTGCAGCGCAAATATGGAGCAGATTATCCAACAGACTGTCGAGGCATTGCAACGCGACGCCACCCTCCTCTACCCCACCGATACCATATGGGGCATCGGCTGCGACGCACGCAACACCGCCGCCGTGGAACGTCTCTATACCATCAAGGGTCGCGACCACAGCAAAAGCATGCTCATTCTTTGCGCCAGCGAACAAATGGAGAGCGGAAAGTGGAGAGTGAAGAACGGGGAACGGCCGACGACCTATATCCTGCCGGAGACAATCTGGCGACGGGAGCTGAAGGTGGCCATCGCCGACAACCTCTGTGCCGCTGACGGAACGCTGGGCATCCGCATACCCAACCATCCCTTCTGCCAGGAAGTCATCCGCCGTCTCGGCGCACCGCTGGTGAGCACCTCGGCCAACCTCTCGGGACACCCTTCTCCCAAAAACTACCATGAAATTGAGGACGAGCTGCGCCGGCGCGTGGACTTCTGTGTTCCGCCCCTCCCCGCACTGCTTTCCGAAGAGACCCGCGGCAGCCGTATTGTCAAAGTAAACCCAGACGGAACCACCACTGTCATACGCCCGTAGCGACGGCCACGGCGGCTACAACGTCAGGCAATCCCGTATCCAAATCAGTAACCTCGCAGTCGCCCGCCCCCAGGGCGTCGACCATGCTTCCGAATCCTTTGATGCCGGTGCCTCGGCATTTGAGGACAGCCTCCTTGCGGGTCCAAAGGCGCAGGAACGCCATCACGGAGTCGTCCGCCGCACGCACCGCAGCCAGCTCGTCGGCCGTGCAGACACGCTCCATCAGCCCGTCGCCGATGCGGCGGCGGCACTCGATGTCAATGCCCACTTTGCCCTCCATGCTGACCGCTGCCGCCACCGCTGTGCGGCAGTGGCTGAGGCTCACATGCAGTTCAGGATGTTCCGGCAGATACGGCGCCCCCTCCGTGTCGTGTTCCAACGTGGGACGCCCCCCCGTCAAACGGCACAGCAAACCATAGGCCGCGTCATGCTCGCGCTGGCGCGGACTGCCGTCAGTGTCGGCCCTCAAAGGCTCGACAAGCCATTTCATGCCTTGCCAATGATGTCGTAGGGCACCGTGTCACCCTGCATCGGCATCCTCGGCTCTTCGATGGTGCCGAATTGCTGCTCGTACTTCTTGATGTTGTCGTTCAGCGCCGCCAGCGTGCGTTTGGCGTGGATGGGATTCATGATGATGCGCTGGCGCACCGCTGCGCCATCGATGCCGGGCAGTATCTGAGCAAAGTCGAGGATTATCTCCGTAGGATTGTGGCTGATGACCACCAAATTGCTGTAGATGCCCTGCGCCGCTTCGGGCGTGATGTTGAGCTTCAGGTTCGGCTGTTGTTCTTTCTGGTTTGCCATTGTCTTGTCTGTTTTCCTCATATAACGCTGCCTCGGGCTGTTTATTGTGCCGCGTGTCCTGATTTTGCCACTCCACACAGCCCATGCACACGCTGTCCGACGCCTGTCCCGCATAGTCCTGCACAAAGCCATAGATCCACACCTTGGCGTCCCTCCAGCGGTCGGGCAACTGCAACGACACCTGCTCCGCACGACGCGGTGCCGAGCCCGACAGCATCCCCGTGCCCTCCGACGGACACCAGGCATAGAGGTACACCTCGTCCTCGCCCGACACCGGCAGGTGCTGCGGATTGCATTCGAACGCCACCATCAGTCTGTTGGGCATAAAAAAAGAGGCAACCGCGTTGGCGGTTGCCTCTTGGACGTAAGTGTCTGTGTGTGACTACTTCTCCTTGTCGGCACTCATAGCGGGGGCATTGCCCACCACGAGATCCTGGTATTCGCGCAGGCCTGTGCCGGCGGGGATCAGGTGACCAACAATGACGTTCTCCTTCATGCCCATCAGAGTGTCGCGCTTGGCGTTGATGGCGGCCTCGGTGAGCACCTTGGTGGTCTCCTGGAAGGAGGCGGCGGAGATGAACGACTTGGTCTGCAGCGAGGCGCGGGTGATACCTTGAAGCACCTGTTTGCAGGTAGCCGGACGGGCATCGCGCACGGTGACGAGCTTCTTGTCCTGACGACGCAGGGCGGAGTTCTCGTCGCGCAGTTCGCGAGCAGTGACAATCTGGCCCACTGAGAGGGTGGTGCTGTCGCCGGCATCCTCGACCACCTTCATGCCGAAGATACGGTCGTTGACGTCATTGAAGTCGAGGCGGTTGACGAGGTCGCCTTCGAGGAAGCGGGTGTCGCCCGGGTCTTCGATTTCAACCTTGCGCATCATCTGACGCACGATGACCTCGAAGTGCTTGTCGTTGATCTTCACGCCCTGGAGACGGTAGACTTCCTGCACCTCGTTGACGATGTACTCCTGCACCTTCATCGGGCCCTTGATGGCGAGGATGTCGGCAGGCGTGATGGCGCCGTCGGAGAGCGGCGTACCGGCCTTGACATAGTCGCTGTCCTGTGCCAGAATCTGTTTCGACGTGGGGATGAGGTAGGAGCGCTGCTCGCCGGTCTTCGAGGTGATGGTAACCTCGCGGTTGCCGCGTTTGAGCTTCTTGGCGATGGAGACAATGCCGTCGATTTCGGCTACGATGGCGGGGTCGGACGGGTTACGGGCCTCGAAGAGCTCGGTGACGCGGGGCAGACCGCCCGTGATATCGCCGGCTTTGCCGAAGGAGCGCGGAATCTTGACCATGATGTCACCAGCCTTGAGCTTCTGACCCTGCTCGACACCGATGTGGGCACCGACCGGGAGGTCGTAGACCTTGAGGATATTGCCCTCGGAGTCGACGATGTTGAGGGTCGGGTTCTTGGTGCGCTGGCGGCTCTCGATGACGACCTTGTCCTGCAAGCCCGTCTGAGCGTCGCTTTCAACACGGAAGGTGACGTTCTCGATCACGTTCTCGAACGAGACCTTACCGGCCACCTCGGAGATGATAACGGCGTTGTAAGGATCCCACTCGGCAATGAGGTCGCCCTTCTTCAGCAGGTCGCCGGAAGCCTTGTAGAGCTTGGCGCCATAGGGCAGGAGCGACGAGAAGAGCGTGATGTCGGTATTGGTATCGACGATGCGCATCTCGGCCGAACGGCCCATGACGACGTGGTATTTGTCGCCTTCGCTGTCGGTATAGGGGATGGAGCGGAGCTCGTCGATGATGAGGCGTCCCTCGTATTTGGCCTGGAGGCTGGAGGTGGTACCGATGTTGCCACCGGCCACACCGCCGACGTGGAAGGTACGCAGGGTGAGCTGGGTACCAGGCTCGCCGATGGCCTGTGCGGCGATGACGCCGACGGCCTCGCCCTTCTGCACCATCTTGCCGGTGGCAAGGTTGCGGCCGTAGCACTTGGCGCAGACGCCATGCTTGGACTCGCAGGTGAGCACGGAACGGATTTCGACCTCCTCGATGGGGGATTCCTCAATCTTGCGGCAGATGTCTTCTGTGAGCTCTTCACCGGCATGGGCGATGAGTTCGCCGGTCTGCGGATGGTAGATGTCGTGGACGGTGGTGCGGCCGAGAATCTTCTCGCCGAGGCTCTGCACGATGTCCTCGCCCTTCTTGAGGGCGGTGGTGGGCAGGCCGCGCAGGGTGCCGCAGTCCTCTTCGGTGATGATGACGTCGTGGGCCACGTCAACCAGACGGCGGGTGAGGTAACCAGCATCAGCCGTCTTAAGAGCGGTATCGGCCAGACCCTTACGGGCACCGTGGGTGGAGATGAAGTACTCGAGCACCGACAGACCCTCCTTGAAGTTGGAGACAATGGGGTTCTCGATAATCTCGTTGCCAGAGGAACCAGCCTTCTGCGGCTTAGCCATCAGGCCGCGCATGCCGGAGAGCTGACGAATCTGCTCCTTGCTACCACGAGCACCCGAATCGTACATCATGTAAATGGGGTTGAAGCCCTGGTTGTCGGCCTTGAGCTGCTTCATGAGCGTCTCAGTGAGCTGGTTGTTGGTATTGGTCCAGATGTCGATAACGTGGTTGTAGCGCTCGTTGTTGGTGATAAGACCCATGGCGTACTGCGCCATAACCTCTTCGACCTCCTCGTTGGCTTTCTCGATGAGCTGTTCCTTCTCTTCGGGAATGATGACGTCGCCGAGGTTGAAGGAGAGACCGCCACGGAATGCCTGACGGTAGCCCATATTCTTGATGTCGTCGAGGAAGGCTGCGGTGACGGCGTTGCCGCACTCGGTGAAGATGTCGCCGATGATGTCGCGCAGTGACTTCTTGCCCATCACCTGGTTGATGTAGCCATACTGGCTGGGCACCACCTGGTTGAAGATGACGCGGCCGACAGTGGTATGCAGTCGGGTGGTCTTGATGTAGTGGCCGTTGGCGTCGACAATGACATTGCCGTCCTTGTCGCGCTTCACCTCGTACTCGGTGCGGCTGTGGATGGCGACCTCGGCGGGCGTAGCGCAGTCGATATCGGTGAGGACTTTACCTTTCTTATCTTTGATGACCTCCATGAAGGTCTTGTCGCTCTTGACGTAGCTGTACTCATCCATTCCCTCAGGAACGGGCATCTGCACACTGATGCAGGCGTTGAGGTCGACGCGCTTCTCGTTGTAGGCAATGATGACCTCTTCGGGGGAATAGAAGCGCTGACCCTCGCCGCGAACAGTCTCGGTGGCGGTGGTGCGGCGCGGTTTGGTCATGTAGTACAGACCCAGCACCATGTCCTGCGAAGGCACCGTGATAGGGGCACCGTTGGCAGGGTTGAGGATATTGTGGGTGGAGAGCATCAGAATCTGAGCCTCGAGGATGGCGGCATTGCCCATAGGCACATGGACAGCCATCTGGTCACCATCGAAGTCAGCATTGAAGCCGGTACACACCAGCGGGTGCAGGCGGATGGCCTTGCCTTCGACGAGGCGGGGCTGGAAGGCCTGGATACCCAGACGGTGCAGCGTAGGAGCACGGTTGAGCAGGATGGGGTGTCCCTTGAGGATGTTCTCGAGGATTTCCCACACCACGGGCTCCTTGCGGTCAACGATGCGCTTAGCGCTCTTGACGGTCTTCACCAAGCCGCGCTCGAGGAGTTTGCGGATGACATAGGGTTTGAAGAGCTCGGCAGCCATATCCTTGGGCAGACCGCACTCGTGCATGCGCAGCTCGGGTCCGACGACGATGACCGAACGGCCGGAGTAGTCGACACGCTTACCGAGCAGGTTCTGACGGAAGCGGCCCTGCTTGCCCTTGAGGGCGTCGGAGAGCGACTTGAGGGCGCGGTTGGATTCGGACTTGACGCTCGACACCTTGCGGCTGTTGTCGAACAACGAGTCAACAGACTCCTGCAGCATACGCTTCTCGTTGCGCATGATGACTTCGGGGGCCTTGATCTCGACCAAGCGTTTCAGGCGGTTGTTGCGGATGATGACGCGGCGGTAGAGCTCGTTGATATCGGAGGTGGCGAAACGGCCGCCATCGAGCGGGACGAGCGGGCGCAGGTCGGGCGGAATGACGGGGATGATGTTCATAATCATCCACTCAGGACGGTTGTCCATGCCGCGGGCCTGCATGGCGCGCTGGGACTCACGGAACGACTCGATAACGTTGAGGCGTTTGAGGGCGTCCTGCTTGCGGGCCACGGCGGTCTCCTTGGAGGCCTTGGCGCGGAGCTCATAGCTGAGCTTGTCAAGGTCGAGCTCGGAGAGCAGCTTGTAGAGTGCCTCGGCACCCATGCCAGCGATGAATTTGTTGGGGTCGGTGTCGGGGAGCTGTGCATTGTCCTCAGGCAGCGAGTCCTGGATGTAATAGTATTCCTCCTCGGTGAGCAGGTCGAGCTTCTGCACGGGCATTTCATTGAGGACAGCCTTGCCGGGCTGCAGCACAATGTACTTCTCGTAGTAGATGACTTGATCAAGTTTCTTGGAGGGGATGTTGAGCAGCGTGCCTATCTTGTTAGGCAGCGAACGGAAAAACCAGATGTGGGCGATGGGGACCACCAGTTCGATGTGGCCCATGCGCTCGCGGCGAACCTTTTTCTCGGTCACTTCAACACCGCAGCGGTCGCAGACGATGCCTTTGTAGCGGATACGCTTGTATTTGCCGCAATGGCACTCCCAGTCGCGGGTGGGGCCGAAGATACGCTCGCAGAACAATCCGTCGCGCTCGGGCTTGTATGTGCGATAGTTGATGGTTTCAGGCTTCGTCACCTCGCCATAGGAGCGACGCTTGATGGACTCGGGCGACGCAAGGCTGATGGTGATTGAGTTGAAATCAGTCTTTAACTGCGATTCTTGTTTAAAAGCCATGTTCTTCTATGCTTACAATCTATGGAACAACTTATTCAAATGTTACCTCAAGGCCGAGGCCACGGAGTTCGTGGACAAGGACGTTGAACGACTCGGGAATACCCGGCACCGGCATATTGTCGCCTTTGACAATGGCTTCGTATGCCTTGGCACGACCCATGACGTCGTCGGACTTGACGGTGAGCACCTCCTGTAGGACATGCGATGCACCGTAGGCTTCCAGAGCCCAGACCTCCATCTCACCGAAACGCTGGCCGCCGAAGTTGGCTTTACCGCCGAGGGGCTGCTGGGTGATGAGGGAGTAAGGACCGATGGAACGGGCGTGCATCTTATCGTCAATCATGTGGTGCAGCTTGAGATAATAGATGTAGCCGACGGTGGCGGGCTGGTCGAAGCGTTCGCCGGTCTCGCCGTCGTAGAGGTAAGTGCGGCCGTTCTCGGGCAGACCTGCTTCACGCATGTAGCCGTTGATCTGTTCGAGGGTGGCACCGTCGAAGATAGGAGTCTTGAAGCGCTTGTTGAGCACCTTGCCGGCCCATCCGAGGACAGTCTCGTAAATCTGGCCGAGGTTCATTCGCGAAGGCACGCCGAGGGGGTTGAGCACGATGTCGACAGGTGTACCGTCGGCGAGGAAAGGCATATCCTCGGCACGGACAATCTTCGACACGATACCCTTGTTACCATGGCGACCGGCCATCTTATCACCGATGCGCAGTTTACGCTTCATGGCGATGTAGACCTTGGCCATCTGGACGATGCCGCTGGGCAGGTCGTCACCAACGGTGAGAGCGAACTTGTTGCGGGTGAAGCGACCGTTGATTTCGCGGAATTTGATGTTATAGTTGTTCAGTAGTTCTTTAATAAGGGCGTTGGTCTCCTTGTCGGTGGTCCACTTGTTGGGGCTGACCTCGGTGTAGTCGATGGTCTTGAGCGTCTTGGCGCTGAACTTCGCTTTCTTGGGGATGAGCTCCTCGCGGTGGTTCGTGTAGACACCATTGGAGACTTTGCCGTTGAGGATGACAAGCAACTGGGAGATAAGTTTGTCTTTCAGCTCCTCGCACTCGAAGCGGTACTCCTCCTCCGGCTTGGCAAGCAACTCTTTCTCCTTGGCACGGGATTTGCGGTCACGGATGACGCGGGCAAAGAGCTTCTTGTCGATGACCACACCGTGCATCGAAGGCGGAACTTTGAGGGAGGCGTCCTTCACATCACCGGCTTTGTCGCCGAAGATGGCGCGGAGCAGTTTCTCCTCGGGAGTGGGATCGGACTCACCCTTCGGGGTAATCTTGCCGATGAGGATGTCGCCCTCCTTAACCTCGGCACCAATACGGATGATACCGTTCTCGTCAAGATCTTTGGTAGCATCATTACCAACATTGGGAATGTCGCGGGTGAGCTCTTCGTTGCCGCGCTTGGTCTCACGGACCTCGAGGGTGAATTCCTCAACGTGAACCGAGGTATAAATGTCTTCGCGCACCACGCGCTCGGAGATAACCACGGCATCCTCGAAGTTGTAACCCTTCCACGGCATGAAGGCCACCATCATATTGCGGCCGAGGGCAAGTTCACCACCCTGAGTAGCATAACCCTCGCAGAGCACCTGACCTTTCTTGACCTTGTCGCCCTTCTTGACGATAGGACGCAAGTTGATGGCGGTAGAATGGTTGGTGCGCTGGTACTTGGTAAGTTTGTATTCCTTAACATCGTCGTCGAAGGAGACGAGACGCTCCTTCTCGGTGCGGTTGTGGCGGATGACAATCTTGGTGGAGTCGACATATTCGACAACACCGTCAGCTTCTGCGTTGAGAAGCACGCGGCTGTCGTGGGCCACAGCCTCCTCGATACCCGTTCCTACAATGGGGATTTCGGGATTGAGCAGAGGCACAGCCTGACGCATCATGTTCGAGCCCATCAGGGCACGGTTGGCATCGTCGTGCTCCAGGAACGGAATCAACGAAGCGGCAATAGATGCAATCTGGTTGGAAGCAATATCAATGAGGTCAATCTCCTCAGGCGAGACAATGGGGAAGTCCGCCTGGCGACGGGCCTTGACACGGGCGGCGGTAATATGGCCTTCCTCGTCCTGCGGGGTGGTTGCCTGAGCCACGGTCTTGTTCTCTTCAGCTTCTGCCGAGAGGTAGATGGGAGGCTCGTTGAGCATCACTTGACCGTTCTCAACACGCTGATAGGGGGTCTCAATAAATCCAAGCTCATTAATCTTGGCATAGACACAGAGCGAGGAGATAAGACCAATGTTGGGTCCTTCAGGAGTCTCGATGGTGCAGAGACGTCCGTAATGGGTGTAGTGCACGTCGCGGACTTCGAAGCCAGCACGCTCACGCGACAGACCACCAGGACCGAGGGCCGAAATACGGCGCTTGTGGGTCAACTCGGCCAACGGGTTGGTCTGGTCCATGAACTGGCTCAACTGGTTGGTGCCGAAGAAGGAATTGATGACCGACGAAAGGGTCTTGGCATTGATAAGTTCGGTTGGAGTGAACACCTCGTTGTCACGCACATTCATGCGCTCACGGATGGTGCGGCTCATACGGGCCAAACCCACGCCGAACTGGTTGGAGAGCTGCTCGCCTACAGTGCGGATACGACGATTCGACAGATGGTCGATATCATCCACCTCCGCTTTTTGGTTAATCAGTTCAACCAGATATTTGATAATGGAAGTTATATCTTCCTTGGTGAGCACACGCACGTTGTCGGGCACATCAAGGTTGAGTTTCGTATTGATTCTGTAGCGGCCCACATCGCCCAAGTCATAACGCTTCTCCGAGAAGAAGAGTTTTTCAATGATGCTACGAGCCGTCTCCTCGTCTGGGGGTTCCGCGTTACGCAACTGGCGATAGATATACTCGCACGCCTCCTTGGCATTGTTGGCGGTATCCTTTTTGAGGGTATTGTAGATGACCGAGTAGTCGATGCCGTCCTTGTCCTCAGTTTTGATGAGAATCGACTTGACATCCAACTCGAGAATCTTCTCTATGTGCTCCTCGGTAAGTTCCACATCGCGCTCGATGACTACTTCGGTACGCTCCATAGAGACCACCTCGCCAGTGTCCTCGTCGACGAAGTCCTCTGTCCAAGCCTCGACCACGCGAGCAGCAAGCTGCTTGCCAATTACCTTTTTCAGGTTATTGCGGCTGACCTTTACCTCTTCCGCAAGCTCGAAAATATCGAGGATATCCTTGTCCGACTCATACCCGATAGCACGAAGCAGCGTGGTGATGGGGAGTTTCTTCTTACGATCGATATAAGCATACATTACGTTGTTTATATCGGTCGTAAACTCCATCCACGAGCCCTTGAAAGGAATGATACGGGCGGAATAAAGCTGGGTGCCGTTCGAATGGAACTGGGTGCCAAAAAACACGCCCGGCGAACGGTGCAACTGCGAGACAACGACACGCTCGGCGCCATTAATCACGAAGGTGCCCTTCGGGGTCATGTAAGGAATCATGCCCAAATAGACATGCTGCTCTATCGTCTGGAAGTCCTCATTTTCCGGGTCCTTGCAGCTCAACTTCATCTTCGCCTTCAACGGCACGCTGTAGGTAAGGCCACGCTCAATACACTCCTCAATGGTGTAGCGAGGGGGGTCAATGTAATAATCAAGGAATTCGAGCTCGAAATTGTTTCGCGCATCCGTGATGGGGAAATTCTCTTTGAAAACCTTATAGAGACCTTCCTCCAGACGGTTGTCTGGGTTGGTCTCAATCTGGAAGAAGTCTTTGAACGACTTGACCTGAATGTCGAGAAAATCCGGGTAGCCGAATTTGCGTACCGACGCGAAATTAACTACTGTGGGGTCTTTTTTTGCCAAGGGACTTATGAATTAATCTTTTTCTATAACATGCCTCATGTGAAGAAAGAGTAACCCTCTAAGGGTATGAAGGTGCAATCGGACCGAAGTCCATAGCAACAAGGAATAGGCACTCCGGATTTACACCGGAGGCCCTATTCCTCGTGGAATCAGCAGGTGGCTACCTTACTTGATCTCGACTTCAGCACCAGCCTCTTCGAGAGCTTTCTTCAGGCTCTCAGCCTCGTCCTTGGAGACACCTTCCTTGACGGTCTTGGGAGCGTTGTCAACGAGCTCTTTGGACTCTTTCAGACCCAGGCTGGCCATATCCTTAACGGCCTTCACAACGCCAAGTTTCTTGGTCTGATCGGGAACACCCTTCAGAATCACGTCGAAAGAGGTCTTCTCCTCGGCAGCGGCGGCGGCACCACCAGCGGCGGGAGCGGCGACTGCGACAGCAGCGGCGGCGGGCTCGATGCCGTACTTCTCCTTCAGGAGATCACCAAGTTCTTTAACTTCCTTAACGGTAAGGTTCACCAGTTCTTCAGCAATAGCTTCAATGTTTGCCATGACTATTTTTGTTTTTTAATGTTTTGTTTTTTAATTAACTGCGGTCATTGATTTATATGGGGTGACCAATCCCTGCTTTTGTTTTGCGCTTTATGCGCGTTCCTCCAAAGTTTTCAGCACACCGGTAATGGTATTGCCACCCGACTGCAGCTGCGAAAGCACGTTCTGGAACGGCGACTGCAGCAGCGCGACGACGTCGGCGATGAGCTCGTTCTTGGACTTGATGTTGACCAGTTCGTCCAGATGCTCGTGACCGATATAGAAGCACTCTTCGACGTAGGCACCTTTGAGAATAGGCTTGGTGGCGTTCTTCTCAGCGGCACGGAAGTCTTTGATGAGCTTGGCGGGCGCATTGTTGGTGTTGGAAAGCATTATGGCGGTTTCACCCTTGATCACAGGGAACAGCTCGCTGTAGTCGAAACCCGACTTTTCGAGAGCCTTGATGAGAAGGGTGTTCTTGACGACTTCCAACTTCACCTCTTTGCGGAAGGCGGCACGACGCAGCTTGCTGGTCTGCACCGAGTTCAGACCTCCGATATCGGCAATGTACAGATTCGGATAGGCCTTGATCTCCTCGCACAGAGAGTCGATGTGTTGGTCTTTCAGTTCTTTTCTCATAATGTTTCTTACGTTTTAAATGTTAGAGGGTAGCGGCTTTGGTGTCCACCTTGACGCCGGGGCTCATCGTGCTGCTGATGGCGATGCTCTTCACATAGGTGCCCTTGGCGGCACTGGGTTTGAGCTTCATAATCATCTGGAGCACCTCGCGGGCGTTCTCGACAATCTTCTGGTCGTCGAACGAGCACTTGGCAACGGCGGTGTGGATGATACCAAACTTATCGACCTTGAAGTCGATCTTACCGGCCTTGGCTTCCTGGACTGCCTTGCCGATTTCCATGGTGACGGTGCCGGTCTTGGGGTTCGGCATCAGGCCACGGGGACCCAGGATGCGTCCGAGGGCGCCAATCTTGGGCATGCAGCTGGGCATAGTGATGATGACATCCACGTCAGTCCAACCACCCTTAATCTTGGTGATGTACTCATCCAGGCCGTAGTAGTCGGCGCCGGCGGCTTTGGCCTCTTCCTCCTTGTCGGGAGTGCAAAGCACGAGGACGCGGACGGTCTTACCCGTACCGTGAGGCAGGGTCACGCTGCCGCGCACCATCTGGTTGGCCTTGCGGGGGTCCACACCCAGGCGGACATCGATGTCCACCGAAGCGTCGAACTTCGTGAAGGTGATTTTCTTCACAATGCTCACGGCCTCCTCAAGCGAATACACTTTGCTACCGTCGAATTTGGCAACAGCCTCTTTCTGTTTTTTGGTAAGTTTTGCCATTTCTTTCTGTTTTTGTGGTCACCGCACTTTCGCTCTCGCTACTTATGCTACCACTGTTACTAACTTTTTACTTTTTCAGGGGATTCTCACCCGTAACGGTGATACCCATGCTGCGCGCCGTACCAGCCACCATGCTCATGGCACTCTCCACCGTGAAGCAGTTGAGGTCAGGCATTTTGGCTTCGGCAATCTGGCGCACCTGCTCCCAGGTGACCGAGGCGACCTTCACGCGGTTGGGCTCGCCGGAGCCTTTCTGCGCCTTGGACATCTCTTTCAGCTGGACAGCGACAGGAGGAGTCTTCAGCACAAAGTCAAAGGACTTATCCGTGTACACAGTGATGATGACAGGCACAATTTTGCCAGCCTGGTCCTGAGTACGCGCATTAAACTGCTTGCAGAACTCCATGATATTCACACCCTTTGCACCGAGAGCCGGTCCGACGGGAGGAGCGGGGTTCGCCGCAGCGCCTTTGATTTGCAGCTTAATCAATCCTGCAACTTCTTTTGCCATTGATTTACTGTTTTAATAGGTTAGTTGTTGTGTTTACTGGTCTTTCTCAACCTGCGAGAAGTTCAGTTCGAGGGGGGTCTTGCGACCGAAGATCTTGACCGTAACTTTCAATTTCTTCTTGTCCTCGTTGATTTCCTCGACCACTCCAACAAAACTGTTGAATGGGCCGTCAATCACCTTCACATTCTCTCCAACAATGAAACGGTCAATCATCTCAGCACCGTCCACACGTTCGTCCATCTTGCCCAGAATGCGGTTGATTTCAGCCTGACGCATGGGGATGGGCTTGCCCTCGCGTTCACGAAGGAAGTCCAGAACGTTGGGGAGGTTCTGAATGACGGGAATGATTTCGTCTCGCAAATTGGCCTCAATAATCACATAACCGGGGAAGAAATTGCGTTCTTTGATCACCTTCTTCCCGTTACGGATAGCGACAACCTGCTCGGTAGGAATCAGCACCGTGGGCACATCCTCGCTCCAGCCACGCTTGGCCATTTCGCTTTCGATGTACTCCTTAGCCTTTTTTTCCTTGCCGCTGATTGCTCTGACGACATACCACTTTTTTTCCTGCTGTTCCATTGTTGTAGGTTAAAAAAGGACAGTGAAAATATACTCCTTTACCGTTTGCGTGGACAGATGGCTGCGGCCGAGAGTCTCAAAGGAAATTTGGGAAGCAAGACTCCTGACTGTATAGCCGCCACTGTTATCCAAGCATGTGGTAGAAGATTCCGAGAATACCCCTCCACCAGTCCCAAGGCTGCACGCCGAAGACGACATCCATCAGGAGCACGATGAGGGCGATGACGAGAGTGGCAATGGCAACGACAACGGCGCTGCTCTGCAACTCCTTGAATGTGGGCCACGACACTTTGTGTACCAACTCGTCGTAGCTCGACTTCACATATTCACCAAACTTTGACATTTCCTTTGATCTTTTTTTTATTTGGCAGGGGCAGAGAGAATCGAACTCCCAACCACGGTTTTGGAGACCGCCATTATACCATTTAACTATGCCCCTGTAATGGAGCCAGGCCGAACCCGGCTCCATTGGCTTTTCTCGAAATTAGTCGAGGATCTTGGTCACCTGACCCGAACCGACCGTGCGGCCACCCTCGCGGATAGCGAAGCGGAGGTTCTCGTTCAGAGCGATGTCGGCAATCAGCTCGACGGTGATCGTCAAGTTGTCGCCAGGCATGACCATCTCGCGGCCCTCGGGCAGCATGATGGTACCGGTCACGTCAGTGGTACGGAAGTAGAACTGCGGACGGTAGTTGTTGTGGAACGGGGTGTGACGGCCGCCTTCCTCTTTCTTCAGGATATAGACGGCAGCCTCGAATTTGTGGTGAGGTTTCACCGAGCCGGGCTTGGCGATAACCATACCGCGACGGATCTCGTTCTTGTCGATACCGCGGAGCAGCAGACCCACATTGTCGCCAGCTTCACCCTCGTCGAGGATCTTGCGGAAC
>JAFXXI010000018.1 GCA_017542345.1 Bacteroidales bacterium
CTCTGATAGCGACTGGTGTCGCCCGCAGCGTCCAGCAGCGTCGACGTGCCGTCGGAGTACATGTTGTGTACAGCGACGTTGGCGTTCACATAGATGTTCATGTCGAACCGCTCGTTGGCGTAGACATACGAGACCCAGGGCGAGAAGCTCGGCATGGTGTTGGCGCGGAAGCCGAGGCTGAGGAACTCGTTGCGTTTCACGGTCTGGTTGGTGACGATGTTGATCACGCCGCCGGTGGTCGAGTAGCGCGCCGATGGGTTGGTGATGACCTCGATGCGCTCGATGGCGTTGGCCGGCAGGGTCTTGATGTACTGTTTCAGGGCCTCCTCGTTCATGTGCGAGGGCTGGTCGTTGATCCATATCTCGACACTCGAGACGCCCCGCAGCGTGATGTTGCCCTCGGCATCCACCTCCACACCCGGAGCGTTCTGCAGGGCGTCGCTGGCCGTACCGGTCTGAATGGAGGGATCCTGTTTGGTATTGTACATGTTTTTCTCGCCATCCATAAGATAGAGAGGCTTCTCCGCCGTCACCTGCACCTCTTCCAGCGTGGTTCCTCTCTGCAGACGAATATCCAGATTGTCTATGCCGTCTAGAACTTCCAGATTATTTATATATGAAATATATCCCACAAACGAAGCCTGTAGCAGGTACCTTCCCGTATCCACACCTTCAATATTAAAGCGGCCATCCATGTCAGTCGTGGCACCGCGCATAAACACGGTATCAATAGGTCGCATCAGGGCGACATTGACAAACGGCATCGTCTCGCCTGTTTCTTTGTCAAAAACACGACCACTGACATGGCCATTTTGGGCATTCGAGACGGCCATCAACCCAAAAATCAGGGTCATCATAGCCATCGCTTTTTTCAGTATCTCTCTGTTTTTCATGTTTATGTAAATAATATTTACTGCTGTATTAGTTTAGTAGTACACTGCAAAAGTACGACTATTTTCCATTTCGCCAAAAACTATTTGCAATTTTAACAATATTTAACACCCCACCACTCTCCTGCCCTACCAGCCCCAGGGTGTCAAATATATTATAGCATCATTTATAATACATAAAAAAAACGGGGCGGAAAATCCGTCCCGTTTTAATCTGTATTGTATCTCTTTAGTTACCCATCTCTTTCAGCAGTGCATCCAGATTGGGCGTGATGATAATCTCCGTACGGCGGTTCATAGCCTTGTGCTCCGGGCTGTCGTTGGCCACCTTCGGCGAGAACTCACCATGGCCGCAAGCCTCGATGCGCGACGGGTTGATACCCTTGCCGTTCTGCAACAGCAGTTTCACGATGGCGGTGGCACGCATCACGCTGAGGTCCCAGTTGTCCTTCACGGCCGTCGAGCCCCTATAGGCGTCGTTGTCCGTATGGCCCTCAACCATAATATTCAGCGTCGAATCCTGCTCCAGCACTTTCGCCAGTTCCTTGATGGCGGAAGCACCCTCTTTCGACACCGTCCAGCTGGCCGACGGGAACATCAGCTTGTTGTCCATCGAGATATACACCTTGCCGTCCTTGGTCTCCACATTGAGTCCCTTGTCGGCAAAGCCCGTCAGAGCCTGGGTCACCGAGTTGCGCACCGCCTCCAGCTCACGCTCTTTGGCGCGCAGCTTGGCCTTGGTGTTGGCCTCCTCGGCCTCCAGCTCTTTTTGTTTGGCAATCAGTTCGCTCTTCTGCAGCTGGAAAGCCTCCTGCTGCTCCGCCAGCTGGGTCTCCTTGGCCTGCAACTCACGCTCCTTATCGTTCAGCTCCTTGGTGCGGGCGGTGAGGAGGTTCTGCGCACGCGTAAGGTCACGGTTCTTGCCCGCCACCTCCTGCACATAATTCTCCATCGTGGTGTCGTAGTGGTGGTGCATCTGCTCAATGCGGCGGCTCAAGCTGTCCACGGCCGACAGGGCGTTGTTCTTTACCAGCACCATGTCGGTCATCTCAGCGTTGAGGGCCTGGTTTTCGCGCGTCAGTTCAGCGTTCTTCTCCGTGAGCTCCAGCACCTGCTGCTGCGACAGATTGTACTGCTTCGAGGTTTGGTCATACTTGGCCTGCAAGGCCTCCATCTCGCTCAGCGAGACGCACGAGGCAAGACTCATTGCGGCAAAAACCACGCCGCACAAGGTTACTATTCTCTTCATTTTTACAAAATATTTTCCTTAAATAACGCAAGTGAAAATATTTTCGTATCTTTGCAGCCGAAAAATTGCACAAATCAGTGTCTTCAAATTTCTATAGGAAACTCCACCGCTGGCGCCTCCGCCACCTCAGCGAACCCGTCATGGTTATGCTCCTGGCCGTCGCCGTAGGCCTGCTCAGCGGACTGGCGGCCGTCGCGCTGAAGACCATCGTCCACTATGCCGGCACCTTCGTGACCCGCATGGCCACCGACCCCTCGTTCATCATCCACCACTCCTCGCTCATCATCATCTTCCTCCTGCCCCTGATTGGCATCTTCCTCACCGTCATGTTCGTCCGCTACATCGTGCGCGGCGACATCGGCCACGGCCTGCCCTCGGTGCTCCTCGCCATCAGCCGCAACCGCTCCGAGCTGCCCGCCAAAAACATGTACTCCTCCCTCATCGCCTCCACCATCACCGTCGCCTTCGGCGGCAGCGTCGGTCTCGAGGCCCCCATCGCCTCCACCGGCTCGGCCATCGGCAGCAACATCGGCCGATGGCTCCGCCTCTCGCCCAAGAGTGTGCGGCTACTGCTGGGATGCGGTGCCGCCGGTGCCATCGCTGGCATCTTCAAGGCCCCCTTTGCGGGAGTGCTCTTCGTGCTAGAAGTGTTCATGTTCGACCTCACCGCCACCACAGCCCTCCCCCTGCTCATCGCGGCTCTCACCGCCTCGACGGTGGCCTACTTCACCATGGGCACCGAAGTGCAGTTCAAGTTCACCGTCGAAGCCCCCTTTGCCCTGTCGCAGCTGCCCTTCTATGCTGTGCTGGGCGTCTTCTGCGCCATGGTCTCGCTCTATTTCCTCCGCGTCACCGACCACGTTGAAGGCTGGTTCGCCAAGCGTAAAAGCCCCTGGGTAAAGATGCTCGTGGGCGGTCTGACACTTGGCGTCATGGTGGTGCTCTTCCCGCCGCTCTACGGCGAAGGCTATGCCGCCCTCACCAACCTCCTGCACGGCAATCCCGACAGCCTCTTCGCCGGCACCCTCTACAGCCAGTGGGCCGGCAACACCTGGGCCATCGTCATAGTCCTCTTTGTCCTCATCCTGCTCAAAGCCATCGCCACCGCCACCACCATCGGCTCCGGCGGCGTGGGCGGCACCTTCGGCCCCTCCTTGGTGCTGGGCGGCTTGTCGGGCTATTTCATCGCCACCCTCGGCAACCAACTCGGCCTGCCCCCGCAGGACACCGCCAACTTCGCCCTCGTGGGCATGGCCGCCGTCATGACCGGCGTCATGCACGCCCCCTTCATGGCCACCTTCCTCATCGCCGACATCACCGGCGGCTACGGCCTCCTGGTGCCGCTGCTCACCGCCTCCGCCGTCACCTACCTCTGCATATCGCCCTTTGAGCGCCACTCCATCTACGCCCGCAAACTCGCCGAGCATGGCGACCTGCTGACCCACGACAAAGACTCCTCGGCCTGGAACCTGATGAACATGCAGAGCCTCATCGAGACCAACTTCGTCATCGTCCGCTCCGGCGACCGTCTGCGCGACCTCGTCGAGGCCATCAAGACCTCCCGCCGCAACATCTTCCCCGTCCTCTCCGACGACGACAAGTTCCTCGGCGTCATCGTCCTCGACGACGTCCGCAACATCATCTTCAATGCCGACCTCTACGACAGTGTCACCGTCGACGACCTGATGCACCCCCTCTCCGAAGGCGACCTCGTGCGCAACAGCGACTCGCTCACCGACGTCGTGGAAAAATTCCGTATCGGCAACCGGTACAACCTTGTCGTCATCGACGACCAACAAAACTATCTTGGCTTCCTCTCCCGAGCCAACACCTTCAGCGCCTACCGCCGCTTCATTTCAGCCACCTCCGACGAGTGACCCTCGCCGGCGACGCCTTTCTTCTCACTGTAGACATCCAGGGCTACCACCACGGCGGTAAAGGCCCAAAACGGCACCGAGAGTTTGTCGGTGTCGAGGAAGTTGTTGAACACCCCATGCACATAGTAGGTGAAGAGGCTCAGCGTGAACGCCAGCGCCATGCGCCCCGTCGCAGGGTCTTTGGCCGTACGGTAGACCCGTATGCCTGTGGCAAAGGTAGTGAAAAACAGCGCCGCCACCAGCAGCACACCCGGCAACCCCTGTTCTGTCATAGGGCCTATGTATTCGCTGTGGGCATTGCCCAGGTCACCCGCATTGGTGCTGATGACCGAGAGCTGGTAGCTCTTCTGGTAGCTCCCGTAGAGGAACTGGTAGGTACCGGGACCCACGCCCGTCACAGGGCTTTCCTTCCACAACCGCATGGCCGACGCCCAGCGGTTCAGCCGCTCCAGGTTGCTCGCGTCGGTCGAGATATTCGATATTGACTTGATCTGCCCCGCCAGGTCGTAGCTCGAATCCTGCCGGTTCTTGCCCAACTTGTACAGCACATCGCTCTGGTAGACAAAGAACATGCCCACCCCCAGGCCGAACAGCACCACCATCCACTTCACCTTCATCCCCATCCGCACCAGCACATAGACACCTATGGCGCCTATCACGCTGATCCACGCCGCACGGCAGTAGCTGAAGAACAATCCCACACACAGCCCTGCGAACAGCAGCAGCGACAGCACCCGCTGCCACCCTTTGCGCTCATGGGCGAAGACCATGTGGAATGCCGCCGGCAACATCAGCGCTATGGCGCACCCGTAGGCCGTGTGGTCGTTATAGAAAGGACGCATCACGCGGTGCAGCGTCTGCAGGTCGCTGAAGTTGCCCACCGTCTTGCTGGTGGCTATCAGTATCACCGTGCCCAGCCCGATGGCATAGGCCCAGAAGAACTGGCTCATCCGCTTCCCGTCGCGGAACACCTGCGCCGCACAGAAGAAGAACGGCAGCACAAACCACAGACGCGCCAGCAGGTACTTGAACGACACCCACGGCAGCCGCGACGTGCAGCAGGTCAGCAGCATCCATGCCAGCGACACCAGCAGCATCACCGTCACCGGATGACGCAGCAGCCGCGGGTCGTAGCCGCCGCGGCGGCGCATCACCAGCACGCGGAACAGAAACACCAGCGAGAAGAGTATCATCATCGGCTCCACCGGCATCGACAGCTCCATGCCCGGCAGCAGCGCCGCGTTGATGCTGAACGGCGTCAGCAGTGCCATGGCCAACAGGCCCGTCTCAAAATGGCGCACAAAGAGCCACACCACCAGCAGCGCCAGCGGCACCAGCGTCACCGCAAAGTTACCCTTGTAGTACAGCACCCACAGGTTGACCGCCGCAAACACCAGCGTCAGTCCCAGCGCCGCCAGCACACCCCAGTGCTTCCTTATGTACTCTCCGCCCACCGGCAATCAGTCCTCGTCCTCTTTCTTGGCGAATATCAGCAGTCCGAAGATGCAAATCACCACGGCTCCCAGCGCACCCGCCAGCACCACCAGCAGGCGCTTCGGATAGGCCTTCTTGTCGGCCACCGTGGCCTCGTCGACGCTATATTTGTAGCTCACCTTCAGGTCGCGGTCTACCGCCGTCTGGGCGGCTCGCGTCTGCAGGTCGGCCAGCTGCTCGCACTTGTCCTTCACCAGTTCCTGCTTCCACTGCGACGACCCGGCGGTGGCCTGCAGCGAGTCAATCTCGCGCTCCAGCGCCGCACAGGCGCCAGCCATCACCTCTGCCGCCGACACAGCGCGGTCGTGGTGTATCTCGCGGCACAGCGTGTCGTACATCGTCGCCATATAGTTGGCTATGTCCGCCGCCCACTGCGGGTCCTGGTCCAACACCCCGATCTCCACGCCCAGGAAGTCGGTACGCTTTACCGTGATGTTGCTCCTGTACTGCTTCTCCAGCTTATAGAGCTTGTGGGCGTCATCGGCCGGGATGGCATAATGCTCCAACAGGTTGAAATGGTCGCACACCGCCCACTGCATACGTTTCGAACTCAGAATCTGTATCGCGTATTCGCAGTCGCGCTCGATGCCGTAGTCCATGAAGTCCAGGCTGTAGTGGTAGTCCATCACAGCCTTCGACAGACGGTTCGAGTTGGTGGGGAAAATCACCGCCGACGACTTGTAGAGCGGCTTGATGAGGAACGCCACCACCAGCGACACGACCGCCGCCGCGGCAAACACGATGACGAGCAACTTCCACCAGCGGCGGAAGAAGCGGGCGGTAGCCTGTCCGACCTCCGCCTCTGTGGCCGGCGCATAGCCGGTCCTGTTATTGTTATCTTCCATGACTAATTGTTTGTTTTCCTTATTGTTTCGCTAACCCTCCCCGCGAACCCGCGCACTATTATATAACGTCGCCCCGCGGCCTTTATTGTCCGCAGGGCGATTTTATTTTGCCTCTCCCGAAGGGCCTCTCCTACTGCCACCGCCCAAAAATTATACAAAAATACAAAGTATTAAAAATCAACCAATTATAAATATACTTACAAAACGCTGTTTTTCAACTTCCTGTCCGGTTCCCCTCCGGTCCCCCTCCGGTCCCGCTCCGGTCCCCCTCCGCTCATCTTCGGACGAATTGCGAAGGGGGTGCGGAGGGGGTCCCGGGAGGACCCCGAGGGAGAAGGTCGGAGGTTGGAGGATATTTTATATATTTTTCTTACATATATGATTTTTTTCGTATCTTTGTCTGTTGTCTCCTGCCTACAGGAGAATCATAAAGTGTTTATAATTAGAGAAATAATATGATAACGACCAACAATTTGATGAAGAAAACCGCGATTGTCGCCGCCGTGGCGGCGATGGTGATGTGTGCTGTGCCGAGTGCGGCGCAGGAGGTGCGGCGCGACCCGGTGCCGATGCCGAACGTCAACACCGACACGCTGATGAAGCATGTGATGGAGCTTTCGTCCGAGACCTACCAGGGGCGCCTGGCGGGCAGTGCGGGCTACGACCGCGCGGTGCGCTATGTGAAGCGCGTGATGGCGGCCTACGGCATGGAGGAGGTGACGGAACAGCCGTTCACGACGGAGTGCAACGAGGTAGAGAACTGCAAGTTCAACACCTATGTGCCGGGCAGCAAGGAGAAGCGCGTGTTCACGCTGGGCAACGAGTTCTGCTGCGTGGGCGTGACGGGCCGCGGCTATGTGGACGCCCAGATGGTGTTCGTGGGCTACGGCGTGGACCACAAGGCGATGAACGAATACAAGGACGTGGATGTGAAAGGCAAGATAGCGGTGGTGCTGACGGGCCTGCCCCAGGAGCTCGGTCTGCCGCAGCAGGTGGCGGAGCACTACCTGACGCTGCGCGACAAAGCGCGGACGGCCGAGAAGCACGGCGCCATCGGCCTGCTGGCGGTCAACGTCAGCCCGACCTGCCAGCCCTACGAGCCGCAGGGCCGTGCCTGGTGCGGCGAGCTGCCCCACCTGACGACCTTCCCGATGCTGCAGCTGACGCTGGACTGCGCCCGTGAGATATTCGCCGGCGAGAAGATGCCGGTGGACAGCGCCATGGTGCGCATAGCCCGCGAGCGGCGTCCGCAGAGCTTCGCCCTGCTGAAGAAGGCGGAAATCGACGTCAACGCGCGCTACCGTCCCGCGGCACGCACCTGCAACGTGCTGGGTGTGCTGAGGGGCAGCGACAATCTGCTGGCCAAAGAGTATATCGTGGTGGGCGCCAGCCTCGACGGACTGGGGATGCAGGGCGGGACCTGCCTCTTCCCCGGGGCCGACATCAACGCCACGGGTGTGGCGGCGGTGCTCGAGACAGCACGTCTGCTGAGCCAGGCCGACTTCAGGCCGAAGCGCAGCGTGCTCTTCGTGCTCTTCAGCGGCGGCGAGCAGCAGTACCTCGGCTCGCGGACATTCATCAACAACTACCCCAAGCTGCGCCATGTGGAAGCCTTCGTGAACATCCAGAACATCGGCTACGGCGACAGCCTGGTGGTGCTGGGCGACAACCGCTACCCGACGCTGTGGGAAGAGGCGCACTACTGCGACACCAGCATCCGCACCTTCGACATGAGCTTCAGCGAACTGCAGCGCATCTGGCCCTCGGCCGTCATGCGCGGCAACAGCGCCAAGGGCGACAGCGTGGCGGTGATTAACGACTTCCGCTTCCCGCTGATGCTGAAACTGAACAGTCACAGCTTCCAGGCTGGCGGCCGCTTCAACATGAGGGTGACAAAAGAGAAGACCAACCCGCGCGGCGACGCACGCGCCTTCGACGCGGTGGGCATCCCCTCGCTGGTCATCACCACCCACAACGGGATGCACCACAACCATGTGACCACCGACATCTGGGAGAATATCGACCGCCGCATACTGACGCTGGCGTCACAGCTGACCTCCGACCTGGTGTGCCAGATCGGCGAAGGTCTGTACCAGGGCCGCAGCCCGCAGAGCCGCGGCGGACGCCAGGAATAACATATCAACGTATCAACCTATCAACTATTCGACGTGTTCACACTTTACAAGAAGGAACTCCGCGGCTTCTTCTCCTCACTCACCGGCTACCTGACCATCGGGGTGTTCCTGGTGCTGACGGGGCTGATGCTGTGGGTGCTGAAAAGCGACTTCAACATACTTGACTACGGCTATGCCGGCATGGACGGTCTCTTCCTCATCGGGCCGTTCCTCTACCTGTTCCTGATTCCCGCACTGACGATGCGCACCCTGGCCGAGGAGCGCCGCGGCGGCACCATAGAGACGCTGCTGACGCGCCCGCTGGGCGACTGGACGGTGGTGTGGGCCAAATTCCTGGCGGCCTGGACGCTGGTGTTCATCTCGCTGCTGCCGACGCTGGTGACCTACTTCAGCGTGTATGCCCTGGGCGACCCCGTGGGCAACATCGACACAGGCAGCGTGGCAGGCTCGTACATCGGCCTGCTGCTGCTGGGCGGCGCCTTCACGGCCATAGGACTCTTCTGCTCGTCGCTGACATCGAACCAGATAGTGTCGTTCATCCTGGCGGCGGTGCTGTGCGCGGTGTCGTACCTGGGCTTCGAGTCAATCTACCGCATGAGCCTCTTCGGCGGTGGCGCCGACCTGTTTGTCAAGCAGCTGGGTGCAGCGCACCACTACGAGAGCATCAGCCGCGGCGTGATCGACACGCGCGACGTGCTCTACTTTGCCAGCGTCATGGCGCTGTTCCTGATGGGCACGCGCCTGGTGCTGCAAAGCCGCCTGTGGGGCGGCTGGCGCGGCCGCAAGAGCCTGCTGCGGAGCCACCTCATCGAGATGGGCGCCACGGTGCTGATAGTCATCTTCCTCAACATCATAGGCACCTGGCTCTTCCTGCGCTTCGACCTCACCGCCGAGCGGCGCTACACCCTCTCGAAGCACACCAAGGAGATGCTGAAGAAGATTGACGAGCCGGTGCTGTTCAGGGTGTATCTCGAGGGCGACTTCCCCGCCGACTTCAAGCGGCTGCAGACCGAGACCAAGGAGATGCTCAACCAGTTCCGCGCCTACAACAGCAACATCGACTACGAATTCTTCGACCCCAACAGCTTCAGCGACCGCGAGGAGCAGCAGATGTTCTACCAGAAGCTGGCGCGGAAAGGGGTGCAGCCCACGCAGATACAGACCGGCGACGGCGCCAGCGTCACGCAGCAGATACTGATACCGGCGGCCGACGTCTACTACAAGGGACGCGAGACCACGGTGCAGCTGCTGCAGAGCCAGAAGTATGTGAGCGACGCCGACCTGCTGAACAACTCAATACAGAACCTCGAATACACGCTCTCGTCGGCCATCCGCCTGCTGGCCCGTGGCGAAAAGCGAAGCATAGGCTTCCTGCAGGGACACGGTGAGCTGACCGGTCCCGTGCTCTATGACTTCCAACGGGCCCTGCAGGAGTTCTACAGCCTGGAGGAGGTGACCATCGACGGACAGATACAGTCACTCACGGCGCACCGCCAGTCGGGCAGCGACAGCACCTACTCGTTCTACAACCTCTTCGATCTGATTATCGTGGCCAAACCCACGCAGCCCTTCAGCGAGAAGGACCAGTACATACTGGACCAGTACATCATGTACGGCGGCAAGGTGCTGTGGCTCATCGACCCCCTCGACGCCGACCTCGACAGCCTGGCAGCGCGGGGACAGTTCATCGCCACCCGCTATCCGCTGGGCATCGACGAGATGCTCTTCACCTACGGCGTGCGCATCAACCCCGATCTGGTGATGGACATCCGCTGCCGCCCCATACCGCTGCAGGTGGGCATGGTGGGCGAGAAGCCGCAGTTCCAGTTCAGGCCTTGGTACTACTTCCCCGAGATAGTGCCACTCTCCGAGCACCCCATCGTGCGCAACCTCGACCTCATCAAGACCGACTTCGTTAGCTCCATAGACCTTATCGACAACGACATCAAGAAGACCGTGCTGCTCACCACCTCGGAATACACACGTGTGAAGAGCGCTCCCGCCATGATTGACCTTGCCGACGCACAGGGTGAACCCGACCGGCGGCTCTACAACCGCAGCTCGCTGCCCGTGGCTGTGTTGCTCGAAGGCTCGTTCCGCTCCGCCTGGCGCAACCGTCTTTCGCCCGAATTCACGCAGCAGGCCGCCATGGGCTTCCGCGAAGAAAGCCCCGAGACCAAGATGATTGTCATCTCCGACGGCGACATCGCGCGCAACCGCTTCATCGCCGAAGAGGGCGCCGTGCTGCCCATGGGCTTCGACTACTACACCCAGACGCAATACGCCAACAAAGAGCTGCTGTTGGGCGCCGTCAACTACCTCGTCGGTGACGACGGACTGATGGCTTCGCGCTCGAGGAACATCACCCTGCGCAAACTCAACGTCGTCAAAAGCCGCGAACAGCGCACCCGCTACCAGGTGGTCAACGTGGTGCTGCCCGTCGTGCTGCTGGCACTGGCCGGCGGCATCATCGTCGTCCTCCGCCGTCACAAATACAGAAAAGCAAAATGAAGAAAAAGACTAGGAATATCATCCTCATCGCCGTAGTGGCAGCCGTGGGCGTAGCCGCCCTCGCCGTCGCCCTCCACGGCTCCCGCAAGGCCACATTCAAACAGGACTTCCACATCGCCGACACCTCCACCGTCACGCGCATCTTCCTTGCTGACAAGCAGGACCACCAGGTGCTCCTCACCCGCGTGGCCGACTCCTCCTGGCTCGTCGACAACCAATACCCTGCCAACCAGCCGCTGATTGACCTCTTCCTCGAGACCCTCAACACCATGCGCATCCGCCAGCAGGTCAACCGCAACGCAGTGCCCACCATCATCAAGGACCTTGCGGCCCGCGCCATCAAGGTCGAGGTCTACCAGCGTGAGCCCCTCATCGACTGGTTCGGCCACCGCCTGCGCCTCTTCCCCCGTGAACGTCTCACCGCCACCTACTATGTGGGGCGCGAGACACAGGACATGCTCGGCAGCTATATGTTCCGCGACGGCGACAAAGTGCCCTGCATCATCCACATCCCCGGCTTCCGCGGATTCCCCACCCCCCGCTTCGTCACCGACCCCCTCAAATGGCGCAGCCACACCATCGTCGACCTCACCGTCGGACAGATTGAGCGCGTCGAACTGGAGATACCCGCCAGTCCCGAGGAGAGCTTCGCCGTAGTGCGCACCCCCGAAGGCTTCGACTTCCAACTCCTCGCCACGCACCAACGCGTGCCAGCCTTCGACACCGCCCGCGTCGCCCGCTTTCTCGCCTCCTTCACCTGGCTCAACTTCGACGAGTTCGCCTCCATCGTGCCCAACACTGCCGACAGCAGTCTCACCGGTGCCCCGCGCACCATCCTCCGCATCACCGACACCGCCGGCATCACCCGCCAGGTCGCCACCTACATCAAATACACCAACCCCCAAGACCTCGAATTCATCGCCGACCCTGAGACGTACGAGAACTTCGACGTCAACCGCCTCTACGCCATCATCAGCGGCGGTTCCAACCCCAACGCGCCTATCGACACCGTCCTCATACAATACCACATCTTCGACAACATCCTCCAACCTGCCTCTTTCTTCCTCGGCAAACAATGAAACCCCTCATACTCATCACTAACGACGACGGCTTTGCCGCCAAAGGACTCCGCACCCTTGATGAGGTAGCCATGGAGTTCGGCGACGTCATCGTCATGGCCCCGGAGCACAACTCCTCCGGCAAAAGCCACAGCCTCACCACCGAACGCCCCCTCCGCGTCCGCGAAATCAAACACACCCCCGGCCTCGACGTCTACGCCTGCGACGGCACACCCGTCGACTGCATCAAACTGGCCTCCGAATACTTCTGTCCCCGCAAGCCCGACCTCGTCCTCTCCGGCATCAACCACGGAAGCAACAGTTCCATCAACGTACTCTACAGCGGCACCATGGGCGCCGTCATCGAAGCCACCGCCCTTGAAATCGACGCCATAGGCTTCTCCCTCCTCAACCATAACCCCGACGCCGACTTCTCCGCCTGCGTCCCCATCGCACGCCACATCATCGGGCGCGTCCTCGAGCAGGGGCTGCCGCTCAACGTCTCCCTCAATGTCAATATCCCGCGCCTGCCTTACGACCAGCTGCGCGGCATACGCATCTGCCACGAAGCCAAAGCCAAATGGCTCGACAGCTTCGAGCAGCGCACCGACCCGCAAGGGCGCCCCTACTGGTGGCTCACCGGCAAATTCGTCTGCAACGATCCACCCGAGACCAGCGACGAATGGGCCCTCGCCCACGGCTACGTCTCCGTCGTCCCCATACACCCCGACTTTACCCACTACCCCGCCCTCGACCAACTGCAGAACCTAGCATTCGACAAGCAATGAAGAAGTTTTTCTCACAAGATACAGTCCTCGTCGGCATCGTCGCCGGCCTCGGCGCGGAGTTTGGCTTCGCCATCGTACTGGCAATAGGGCTGCTCATCGCCGGCGAGCCCATCCAGGATCACATACGCTGGTTCGCCGGCATGTTCATTCCCCTCATCTTCGTCCTGCGCCACTACATCAAAGACCACAATCACCTCCGCGTCACACGCACCCTCATCGCCCTCTTCTTCGTCACTTTCCTCGCCTTCATGCTCTACCTCCTCAAAGCACGTATCCTGGTACTGCAATGAAATACTACATCATAGCGGGAGAAGCCTCGGGCGACCTCTATGGCGCCCTGCTAATAAAAGCCCTGCGGGAGCAAGACCCCGCGGCCGAATTCCGCTTCTGGGGTGGCGACGCCATGGCTACTGAAGCCGCAAGTGCCCCCGTGCGCCACATCCGCGACCTCGCCATCATGGGCTTCGTCGAGGTACTGGCCCATCTGGGCACCGTGCTGGGCAACATCAAGTTCTGCAAACGCGACATCGCCGCCTACCGCCCCGACGTGGTCGTCGGCATCGACTACCCGGGCTTCAACCTCAAGCTGGAGGCATGGGCCAAGCAGCACGGATTCAAAACGGTACACTTCATCTCGCCCAACCTCTGGGCTTGGAAGAAAGGACGCATCAAAGGAATGCGCCGCTCGCTCGACCGGCTCTGCTACATCCTGCCCTTCGAAGAGCCCTTCTTCGCTGAAAACAACATGCCGCAAGCCCTCTATGTGGGCCACCCACTGCTGGACGCAATAGCAGCCGGCAGCCAGCAGTCAGCAGCCAGCAGCCAGCTGACCGCTGACAAGCCCATCATCGCCCTGATGCCCGGCAGTCGACGCATGGAGCTGAAAAACAGCCTCCCCAAGATGGTGCAGCTGGCCCAGCGGCATCCCGAATACCACTTCGTAGTGGCCGGGATGACCCTGCTCGGCGAAGCGGCCTACCGCAAATACATCCCCGCCGACAGCCCCATCGAGATAGCCTACAACCAGACCTATTCCCTGCTGTCCTCGGCCCACGCCGCGGTGGTCTGCTCCGGCACCGCCACCCTCGAGACAGCACTCTTCGGCGTGCCGCAGGTGGTGTGCTACAGCGGCAACCCCATTTCATACCTCATCGCCAAATCCGTGGTAGGCAAGCGCATCAAATATATCTCGCTAGTCAACCTCATCGCCGACCAACCGGTAGTAACCGAGCTGATACAGGAGGACTTCTCCGCCGAGCGGCTGGAGAAAGAGTTCGCGCTCATCACCACCGACCACGCCACACGGCAGCGAATGTTCGACGAATACGCCAAGATACGCACGCAACTGGGCGACGGAGGCGCCATCCAACGCACCGCCCAAGCCATCCACCAACTGCTCACCGAACACTAAACGCCGCATGAAACGCCTGATGCTCATAGCCACGCTGCTCCTCGCCGCCTTCACCGCCTCCGCCGACCATGTCAAAGTGCGGCTCTACAGCACCACCAGCATCTCCACCCTCAACATAAGCTTCGACCTCGGCAGCTACAACCTCTACGGCATCAGCGCCAAAGGCGGCGAAATCCAGCTACTGGAGGACATGGTGAGCGAAGGCCGTTCCGTATTGGTCTACACCGAAGGCAACCAGCTGCATGTCAGCGTCAACGAAGACGACCTCGGCCTCTTCCACAGCCTGCGCCTCGAAGCCACCGACACCGCCTGCATCCTCTGCCTCAATCCCGTAGGCAATGACGCCAACGCTCCGGGAGCCAAGCAGCGCACCTACGAGGGCGACCTCGAGGTGGGCATGCTGCCCGACGGCAGCCTGTGCATCGTCAACGACGTGGAATTTGAGACCTACATCGCCGGCGTCACCCAGAGCGAAATCTACGGCCACCACAGCGACATCTTCCGCATCCAGGCCATCATCAGCCGCACCTGGGCCCTGCGCAACATCAACAAACACGCCTCCGACGGCTACAACTTCTGCGACCAAGTGCACTGCCAGGCATACCTCAACCGCTGCATACGGCCCGACATCATGATGGGAACCATACAAAGCAGCGGCGAAACCCTCGTCGACAGCACAGGCGCCCTCATCGAGACCCCCTTCCACTCCAACAGCGGCGGCCAGACCGCCAACTCCGAGGACGTGTGGCGCGCCGCCCTGCCCTATCTGCGCTCGGTGCCCGACACCTTCTCCTTCCGTATGCGCCAGAGCGACTGGACTCGAACCATTCCCATTGACCGCTGGCTCAACTACTTCAGCCGCACCCACAAACTCAACACCTCCGACAGCACCGTGCTCGACAGCCTGCTGCACTTCACGCAGGAGTCGCGCCGCGCCCGCCTCCTCGGCGTCCCGCTGACGCGGGTGCGCTCCGACATGCAACTCAAGTCCACCTTCTTCTCCGTCACCCCCGACAGCGCCTCCGGCAACGTCATCCTCCACGGCCACGGCTACGGCCACGGAGTGGGACTCAGCCAGGAAGGCGCCATCCGCATGGTCACCCTCGGCTACTCCTACGACAGCATACTTTTCCACTACTACACCGGCGCCGTCATCCACCACGACCCCACCGCCAACCACAGCTATGTAGAGCACTATGCCGACAGGCTTGCACACATCATCGACGAAGACAGCAGGAAGCAAACACAAGTGCGCTCGAAGAAAGACGACTGGCTCGGACGCCTCTTCCGCCTCCGCGACCGCGAAGAACGTGAAGAGATATACATCGAGGCCGAACAGGACAACGAGCAGGATTGGCAATACGAATGGTAAACGATACAAACGAAACAAGCATACAGCATGGGAATATTTGACTTCGTCCGCAAAAGCAAAGAGGAAGAGCGACAAACCCTCGACCAAGGTCTCGCCAAGACAAAGGAGAGCTTCTTCCAAAAACTCACCAAAAGCATTCTTGGCAAATCGACCGTCGACGACGAGGTGCTCGACAACCTCGAGGAGACCCTCATCACCAGCGACGTAGGCGTCGAGACCACCCTCAAGGTCATCGAGAAGCTGCAGGTCCGTATCAAGAGAGACAAGTACATCTCCACCAGCGAGCTCAACTCCATCCTGCGCGCTGAGATTGCGCAGCTGCTGCGCGCCCCAAGCACCACGGGCTCGCCCCTCCCCGCCGACTTCGATGCTCCCCTCCCCTGCCATCCCTACGTCATACTCGTTGTAGGCGTCAACGGCGTGGGCAAGACCACCACCATCGCCAAACTGGCCTACCGCTACAAACAGGCCGGCAAGCAGGTCATGCTCGGCGCCGCCGACACCTTCCGCGCCGCCGCCGTCGAACAGCTGATGCTGTGGGCCGACCGCGTGGAAGTGCCCATCGTGCAGCAGGGCATGGGCGCCGACCCCGCCTCCGTGGCCTACGACACCCTGCAAAGCGCCCTCGCCAAGCAGAGCGACGTGGTGATCATCGACACCGCCGGACGCCTCCACAACAAAGTGGGCCTCATGAACGAGCTGACCAAGATACGCAAAGTGATGCAGAAACTCGTCCCCGACGCTCCTCACGAGGTGCTTCTCGTCCTCGACGCCTCCACCGGCCAGAACGCCATCGAACAGGCGCGCCAGTTCACACAGGCAACCGATGTCAACGCCCTCGCCCTCACCAAGCTCGACGGCACCGCCAAGGGCGGCGTCATCATCGGCATCAGCGACCAATTCCACATCCCCGTCCGCTACATCGGCCTCGGCGAGAAGATGACCGACCTCCAGCTCTTCAACCCCGACGAATTCGTAGATTCCCTGTTCGAATGAAAATCAACATCATCACCCTCGGCTGCTCCAAGAACACCGTCGACAGCGAGAATCTGGCGGGACGCCTCACCGCCGAGGGACATACCCTCTTCTTTGACCGGCAGCGCAACGACTGCGACGCCGTCATCGTCAACACCTGCGGCTTCATAGGCGATGCCAAAGAGGAGAGCATCAACGCCATCCTCCAGCAGATTGCCGTCAAGACGCGCGGCCGCAAAGCCCGCAAGCTGATTGTCTGCGGCTGCCTCGTCGAGCGCTACAAAGCGGAGCTGGCCAAAGAGATGCCCGAAGTCGACGCCTGGTACGGCGTCCACGAATGGGACAAGATCGCCAATGACCTAAAGGACCCTAAAACCCTTAAACCCTCAGACCCTAAAACCCTTAAACCCTATTCCCCCCGCCCCCTCTCCACCCCCACCCACTACGCCTACCTCAAGATTGCCGAAGGCTGCAACCGCAGCTGCTCCTACTGCGCCATCCCGCTTATCCGCGGCGCCCACAAGTCAATCCCCATCGACGAACTCATCGCCGAAGCCAAAGCCCTCGTCGCCAAGGGAGTCAAAGAGCTGATCGTGATAAGCCAGGACACCACCTACTATGGGCTCGACCTCTACCACCGCCGCGCCCTCGGCGAACTGCTCAACCGGCTGGCCAGCGAAAGCGGCGCCCCCTGGATACGCCTCCACTACACCTACCCCACCTCCTTCCCCGAGGACGCCATCGACGCCATCGCACGCCACCCCAATATCTGCAACTACATCGACATCCCGTTGCAGCACATCAACAGCCGCATACTCAACTCCATGCAGCGCGGCATCACCCGCGAAGGCACCCTGCGCCTGCTCGACACCTTCCGCGCCAAACTGCCCGATGCCGCCATCCGCACCACCCTCATCGTCGGCTACCCCGGCGAAACCGAGAAGGAATTTGAAGAACTGAAGCAGTTCGTCAGCGACGCACGCTTCGACCGCATGGGATGCTTTGCCTACTCGCCCGAGGAAGGCACCCCCGCCGAACACCTCGGCGACCCCGTTCCCGACGACGAGAAGCAGCGCCGCGTGGCCGAGCTCATGGCCATACAGGAACAGATATCACTGGAAAAGAACCAGGCCCGCATCGGCAAGACCTACCGCTGCCTGGTCGACAGAATGGACGGCGAATACATCGTCGGCCGCACCCAGTATGACAGCCCCGAAGTCGACGACGAGGTGCTAATCCCCGCCTCCGGGACCTCCCGGACGCCCCGCCCCGGCGACTTCGTCGACGTCTGCATCACCGACGCCACCGAGCACGACCTCATGGGCCGTCTCGTGTCGCCCACCGGCCTCAATTAGAGACGACTGCGTGTCGGAACCTTCCTCTCCCTGCCTTGCGACGCCGCAGTAGAGCGACTCGCTCCAGCGGCCGTCCTCGCTCATCGCCATCAGGTACACATGCGCCTCATTCCCGGCGAAACTGCTGGGCAGCATGAGCGCTATCTGCTTCTGGTGCCGGTATACCGGCGCCGAGAGGAACCCCTGCTCACACCCAGGCACATAGACATAGAGGTAGACATAGTCGAGGCTGCGGCCCCCGCCCGGCCGGAAGCTGACCGAGAGCACGTTGTCGTCCGACCACTCCATCTCGCGCAGCTCCACCTGCGGCACATCGCCCATACTGAGGCGCAACTGGTTGTAATCCACCCTCAAACGACCCTCCTCGACGCCGAACGCCGGCTGGTTCACACTCACAAAAAGATTGTACGACGTCATGCCTGCCTCGCGCGCCAGCGAGGTCATCGACTTGACCACCGCCTGCCGCATACTGGCCGCCAGCTGCACCTGCTGCTTGAACACCTCGCGGTGCTCCACCTGCGCCTCTGTGCGCGGATTGCGCACCATCGGGTTGTGCGCCCTGAGGCACCATTTCCCGTTCCACAAATACCCTACCGCAGGTCCCAGCCTGCCGCTGAAACCGCCCAGATAACCAGCCGTTTGCTTTGCCATGACGTACTCTTTTTAAATTATTAATTACTATCTATAACGTTATCCTCTCCCTATTATTGCCTACTCGAGTAAAAATTAACAAATAGAGCATAAATAGAGGAGTAGGAGTTGAGTAAGACCTAGAGGCTATGAGACGCTGGTTTACAGCCGCTTTGTCCCACCCGGAAAACGGGCAAAAAACAATTTCGGCAGATATTGTTTTTTTTTGTATTTTTGCAGTCGGTTTTGGTCGCCCGGGAGGGGCGCCAAGAGGGAATCAGGTGCGAATCCTGAGCAGTCCCGCTGCTGTGAGCCTCAACAGGTTACACATCCATCAAGCCACTATGCATCGCGATAGATGCACGGGAAGGCGGGTGTGTGGAGGCGAGCCAGAAGACCTGCCAAAGCCACAAATGAAAGAGCCCTCGAGGAAAGGACTGTCAATATGCGCATTGTATTGTATCGTATCGCAAGGTTTATCGTCCGTCAACGGCACTGCCGTGTGGCAGCGATGCTCTGCATGCTGTGTTTCAACGTCTTCCTTCCTTCTGCAAAGGCACAAGACACCGTCCGGAACCTGGGGCAGGTGGAGGTGAGTTCGCAACGCGCCCCCTCGACGCTCCGCACCGCTGTGCCCACACAGGTGACCGACGCCCAGAAGATTGAAGAACAGGGCATGCTGCAGCTGAGCGACGCCGTGCGCCAGATGGCGGGAGTCACCTTGAAAGACTATGGCGGCGTGGGGGGCATGAAGACGGTGTCGGTGCGGGGCCTCGGAAGCCAGTTCTCGACGCTGGTGGTCGACGGCGTGGCGGTGGACAACTCGCAGAACGGCCATGTCGACCTGGGGCGCTACTTGGTGGGCAACGCCGCCTATGTGAGCCTCAGCAGCGGACAGGAGCAGCAGCGCCTGCTCTCCGCCCGCGCCTATGCGGCGGGCAATGTCATCAGCCTTGAGAGCGCCGAGCCGCAGTTCTTCATGGCCGAGAAGACCAACCTCAAGGTGGGCATGGAACTCGGCTCCTTCAACATGATGAGTCCTTCGGCGCTCTGGGAACAGAAATGGAACAAACGGCTGAAGAGCAGCCTGTGGGTCAACTGGCTGAAAAGCGACGGAGACTACCCTTTCACCCTTTACTACACCGACGACCGCAGCGGGCAGACCTCGCAGGAGATGCGGCGGCACTCCGCCATGGGGATGCTCACCGCTGACGGGTCGCTCTTCTACCGCATCGGCGACGGCAACACGCTGACCACCAAGGTGCACTACATGCGCGGACATCACCAGCTCCCGGGACCTGTACACCTCTACCTGCAAGCCGTCTCGAAACAAAACACGCAAGAGGAGGTGGCCTTTGCGCAGACACGCTGGAGAGTGGAAAAAGAAAAGTGGGGAATGCAGCTGCTCGGGAAGTTGCAGGGCACCTACGACATGTTTGAAGACAGCGCTGCCTATACCCTCACCCGCTATCAGCGGAACGACTACCGGCAAGGGGAAGGGTACCTGAGCGGCAGCGGGGAATGGCGTGCGACGGGATGGCTGACCTTCAACGGGGCGGTGGATGGCAGCTTGAGCCGGCTACGCTCCAACCTCAAACAACGGAACGACGTGCGGCGCAGCACGATGCAGGCGGTGGCCGCCATGACGCTGCATCACCAAGGCTTCGAGCTACAGGGGCACCTGCTGGCCACAGCCATTGCCGACCACATTGCAGATTTGGACACCGTGCCACTCTACCGCCGGATGTCGCCCTACGTCAGCGCCATGTATACCTTCAACGGCGGCGCCACGACCGTCCGCTGGTTCTACAAGGAGACTTACCGCGCGCCCAACTTCAGCGAACTCTACTTCTTCACCCTACCCCGTGATCTGCGCCCCGAATGCGCACGCCAGCACAATATCGGCATCACCCACACCGGCCAGCACTTCAGCGCCACGCTCGACGCCTACTACAACCGTGTGCGGGACAAGATTATCGCCATCCCCACGCAGAACATGTTTCTCTGGAGTATGGAGAACATCGGGAAAGCCAACATCGCAGGCATGAACGCCACCACCGACCTACAGCTTTCGCCAATCACCCTTCACCTCACCTACAGCTATCAGCGCGCTGTTGACCGCAGCGACCCCAACAGCAAGACCTACGGCCACCAGATTGCCTACACCCCGCGGCACACCGGCGGCGCCACCCTGCGCTGGGAGAATCCGTGGGTCAACCTCGGCACCTCCGCCATGGTGGTGGGAAGCCGCTACTATCGCATGCAGAACACCCCCGACGCGCTGATGCCACCCTACTGCGACCTGGGCATCAGTGCCGACCGGGCCTTTGACCTGCGCTGGGGAACGCTGAAGGTGCAGGTGCATGTGCTCAACCTGCTCGACATGCAATACGAGATTGTGCGGGCCTATCCCATGATGGGCCGCAACTACCGACTGAAACTGGTCTATGAATTCTAACGATAACACCATGCAAAAGATTGTCAAACTGCTCCTGCTGGCCACTCTGGCTGCCGCCATCACCGCCTGCCACAAAGACAAGCCCATTGAGCCGACGCCCGATGACTCCGTCGTGAACATCGAGGTGCCCGACACGCCGCGCTACCTCGCCGCCGCAGGGGGAAAGCTATATGTCACATGCTACCGGCAGCCTTCCGTCGCACGCATCGACACCGCCTCGCTGCGGGTCGAGGCTGTCTGCCCGCTCGGCAACTACCAGCCAGAAGGGATTGCCATCGCCGGCGGGAAGCTCTTCGTGGCCAGTTCCTGGATTGCCGACGAGAGCGGCGATATAGTACGCGACGATAAAATCTACGTCATCGACCTCGCCTCCTTCAGCGTCACCACCACCCTTACCGTCGGTCTCAACCCGCAGCGTGTTGAAACACTCGACGGAGAGCATGTGGTGGTAAACTATCTCGGCGACTATGGAAGCAACCCCGGCGGCTCCTGCATCATCGACGCCGCCACGCTCTCCGTCACCCAGACGGGACACGAGATGACCGGCTTCTGCACCTTCGATGGGCTCATCTACGCTTATGCGGCACCCTACGGGAGCGCTACAGTCAGCTTCTTCTCTCTCGATCCCACCACACTTAACGTCACTCCGATTCTCTCCAACGTCACCGTCAGTAACACCTATGGCATTCGTGTGATTGGCGGCGATGTTTATGTCACCTCGGCGCCCTACAACTCCAACGGCGACCTCTGCCGGTACGCCCTCGACGGCACACTCCAATGGCAGTGCGAGGCCGGTATGTTCCCCAACAAAGTGGAGCCTGTCGGCGACGGGACGGCATATGTTCTCAACGAAGGCTCGTGGGGATCCAGCAACGCCTCGCTGGGACGCGTTACCCTCTCGTCGGGCAACACCACCCAGAATGTCTTCACTCCTGCCAATGGCCGCAACCTCGGCGACATCGCACAGGATGTGCTTGTCTATGGAAGTAAAGCTTACGTGACCGTCTCGTTCTCGAACACGATTGAGGCGGTAAATATCAAAGACAACAAGTCAACGCAAATAGCGATGTAGGTCAGCGCTGGGTGGCGATGTAGTCAAGCACTTTCTTCTTGTCGCTGCTGAAGGTGAGCACTTCGACGGCCTGGTGGTAGTTCGGCTTGTCTATGCAGTAGGCATAGGCGTATTTGAGGAATTCCACCTGTGTTTGGCTGAAATCAATGGTCTTTGCCAAGCGGGCGATATGCGCCGCCGTGAGATTGGCAGAGGCGACAATGACCTTGCCCAGAGCGAGTCGGTCGCTGTCGAACGATTGCTGCTTCATGCGCACCACCATGCTGTCTACCTCGTCGTCAGTGGACACTCTCACCGCGGGTTCTGCCGGAGGAACAGGCGGCTGGCCGGGGGCTGGAGCGACGGCAGGCTGATCCTGGGCGGGTTTGCGGTTGCGCCATTGGGCGAGCACATCGTCCTGCGGGCGGTTGTGCTCGGGGGTGTAGAGGTAGAGCCGTTCGAGGCGGCGGTCGTAGTTGACAGCGACGGTGACATTAGGCTCGCCGGGGCGAAGCGCAAGGGTGGCGGCCTTCTCGGCAGGGCGTTTCAAGACGACGATGACTTCGTGGGTGCTGCCGTTGATATTATTGACGATGACGCGGGTCTGGGGCATACGGTTCTGCAGTTCGCCGTCGATGAAGACGGAGAAGGACTCGCCGTGGCGGCTTTCAAAGTTGACGGTGTAGCGCGCCGGCGGGGGTACGGCTCCCGGGCGGTCGCCCGGGCGTGCGTTCTGCGCCAAGGAGGCAAGGGCGGCAAGGGTCAGCAGCAGGGTTGCAATTACTCGTTTCATCATAGTATCTTTCTTAATTTGTGCTCACGGAAGTAGGCGGTGTCTATCGAGCGGTCGTCTTCGCCGTGGAGGGCTTTGGCGAACTCGTCGAAGGTGCGGTGTTCCATGTGGATGACGTTGTAGACGTCGCCGACGTTGTCGATGAAGTGGGCATCGCTGTCGGTGATGAAGTTGAAGCGTTTGAGGTAGGCGAATTTCTTGAGTATTTCCTCCTTGGTGGTGCGGAAGTTGATCTCGAGGCCGTCGGCACGGAGGTCGGGCGGCACAAAGCCGAGCTGGCTCATCAGGCTTGTGGTGCCTTTGTTGATATGGGCGGGGACGAAGAGGCCGCCGATGCGGTGGACCTCATCGTAGATGCCGTCGATGTCGACATCTATGGCGTTGAGGAGGTGGTACTGCTCCTCGCCTACTATCTCGTCGTCTTCGTCGACGATGAGTTGGTAGCCGAAGCGGTCTTCGTCGTTGGGGATGGGGGGCAAATGGGCGTCGAGGAATGTCTGGAAGGCGTCGAGCTGGGTGTCGTCGGCGAAGTAGCAGAGACAGTGGGTCTCTTCCTGGGAGGTGACTTCGACACCGCCGAGGACGAAAAGGCCTTTCTCGCGGCCTATCTTCTGCGTCACCTTCACCTGACGGGTGGTGTTGTGGTCGGTGATGGCGATCATATCGAGGCCACGGGCGAGGGCACGTGTGACGATGGCCGAGGGCGACATCTCGAGGTCGCCGCAGGGCGAAAGCACGGTATGGATGTGCAGGTCGGCTTTGAACGCGTTAAGCATTCAGGAGTTGATAGATTTTGCCGACGGTTTCGTAGGTCTGCATGGAGGTGGTGAGGAAGGGAATGCCCTCTTCGTTGCTTTGCTCGACAGTGTCCTCGGGGGCGGTGAGTCCTTTGACGAGGATGACGCAGGCAAGCTCTTTGAGGGAGGCGATGGCCATCACGTTCTTGTGGGTTTGGAGGGTGACCCAGACGTTACCCATTTCGGCGTTGCCCATAACGTCGCTGAGGAGGTCGCTGACATAGCAGCCGTCGATGTCGCGATCAAGGCCGCTTTCACCACTCAACACTTTGAGGTTCAACTTTTCTACGAGTTCTCTTACTTTCATATTATGCTGTTTTTTTAGTTGCTTTGGAACTGCAAAGATACACTTTTTTTCTGATACGGTGGGTTTTTAGAGTTCGAAGGCGTAGGACCATTCGATGAAGTCGATGTGGTCATCGTGAACTTTCATGCCGACGCCGACCATGTGGTGCGGATTGAGACGGTAGTAGAGGGCGACGCGTTCGTAGTATTGGGACCAGTTGAGCGGATAGCGGTGGAGGTAGTGCGCGAGGCCGACACGAAGGGTGAGGGGTCCCCAGAGGCAGTCACCGAAGAGGGTGGCGGCGGGGTAGACGGGGAGGCGTGGCGCTGTGGGTTGGGAGGAGTGGGAGAAGTTGTAGGAGAGGTCGAGGGCGGCGCCGTAGTTGAAGCAGGGGTGCGGGTGTCGGATGTAGCCGAGCTGGAAGGTGTAGGCCGGGTGGAAGCGGATGGAGTCGGGCGGGTCGTAGCGAGACATGACGGCTGCGGGGGCGATGAGAATGAAGGGGCGACCGTAGGGAGAAAAATGGGGGTCAGTCAGTGGTCGGCGGCCAGTGCTGACTGCTGACTGCTGA
>JAFXXI010000019.1 GCA_017542345.1 Bacteroidales bacterium
GGCAAGTCGAAGACCTCCAAGCACAACCGCGAGAAGCGCCAGAAGGTGCACGCCCAGATGGAGGAGGAGATGATGCACGAGATGGAGCAGCAGAACGTGCTGCAGGTGACCGAGTTCGTCACCGCCAACGAGTTGGCCACCATGATGAACGTCCCCGTCACCAAGATCATCGCCACCTGCATGTCCGTCGGCATCTTCGTCAGCATCAACCAGCGCCTCGACGCCGAGACCATCAAACTCATCACCGACGAGTTCGGCTTCCAGGTCAACTTCGCCGACGAGGATGTGGTCAACACCATCCACAAAATCGAGGAGGAAGACCGTCCCGAGGACCTCGTGCCGCGCAACCCCATCATCACCGTCATGGGTCACGTCGACCACGGTAAGACCTCGCTGCTTGACTATATCCGCAAGACCAACGTTATCGCCGGCGAGGCGGGCGGCATCACCCAGCACATCGGTGCCTACGAGGTGCAGACAGCCGACGGCCGCAAGATCACCTTCCTCGACACCCCTGGCCACGAGGCCTTCACCGCCATGCGTGCCCGTGGTGCCAAGATGACCGATATCGCCATCATCGTCATCGCTGCCGACGACAAGATAATGCCGCAGACAATCGAGGCCATCAACCATGCCCAGTCGGCCGGTGTGCCCATTGTCTTCGCCATAAACAAAATCGATAAACCCGGTGCCGACCCAGACCGCATCAAGACCGAACTGGCCAACATGAACCTCCTTGTCGAGGAATGGGGCGGTAAATACCAGAGCCAGGACATCAGCGCCAAGAAGGGTATCGGCGTCGAGGAGCTGCTCGAGAAGGTTATCCTTCAGGCCGACATCATGGAGCTGAAGGGCAACCCCAACAAGCGCGCCAAGGGCGTGGTCATCGAGAGCTCGCTCGACAAGGGCCGCGGATATGTAGCCAAACTGCTTGTACAGGAAGGCACCATACGCAAAGGCGACCCCATCGTGGCCGGTGCCGTGGCCGGGCGCGTGCGTGCTATGTACAACGAGCGTAACCAAGAGGTTATGTCCGCTGGTCCCTCGCAGCCTGTGCTGCTCCTCGGCCTCACCGGTGCCTGCCAGGCCGGCGACACCTTCAACGTCATGGAGAACGAAAAGGAAGCCAAGGACATCGCCGCCAAGCGCACCCAGCTGCAGCGCGAGCAGGGCATCCGCACCCAGACTCACCTCACCCTCGAGGAGATCGGCCGCCGCCGCGCCCTCGGCAACTTCAAGGAGCTCAACATCATCGTCAAGGGCGACGTCGACGGTTCCGTCGAAGCCCTCAGCGACTCGCTCATCAAGCTCGGCAACGAAGAGGTGCAGGTCAACGTCATCCACAAGGGTGTGGGTCAGATCTCGGAGAACGACGTCACGTTGGCTATGGCCTCCGACGCCATCATCATCGGCTTCCAGGTGCGTCCCAGCGTGGGCGCCCGCAAGATGGCCGAAACCGAGCACATCGACATCCGCCTCTACAGCATCATCTACGACGCCATCAACGAGCTCAAGGACGCCATCGAGGGCATGCTCGCCCCCGAGACGCAGGAGAAGATTGTCGCCAACCTCGAGATCCGCGAGACCTTCAAGATCTCCAAAGTCGGCACCATCGCCGGCTGTATGTGCCTCGACGGCAAGATCAACCGCCAGAGCAACATCCGCATCATCCGCGACGGCATCGTGGTCTACACCGGCAAGCTCGCCTCCCTCAAGCGCTTCAAGGACGACGTCAAGGAAGTGGTCAGCGGCCAGGACTGCGGCCTGAACATCGAGAACTACAACGACATCAAGGTCGGCGACATCGTCGAAGCCTACGAAGTGATAGAGATAAAGAGAAAGCTGTAAGTTGTAAGCAGTGAGCTGTAAGTGTGCCTGCGTAGCCATTTAACACATTAAACTCACAGCTTAAAACTGAGCATTGCTCCTGTAGTTCAATGGATAGAATAGAGGTTTCCTAAACCTTTGATCAGAGTTCGATTCTCTGCGGGAGTACAAAAACTAAGGAACCATGTTTACCGGCATCATTGAAACGACGGCCAAGGTCGTCAAGATAGAGAAAGAGAATACCAACTACCACTTCACCCTCGAAGTGCCCTTCGGTGATGAACTGGCTATCGACCAAAGCATGGCGCACGACGGCTGCTGCCTGACGGTGGTGAAGGTGGACAAGGAGCGGAAGCAATATGTCGTCACCGCCATGGACGAGACAATGCTGAAGACCAACCTCGGCACCTGGCAGGTGGGGACGGAGGTGAACGTGGAGCGATCGATGCGCATGGACGGCCGCTTCGACGGGCACATCGTGCAGGGTCATGTGGACCAGACGGCCACCTGCACCAAGGTGGTGGACGACAACGGCAGCTGGCGCTTCTATTTCGAGTACGACCAAAAGAACGCACCCTCCATCACGGTACCCAAGGGGAGTATCAGCATCAACGGGGTAAGCCTGACGGTGGTGGACAGCGAGCCCGGCATGTTCAGCGTAGCCATCATCCCCTATACCTACAAGGTAACCAATTTCCACAACTTCAAACCCGGGACGGTGGTGAATATCGAGTTTGACGTGTTCGGAAAATATGTCCAGCGATTGCTGGAACAATACCTCGACGCACAGAAATAAGGAAAGGGGCTGCTTGAATCAAGCAGCCCCTTTTGCTATGGCACCGGGTCGTAGCCGCTGCCGCCGAAAGGATGGCAGCGGAGTATGCGTTTGAAGGCCAGCCAACCTCCTTTGAACGGGCCATACTTGCGGATGGCTTCCTGGGCATATTGTGAGCAGGTGGGGGTGTAGCGACACGCCGGCGGCGTCAACGGAGAGATGCTGGTACGGTAAAACGCAATTAGCGCCAGCATCAATTTGCTGAGCACGGCCTTGAACATGTTCCACAACCGCTTCATGACCGCGATGCATCGATGTCTTGCTGTAATGCCGTCAAGAGTTTGTCCATCTTGTGCTCCAGCTGGGCGTACGGCATGATTTCGTTGTGGATGTAGACCAAGGAAAGCACAATGCAGCAACCACGCTCGCACAGACTGTCATAGAAGGGACCCTTCCGCTGGCGCCAGCACTCACGGGTCAGGCGGCGCACGCGATTGCGGTCGACGGCATGCTTGAATTTACGCTTGGGAGCCACAATCATCACTTGACAGGGCGCAGGGAGTTCATTCACCTCCATCCACTGAACGCTATAAGGGAAAGTCATCAGCCGATGCCCTTCGGCATAAAGCTGGTCTATCAGCCTACGGCTGCATAGGCGTTCTGACTTGGGGAAAGTGGAGCTGGCCATTATGCCTTCTTCTCTGAAGCTTTCTTGCCCCCGGTCTTCTTTTCCGTAGTCTTTTTCTCGACAACCTTCTCGGCCTTCTTTGCTTCTGCTTCTTTCTTGGCTCGCTCAGCCGCACGCTGGGCACGACGGGCCGCTGCCTGCGCCTTCTTCTCCTCCATGCGCTGACGGTAGACCTCTTTGTTGGCAATCACCGGTTTGGCGCGTTTGGCGCTGGCGGCAATGGTATTGCGCACTCCGTGCTTGCCCAGCTCACCCTTCGACACAACCACATGCTCCTGTTCCTTACCCATGATATAGTTCTCAATGGCCATAGCCATCGACGGGGCCGACTGGGTGGGGGCGGCGATACTGAGCTTTATGCCGTTCTCTTTCAAGGCAGCATGGGTGGAGGTGCCAAACGCGGCAATCAGTATCTTCTGGTTTTTCACGTCCGGGAAACTCTTCACCAAGCTTCTCACTCCGATGGGCGAGAAAAGGGCGATGGCGTCGAAGTCGGCAAGGTTGAACCGCGTCAGGTCCTTAGGAGCCGAAGTATACATCGGGGCCTTCATGTACTTGAACTTGGCTTTGTCGAGGGATTTGGTATACTCTGTTTGCTTCTCGTCGGAACAGGGGAAAAGGTATTTCTCGTCACGATGTTTCGACATCACCTCAAGCAAGTCGGAGAAGTACTGGGCGCCGAAGAAGACCTTGCGCTTACGGTACTGGATATAATTCTGGAGATACAATGCAATGGCCTCAGTAGAGCAGAAGTATTTCATGTCTTCACTCACAGTCTCGCGCAATTCTTTCAGCATACGGAAGAAGTGGTCGATGGAGTTCTTGCTGTTGAATATCACCGCAGTATAGTCGCTGATGTGGATGCGTGTCTTACGGAATTCCGAGGCGGGGATTCCCACTACCTCAAAAAACTTGTAAAAAGTGATATCTACATGGTATTTGTGCACCAAATTTCTGTACGGGGACTTCTCCAAATCGGCAGGTTCTGGCTGCGATATCAGGATTTTCTTTATCTTCATATTCTTTCTATAAATCACTCAACTTTCTGTTCTACTGACTCAAAAGCCACTTCGCAAGCACCAAGACAGGTACTATTTCGACGGTGCAAAGATAGTAAAAAAGATAGAAACTATGGCCTTTTGAAAATGTTAAAAACAAATACACCCCCCGTAGCAGGCGCATTAAGAAACACAATGCCACGAGCGCATAGATACAATATAGCACCCCCTGTTGGCCTATCGGCATGTAGACAAGGAAGAACAACAACGGTATCACCACAGTGGTCAGCATAAGGTGACACAAGTAGCCATTGGTAATATAGGCCATAACGGGTTCCTTGTCCTCGAAAACGCCGCCCAGAAGCCGAATAACCGCATTGCGCACCAGATAGAGCAAGGCCAATCCGACGCTAATCAGTAGCCACTCACCCAGTCCCGACTGCGGCAAAGCCACATACAGCACCACCGTGGCCAGCGTGGCTGTTACCAGCAGGCCTATCGGCATCAGCCGGGCTGTACCCAGATTGTTTGCTCGCACCAGTCGGTCTTCTGCACGACGGTCCAACAGGGCTTTCACCAGTTCACCAATATTCAATTTGCGCAGTCTGTAGTATACGAACAGCAATACACCCAACACCAAGAGCAATCCGAACATCCATACCGGATTGCCGTCAGGTGTCCGCATGAGCAATTCATCATGTTGCACCGTCAAGGTATGCTGCTTGAAAAGCGACGGCCGGCAAACATATTCCACTTCTTCGCCAACCTGGAATATAGAGTCAAACGGGATGCCCACATTCACCTCCGGCACATCGATTTGTTGTGCCTGTGCGTCCATCTGGCAGGATGGGATGTATTCCATTATTGTATCCACCGTCTGCATTTATCCGTCACTTTATTATCAGCTTCCTGTTCTCAATACCCTCTTCCAATCGGACTTGCACCATATAGACGCCTTTCGGCAAAAAGGCCAAGTCAAGACTGACGGCCTCTGCCTGCACATCTTGCAATGCGTACACACAGCGGCCAAATATGTCCACAATCGACAACTGCTGTATTCTGTCAGTGGCACATTCCACCATCACATGTCCGTTGCTCGGATTGGGGTATACAGTTATTTCCTTGCCAGCAACAGAAAGGCCCACCGCATCTATCGAGACAGCATCCCCTTCGCGGCACCCATAGGCCGAATCCCACAGGACCACCGGCAGCTGGACATCGTCCATCCACACGGCGTCAGCACCCTGGTCTGTGCTTTCGTCTTTCGCATATCTCCATTTCAGCACATGATGCCCCACGCTGAGAGGCACACTGTACCGCGTCCAGTTCATCTCCCCCCATGCCGGTATACATGCTGCTCCGTCGACCATAAACTCCATCTTATCGTACGTTGCTTCGGTCGACGACTTGACATAGAACACTATCGGCCCCGCTTGCAACACCGTCAGTTCCAAGACGAGGTCTGAGGTCTGACGAGCACCAATCGCCCCGCTACGGATGCTGTAGCATCCAGAATGGTGCTCTGTATTGTCCAATGTCCATGGACGAGTGCCGCCAACCTGCCAAGGGTAGCAGTCCAGCCCGCGCTCAAATCCGTCTGCATTCTGTCCAACGATAATATATCCTTCCTCACCCCCGTGCCAATTGTCTCGCCGCACTTCTGCTGTCACATGCAGGTGCCTCACGCTGTCAGCCACAGCCACCGGCATCCATTCCGCCATACTAGCATCAAACGGACCGTTCGGAAGCTGTTCCATACTGACATGAAGCGAGTCGTACTCGCCGGTTGTCACTACATGCAGCAGATACTCATGTCCCGTATGAATTTCACCCACCTGATGGCTGTCCATATCTGTCACTGTCAATTTCAGTTCCGGATAATCCACCCTCATTCCATGCTGCAGCCGCAATGAGCCTCTCACAATAGTGTCTTCCGCCACGATGCAGCCCGACCATAACGGCATAGGACCCATCATTTCTATGCTATACGGCATCTCCACCTGGCACCTTTGCCAGGGCAATAGGCTATCCACCACTACCGGTATCGCAGTCAGTACTGCTCCCGATGTACTGTCGGAACTGTTTTGTCGTAAGTAGACGCTAATGCCACGCAATGTATCTGCTCCATTATTGCCTATAGAGAACCTGACTGTACTGTCAGTAACCGCGAGGTTGTAGAATCCAACACCGCCTGCATTTGTAATCACCCTCATGGTGTCTATCCGGGGCAGATAACCGCTCCCTGTGGCTGTCAACACCAGCATTCCTGTGTCAACCGACTGCCGCAGTGTCAACTGCAATATGCCACTATCTGGCACCACGCCTGCCGCCAACAGACTGTCAGCCTGCATCACAGCCACTTTCACGCCGGGCGTGGCTGTCAACCGAATCTCCGAATCCCCCGCTGACACGCTGTCATCCACTGCTAAGGCAATCGGGTGCAAGTTGCCAATATACGGTATCAGGCTGGGGTCACCAAACAGGCAGTAAATCTCCCAGTAGAATTTCTCAAACGGGGAACCGAAGGCCGACACCGCCATGTTGCCCGCCACCAGCAGTCCACCCTGGGTCGCTGCCCCACCGGCACGTCCAATCCATCGGTCGAAGGCACCCAGACGGCTACTGTCGTATTGCGGTTCTAGGGAGAAAGGATACTTGGGACCCACTGCCCAATAATAGTCTTCATTCCACAGAGTCGAGTTGGTAGCTCCAATCACGCCTATAGCGCCACCCTCCGCTTTGCGCAGCAGCTGCTCACCGAAGCAGGTGCCGCCAAAGTTGTTGCTTTCGCAGCAGTTGTTGACATACAGCAGCGGTTGTCTCACGGGAAGCGTGTCTATGGCCCCGAACGACACAGACGGCGACGTCCAGCCGGCTGTGGAACAATGGGCAGTATAGTTGAGCGCTGCCACTCCTGCACCAATATCAGACAGGATTACGTTCCTTTGGTTTGCAGAGGCGGGATTGCGGTAACAGAGGGTGTCCACCTCCGGATGGGTCGTTTTCAGTTCCCGTCCCACATAGTTCACCTGACCGTTGGTGGTGGTCGGTGCCGGTGAGCTGCTTTCGTCACCCGCCACCAGCAACATCCGTTTCAAGATGTTGCTGTCGAGGGCTTCAGCCCGTTCATAGCATACAGTCTTCTCCACCACCGCGCGCAACTGAGCCGTGTCGTTCACTGGCCAGCGGCCGATGATGGCGTCTGGCAGGAAATCGCCCGTATACTCGGCATAATAAAGGTCCGTGATATGCGTACCCACTCCTGTGGGGTGCGTGGTGCCGAGAAAAGCCTGTATCTGTGCAGCATCGCCCACTATCAAGATGTATTTCGGCGCGGGTCTGTCCAGTGTCGCCTCGTCGAAGAGCGGTCGTATCTGTGCCTTAACGCTGTCACGTTTGTTAGTTTCGACATACAACTCCGTCACATCGTACCCCTCTTGACGCTTCCAATGCACAAAAGGCTGCAAGCTCTCCTGGAACTCCGGCCGCGACACCACGAGGTAATGTTCTGGCACATCGAGTGTCGGCATTGCATCGGTCAATGTGGCAGTCAACGTAGCAGAGACTCTTTTTGCAATTCTGTAGCTGTTATCCTGTGGAAAGTATGCCACAGGGCTCATCGTGACACGGAACATCTGACAGTCGCCCATCGCGCCCAAATCAGTCACCGCCACAGGCGCTTCAGACTGATAACCGCCATCTCCATCGTAAATTGCCTTATCCAATTCCACCCACTGCGGCATAAGTCCTTTTACAGCAGCACCTTGCCACGGAGTCGGTTCAATACCATTCCCTAAACCAATCTGCTCTACTTTCCCAGTTTCATACTTCTCCACCTGTAGAGAGGATCCCTTGGGTAACTTGAACAACCGACTCAACATCGGTAATGCAGGCAGTCCTTCACGAGATGCCAAATCCACCATACCCTCCGCCATCACAGCACTATAGCCGTTGCTCTCCTCAAGAGTGTAATTACCTAAAACAAATTGTACCTGATAGGCCGAATTACCCTCTGCCACAATCTCCAATTCGGCATTTTTGCTCGTCTGTGCCAGTCCGCATATCGGAAGCAAGACACACATCAACAATATTATACGTCCTTTGAGAAGCATCTATCGGCCCTTCGTTTGCTTTGCAAAATTACGCAATTTTATTGGTATCAGCGGAAAAAGTTGTATCTTTGCATCGCAATATGAGCTAACTATAGCATGAGAAGGTTCATTTTTCTACTTTTGGCCAGCTTCCCCTTGTTTGCAGCAGCACAAGTAAGGATTCCCAAAGACGCCAACCGATTCGTCTACCACCAGTATGACTATGGCGAGGTGACCGACACGACGGTCATCACCGTGGAGCGCAACCCTGACGGCTCCATCGTTATCCTCACTCCCAAGCCCGAAGGGAAGCTGATACCCGGCTACTGCCAGACGGTGACCAGCGCCGACTATGCCGCCGACAGTATCACGGTGAC
>JAFXXI010000020.1 GCA_017542345.1 Bacteroidales bacterium
CGACACGACGGTCATCACCGTGGAGCGCAACCCTGACGGCTCCATCGTTATCCTCACTCCCAAGCCCGAAGGGAAGCTGATACCCGGCTACTGCCAGACGGTGACCAGCGCCGACTATGCCGCCGACAGTATCACGGTGACAGCCTACTATGACGACAGTGCCTACTACTACCGTACGGGCTTCTCGCGCAGCGACCTCGAATGGAAACACGACGGCAACCGCTATACCACCTCTGTCAACAGCAACACCCTTGTCTTCGAAATGGATGAAAAGGTCCCTGTCAACGTCAACCCCATGCCCTATTATGGCCTGAACAAAGGTGTGCTGCGCTCCTTCTCCCGCAACGGCCAGCTGCGGTTGAAGCTAGCGAAGGCCGAGAAAGTGAGACATACCTTATGGGAGACTTCTCGCATCTGGCCTACCCGCCGCGTCACTCCTCGCGAGCTTGACCGAATCATGAAGGAGCGCCTGGTGGTCACCACCCGCGTCTTCGACCATGCACAAATCCATTGGGGTGCGGAAAATGCCCACATCGAAGGCAGCATCTGGAAAGTGCCCTTCGACTCGGTGCTGCACTTCGCAGGCGGCACCGTGGTGCTGAAGCGCGTCAGGCTGCCCCAGCTGCCGTCCCACTATCAGCATTTCGTCGAGCTTCACCAGCAGAGCAACGGCGACGCCTACGACCGCACAGGGTCGGTGTTCGTCATGCCGATGTCAAGTGGTGCCGCGCTGCAGGGTTTCTTCCGCGGCATCAACGAGCACCCCGACTCGCTGCCCGTCTTCACCGGACGCGACGGCCAGCGCTATCAGGGTATGATGGCGACAGACGAATACATGCCTGCAACGGAATGGGTACGCTTCTTCACCCCCTTCGGCGTGGGCCACTTCAACGACCGCATGGCCGGCTACGGCATCGACTGGCGCGACGAGACCTATTACCGACAGGAGATTAGCGATGTGTACTTCGGTGGCGACGTCATCGTCGGCGCCTGGATCGGCAACTACGACGGCGGCGGACACCTGCTGACGATGGACATCAAGTCATACCCCAACAGCTACACAGATCCGGAATTCGAGGTGGAAGGGCCTGCCGATGCCGAGGTCCTGCCCCTGTTCAACACCTGCAACGTTCTCGAGATGGCCGGACAGAACTACGGCAAGCTCTTCGCCACCGACTCGCTGACGGTGACCTTCACCATCCCGCAGGATGCGACGAGCGCCCGCCTGCGCTACATCAGCACCGGCCACGGCGGCTGGGGCGAGGGCGACGAGTTCGTGCCCAAGCAGAACACCATCCTCATCGACGGCAAGCCCGCCTTCACCCACACCCCCTGGCGGCAGGACTGCGGCTGCTACCGCGACCTCAACCCCGTCAGCGGCAACTTCTGGAACGGCCTCAGCAGCTCCGACTTCTCGCGCTCCGGCTGGTGCCCCGGCACGGCCACGCAGCCTGTCTACTTCGACCTCTCGCCCTGGGCCGACGGCCGCGAGCACACCCTCACCGTGGCCATCCCGCAGGGCAAGCCTGTCGAGGGCATGTTCAGCCACTGGGCCGTCAGCGGAACCTTAATTATTGAATAATAAAACCTCTATAATCCATGAAAAAGACTTCTATCCTTTGCATCTTGGTCATTGCTTTTGCATTGACCTCCAACAGTCAGCAGTATCAGTTACTTAACCCAGGCTTTGAACAATGGGACGGCAACAATACATCGGAGCCCACCCACTGGAACACATTCTCCTCCAGCGACGGTTCCTATGCATCTCTCGCCTCTTCCAATCATCACTACCGCCGCGCCGGCGGACGGCCCGGCACCTCTGGAAGTTATTACCTTACCGTATATACTACATCCATCTTTGGCATCAAGGCCAACGGCAATATGACCACCGGCTGTGTTCATGCCGGAGCCATGTCGGCCACCAGTTCCGAGAACTACAACTATACCAAACGCAGCAGCAGCGAACACAGCCAACCATTCACAGCCACGCCCGACTCAATGTATGTCTGGGTAAGTTTCTACGCCGCCGATGCGAGTTCGGTAGCTCAAGTAAGTGTCACCATCCACGGCAACAATGACTTTCGCACACCTAACGATGAAAGCAATGCCACACTCTATAAAGGCAAAGCATTGGCATATGTGACACGCACCACCTCCTCGGCCACACAGTCCAACTGGCAACTGCAGAAAGTGCCCTTCACCTATACCGGTTCTTCCAGCGCCAACTACATCCTGGTCAACATCTCGTCAAACATCATTCCTGGAGGTGGTGCCGCTAACGATTCTATCTCCATCGATGACATTCAGTTCATCTACAGCGCATGGCTCAACAGTCTTAAGGTAGACAATACACCTATAGCCGGCTTTAGCAAGGGTCGTTTCAACTACAGCGTCGCCGTGACCGATACCGCAGCACTCTCCACTGCCACCGTGCAAGCCGTCACAGAGGTCTCCGACGCCCATGTAAACACCGAGCGCACCCGTATCGATGACAGCACCGCCATGGTCACCGTTACCGTCACCGCCGAGGACGGCGTCACAGTCAAAACCTATCACGTCACTTTGACAGTATCGCCCAATGGCGGTACTTCAGGCATCGATAACGCACAGCCTGCGTTGACGAAAGCTTTTCCCAACCCCACCACTGGCATCCTCAATGTCAAAGCCGAAGGCATGGTCCGCATCTGCGACCTTCAAGGACGCACCCTCCTCAGCTTCACATGCCACGAAAGCGCCACAATAGACATCAGCCACTTGCCAAACGGCATCTATCTCCTCTCAACAGAAGAGAAAACCGTCCGCATTATAAAGCAATAACTTTACCTCGGTATAGTCAACACACTATTACCTCATGCTCCAGACCATCATCTACAAGGGTGATGGTTTGTTTGCTATATTCAGCCGCTTCCCCTGTATCATTGCGCCGGTAGCGGATAACATAAGTGGCTGTGCCGTATCGATAGCGGAGTGTGAATGACGGCCATTCGGTAGGCACCCGTGGGTCGATCGTAAGCTGTTCACCCTGTTTGCGAAAACCAAGAATGTTCTCAATACCGGTCTTATAGGCCCATGAAGCAGAACCCGTGTACCACGTCCATCCCCCACGTCCCGGATGCTGTGGATTGCTATATATATCGGCGGCGATACAATAGGGTTCCACTTTGTACTTGAGCACATCTGCAAGGGTCTGTGTGCGATGGATGGGGTTGATGAGCGAATAGAGGAAATAGGCCATATCGTAACGGCCCTCCTTGAGTTGCGCCATGATGTACCACATGGCTCCATGCGTGTACTGGCCTCCATTCTCACGCACACCGACAGGGTAGTTCATAATGTATCCCGGCGAAGGTTGTGAATTCTGGAACGCCGGCGTGAGCAGCTGGATAATCTCGTGCTCACGGTTGACGAGGCGATTATCAGTCTCGCGCATGACACTCACCTTCTGTGCAGGCGTAGCCACGTCGGTAAGGATGCTCCAAGCCTGACTGATAAGGTCTATCTGGCATTCTGTATTGTTACGGCTTCCCATGGGGTCACCATTGTCGTAATAAGCACGGAGGAACCACGCCCCATCCCATGCGTTTTGCTGTATAGACTCAACCAGTCTCTTCCGGAAAGCCGTCAGCTCTTCGCAATACGTCAAGTCGGCATCAGGCATCATTTGGGTGAGTTCTTCCATCTTCGGCAACAAGTCGGCCAGGAAGAAGGCCACCCATACACTTTCACCTTGTCCCTCAACACCAACGGTGGACATTCCATCGTTCCAGTCTCCACATCCCATCAACGGCAGACCGTGGACACCCACACGCGACATTGAGCGATTCATCGAACGTCTCAAATGCTCATACAGCGTAGCATGCTCGTTGCCTGCCTCGTAACTTATTCCGCGTTCAGCCTCGCCCTGTCCCAGCTGGTCACCGACACAGAAAGGTACCTGTTCCGAGAGAATGGCGACATCGCCCGTGACATGGATGTACTGATAAGTCACAAAGACCAACCACAGGTAGTCGTCGCTGAATGTAGTGCGTGCTCCGAGATGCATATTCTCATGCCACCAGTGCAGCACGTCACCTTCTGCGAACTGATGCGCAGCATGGTCAAGTATCTGTCGGCGCGCATAGGCAGGGTCACTGTAAAGCACCGACATCACATCCTGCAGCTGATCGCGGAAGCCTGTCGCGCCACCCACCTGGTAGAAGCCCGCACGGGCAAAGAGGCGCGAAGAATAGACCTGGTAGAGGTACCACCTATTGAGCATGTAGTTGAGCGAGCGATCAGGCGTCTCCACTTGTATCTGCGAGAGTTTCTCGTCCCAGTATTTGACCACCCGGTCGAATTCGGTATAGATAGCGGGGATTGTCGGACGGTCAAGATTGTCGGACACACTAATCACAAAGGCAACCTCCTTCTCGCCGCCGGCAGGCAGGTCGACAACAAGGCCGAGTCGCTTGCGGTTGGGGTAATTTAGGCTGACATCGGTAAGTGGTTCCGTGGCTGTAAGCCGAACCACCTGGTCGTGATAAATGGGGTGATAGACATTGCGGACCAGCAAGGAGTTGCTCTGTTCGTTCCATTCGGAGAACAGATATCGGGCCGTTTGTTCCTCGCACATGCCGAGGACAAGCTTGTAGACCATGTCAAGCTGCACCTCAAGCGGTGCGGCTGTCTTGTTCTCAACCTTTATCTGGTAGTATTTCTCTGGTTTATCGCAAGCCACGAAGAGACGTACCGCCACCTTCATATCCTCATATTCGGCATCGAAGGCTGACCAACCCTGACCATGTCGGGCTGTGGCAGGCACAAACTGTTTCTTGTTTATCAGCAGCATCTCGCTGGCATTGTCGCGCACGATATCGTTGCTCCAGCCGGTGAGTTTGAACTGCTGCGCATTATGGGCAAAAGTAAAGCCCGCCATGGTACTGCTGACGATACAGCCAAAGTGCTGTTCGTTTGCAATCACGTTGACCCACGGCATGGGGGTATTGGTGTTGGTCACAACATAGTCGCGGCCACCCTGGTCGAACCCGCCGTACTGATTGTAGAACTCCAAATCACTCCACACGCGGAACTCTTTCTTGGGCTTCAGCACCGGATATTCTATCTTATCCTGATAGTGCTGATTCACCTCTTCTAGCCGACGCAGCTGCTGGGCGATAGTGACTCCTTCGGCGGTAGTGAACGACAGACGTGCCACCGTGTGCAACAATATGCGCTCCGCCTCGCTGACATCCTTCCCGTCCAGCACATACACCTTTCCTGCATCAGAGTGCGACGCCCACAGGTGTTCGGTATTGGCCATATTGCGGATGAAATGTACCACCCCTTCCCTGTCTCGTTCGGGGGCGTCGTTGATGAACACCAAGTCGAGCCGCAGGCCATGCACCTTGTAATACTCGAACGCACGCAACATCTCCTTGGCATAACCCGAACGCTCCATCGAATCCACCTCCATCAGCAGGATGGCCAAGTCGCCGCTGATGCCGAATCGCCACAGTCCACTCTGGGAAAGCGTATTCTTGGCCAACACGGCATTGCGGTCATTGCCGAGGGTGGCAGTTTGCGCCATATACTTGGCAATGTCGTTGTAGAGGCGCATCTGGCTGCCTTTGAGGAGCGACATGCTGGTGCGCATATTGTTGAACACCGAGGCGGTCTTGAAAGCATGTTCCACATCCACGGAACTCTGATACTGCTCCGTGAGTTGCAACAAATGCTCTTTGGCCTTGGAGAAACCTGTAAGGGCAAATGCCTCCACGCTCTTACCCGCAGCAATATGCAGTCGCCTGCGCATACTCATCACCGGGTCCAGCGTGGTGCCCACCGTCCCCGTCAACGTGCGGTGGCTTTCGATGATATCGGCATGACGCAAACTGCCTCCACGACCCAAAAACTTGAGGCGCGAAGTCTCGTACTCGACAAGTCCCATCCAGTCAGACTTGTCAGACGAGTCCGACAACCACAACTTGTGCAACATATAATGGCGGGAGCCGCTACTGCCCGGACGGCTGAAGAGCAACGCCTCATGGTCGGCATCATACTCCGAGAGTATCTTCATGCCGTTGAACACGCGGTGGCTCTCATCCTCGGCAGCCGATGCCAACACCACCTCACCATAGGTCGTCAGTTCCAAGTCAACAGCCTTCCCACTATTGTTGGTGAAGGTAAAGCGGCGTATTTCGGCACTGCGGTCCTTGAGCACAGTGACCTCTGTTTTGGTCTCCACCCCTTCATCAACACGCAGATAGCTTATCTTGTCGCTGGCGAAGCTGACATGGTAGCTCTCCGGCATCACATCCAGCGGGGAGTAAGTATTGCACCACAGCTTGTCAGAGCCCAAGTTACGGACATAGAGGTATATGCCGTAGTGGTCGGAAGTTATCTTGCGGTAACGGTTAAGCATGATGTTGCGGAAGCGGGAGAATCCGCTGCCGCGGTCGTTCATCAACACCGTATATTGGCCATTGCTGATGACACCCAACTCCGGCACATTGGCGATAGTATCGAAATCACGGGCATCACTCTCGGTCTGCACCTTGCTATAACGGTAGCGCTTATACTGCGTCACCTTGAGGTCGATATAAGGCTTCACCTGTGCTTTCTCCTTCAGCAGTGTCTCCATACTCTTCATGGCAGGTTCTTGCATGAAGTAGCGCTGCAGGCAGTGGTCTCCCAGATAGTTGGCCAGCGAAGCAAGTATCATACCCTGGTGGTGGGCATAGTGGGCCTTGACAGATACATGGTCCTCTTCGTCGTAACTCTCGTAGAAGCCATAGTCATCATACATCCCCAGCTCTTTGAAGCGACGTATGTTCTCATACACGGCACGGTCGTCCACGCCGATGGTCATCAACGAGCTATAGGGCGAAATAACAATGCGGTCGGGTGTGGTGTTCTGGAACTTGAGATACGGCACCCCAAAAGCATGGTACTTATAGTTCTGAGCGTCGTCGAGCTCGTTGTAGGCTGTCTCTGATATGCCCCAAGGCATGCCTTTGGCGGTGTTCTTTATGAAAGCTCGCTGTGCACGGATAGCGAAACTGTAGGTCTCGTCCATCAGCGTGTGCTTGTAGGTGGGCAGGAAAATGAGCGGCATGAAGTACTCGAACAGCGTACCGTACCACGATGCCACGCCCTTGTAGCCCTTGTATTGCACCAACGTCTTGTCCAGACAGAACCAGTGCTTGTAAGGGGCATCGCCTTGAGCGATGGTGAGGAACGACGTCAGACGCGCCTCGCTGGCGAAGTTGTTGTAGTGGTAGGGCAGTAAGGTGTAGTTGCTTGTATCATAGCCGATGCTGAACACATCCAACTCCGGATTATACAACTTCATGAAGTCGGTCTGGTCAATCAAGCGCTGCACCTTCTCCAACACTCCTTGTACTTCTTGAACTCCTTGAACTCCCATAAGAAAACCCTTGACCACATACAGGCAGGCCACAAAGTTACCCGAGTCGCAAGTGCTAATGAAGAAGTTGGGTAATGCCTTGAGAGTACTGATGCTGTACCAGTTGTAGAGGTGTCCGTTCCACTTCTCCAGGCGGCCGACAGTGTCAATGATATGTTCGATGCGGTCCACGGCCTCTTTCTGGGTGATGAAGTCGAGTTCGGCGGCACTGACCACAGCGGTGAGCGAGAATCCGATATTGGTGGGCGACGTCTTGTAGTCGGTCTTGCTCTCGCGGTTCAGCTGGTAGTTGTCCGGAATCAGCCAGTTGTTCTCCTCGGTAATCAAGGTGTCGAAGAAACTCCAGGTGTGCTGTGCCAGTCGTCGCACCTCGTCGGTTTCCTTGGCGTTGAGGCTGCGCTTGTCTTGCGGGAATTTCTTGCCCAACCAGTACATCAGCAATGGCGCGCCGCACCACGTCGCCGCGCAGAAGCCGATTCCTATCCAGCCTATCAAACTCGCATGGCCCATTAGGCCCATCGCCACCAGCACAGCACTGGCCACATAGTTGAACCAGAATTTGCACATATAGTCGCCCAGCGTACCCTTGGTGCTCTTGGCGGCCTCGTCGCTGGTAATCCACGCCAGCAGGTCGCGGTGCGAGAACCACATGCGGTAGCAGGCACGAACGGCGGCATCGGTGTACATCCACGCCTCTTTCGGAAGCAGGGAGAACTGCACCAGCGAACGGTAGAAAATGACCTTGAAGCCGCGCATTAGAGTCATATAGTAGCGATAGCGCTTGCCGAAGCGCGGCATCGAGGTAATCTGGCCGATGATGAAGAACACAATGGGGCTGGCTACAGCCAGCAGTGCCACCACCACAAACCAAAAACCACTGATCACTGACCATTGTCCACTGACCACTGAAAGCCCATATCCCACAAATATCATCACCATCAGCGCCAGACTCAGCATCGAACGGCGCAGGTTATCAAATATCTTCCAGCGGCCGATGGTGTTCACCTGGTTCTTCACCTTCTCGCCCTTTTCGTTGCGCACAGTGTCCTTCAGCCAACCGATAATCTGCCAGTCGCCGCGTGTCCAGCGGTGGTGGCGCTTGGCGTCGTCGATATAGTTGCTGGGATTGTCGTCGAAGAGTTCCAGGTCGTTGATGAGGCCGCAGCGGATGTGGCAGCCTTCGATAAGGTCGTGACTCAGGATGAGGTTCTCCGGGAAGGTGCCCTTCAGAACCTGCTGGAACACGCGCAAGTCGTAGATACCCTTGCCACAGAACGAACCTTCGTTGAAGATGTCTTGATAGAGTTCGAAGCTGGCGGTAGTATAGACATCCAGTCCGCCCAATCCGGCAAAAAGTTGCGCGTAGCGGCTCTTATTGGTCACCTCCACGTCGACATTGACCCTCGGCTGCATGATGCCATAGCCACGGTCCACACGGCGGCCGTCGGCCGAGAGTTGGGCGCGGTTCAACGGGTGCGCCATCGCGCCGATGAGCTTCTGGGCCGAATAAAGCACCAGTTCGGTATCGGTGTCCAGCGTGATGATAAATTGTATTGGACTTCCATCTCGTCCATTAGCCCTATGAACACCATTCAGCCACTCCGATATCGTCTCGCAGCGGAAACGCTTGGATTTGTCCTCCTCACTGGTCTGTCCCAGCACAAGGTCGTTGAAGTGAAGGATAGCGCCGCGTTTGCGCTCGTGGCCTAGCCAGGTTTGTTCTCCATTGCTCCAGGCACGCTTGCGGTACACAAAGTTGAATATCGGAGCACCATATTTTTCGTTTAGCTCCTTCACCTTCTCCAGTCCAGCCTGCACCACCTCGTCGTCCCAAGGTGCATCGGCCTCTTTGTATGCAGCCGCATCGCCCACAAGAGTGTAGTAGAGGTTCTGCGGACGGCTCTCCATGCGTTTCCCCTCGCTGGCGCGGTTGATATTGGACAGATAATAGACCTCCAACTGCTCCAGCAGTTCCACCGTCTTGGCTCGGTTCTTCAAGATGGTGGGCATGATGACCATCGTGGCGTACTCCTCGGGGATAAGGCCGTCTTTGAACTTGATTTTGAAGGTACCCATGGGCTTGTGCAACTTACCCAGCAGCCAGTTGAAGAGGTCTATCACCACCTGACTCATCGGGACCCACAGCAGCACTGTCAGCACGCCAAACAGCACCCATTTCAGCCTACTCAAACTACCAAACCCATTCACACCATAGCTGAACAGCGCCGCCAGCAGCAACGCTGCCAATACCACAATCCAGATATAGCCGTGGGCACGGGCGTTCCACCGCTTCGGCGGGAACAGCTGCCAGCCCACATGCTCGTTACTTGCATCTGCCTTCGCCACAAGCTCTTTCACCAAGTCGTATTCCGTTGTCCGGCCCGACCGGCGCGTCAGACGGACAATCTTCGCGCGGTAGTCGTCCTTGGTCTTGTCGTACATCTGGTCATACATGCCCGCCTTCTCGCCCTTCAGCGCTTTCTCCGAGAAGCTGACGGCGTCGATCAACTCCGCCATCGGCAACTTGGTCATCTTCTTCAGCGAGTTGAAGATATTCATCATCTGCAGGTTCTGCCGCGCCGCCTCGTTCAGCCGCTCCATGTCGGCCTGGCTCTTGTCGGTAGGCAGATAATGGTATGCCTTCGCCTCGCGCAACTCGGTGCAGAGCGCAGCCAATTCGCTGATAAGTATCGTCTTCAGTAACGGCAGCAGGGCACACACCTCGGGATAAGTCAAATAGTCCTTCTGACTCACCTGCACCTGGCTCAAATAGCGGAAAAGCAGTGACTTGTCGATGTGGTAGTGGCACTTGCGCAGATAACCTTGCAACAGTTTCCACAGCACCTCGACGCGCTTCCTCTCCACTCTTCCCTTGCCGGTTTCCACCCCTTTCAACTCCACCTTCAGCACCTTCTCCTGCTCGCTGATCATGTAGTAGTTGTCCAGCACCCACTCATTGGTGCTGCCCACCAGCCGCTGGCTCTTGGTCTCCTCCACCAGCAGCATGTAGTATTGCGTTATCGTCTTGACGCTCTCTTTGAATATCTTGTAAGTGCTTCTCATAGCATCCTTTTTGCGATTGGAATAATTTTGCAAAATTACAAAAAATAATCCACATGACAGGAAAAAAAAGCCGGTTTCAATCCGTTTCAGTATCGTCCGTCATCCAGGAGCATTATAACAAACTATCCCTCAGCATTCTGTCCGTCATTTCAACGGTACTTCAACGGTCGTTCTACGCTCGTTTTACGGTAAAAAACCGTAGAACGACCGTAGAACGACCGTAGAACGAGCGGAGGGGAACCAGAGGGGAAGGCCAGAAAAATGAGTGCCGATATTTCGATTTTTTTGTATATTTGCAACGTAAAAACAACATGACAAGAACAACGAATATGAAGAAAATCATCGCTTTAGCACTCATCTCACTCTTTGCAACGGGCGTAGTTTCCGCCCAGCACTGCGGCAACTGTCCGCACCACCGCCAACAACAGGCCCGTCAGCAGAGCTGCCAGCCGCAAGTCAACGCCGACGGCATCGACATGGCGATAGTGAAAGCCTTCCCCGAGGTGAAGAGTGTCAAGAAAGCGGAGAAATGGACCGAGGTGTACAACGCCCAGAGCAAGCTGCTGGGCTACGCCGTCTATAGCAAGCCCGCCAGCGACGGCATCAAGGGCTATGCCGGGGAGACTCCCGTACTTATCGCCCTCAATTCCAAGCAGGTAATCACCGGCGTCTACCTGCTGGCCAACAGCGAGACGCCCAAGTTTGCCCAGCATATGCAGGAGACCGGCTTCTATAACAACTGGAACGGACTCACCGTCAAGAAAGCCAAGAAGAAACAGGTGGACACCGTGAGCGGAGCCACCTTCACCAGCCGCGCCGTCATCCAGAGCGTGCAGGCCGCCCTGAACACCCTATAACCGATGAAGAACATTCGAAATTTCTGCATCATCGCCCATATCGACCACGGCAAAAGCACGTTGGCCGACCGGTTGCTTGAGGTGACCAACACCGTGAGCCAGCGCGACATGCAGGATCAGGTGCTCGACGACATGGAGCTGGAGAAGGAGCGTGGCATCACCATCAAGAGCCACGCCATCCAGATGAATTACCGCGTCCCCGCGGAGGGGAATCCGGCTTACGCAGGCCAGAATTTTGTCCTGAACCTTATCGATACGCCGGGGCATGTGGACTTCAGCTACGAGGTAAGCCGTGCCATCGCCGCCTGCGAGGGTGCGCTGCTGGTGGTCGACGCCACACAGGGCATTCAGGCACAGACGATAAGCAACCTCTATCTAGCACTAGAGAACGACTTGGAAATCATCCCCGTGATGAACAAGATTGACCTCGACAGCGCCATGCCCGAGGAGGTGGCCGACGAGATTGTGGACCTGCTGGGCTGCAAGCATGAGGAGATTCTGCGCTGCTCAGCCAAGACGGGCATGGGCGTGCCGGAGATATTGAATGCTATCGTTGACCGCATTCCCGCCCCGAAGGGCGACCCCGACGCACCGCTGCAGGCGCTGGTGTTCGACTCAGTGTTCAACCCCTTCCGCGGCATCATCAGCTACTTCCGCATCATGAACGGCACCCTGAAGACGGGCGACCATGTGAAGTTCTACTCAACCGGCAAAGAATACGATGCCGACGAGGTGGGCGTGCTACGCCTGAATATGGAGCCTTGCAAAGAGCTGAGTGCCGGCAATGTGGGATATATCATCAGCGGCATCAAGACCTCGAAGGAGGTGCGCGTGGGCGACACCATCACCCATGTCAATGCCCCCTGCGAAAAACCCATCGAGGGCTTCGAGGCCGTCAAACCGATGGTCTTCGCGGGCGTCTATCCCGTGGACACGGACGACTACGAAGAGTTGCGCGCCAGCATCGAGAAGCTGCAACTGAACGACGCCAGCCTCACCTTCGAGCCCGAGAGCTCGCTAGCACTGGGCTTCGGCTTCCGCTGCGGATTCCTCGGACTGCTGCACATGGAGATTGTGCAGGAACGTCTGACCCGCGAGTTCAACATGGACGTCATCACCACGGTGCCCAATGTGCAGTACAAGGTGAAGCTGACCAACGGGCAAGAGATAGATGTCTACAACCCCTCGGGCATGCCCGAGCCGAACAATATCGCCGAGGTGTATGAGCCATACATCCACGCGCAGATTATCACCAAGGCAGACTTCATCGGGCCGGTCATCAAACTGTGCATGGACAAGCGCGGCATTTTGAAGAACCAGAACTACCTGACCACTGACCGCATCGAGATAACTTTCGACCTGCCGCTGGGCGAGGTGGTGTTCGACTTCTACGACAAGCTGAAGAGCATATCGAAGGGCTATGCTTCGTTCGACTACTACATCAACGGCTACCAGCCGTCGAAGCTGGTGAAGTTGGAGATACTGCTCAACGGCGACCCTGTGGACGCCCTCAGCACCCTTACATACGTCGACAACGCCTATCCCATCGGCCGCAAGATGTGCGAGAAGCTGAAAGACCTCATCCCGCGCCAACAGTTCGATGTGGCCATCCAAGCCGCCATCGGAAGCAAGATTATCGCCCGCGAGACGGTGCGGCAAGTGCGCAAGGATGTGACAGCCAAGTGCTACGGCGGCGATATCACGCGTAAGCGCAAGCTGCTCGAAAAGCAGAAAGAAGGCAAGAAACGTATGCGCCAGGTGGGTAACGTGGAGGTACCACAGAGCGCCTTCCTCGCCGTACTCAAACTGGATTAAACGGCAATCAACGAAAAAAACGATAGACCCATGAAAAAAACAATCACCCTCTGCGTGGCCCTCGTTGCCACTCTCATATTCGGAGGCAAGACCTTCGGTCAGAGCTATGAGCTGTATTTCAACGATTCGACCAGTACCGCTTTGAACAATGGCGACACCGTGGAGTACACTCCCCAGAGTTGGGAGCGCCAGATTCACCTGGCACAGATCAACTTCTTCGTGAAGAACCTGACTGACGACGACCTGCTGACCGACCAGGTGGTCACCGTCATGAATGGCCCCTCCGACATGGAGATTGGCCTCTGCGCCGGCGGAAACTGCCCGATTCCGCCCGCCCTGCCCCCGGCCTATACTGTGGAGGCACACAGGATACATCCTGACCCCATCACGTTAAAGGTACACCTGGAGGACAGCTACAGCGGCTCCGCCATCATCAAACTCACCGTGGGTGTTTCGCCCCGCATCAACCCGAGTGTCACTGCCTTCCTGAAGATAAACTTCGGCACTGCCGGCATCGAGAATGCCCAGCGTCAAGAGGTGAAGGTGTACCCGAACCCGACACGCGGCAAGGTAACCGTGGGCGAGAAGGAATACGACCTGAGCCAGCAGCCCGCCGGCATCTACATGGTGCCCTGCGAGAACGGCACCGCCCGCATCATCAAGCTTTAAGCTTCCGGTCGTAGCGGGCTACCTGCCAAAGGTACCACACTAAAAGCGAGAGACAGATGAGTGCCGACGCCGCCGAGAAGAGGCGTATGGCTAGGAGGAAACTGCCCATGGCAATGCCCGCTACGATGGCGCCTACACGGAGCGCCAGCTGCACGAGATAGAAGACGAACTCGGTGCGCTGAGTGGAGAAGACATTGGCTACAAACATCAAGGAATTGGCCGTGAGGGTGAGCCACACCCACGGCAATAGCGCCTGCACATAGACGCCGCAGCCCTGCCAACGGCTACCAAAACCAAAGGAGAAAAGAGATTCAGCGAGGAACCATGCAGCCACACAGAGCGGTAAGGCCACGGCGTTGACGATGGCCACGAAACGCGTGGTCAGCGGAAGCAACGGCTTGCTGTCGCGCACCGCCTCGGCTCCACGGGCATAGAGCACCCGCTCGAAGGCCGAGCAAAGCAGCAGCACAGGTTGACGGGAAAAGGTAAGAGCAAGGCCGAAGAGACCCACCTCAGCACGGTCGAAATAGATGGCAAGCCAGAGGAAGGGCAGGTTGGCCGAGAAGGTGTTGACGAAGTCCTTGGTGGCCACATAGCGCGGGAAATTGCGATGTGTGGCAGCCGCGGCACGGCGTTCGTCAGCATCCGTGGAAGGCAACTGGAGCTGCCGCAAGCCCAGTCGGTAGTTGACATTGGAAGCCGCCTGGCCTAGTACCGTGCCCACAGGCAATCCAGCCGGCGTCATGCCGAGCCAGCCGAGGAGCATCTTCAACAGGGCTCCCGCACCGGCATTGACATTCTCGGAAAGGGCTATCTGCGTATAGCGGTGGAAGCGGTTGTAGAGGAAACTATAGATGCGGGAGGTGCCGCAGAAAAAGACCATGGGGGGGATGAGCAGCACCATCCAGCCCAACTGGGCGAAACTGCCCGGCAGGGTACCCGTCAGCCAAAGAACCAGCGCCACGGTGAGCAAAGCCAGCGAAACGAGCGTATTGAGACGCAGCGCGAAGCGGGCCACGGCCGCCGCCTGACGGTCGTCGGAGGCCACTACCACCGCCAGCTCGTACTTGCATGTAGAGAGGATGATGAGCACCTCGATATAGGAATAGAAGATATTGAAAAGACCGTAGTCATCAGGCGAATAGATGCGGGTCAGCACAAAGTAGGCCGCCAGCGCGATAATCTGTGCCAGCACATTGCCGCCCGTCAAGGTAAGGGCCTCTTTCAGTATGCCGTTCCGTTTCATAGTTCGCCGTGATATTTACGCAATACCCACTCGGCCGCCAAGAACAGCACAATTAACGCCAGCACCCAGCCCATCCGAAGCAGTTCGGCATAGCGGGTATGCGTGTGGATGGTGGGCTTGAGCGTCGAAAGTTGGGATTCGAGGGTTGAGAGTTGAGCAGGATAATACATTTCGCCGCCAGTGGTGGCACTAATGGTACGCAGCAGGTTATGGTCGGCCACAAGGCGTCGCTGCTCGAGATTGAGGGCTTCGACTGCAAAACTGCCCTCAGCGGTGAGGCCGTCGGGGGTGACAGCGGTATAGCGATAAAGGCCCTGTGGGAGCACAGGGAGTACCAACCGATAGCCTGTGCCATCACGGAGGAAGGCGTAGTCGGCCTTGACAGAATCACCCGTCAGGCGAAGCGACACCTCGGAGGCGTTGGTAAGTTCGTATGCCTCGTTGTAGAGCTGTGCACGGAGCACCGGAGGCTCGCCTTCGGCATAGCTGCGCTCCGCCTCAACCTGCAGTCGGTCGCGCTGGTGCTGCATGGCAGTGAAGCCTACCAACTGCGACACCAAGCGGTCAAAACGGTCGTGGGAGCCCTGCGAAGCATAGTCAGCCAAACGCCAGCGCCATAGGCCCTCGCCCCAAATAAAGGCTCGTCTGTACTCGCCTTGCGCCGAGGCGGCAACAAGGGGCTGACGAGTGTCGATAGCACCCAGACGGGCGGTGAAGAGCGTCTGCACATCGTCGGAGAGACGTGCCTCGCCGAACGGGGCCGTCAACGGCGGCATGTGCACAATAGCATCAGCATCGGCGGCATCGAGAGAAAAGAGCGAGAAGGACTCCTGCCAAAGAGCTGTCACCTCGCTGCCCTTGTTCACCTTGGAGACTATCTCAAGGCCGGAATGCAAAGCGTTGAACCGTGGCAGGTCAGTCTGGAGTCCGATGACATAGAGGCACGGAAGGCCCGCGGCGAACGAGATGTCGGGGCAATCTCTGGAGGGAAGGTTGTGAAGCACAGCCATGCTATAGCCCTCGTTGTTCCATTTCTTTAAGTCGGAGGTAAGGAATACGGAGACCTCGTAGTTGGGATTGCTCTCGATGGCCCGTTTGAGGGCGGCGATGTCGGGGTGCGGTGCACGGGCAAAGAGCGCCACCTTGCGGCGGGTATCTATCACATCGACGTAGAACGAGAGGTGGTTGTTAGCCTCCGTCAACTCGCCGTCGACAGGTGCAAGATTCACCGTGAAGCGTTGCAGCCCCGGCTCGTCGGCCGACAAGGTGAAAGTAAGGATTTCGCTGAAATTGTCGGAAGAATAGGTGACTTGCTGGGAGAATAGACGCCGTCCGGAGGCATCACTGACGGCAAGTGTGGACTGATGGCCGCGCAGAAGGTCGACATTGACCGTCACCTCTACAGGGAAACGATTGCCCAGCATGGCGATACGATTGACGTTCAAGCCAGCCAGGGCAGCATCACGGCGCGGCGTGGTATCGCCGAGGGCGACAGTGTAGACGGGTGCAGTAAGCCGCTCGGCGACGGTAGCGGGATTGCTGCCGCGGTTGTATATGCCATCGGTGGCAAGCACCACAGCATCAACATCGTCGTGTGCATGGCGGAGCAGCGCTTCAGAGATGTCGGTGGCATCCTTACCACCGAACGTCTCACGGCTGACACGGAAGTGCTTCCCCAAATCCACAGCCAGGCCATCCATCGAAAAGGATGAATCAGGACTGTTGACCAATGAGGAGGAGACGTCCTGCAACAGGAGCAGATGCGGCTGCTGGCGTTCATGTCGCGTCTGCTTCGCCACCGGCGCCAGCAACAGGAAGGCGATGGCCGACACGGCGAGGAAGCGCAGGCCTGCTAACAGCCACCGCATCGCACCGCGGAACGGACGCCGTCCGACGAAATAGAGCACCGCGGCATAGAGCGCCCCCAGCAGGAGGCAGCAAAGGGCAAGGTACCACGGATAGTCTATTATCATCGTTCAGCGATTATAGGGTTAATTGCCATAGACAAGGGTGCTGAATTTGTCGCTGCCGAAGCGGTCGGCGGCCACACGCTGCAAGTCGGCGGGTGTAAGCCGCATAATGTCGGCATTCATCTCCTCAAGAGTGTCGACACGGTCGAAGTTGAGGTATGCCTTGCCGATGCTCTGCATCTCATTGCTGCCGTTGTCGTTATTGATGGCCATCTGACCGATGAACTGGCGCTGTGCCTGGCGCAATTGACGCTCTGACAGCTGTTCCCCGGCAATACGGGAGAGCTCGTCAACAATCATACGACGGGCCTTCTCCTGGGCGTCCATATCCACTCCGGCGTAGATATAGAACAATCCCGTATCAGAGAAAGGAACATACTGTGACTCGATGTTGTAGCAGAAACCGTATCGCTCACGGATAGCCACATTGAGGCGCGAATTCATGGCAGGACCGCCCAAGATGTTGTTGAGCAGGGTGAAGGCTGTCTTGTCGGTATGGTAGATATCCGGAGCCTCGCATCCAATGAGCAGATGGGCCTGGTGGGTACGTCGGTGAATATGGCGCTCGAAAGACCTGAAGACCGGCTTTTGGCTACGGTCGATGGCAGTAGGATGGCTTTCGTAACCGCCAAAATATCTCTCACACATCCGCACCAGCCGCTTGAAGTCGACATCGCCAACCACACTGATCACCATACGCGAGGGGGCATAGTTGGTAGCCATCTGGAGGCGCAGGCGTTCGGGAGTGAAGTGGCGCACATTGCGCTTGCTGCCCAAAATGTTGTGTGAAAGAGGGTGTCCCTCATAGGCCAACTCCTCATACTGGTCATAGATAAGCTCCGACGGCGAATCGCTGTAGCTGTTGATTTCCTCAATCACCACCTCCTTTTCGCGCTCAATCTCCGCCTCGGGAAACGAAGAGTGAAACAGGACGTCGGCGAAGAGCTCAAGGCAACGGCCGAGATGCTCGGCCAGCGAGGTGGCATAGACGCAAGTCTCCTCCTTGGTGGTGAATGCATTGAGCTCCCCTCCCACCCCGTCGATGCGGTTCAGAATGTGGTAAGCTTTGCGATGCTCGGTGCCTTTGAAGAGAGAGTGTTCAATGAAGTGAGCCATTCCTTCGTCGGCGCCCGACTCGTCGCGGGAGCCCACATTGATGTAGACGCCCGAGTAAATCACACGTGACGGTGTATGACTCAAGATTATCTTTATGCCGTTGGGCAGTGTGTGGTATTTGTACATGTGTTGTCTCTGTATGCAAGGAAGTATGTGCAGAATAGTATGCCTGCTAGGGTGTCGAGGGTGTCTTCTGTGAACATGGAGATGACTATGGTGAGTAACCATGCCACCAGCAGGGGCGACTGACGCCGCAATGCGGGGCAGGCTCGTCCAAAGGCCACCATCACGAGGGCGAAGCCAACGATGCCGAGGGCGACCAACAGACCGAGATACTGGTTATGGCTGCTCATCCTGCGGCCCACCAGCTCGCTGTCATTGTCCACCAACCATTGCTGCAAGGCATCCACCGCGTCGCCCGTCCCCACACCAAACCACATATTGTCGCGCACCACAGTGGCAGAAGCGTGCCACATCTCCATCCGCTGCAGCATAGTGAATCCCGACACCGCACGCGTATGTCTGTAGAACTCGCGTTCCAGCATCAGCGTATAGACCATCTTGCGCACGGGATTTCCGCTCTCATAGATAGGGTTTGCCACCCCACGCTCGACAGCTTCCAACTGGGCGCCCGATAACGCAGCCACCCCAGTGCTGTCCTTCGTCAATCCCAAAGCATTGAGGTATCGTATCAGCGTCGACTCCACGCTATAGCCATTCTCCGTCAGGCTGTCGTAGTCAATCCTGCTGCGCAGGTTCCACTCGGCTCGCAATTCCTGCTTGCACACATAGTTGTTCACATAGTTCCCGTTCTCTATCAGGCCATCCTGCGCATGGATATATGGGCGTCCGTTGTCGGTACAGGGACGCAGCGGTTCGGTGGCCATCGGTACCATGTGATAGTACCGGTGCACTTCGATGCCCACCGCCAGCGCAGCACCGCCCACCAGCAGCACCCACAAAACAATGAGCGGCCAGCGGCGGTAGTACGTCAGCAGCATCGCCAGCGACACCAGCGACAGCACTACAAATGCCGTATACGAACGTATCAGTAGTAGGAAAGCAAGCATCCATACCGTCAGTACCACCGCCAGTACATGCTGCCGTCCACGGCCACTCCACGGTTTTCCGAGCATCTCACCGAAGGCAATGTATATCAGCATGCAGCAGCTGAGCGCAAAACGTATGTGTGAGATATAGGGCACTATGTCGCGGTAGGGCAAACCCGGGATAGTCATCCAGCGCACTAGCCCGATGAGCGACACCATCGTCACCGCCAACGCATAGACAAACAGCGTCATACGCCGCGCCGTACCTGTCACCGGACGGGTAGTGAGCACCACCAGCGGCACACATAGCAGCGGCAACTTGACCTGAAGCACCGACCAGCCGGCCGGTTGGTTGGATGTCCACAGCATACCGACGAGCAGTAGCAGGTATAGTGCTACGAAAGCTTGCAGCAGGCGACTTTCCTTGGCCATCTGCCACTTCTCACGCCAGCGGCCTTCCAGCAGCCAGTTGGCGCCCATCAGCACCCACACCAGGTTCGAGGCCCACACAGATGTCACCATCGTGCCTCCCAGCAGCGCCAGCAGCACGATGTAGATAGTCCTGTGTACTTTCGCGGAGAACATGCCCTATTTCTTTCCCAATTCCTTGACAGCCTGCAGCACCACCTTGTCGCTCTTCAGCGCCCCCTGTATGCGGCCCTCGTCGTAGTAGTAGCGGTTCAAAATCTCTGACTTGAGCATCTCGCACACCTCCTCGCGGTGCTTCTGGAGATCGCCCTCTTTCTCTTTCTCCAATGCTGCCTCCATATCCTTCAGCTGTTCCGCGATGGCACCGTCGTATTTCTCCTCTTTCGCCACCTCGCGCAATTCTTTGATGACACGCTCTGTCACTGTCGAGTAGCTGAGATTCTTCTCCTTCAGGTAGCGGCAGAAGTCGGCATACATTTCGTCGCTTATCTCAAACTCGTCGGCCGGGACAATCTCCTTGTGGCTGCGGTAGTAGTCGGTGGCATAGTCAAACACCAGGAACTTCTGCGCCAGCGCCACGCCGAGATTCGACATATACTCCGGCTCCACCTCCACATCGGGCTCTATGCCGAAGCCGTCGTACACCGTGCGGCCGCCCTTGGTCTTGAAGGCCGTCTTCAGCGAGTCGGGCACCTTCACAGCGCGCCCGTTCTCGTCGCGATGACTGTAGTCGATAGCCTGTATGCAGCGCCCCGAGGGGATGTAGTATTTGCTCACGGTCACCTTCATCTGGCTGTTATAGGCCATCGGCAGTATGTTCTGCACCAATCCCTTGCCATAGCTGCGCTGTCCAACAATGACGGCTCGATCAAGGTCCTGCAGACTGCCGCTGACAATCTCGCTGGCCGAAGCCGAGTTGTTGTCTATCAGCACCGCCACCGGTATCTCCGTGTCCTCGGGAGCCATGCGTGTGTAGCTCTTGATGTTCTTGCTGGCCACCTTGCCTTTGGTCTCCACCACCAGCGTGCCACGCGGCACCCAGATATTCACAATATCCACAGCCTCGTTCATCAAGCCGCCGCCGTTGCCGCGCAAGTCGAGCACCACGCCCTTCATGCCGGGCTTCTCTTTCTTCAGCGCCACAAAAGCCTCGCGCACATGCTTGGCGGCGTCAGTGGTAAATTCGTCGAGCTTGATGTAGCCGTAGTCGCCCTGCACATAACCATAATATGGCACATTGGGCAGCTTTATCTCGCGGCGCTTCAGGGTGACGTCGAACTCCTTGCCGGCACGCTCCACCGTCAGTGTCACATCGGTGCCCGCTTGTCCGCGCATGGCGCTGCTCACATCAGGCGTCTTCTTCCCCTTGGTGCTCTGGCCGTCCACCGCCACAATGCGGTCGCCCGCCTTCAGGCCCGCCTCGGCGGCAGGGAGTCCCTTGTAGGGGTCGCTGATATAGATGGAATCACCGCGCTGCATGATGAGCGCGCCCACGCCGCCATACTGTCCCAGCAGTTGCAGCTTCACATCTTCCATCTGGCTCTCGGGGAAGTAATTCGTATAGGGGTCGAGCGAGGCCAACATGGCATCGATAGCCACCTTGATGGTCTTGCCCGGATCCACATCGTCGACATAATTCAGGTTGAGGTTCTTGTATACCGCCGAGAATATCTCCAGATTCTTGGCAATCTCAAAGCCGCGGTCCTCCTGCGCCCGCGCCGTGGGTGCACACAACAACAACGTGGCCGCCAATATAAAAAAAGTCACCTTCTTCATTTGTCGAGTAATTTTTTCATTTAACGTCTTTCGACGAAAAATATTGTGTGTGGAAGCAAAAAGTCGGCTCGCATCATGGAGCGAGCCGACTGTGCATTCTGTGTTAAAAAAGGCAATTAGCTGTTTCGGTGATATTGTGGCACGATGAACGGGTCGGGAAACTCCTCCCCCTCCGTATATATCAGGTCTCCGTCGCCATAGTTATTGACACTGAACCTGGTGCTGTCACCATTCTCCCAATACAGCATTCCTGAGCCATACTGCGAATCACCACCGTTGTAAATATAGGTAAAGACCTTGACGGTATCTGGCTCATGACGTATCAACGTGTTTCCGTCAACATTGTAACGGTCGGTCTTAAGCACACGTTTCCCGGTATTGTCGGTCTCGAAAAACAACGTGGCGGCGCATTTCATGCGATAGGCCTCTACTTCGCTCACATAGCCAAAATATGTATAATTTAATGTCCAGCTGGTGCCATACATTCTTCCGTGTTGTACCACGGGTGCCGGGGTCGGTGTTGGGGTTGTTCCGCCATCGGCAGGAGTTGTGGTAGTGTTATCGCCATCTTTGCCGCAGGACATAACAATGAGCATTGCAGCAGCCATAAAGAACAGCATCGTCAGTTTTTTGGTTTGTTTGTTCATCTTCATTAAGTTTTAATTGTTTTTTTTATGCAGTACCAACAAGAGGGGGTGAAATATGCACATAAAAAAGCGTGGTACTCATTTTGTCTTCATTGGTTTTCTGAGGTCTTGGACTACCTATTTCTCCCAATTACGACATACAAGCCCACGCTTGAAAGCGAGAACATCGCCGCAACCTTCTGGGAGAAATCGCTGAAAAGTGTCCAAGTTTTCAGAAAACCAGATAAGCTACTTCGCTATTTTCTATTCTTTGATGTGCATATTGAAACTATGCATTGTGCTTCATAGGCATTCAGTTTTGTTAATAACCCTATTTCATAATATTATTTTACTTGCTCACACTTCTTTCCACATATCATCATATCTCTATCATCTTCTTCTCGAAGCCGGTGAGGGTCAGTTCGTCGGGGCTGACGAACCACAGCAGGTCGTTGTGCTGGAAGATGGTATGGCGGTCAGGGTTGACGATGCGGCGGCCGTCGCGCTCGATGGCTATCACCATGGCATGGTGTTTGGTCGCCAGAGCCGAGGTGCCGATAGGCAGGCCGCACAGCGGGCCGCCGGCCTCGACATGGTAGCGATACATGTGCATCTCGTGGTCCGAGTGGTCATGCACCAGCATGTCGGCCTCTTTGTCGATGTCGCCCCGGATGGCCGACACCTGCTCCTCGGTGCCAATCACCGTCAGCACGTCGGCCGGCATCATTATCTCGTTCTTCGACGGCATGTCGATAATCTTCTCGCCGCGCTCGATGGTGACGATATTGGCCCCGTAGCGCTCCCTGATCTCTGCCTGCGCAAGGGTCTTGCCGGCCAGAGGCGACGCGGCGGTCATCCGCAGACGCTCCATGGCAAACTCGTTCTCCATGCCCGCCGGGATGTGGAACGAAGCCTGCGCCTGCCGCGAGTTGAAGTTCTTGTTGAAGCTCTCCTCGATGCGGCTGTAGAATCCATCGGCCCTCCGCGAGAAAAGCACAACGGCCATCACAATAATCACTATCACCAACAGGAAGCCCACGGCCAGGTTCACATAGCCCGCCACCACGATACCCACCGTGAACAGTGCCACGACATAACGCAGCACCAGTATCGGTATCACCACCGCCTGGCTGAAGCGGTAGGTCTCGAACATCTCCTTGATGCGTTTCCGGCTCACGTTTTTCACCGTCACAGCCCATAGGAAGGGCGACATAATCACCAGCGTTCCGGCCAGTCCTATCAGGCGGCTCCATATCTGCGGTATCTCCAGCCGTCCAAACAGCCCGTCGAGGAAGCTGCGCAGCAGCCCCAGCGACAGCAGCGACACCGCCGCCAGAATAACGCCGTAGATCAGAATGTTGGTCAATTGTTTGCGGACAAACAACCTGATGGACGTGCGGTTGTCGTCGGCGCTGTGGGCATGCTCGCTGTACTCTTCGATGTGTTTTTTCAGTTTGGCGGGCAACTTAGGTTCCACCCAGTTGTAGAACGGCGTAGCACCCTTGATCATATAGGGCGTAACAAAGGTGGTCAGTATCGACACCGACACGATAATCGGGTACAGGTTCTCGTCGATGACGCCGTAGCTCAAGCCGAGGCCCGCGATGATGAACGAGAACTCACCTATTTGGCAGAAGCAGAATCCGCTCTGCACTGCCGTCTTCAGCGGCTTGCCGCTGAGCAGCACGCCCGTCGTGGCCGCCGTGCTCTTGAAGAGGATGATGCAGGCAGCGATGACCAGCACTGTCAGCCAGTGCTGTCCCAGCACAGCGGGCTGAATCAACATACCCACCGACACGAAGAACACCGCGCTGAAGAGGTTTTTCAAGGGCGTGATGAGGCGATGGATGACGTCGGCCTCGATGGTCTCGGCCAGGATGGCGCCCATGACGAAGGCACCCAGTGCCGTGGAGAAGCCCGCCTTGGCGGCCAGCACCACCATACCGAAGCACAGGCCCACAGCCACCAGCAGTAGCGTCTCCTCGGTCATATACTTGCGCATCCACCGCAGGAATGTCGGTATCAGATAGATGCCGAATACAAACCACACTATCAGGAAGAACACCAGCTTCACCATGCTCATCGCCAGCTGGCCGCCGTCGAAGGTCTTGCTCACCGAAACGGTGCTCAACACCACCAACAGCAACACCGCGATGATATCCTCCACCACCAGCACCGCCGTCACCGTCGAGGTGAACTTCTGCTGCTTCAGCTTCAGGTCATCGAAGCTCTTGATGATGATGGCCGTCGACGAAATGCTCATCATGCAGCCCAGGAAGATGCAGTCCATACTCTTGAAACCCAACAGGTGTCCCACCGAGTTGCCTATGAGGAACATGATGAACAGCTCCGTCAGCGCCGTGATGGCACCCGTGCCACCCACCTTCTTCAGCTTCTTGATGCTGAACTCAAGGCCCAAAGCGAACATCAGGAAAACGATGCCGATGTCGCTCCACACATGCACGTTGGTGGGGTCGGTGATGACGGGGAACCACTCGAAGTAGGGACCTATGAAGAAACCCGCCAGGATGTATCCCAGCACCAGCGGCTGTTTGAGCCATTTAAAAATAACGGTGATGACGCCGGCGGTGACCAATATCAGCGCCAGGTCCATAAATATCGCAGGTAAGCTTTCCATCGTCAGAGTTTAGTGTTTAGCAGGTATTACAAAGTTGATTGCTTTCGGCAGGCATTCCACGTCGAAGCGGTTGCCGAGCACAATCTCGCCGTCGGTGGCCACATAGGAGTCGCACATGGGGTCAATCACGATATGGCGTCCGCGACGGTAAAGCACCAGCTGGCGCAACTCCTCGCGGTCAAGCAACTCGCCGTTCTTGTAGTATTTTATCAGCCGTGCAAAACGCGCTATCGACATAGGCTTCACGGCCATCACCTCCAGCAGCCCGTCGTCATTCTTGGCCCGTGGGGCGCAATGGTAACCGCCGCCGGCATACTGGCCGTTGGCCACCGAGAGCAGCAACGCCTCGCCGTCGAACCATACCTCGTCGTCCACCGTCACGCGGCAGCGGTTGTGGCGCCCCGTAGCCAGACTGGCCACGATACCGGACGTATAGGCCATGCGACCGCCAACGACGGGTATCCTGCGCACCTCGGCCATGGTGTGGCACACCGCAGCCTCGAAGCCGTAGTTCAGCGTGTTGACGCAGTAGCGGTCGCCCACACGCATCACATCCACCGGCACCGCCGTCCCCTCCGCCAAAGAGGACAAATCCCTGAAATCGGCCCCCTGCCAGTAGCGCACAAAGTCATCGCCGCTGCCGCAAGGGTAGCACGCCACCTCCACACACCCCGCTTCACTCTTCACACTCAACACTCCGCTGACCACCTCGTTCAGGGTACCGTCGCCACCGCAGGCGTAGAAACGCAGTGCCTCGCCCTCATATCGGCCGCAACAGTCTGCCACATAGCGCGTAGCATCGCGCGACGCCGTCGTGCGATACACCTCGCAATCCTTTACCAACCGTTTCGCGGCCGCCTCAATTTCGCCACTCCTGTCCTTCCCTCCGGCACACGGGTTCACTACAAAAATATGCCTCATGCAGATAGTTTTCTTAAATTTTGATAACGACACAGCCGCCTTTTTATTGTATGCTCCCCCGTTTTTTTGTCGTCATCACCCCCTCCGGGCACCCCCTTCCGCTCCGGTTCCCCTCCGGTCCCCCTCCGGTCCCGCTCCGCTCCCCCTCCTATCAAATTGGTCGAAAATGGCCAGAGGATGCGGAGGGGGTTGGGAGGGGATGGTGACAAAATAGGCAACCGGACACTTTTTTTGCGCTATATATGAATTATTTTGTATATTTGCAAGTTAAACCCGACATGGATGCAGTTTAAAGACATTGTAGGACAACGAGATGTAATAAACCGGCTGACCGAAATCATCGACAGCGGGCGTGTGAGCCACGCCCAACTGGTGCTCGGTCCGACCGACGGCGGCAGCCTCCAGCTGGCGCTGGCCTACCTGCAATATCTGGGCTGCGAACACCGTGTGCACTTCGACGGGGACGACCTGCGGGCTGACTCGTGCGGCGAATGTCCGCACTGCAAGAAGATGGCCTCGCTGATGCACCCCGACCTGCATTTCGTGTTCCCCAACGCCGCCACGGCGAAGGTTGACAAAAACTACTGGAGCGGCGACTTCATGGCCGAGTTCCGAGAGTTCCTGTTGGAGCACAAGGCGTTGGGCACGCTGGATGAGTGGTACGCCCATCTGGGGGTGGAAAACAAGCAGGGCATGATACGCGAGCTCGACGCGGCCCATATCGTGGGCGACCTCGGGCTGAAGAGCTACGAGGGGGGGTGGAAGATGATGGTCATCTGGATGCCCGAGAAGATGAACGCCGCCGCCGCCAACGAACTGCTGAAGACCCTCGAAGAGCCTACGCCGCAGACCCTGCTGATGCTGGTGGGCGAAAGCGACGAACGCCTGCTACCGACCATCCGCAGCCGTGTGCAGACGGTGAGGCTGAAAGCGGAGAGCGCAGGGCGCAGCGGAGAGAACCAAGCAGAGTTTGCGGGGCTGCTGGTGGAGTGGCTGCGGATGCTCTTCAAACTGAAGATGCGTGAACTGGCTGACGAGGTGGAGAAACTGGCCGCCATGGGACGCGAGCAGCAGAAGCAGTTCCTCGGCTATACGCTGGAGGTGATGCGCGACTGCTTCCTGAAAAACACCGCCGGCCTGCCGTGCAACATCGGGTCGGGCGACGAGAAATTCGACGCCATGTTCCCTAACATGGTGACGACAAACAACATTGAACTGATAAACAGTGCGCTGAACGAGGCGCTGTTCGCCGTCGAGCGCAACGCCAACGCCAAGATAGCCCTGATGCAGCTGTCGTTCAGCATGAGCAAGGCACTGAAGAAAAGATAAACGAGAACATGGAAGAACCCAAGAACATAGAACCCGAGAAAGAGAATCTGCCGGCAACCGCCCTTCCCGACGACGTGGAAGAGGTGGCAAGTGCCGAAGACATAGCGGCATTCATGCGCGAGCGCCGCAAAGCCCGTGAGGAGAAGAAACAACCCATGGAGCGGGAGAACCCCGAGGTGGAGGAGTATCATAGTGAGGAGAACCAACTGGACCCCTACCTCGACCCCGACCCCGAGATACCTTGGGTGAAATACACCGAGCCCGCCTTCCTCTCGCGCGGATGCAGACATTGCCCGAAGAGTTATGTGCCCGTGGGCCAGTGCGAGCGGCAGAGCTGTTCGAAAGTCACCTCGACCAACTGGCTGGCCGGCATCCGCCAGCCCACCATGCGACCGTTCGACTGTGTGGAGGTGCGTTTCAAAAACAACCACAAGGACTTCTACCGCCTGCCCGACGGGCTGGAGGTAACGGAGGGCGACATTGTGGCCGTTGAAGGACAACCCGGTCACGACGTAGGCATCGTGTGCCTGACGGGCGAGTTGTGCCGCCTACAGATGCGCAAGCACCGCATCAATCCCGAGTCGGAGAACATCAAGAAACTATTCCGCCGCGCCAAAGACACCGACATCGAACGGTGGGACTTCTCCATCCGCGAAGAGCACAACGCCCTGATCAAGACCCGCAAGATAGTGGGCGACCTCGGGCTGGACATGAAGGTGAACGACGTGGAGATACAGGGTGACCACTCGAAGGCCATCTTCTACTACACCGCCGACGAGCGCGTGGACTTCCGCGAGCTCATCAAGGTGCTGGCCGACGAGTTCCATCTGCGCATCGAGATGAAGCAGATAGGTGTGCGTCAGGAGGCTGGCAAAGTGGGCGGATTGGGCACCTGCGGCCGCGAACTGTGCTGCGCCACCTGGCTGACCACATTCAAAAGCGTAACCACCAGCGCTGCCAAGATGCAGCAAATCATGCCCAATCCGCAGAAACTGGCAGGCCAGTGCGGGAAGCTGAAGTGCTGTCTGAATTTCGAATACGAGGTATATGCCGACGCCATGAAGAAGTTTCCGCCGGCGGGCCATGCCTTGCGTTTCCAGAAGGGACTGGCACTCTACAAGAAGACCGACGTCTTCCGCGGCATCATGTGGTATGCCTACGAGGGCGAGAACGAACTGATTGCCGTGAAGGCCGAAGACGTGAAGGCCATCATGGAGATGAACCGCAACCAGCAGTACCCCGAGAAACTGGAAGACTACCAGGTGGAACTGATGTCGACTTCGGCATTGGCATCGGAGGGCAACAGCGAGGAGATTGAGCGCGAGATAGAACGTCTGAGCGAAGGCGGCAACGGCGTTGTCGGTCAGGAACAGGAACGTCCGCAACGCGAACAGCGCGGAGAGCGGCGCGAACGCGTCGACCGCGGAGACCGTCAGCAGCGGGGTGAGCGCCGCGACCGCGACCGTCATGCCCGCGACGAACGCCACAATACCCAGAAGATACGCCAACAGAACCAGCAAAAATCAGAGAACAACTCCCGCGAACGCAAAGGGGGGAAGCCCAACCAAGGCGAGAACCGCGAACGCCGTAGCGGCGGGAACAGAGACCGCAGAAGCCAATGAAGCAACTGATGACAATACTGGCTGCAGCCTTGATGCTGACAGCATTCTCTGCCTGCGACGGCAGCGTGTACTACGACCGGCAGCAGAACGTGAACGAGTACGGCTGGCTGCCCACCGACAGCGTGTGCTTCGACGTCGAGGCCACCGACACCGTCACTCCCTACAACTTCCTCATAGAGGTGCGCAATAGCGTCAGCTACCCCTATAGCAACACCTTCCTCTTCATTCGCACCACCTTCCCCGATGGCAGCTATGCCCAGGACACCATGGAGTATCCGTTGGCGGACCCCACTGGGAAATGGTACGGTAAGCGAGCGGGCCGCTATGTTGACACACGCTATTACTTCAAGCGCAACGCACGCTTCCCGATGGAGGGCGTCTACCACTTCGCCGTCACCAACGGGATGCGCGACAGCGCCATCGCCGGCCTGAAGGACGTCGGCTTCCGCGTGGAATTCTGCAACCTGAAATAACCAACGATATGGCCAATAGCAAACAAGAAAAACCCAAATATATCAAAGTCATTTGGTGGGTATTCGGAGGACTGTGGGCCTTCATATTCCTCTTCTTCACCCTCCTCTCGCTGGGATGGCTGGGCTTCATGCCCTCGTTCGAGGAGCTGGAGAATCCCCGCAGCCTGCAAGCCTCCGAGGTGCTGGCCGACGATGGCGAGGTGCTGGGTTTCATCGGCCTGGAGAACCGCTCCAATGTCACCTACGACCAGATTTCGCCCAATCTCATCAATGCCCTCATCGCCACCGAGGACGTGCGCTTCTACAATCACTCGGGCATCGACTCCCGTAGTCTCTTCCGCGTGCTCTTCAAGACCGTCATAGGCCGCCACGGTTCGTCGGGCGGCGGTAGCACCATCACACAGCAGCTGGCCAAGAACCTCTTCCCGCGCGGACACCGCAGCAAGATTGGCGTGGTGTTTGTTAAGTTCAAGGAGTGGGTAGTGGCCGTCAAGCTGGAGCACAACTATTCCAAGCAGGAGATACTGGCCATGTACTTCAACACGGTGGACTTCGGCAGCAACGCCTTCGGTATCAAGACGGCCTCCAAGACATTCTTCGACAAGACCCCCGCCGAGCTGGACGTGGACGAGGCCGCCGTGCTGGTGGGCCTGCTCAAGGCACCTACCACCTACAGTCCTGTGCTGCATCCCGACCGCGCGCTGGAGCGCCGCAACACCGTGCTGTACCAGATGAACCGCTACAACTACCTGAGCGACGAGGAATACGAGCAGTACAAAGCCAAACCGATAGACATGAGCAACTACTCGCCGCAGAGCCACAACGACGGACTGGCCACCTACCTGCGCGAGTACCTGCGCGGCTACATGAAGGAGTGGTGTAGCCACCACCGCAAACCCAACGGGGAACACTACGACGTGCACCGCGACGGACTGAAGATCTACACCACCATCAACACCCGGATGCAGCGCTATGCCGAGCAAGCCGTGCGCGAGCACTTCAGCAAGGAAATCCAGCCCGCTTTCGATCGCGAGTTGAAGAGCCGCAAGGGCAATCCCTTCTGCGACATCAGCAAGGACCAGCAGGAGAAATTCCTCACCATGGCCATGAAGAACAGCGACCGCTACCGCAACCTCAAGGCCGAGGGCTTGAGCCAGAAGGAAATCCGTGCCGCATTCAACCAGAAGACCTCTATGCGTGTCTTCAGTTGGCGCGGCAATATCGACACCGTCATGTCGCCGTGGGACTCGCTGATTTACTGCAAACGATTCCTCAACGCCGGCTTGATGTCGGTCGAACCCGGCACGGGCCACGTCAAAGCCTATGTCGGCGGCATCAACTACCGCTTCTTCAAGTATGACAATGTGCAGAGTCACCGTCAGGTAGGCTCCACCTTCAAGCCTTTCGTCTACACCATGGCCCTGCAGGATCTCGGCATGTTCCCCTGCACGGAGGTGCCCAATTCGCAGGTGTGCTTCGAGGTGTGGAACAAGCCCGACTGGTGTCCCAAGAACTTGACCCACGAGCGTGAGGACGAGATGGTGACCCTCAAATGGGCGCTGGCCCACTCGGTCAACTGGGTGTCGGCCTACCTCATGAAACAGGGGTCGCCCGAGCAGGTGATTGATATCGCCCGCAAGATGGGCGTGCGCAGCCCCATCGATGCCGTGCCTGCCATCGCCGTTGGTACACCCGAAATCACCGTCTACGAGATGGCCGGAGCTATGGCTACCTTCGCCAACAAGGGCGAGTATGTGGAACCCATCTTCGTCACCCGCATCGAGGACAGCAAGGGTATGGTCATCGAGCGCTTCACACCGCAGCGCAACGAAGCCCTCGATGAGAAGACCGCCTACATGATGATTGAACTGATGAAAGGTGTGGTGCAAAGTGGCACCGGCGTGCGCCTCAACTACAAGTACCACCTCGACAAATACTCTACCGCCATCGCAGGCAAGACGGGCACCACCCAGAACAACTCCGACTGCTGGTTTGTGGGCATCACGCCCAAACTGGCCACCGCCGTATGGACAGGCGGCGAACTGCGCTCCATCCACTTCCGCAACATGACCTTTGGACAGGGTGCCGCCATGGCACTGCCCATCTTTGGCTACTACATGGAGAAAATCTACAAGGACAAAGACCTTAACTTCTTCCGCGGCGATTTCGACCGTCCCTCCGTACCCATCGAGATGGACTGCTCCAACTTCCAGCATGAGATTGAAAATGAAGGCTTCGACTGGGACTTCTAACCTTCTGGGGATGACCTTGGCGCAGCTCCAGGAGCTGTGCGCCGGACTCGGTTTCCCTCGCTTCACCGCCAAGCAGATATGCGACTGGCTCTACCGCAAGCGTGTGGACAGCATCGACGCTATGACCAATCTCTCCCTCGCCCAACGTGCCCGCCTCAACGAGATAGCTTATATCGGCCGCGAGACGCCTGTGCGCTGCCAATGCTCGACCGACGGCACAAAGAAGTATCTCTTCGAACCTGGCATCGAGGCGGTCTTTATCCCCGACGACGACCGTGCCACCCTCTGCGTCTCCTGCCAGCGAGGCTGCAAGATGGGATGCCGCTTCTGCGTCACCGGCCAGCAGGGCTTCCACGGCCACCTCTCCGCAGGCGACATCCTCAACCAATTGTTTTCTATCCCGGAATTCGACCAGCTGACCAACGTTGTCTTCATGGGCATGGGCGAGCCGATGGACAACCTCGACGCCGTGCTCGACGCCTGCTCTGTGCTCACCTCCGACTGGGGTCTTGGCTGGAGTCCCAAGCGCATCACCGTCAGCACCGTGGGCATTATCCCTGGTCTCAAACGCTTCCTCGACGAAAGCCAATGCCACCTCGCCGTCAGCCTGCACAACGCCGTGCCCCAGGAACGCTTGCTGATGATGCCCGTGCAGAAGGCATTCCCCCTGAGTGAAGTGCTTGCACTGCTAAGAAAATACGACTGGAGCGGCCAGCGCCGCCTCTCGTTCGAATACACCATGTTCCGCGGCATCAACGACGACCTGGCGCATGCACAGAAACTAGTCGACACCCTGAATGGGCTCGACTGCCGCGTCAACCTTATCCGTTTCCACGAATCGCCCGAGGCTCCCTACAAGACCTCCATGCCCTCGACCATCCTGGCGTTCCAGAACTATCTGAACGGGCATGGCGTCATCTGCACCCTCCGCGCCTCACGCGGACAGGACATCGACGCCGCTTGCGGCCTCCTCGCAGGCAAAAACTAATCCTCGTCCATAAGGGCGCCGAGGTTGAAACTCAAGCCCCCATAGGCAGCGTGCGTGGTATAGACGCCATAAATGCTCACCCACTTGACAGGCGAGATGACCAATCCGCCGCCGAAATGCCAGTAGTGACGCGCCGGCCCTTGCTTGACATAGTCGTGGTACATCTGGCCGCTGTTCTCGTTCACCTCGACGTTGACGGTGGAGAAGTCGGTATAGCCGGAGGTGACGTGAGTGTGGCCAATGATAGGCATTATGCGTAGCCACGGCAGGACGGGAATCTGGTAGCCAAGGCTGATAGAGGTGGCCGTCGAATCAGGCACCATGGCGGCAATCCCCACGTTGACATGGTTGTCATACTTGTACATGGGGCCGGCTGTAACAATGTCAAGATAGACACCCCAAGCGCTGAGATTCGCACCGAAACCGAAATCGTGGAACTGTGTACCTAGCCCGGCAACGCCCAGGTTGATGCCAATCTCATATCGATGTACGTTGTTTCTGAAATCAAACCACTGTGCGTTGGCACTCATGGCAACAGCCATCATGGCTGCAAGAATGAATACAGTCTTTTTCATAGTGTTATAGTATTAAAATTACAATTCACGGACAGGGAACTCGAAGTAGGTGTCGGGATAGGGTTCGTCCTTCAGGGTGAAATGCCACCACTCGCAGTCGTAAGGCTTGAAGCCATGACGCAGCATGGCCTCACGGAGTAGCATACGGTGGGCGAACTGGTCGGCGGTGAGCGTATCATTGGGACGATAAATGCCCGTCTCGGGGTCGCCGCCGCAGTCGGGATGGCTCTCCTTGCCAAACCAGTCAAAGGTGCCGCCCATGTCCAACTCCTTCTCGGTGCACATATCAAACAGGGTGAGGTCCACCGTCGATCCACGCGAATGGCCGCTACGCGTGGCGATATACTCCTTGATGAAAAGGCTGTCCTTCATCTCTTTGGGATAGAAGTACTGCTTCATCAGCGTGTCATCGAGGTCTTTACCCCAGCGCACGAAATGGTCTACGCCCATCTGCGGCCGGTAGGCGTCATAGATTTTCAGACGGTAGCCCTTCGCCTTGACGTCGTCACTCACAGCACGCAGGGCCTCGGCGGCTTCGCGGGTGAGCAGCGCCGTAGGCTGTTCGTAGCCGGCGATGCGAGCGCCCACGAAGTTGTAGGTGCCGAAGTAGCGCACCTCCAGTATCGCGTCGGGCACCACGTCGGTGATGTTCACGAATCCGGCGGACCCGTCGTCCGGTCCTTGCGTTTTCTTCTCGCTGCACGCCGTTAGGGTGCCCAGTGCCACGGTCGCCGTCAGCACCGCTGCCATCATAATCTTTTTCATTGCTATCATTGTTTTATGTTTGTCCATTTCCCATGCTTTGCCCACAATATGGCCACCCAACCCAGGCTCACGCCCAGGAAGTTGGCCACCAAGTCGTTCACATCGAAGCCGCGATAAGGCAGCAGCCACTGCCCGCCTTCGGTCAGCAACCCCGCCGCCACCGCCGTAAGCCACACCGCCCATTTCCATCCGTGGGCGCCGCCACTCCCTTTCTTCCCGAACAGGTCCATCAGGAACAGCGTGCAGGGCAGGAATACCGAGGCGTGGAGCAGGTGGTCGGCTCGGAGGCCGAGGATGTAGTTGTCGAGCGGTATGCCTAATCCATTCAGCGGCGCCCACATCAGGAACGCCAGCCCCGCGAAGTACCACGGCCGCAACTGCTTCCGGCCCCTGCGCCCAAGCCAACGGGCCACCCAGTTCTTCCTCCGCTTCCGCCGCAGCGCGCGTCGGCTGGCACATTGCCAGGCCTTGCCGTCGGTCCCGCCGAGGCGTTCCACCTCGACCAGCACCGCCAGCACATCCTCACGGCTCGCCGTCTCCTTGCTGTAGCAGTTGTCGCCCTGCAGGATGTAGCGGTCGCCGTCGACGGCCACCACGCGGTGCAGCAGGTGCTTCCCCTCACAGCGGAACAGCACCACGTCGCCCACATTCGGAGCCTCCGCCACAGGTGCCAGCGTCAGCGTGTCGCCTTCGCGCAGGGACGTCAGCATGCTGATGCCCTTGAGCGTCAGCTTCACGCGGCGCCCTTCCCGCAGCTGCTCCTCGACGGCAGCGAAAAAAATGCTGTTCTCCGCAATCATCTTTCAGCGTTGTATATGGTGTCGTGACTCATGCGCGCCGCCGCCGCGTCGGGCAGGCAACCCATGCGGTAGACAGGCACACGCTCCAGCACGTTCGAGACGTATGCCACCAGCTTGTCCAGGCAGCGCTCCTCACGCGCCAGACAAGGTGGACATGAAGGCTGCACAGCGGTGAACGCCTCGACCACGCCCAGCCGCCGGATGCTGTTCTCCGGACGCTGCTCCAGGCGCAGCAGGGCCGCCACCGGACGGCATTCTGTATGGTAGCAGGGCGTCTTGCCGCTCCACGGCGAGCCGTACACCACTGCCCCACCCTCTTCGACCGCTAGCAGCGGACTGTCGTCGTTGAGCAAGCAGGTATTCTCTATATTTTCCAGCCACAAGCGTGTGTGGGTGCTCTTGCCTGTGCCGCTCTCGCCGAGGCACATCACGGCCCGACCGTCGCACACCACCGTCGACGAATGCACCGGTAGCACTCCGCGCCACAGCCCCAGCATCGACCATGCCGTCCAAAGCGTGAAACGCAGCACCGACGCATCAACTATGTGACTGCACCGCACCTCGTCGGGCTTCCGTCCGTCGAAGCGCAGCCATCCAAAACCTTCATATTGATACCAGTATACGCCCTCGGCGTCGACACCGAAACGACAGACAGAGCCGCCGTCGGCAATATCGAAGCTGTGCAGCGTGCGGCACTCGGGCATCGTCAGGTCGGCGTCGAGCGTCAGCGTAGCATTAGAATGTCCGCCGCGCACGGCGAACACCTCCATGCCCGGCAGCGACAAGGCCATACGCACCCCTTCGGCGCCGGTCAGACGCACCTCCATACCGCCTATACCAAGCAATGCCTCAGCCATTTACAATCAGTCCTTCCTTCGTCATGCTCTTCACCCACTCGGTAGCGTCGTGCATCGCCGTGTCGGCATCCACATCATACCGCTCCGTCAGCTTCGCAGCCACATCGTCCACACTGAACTCACGCTCCCTCAACTCATTGTACAGCCAAAGGGCGGTCTCGTTGAGCGCTACCACCTTGGTCATGTCGGCCAGCGTGCCATCCTGCATGATGACAATGTGCTCGCCCGCCACATCGCGGATTTTTTTTCTTCTGTCTATTCTCATAACTGGTGTCAATATAACGCTTCGACAGCCGAATTATTGCCCCCGCCGCCACAAAAACCACCTACCATCTACCTATCATCTCCTTCCCCGGAAGGGGTTGGTTTGGCGATGGTATGACAATGGTACGGTTTTGATACGGTGATGATAGGGATTAAACGCTGACTATCAAGCCATTGCATTACCCTTCAGCACTTTTCTCAACTTACACGTTTTCAAACGGTTGTATTTTTAGCGAAATGGACATTTCAACCCCTTTGGCGAGGGCGTCGGGAGGGGTATCCGTATTAAATTATGTTAAACGCTTGCGAACCGCGTTTTTTGTGTGTAACTTTGCAAAAAAAATATCACAGCCATGGATTACCACAAGAAAGAGGAGCAATTGTTCGAACGCTGGGCCCAGCGCGCCCGCAAACTGCACGAAAGTGACGAGATTACGAAAGACGGGCTGCTGTACCGCGGCGAGATGTGGTTCGACGGCTTCAACCAGGTATGCCGGCCGGCCGACGAAGAGCAACTATGGGCCGATGCGGGAATGCGCATCCTAGTGATGACCAAGGAGTTGGACGAAGACGACGGATGGGACATCCGCGCCGAGAGCGGCCGCGTGCCATCGCCGCGCCTCACCAACCGCACGGCGCAGCGCTTCTTCCCCAACATGGAGTTGTGGATCTACGGCCTGATGAACATCCCCGACCGCAAGGCCATGCCCTTCTGCCGTGCCGACAACGCCACCCGCTTGCAAAGCTTCTACGAGAACGCGCCCATTGCACGCATGGTGTGCAAGAAGCAGCCCGATGCCAAAGCTGCCAGCAACGCCGTGATGCAGAAGTATATGGAGAACTATGCCGACCTGCTGGCGGAACAAATCGCCATGTATCGGGCCGACATCATACTCTGTCTCGGCGGACAGGGCATCATGGTGAAATTCATACAGAAACACCTCCTGAAAGACCTTCAGCAGGTCAACGAGTCATGCTACTACTCAGACGAGGCCAATGTGTTGGTGGTCAAACAATACCATCCATGCTACAGCGTCTACGGACGCAAGGAGATGTACACCGGCATGATTCACGACTATCAGGCCTTCCTGGATGCCACTCCGCAGTTCCCCGCCCAGCGGTAGGCTACTGGCGCTCAAGCAGGAAGCTGACCGGTCGGAAGCCGTCGTTGCAGCTGATCATGGCGCTATAGGGGTTGCGCATCCAGCCGTCATAGAAATTGCCCTCGCCGCGAGCCAACGCTTCGACAAAGGAATGCATTGATTCCCACGCACTCTCACACATTCCCTCGGGTCTCTTCCCGTCGCGGGAGAGCCAGGTTTGCCCTTCCCGTACGTCGCAGGCGTGCTCGATGGGGTTCTCGTAGAGCGATTGCAGGTCCTTGTAGTCAGCCTTGCGGATGGCCGTTATTTTCACGTCGTACATCATCCTTGTTTTAGGTTGCAAAGATACGCTTTTTTAGGAGAATAGAAACATTTTTTTGCCAGTATCGAAAATCTTCGTATTTTTGCATCCCGTATTTTTCATTTCTAACATACATATATTATTTATCATTTATGAAATACGGGTTTGACAACGAAAAGTATCTGCGGATACAATCCGAACACATCAAAGAGCGCATCAGCAAGTTCGGAAACAAACTTTACCTAGAATTTGGCGGTAAACTGTTCGACGACTACCACGCCAGTCGTGTGCTGCCCGGCTTCCAACCCGACAGCAAGTTGAAAATGCTGACCCAGCTGAAGGACGATGCCGAAATCGTCATCGTCATCAGCGCCGTCGACATCGAGAAGAACAAGAAGCGCGGCGACCTCGGCATCACCTACGACGAGGACGTGCTGCGCCTGCGCGAGGTCTTCACCGAGCGTGGTTTCCTGGTCTCAGGTGTCGTCATCACCCACTATAGCGGCCAAGCCAGCGCCACCGCCTACCACGAGCGCCTCGAGCGCATGGGCATCAAGGCCTACTATCATTATATGATCGAGGGCTACCCCACCAACGTCGAGCTCATCTGCTCGGACGGTGGCTTCGGAAAGAACGACTATGTCGAAACCACGCGTCCGCTGGTGGTCGTCACCGCCCCCGGCCCCGGCAGCGGCAAGATGGCCGTCTGCCTCAGCCAGCTCTACAACGAGAACCGTCGCGGCGTGAAGGCCGGCTACGCCAAATTCGAGACCTTCCCCATCTGGAGCATCCCGCTGAAGCACCCCGTCAACATCGCCTACGAGGCCGCCACCGCCGACCTCAACGACGTCAACATGATCGACCCCTTCCACCTCGAAGCCTACGGCAAGACCGCCGTCAACTACAACCGCGACATCGAGATATTCCCCGTGCTCAACGCCATCTTCGACGGCATCTACGGCGAGAACCCCTATAAGTCGCCCACCGACATGGGGGTCAACATGGCCGGCTTCTGCATCTGCGACGACGACGTCTGCTGCCAGGCATCCAAAGACGAGATCATCCGCCGCTACTATACCGCCCTCTGCGACTACGCTAACGGTAAAGCTACCGACAGCGAGATCAACAAGATAGCCCTACTCATGAAGCAGGCCAAGATCTCCACCGACGACCGCCGCACCACCGTGGCCGCCAAGGAGCGCCGCGACCGCGAGGGTGTGCCCTCCGCCGCCATCGAGCTGCCCGACGGCACCATCATCACCGCCACCACCAGCGACCTGCTCGGTGCCTGCGCCGCCCTGCTGCTCAACGCCCTCAAGCACCTGGCCGGCATCGACCACAGCGTCAAGCTTATCTCGCAGAAGATGATAGAGCCCATCCAGCACACCAAGGTCAACATGCTGCACGGCAGCAATCCGCGCCTCCACACCGACGAGGTGCTCGTCACCCTCTCCATTCTCAGCCTCCTCGACGACAACTGCCGCCGCGCCCTCGACTGCCTCCCCCTCCTCGACGGCTGCCAGATGCACACCACCGTCATGACCAGCGAAGTGGACCGCAAAATCTTCAAGAAACTCGGCGTCGGCCTCACCTCCGAGCCCGTCCGCAAGGACTAACCCAATAATGACGTCTTAAACAGAACCGCCACCATGCCGGGTGGCGGTTCTTTGTTTCGCAGTGGCACAATAGAAAGCGAGAAATTGCGTTTAAGTGGCGTAAGAAAAACGGTATATGATTTGCAGTGCTCATAACTCGCTGATTTTTACCCCCACCCCACGAATTGCACAAGTAATCGTCGGGAGGATTTCCTTTTTGTTTTTAATTCATTTGCCTCTCTCTGCCGCAAATCTGCGGCGGGGCTGGATTGGTTTGTAATTTCTAAAATAAATTGAATATGAAGAAACTCTTTTTGCTCGGCGCGATGGTGTGTAGCTTCTTTCTTGGCACAGTAGCACATGGCCAAGATGTGAATACCTGCAAACCGATAGCTGAGCGCATATTGACTGCCGCACAAAACCATACTCCTGATGGCATTGACGAATTGTTGGCTTCTGAATTCCATTATAACAACGTCAAACAGCCGACGGCTGCTAAAGTGCTGAAGCAAATTATTGCCCAAATGCCCGCCATGACGAGTTGGGAACTGGCCGGCACCGAACAGGACAGCATAGGGCTGACGCTGCGTTACATCATAACGAAGCCCGACAGCACCACCTCGGAGGCAACAATCCTTTTCACGGCTGACAACATGGTTCTCGAGGCCAATTTACTATCGAGTAATGTCTCGCTTCTAAAAGCCAACCCCACGGCCAAGGTACAACCAGAAGTGAAAATGGTGCGCATCCCCGTGCATCGCTATGGCGGGCTACCCATTGTGACCGTCATCATCGACGGCCAGCCGTGCAATATGTTC
>JAFXXI010000021.1 GCA_017542345.1 Bacteroidales bacterium
ACTTCTAAAGGAAGGAAATGAAACGGTTACAAATTGTAACCAGTTGAAATTAAAATCCGAAGATGACAAAATGCGACTGACAGATGTGGCTGATACCGAGCAGCTTTTCCGTCTGATTCAATCCATCCCTTCTCCCAAAGCCGAACCCTTCAAGCAATGGATGGCACAGGTGGCAGCGCAACGTCTCGACCAGATGCAAGACCCTGAGTTGAACTTCGAACAGGCTTATGCCGACTATCGCCGACTGGGTTATACCGACAAGTGGATCAATCAGCGGTTGAAAAGTATCGAGGTGCGTAAAGAATTGACGGACGAGTGGAATCGTTCCGGTGTGACGGAAAACCAACAGTATGCCTCGCTGACAGACATCATCACTCAGGCTTGGAGCGGAAAGACCACACGGCAGTACAAACAATTCAAAGGCCTGAAGAAAGAGAACTTGCGTGACAATATGACGAACATCGAGCTTGCGTTGAATATTCTGGCAGAAGCATCGACAACAGAAATCAGCAAAGCCCAGAATCCGAAAGGGTTCAAACAAAGTGCTGCTGTGGCGCGCAAGGGCGGACAGATTGCCGGTGACGCACGCATGAAACTGGAGGCCCAAACGGGTCGTTCTGTCATTTCTTCAGAGAAAGCCAGCGACTACCTGCTCCCCGAAAACACTGACGACGAAAACAACAAGTAACTTTATTTCTTGTTATTCACAGCAAATTTTGTTCAAATATTTTGTATGTTCAAAAATTTTGAACAACAAGTAGGGTGAGTAATTATTCACGTACCATTGTTGTAAATTAGAGTTAAAAAACATGACTTTTCTGGAATCAATTCCCAAAAAGTCATAACTTTTTTGGAGTCAATTCCAGAAAAGTTGTATATTTGCAGCAGAAAAAAACATCTCATGAAGAAAACAACGCTTATCATACTTCTTACTATCATGACTTTATCAGGCTTCGCACAGGAGAAACAACTTTTCGACGGTGGCATGATGCTGCATGCCGGCTACCTGAACGGGAATGTTGAAGCTCTCGATTACAACGCGAAGGGGATGACCTACGGTATCGGTGGGGTGCTGCGTTTCCACATCGGCAGCCATCTGCGTGTAGGCGGCGAGGGCTATGTGTCCAACCTCGGCCAGATGGACAACGGTAGCTATGTGCGTATGGGCTGGGGAGGATTGGTGGCCGACGGCTGCTGGCGCCTGGGGCGCTGGATGCCTTATGCGGGCCTCTGCGTGGGCGGCGGCCGGGCCTCGACGCTGCTGATGTTCGCCGGCGACGACAAAGACTGGGTTGCCGAACCCAACGCGGTGTTGCACAACGAGATGTTCATGCTCATAAACCCATATATAGGAGTGGAATACTCATTGACCGACGCCGTGCATCTGACCCTCAAGGCCGACCGCCTGACGCCGCTCACGGGAGAGGCCATTCCTACAGGCGTGCGCCTATATCTCGGATTTATCTTTGCACATTGAAATAAAACATGAATACGATGACCAAGAGATTACACACATTTCTCGCTGCAGCGACGATGATGGCTCTGGTAGCCGGATGCAACAGCAGCAATCAGAACAACGACAAACAGGAAACGGCTATGAATAGCGAATTGAAAGCATTTGACGTGCAGAAGGATTTTGCCGACAACGGCTTCACCTTCTTCACCAAGAACCTTGTCCTCTGCTGCGGCGACAGCACGGAGAGCAACGCAATGACCATCGGCTGGGGCGGCATAGGCAACTACCTCGGGCACGAGCGTCCGGCGGTGACGGTGTATGTAGCGCCGGCGCGCTACACCTACGAGTTCATGGAGCGCCATCCGCGCTTCACCATCATGGAGTTTGACGACCCCGAGGTGTGGAAGTATATGGGCAAGTACAGCGGTCGCGACGGCGACAAGGCGGCGGCGCTGGGCCTGCATGTGGCCTATACCGAGCACGGCACACCTTACTACGAGGAGGCCAAGACAGTCATCGAGTGCGAGACGATGACCGCATGGCACCAGACGGAACAGGACTTCCGCAACGCGACGCCCAAGGAGTGGTACGACGGCTTCGAGGCTGGCATACACACGGTTTACATCGGCGAGGTGATAGAAGCCTGGAAGAGAATTAAGAATTAAGAATTAAGCACCCCAAAGGGGAACTGAGCACCTTGATTAAAAAAAAATTATTGTAGCGAAGAATTAAGAATTTTGAAGAGTTGAGAGCACCGCTGAATAAATTTTAATCAAGCGAAAAAACACATTCTCCATGGAATACATTACCTTTAAGAATCGCATAGCTGTTATAGACAATAATGAAGAAATAGGGGAAGTGACTTTTCCGGAAAGGGACGGCGTCTATGTCATCAACCACACCTATGTGGACGACCGCTATCGGGGACAGGGCATCGCCTCGGAGCTGGTGCGCCGGGCTGTGGAGGAGATCGAGCGACGAGGCGGCCAAGTGAAGGCGACCTGCAGCTATGCACAGCTGTGGCTGGCCCGCAACCGAGGTTGCGAGATCACCAGCCCGCTGAGTTGCCCTATATGAAAACTACAATAAACAAACTATGGAGACTAACAGAAAACATTGGATGGACAACCTGAGGTGGGTGACTGTGCTGCTGGTGCTGCTCTACCACGTCATCTATTTCTACAACAACAAGGGCGTCTTCGGCGGCGTGGGCGGTTTCGGCGACGGCCCGCAATACCAGGATGCGCTGATGTATGTGCTCTACCCGTGGTTCATGCCGCTGCTGTTCCTGCTGGCAGGCGTTGGGTCGCGCTATGCGCTGGAACGGAAGAGCGCCAAAGAATGGTTTAAAACAAGAACCCGCAAGCTGCTGGTTCCCGCTACCATCGGATTGTTCGTCTTTCAGTGGATGACGGGCTATTTTAATACTCATGTGGCGGGCACCGACGCGATGGCCGCCGTACCGCAGCCGGTCAAGTACTTCCTGTGGGCTTTCAGCGGCATCGGGCCGCTGTGGTTCATCCAGGATCTGTGGCTGTTCTCGCTGATACTGCTCTTGATTAGGAAGATTTCCTGCTCCGTAAAATGCAGCAAGACCTCCGAGTTGTTCGCCACGCGGAACTGGTTGCTTGTTATTGTGCTTGTGCTGCTCGGCGTGCTGTTCTGGGCAGGTCAGCAGACGCTTGTCTTCAATCCGCGTCCCGAGAGCGCCGACGGTCTCTGGAACCTCTACAAGCCCGTCTTCTACTTCATCATCTTCCTGCTGGGCTACTATGTCTTTTCGAAAGACGAGGTGCAGGAGACGCTGGGTAAAGCCTGGATACCCCTGATGGCCGCCGCCGTCATCGCCGGCACCGTGCTCACCGTCACCACCTTCGGAGAGAACAACACCGTGCCGCAGTATATGAGCACACCCCTCAACTGCTGCTACGGCTGGCTGATGTGCCTCGCCATGATGGGTTGGTTCAAGGCCAGGTTCGACAAGACCAACGCATTTGCCGGCTACATGACACGCTCCAGTTTCGGACTTTATATCGTCCACTACCTCGTCATCGCCAGCTTTGGCTACATGATGAAGTTCTACACCCAGCTGCCGCCGATGGCGATGTACTGCATCCTGACCGTCGCCGTATTCACGATATCTCCCCTACTCTATGAGCTCATCCGCCGCATCCCCGTCGTCCGCTGGTGCGTGCTAGGCATAAAAAAATAAACAACTAAATACCATGAAAAAGACAAGTTATTTTGGACTGCTAGCGGCGCTGCTGCTTGTGGCAAGCGCTTGCGGGAACCAACCGAAGACACCGACTGTGGAAGGCCACTACACCTACCAGCACGCCTTCAACTACGACATGAGAGGCAGCCACTTCGATGTGAGCGAGACAGGCACGATGGACTTCTACGCCGACGGCACAGCGCTCGACTCGGCACGCCAGGTGTATACGGTCACCATGCCCGACAGCAGCACGGTGAAGTGGGTGTACAACTACATCAGCCCCAGCCGCTGGCATCTGGAGGGCGACACGCTCCATTTCGCCGGCGACAAGGAGGGCTTCCGCATGGAGGTGATTGAGGGCGACCAAGAGCTTGAGTTGGCACAGAAGATTGCCGACCTCTACAGCGGCGGCATCGACTACGAATACCTGTTCCACATCGACACGCTGACCGCCGAGAAACTGCAGTGGAGCTTCACCTACCGTGACGGCCACAGCGACACGTGGACATTCTATAGGAACGAGGCCAAATAGACAGATGGAGACAGCGAGAATACTGTTGCGCCCTTGGCGCGACGAAGATGCGGAGACGCTGTTCAAGTACGCCTCCGACCCCGAGGTGGGGCCTCGTGCCGGTTGGCCGCCACACAAGAGTGTCGAGGAAAGCCTTGAGATTATCCGCACAGTCTTCCATAGCGACCACATGTGGGCTATGGTATTGAAAGCCTCTGGCGAACCCATCGGATGCATGGGCTACTTTATTCACGGCGAGAGCAATATCAATATAGGTGAGAACGACGCAGAGGTCGGCTACTGGGTGGCACGCCCCTACTGGAACCAAGGTCTTTGCACCGAGACCCTGCGGATGTTGATAGACTATTGTTTCAATGACAAAGGCTTCCGGACGCTATGGGCCGACTACTTTCCAGAAAACCCCGCCAGCGGCAAGGTTATGGAGAAGTGCGGATTCCGCGACACCGGCGACATCAACTACTGCAGTCGCCTGCAACTCGGCAGCGACCGTCCGGTGAAGGTCATGCGGCTGGACAACCCCACTCAACACAACGAAAAACACAACGAAATATGACATACAACTTCGATGAACCCATCGAGCGACGGGGAACCGACTGCTTCAAGTGGGACGCCCTGCAGGCTATGTACGGACGGGACGACCTGACGCCCATGTGGGTGGCGGATATGGACTTCCGCTCGCCCGACTTCGTGATGGAGGCCCTGCGCCAGCGCTGCGAGCATGAGGTGTTGGGCTACACCATGCCCTCCGAGGGTTATTGGCAAGCTGTGACTACCTGGCTGAAGCGGCATTATGGCATCGACACCACCAAAGACAACCTCCATTTCATTCCCGGCATCGTGGCGGGCATCGCCTATGCCCTGTTGGCGCTGACGGAGCCGGGCGACAAAATACTGGTAACGACACCCGTCTACCCGCCATTCCTCAACCTGCCGAAGAAGAGCGGCCGCAAGCTGGTATGCTCACCGCTACGCATCACCAACAGCCGCTTTGCCATTGACTTCAACGACTTTGAGCGCAAGATTGAAGGCTGCAAGCTCTTTATCATGAGCAATCCGCACAACCCTGCCGGCACGGTGTGGGGCACGGAAGTGCTGCGGAAGATTGCCGAGATCTGCGAGCGGCACCACGTGCTCGTCATCAGCGACGAGATACACGCTGACCTCACCCTACCAGGTCACCAGCATGTGAGCTACAGCACCGTCAGCGAAGCTGCACAGAGGCACAGCCTCACCTTCATGGCCCCCAGCAAGACCTTCAACATCGCAGGCCTTGGGAGTTCGGTGTGCTATGTCGCCGACGCCGACCTGCGCAAGCGTTTCTTCGGCTGGCTCAATACATTCGAGGTGGCAAACGGCAACATATTCGCCTTCACCGCAGCCAAAGCCGCCTTCGCCAATGGCGAAGAATGGCTGCGGCAGATGCTCGACTACCTGCAAGGCAACGTGCAGGCCCTCGACGAGTTCCTGCGCACGAGGATGCCTAAGGTGAAAGCCGTTTTGCCGGAAGCCTCCTACCTCGCTTGGCTCGATTTCAGCGCCTACGGCATGACGCACGAGCAACTCAAAGACAAGTTCATCAACGAAGCGAAAATAGCCCTGAACGACGGTACCACCTTCGCTTCACAAGGTCGCGGGCCTCAGCACGGGGGTGCCGCCTACCAATGCTGCTTCCGTCTCAACCTCGGCTGTCCCCGCACCATTCTCCTCGACGCACTCAACCGCATCGCCGGCATCCTCAGCTAAAACAGCGACAAAAGGCCTTTGGCTGCACAATGTTGCTGCCCGATGACGCCCAGTAGTTGCCACAAAGCCACGCATTTGCAAAATAAATTTGGCCGAATGAGTGAAAGTGTGTACCTTTGCACCAGAAAAAAACAAACAAACTAACAACAAATAAAACCTATCAAACAACATGAAGAAGTACTTGATTGCCCTATCGGCATTGGCCTTGATAACCTTCTGCGGCTGCTCGGAGGGCGACCTCATCACACAGAATTTTGACATCGACGGCAGTTACACCGAACTGGTGGTTGAAGATGCTTTCGACGTCACCATCAGCAACGATGTGACCCAAGCCGTTGTCACAGCTGGAGACAACATCATGTCGAAGGTCCGCCTGGAGAAAAGCGGCAACACCTTAAACATCCGCCTCAAAGGATGGGTTCCAAACTCCGGAGACCCGAAAGTGATACTGCCCTACAACCCCAACATGACAAGCGTCAACCTCTCCGGCGCCTCCGAACTCCACTCCCCATTTACGCTTAGCGGTCAGACGATTGAGATAAAATGCTCTGGCTCATCTGACTTCTTCGGCAGCATTGACGCCAACGAACTGAAGCTTAAACTCAGTGGTTCGTCTGACGCCACCATCGACGGCACCGTTGCAAATGCTACTTTGGACCTCTCCGGCTCCAGCGACCTGGAAGAGAAGATTATCGAGAATCACTATTCCCTCATCTGCGGCCAATGCAAGTGCTCCATCTCCGGCTCTTCCGAAGCCTACGTCCATTGCGACGGCAGCATCTCGGGCAGTATTTCGGGCAGCAGCCGCCTGTATTTCACCGGCGCCGCCTTCACCGCAGATTGCGAAACATCGGGCAGCTCGAAAATCATCCACGAAGTATTGTAGAAGCTATATAGGAACAAAGAGAGAGGGTGTCCCAATAGGAACACCCCCTCTTTTTTTATACACTCGCTTGATTATTCAGCCTTGATGTTGGGCTGCTCCAGACCGTAGCCTTTCTTCTTGTCGACAGCCCTGAGATAGACCGAGATGAGAAGGGCGGCGATACCGAGGGCGGCCAGCATAACCAGCGCCCAGGTGTAGTCGAGTTCGTGGGCTGCAGTGCCTTCGGGGTTGGTGTTGTTGAGCACCATGCCGATGAGGGCGGGGAACAGGCCGAGGCCGATGTTTTGAATCCAGAAGATGGCGGCATAGGCGGAACCGATGATCTTCTCGTCGACCAGTTTGGGCACCGAGGGCCACAGGGCGGCAGGCACCAGCGAGAAGGAGGCGCCGAGCACGAGGATGGTAACATAGGCCACAACGACACCGCCGACGGCAGACTTGGCGGAAACACCAGGCAGCACAAAGGCGAAGGTGAGGTGGCAGACAACCAGGAGCAGGGAGCCGAGCATCAGCATGGAAGCAGCTTTACCCTTATGGTCGACATAGTTGCCGAGGATGGGGGTGATAGCCACAGCCAGCAGCGGGAAGACGGCGAAGATAGTTTCGGCAGTACCACGCATGTAGCCCATATAGCAGTAAACCACCAGAGCGATGACAGCAATACCCATGAGGCCGAACTTCAGTCCTTTATTATTCTTGATAAAGTTGCTGGAGAAAGAACCAGCGGCCACGACAAGCATAAGGATGTACTGCACCCAGGTGACCGAGCTGCCGCCCCAGAAGGTGCTGGGATCGGCGGGAGTGAGGGTCAGGTTGCACTGCAGCATGTTGACGGCATACTTCTGGAAGGGGAAGATGGCGCTGTAGTAGAGCACGCAGAGCAGAGCCACGAGCCAGAAACCAAGGCTGGTGAAGATTTTACCCAGGTCGCTGATCTTGAAGGGGTCGTCCTTCTCCTCGGCCTCGCCGGTTTGGCTGTCGAGTTTCTTGTCCATGAAGAAGTAGGTGATGAACATGATGAGAGCGATGCAGAGCAGCACGACACCGAACTTCACGGCGTTGTCGACGTGGATTTCACCACCGAGCTTGGCGAAGTAAGGGCTGAAGATCATGCAGGTGGCGACACCCAGACGGGCGAGGGCCATCTCAGAGCCCATAGCCAGAGCTGTCTCGCGGCCTTTGAACCACTTGACGATACCGCGGCTCACGGTGATGCCGGCCATCTCGCAGCCGCAACCGAAGAACATAAAGCCCAGAGCAGCCAGCTTTGCCGAGGCGGGCATACCGGCGCAGAAGGGCAGGATGGCACCGATGACGGGCAATTCGCCGTTCCAGTTGAGATTATTGGTAAACCACTGCTCGAGGGCGGTGCCGGTGAAATAGTCGCTGACGGCATAGAACTTGATAAGTCCGCCGAAGAGCATCACAGCACCGGAGAGGACAGCCGTGAAGCGCACGCCCATCTTGTCGAGGATGATACCCGCAAAGATGAGGAAGAACACATAGACGTTGAGGAACACCTCGGCGCCCTGCATGCGGCCGAACGAGGCGCTGTCCCAGCCGCGGGTGTCCTGCATAAGGTCCTTGATGGGCGAGAGGATGTCCATGAAGACATAGCTGCAGAACATGGCCAGAGCCAACAGCAGCAGTGCGGTCCAACGCATGGCGGCGCTGTCGCGCAGTGTTTTGATAGTGGATTGTGTCATATCGTTATGTTATTTGTTAATATTTCCGGTAAAACGGGATTGCAAAGATACAAATAAAAACCAATATAGCGGCAATTATTTTTTACGGGAGCATCACAACACGGAAGCCGAGGTTGAAGCGGTTGTGGTCGGGGCCGTAGTTGAAACGATAGGAAACACGGCAGTTTTTGGGGTCGCCACGCCAGCTTCCGCCGCGGAGGACACGCTCTTTGCCATTGTCCGGGCCCTGAGGGTCGGCAACATCGGTGCCTTTGTAGGAACCGTACCAGTCGAGACACCACTCAAAGACGTTGCCAGTCATGTCGTAGAGGCCGATGGCATTGGGGGCTTTGGAAGCCACGGGATGGGTCTTGCCACCGCTGTTGCCCTCATACCAGGTAACGTCGCCGATATTGTTGCTGCCGGCATAGAGTTCAGGAGTTTCCGGGGCTTTCTGGCCACCGCGGGCGGCATATTCCCACTGTGCCTCAGTGGGAAGAGTGAAGGTGCGGCCAGTCTTCTCCGAAAGGCGTTTGCAGAACTCCAGTGCGTCGCTATAGGAGACCTGTTCGACAGGGAGGTTGGCGCCTTTGAAGTGGCTGGGGTTCTTGCCCATAACGGCCGTGTAGAGTTCCTGTGTAACCTCGGTCTGGGCAATGTAGAAGCGGTCGTTGAGCTGTACCTTGTGGGCAGGTTTCTCGTCGTCGGTGATATAGGGATCTCCAGCGACGGGGCCTATTGTAAAGGTGCCGGGTTCAACCTTGGAAAGAGCGAATTCCGCATCTCCGACTTGGAGCGTCATAGTGTCGGGCAGCTCGGGGGCTACAACCTCTACGATAGTATCCTCGTTTTCGGGTTCTCCCTGGCCTTTACAGCCGACAAAGGTCAGCGCCAGCACGGCCATTGAGGCCACCGTCAGTTTTCTTGCTATCTGTTTCATTGGGTATATTGTTTAATGATTATTCCACATTGAGGATGTAGTAGTTCTTCTTGCCTTTCTGCACCAGGATGCAGCCGGCAGCAAGGATGTCGGATGGTGTGAGGGTACACCCCTCAGCGACCTTCTGCTTGTTGACGCTGATGCTGTTCTGCTTCAGCTCGCGGCGTATCTCGCCCTTGCTGGCGAACATGCCCACCTCGGCGGCCAAGTCGACCAGCGAGGCACCCGCCTCGATGGCGGCGCGGCTCACGCTGTATTGCGGCACACCCTCGAAGACGGAGAGCAACGTGTCGCGGTCGAGGGCGTTGAGTTGCTCGGTAGTGGCTTTGCCGAAGAGCAGTTCGCTGGCGGCGATAGCGGTGTTGTAGGCCTCTTCGCCGTGCACGCGGATGGTGATATCTTTGGCGAGGGCCTTCTGCAGGATGCGCTGCTCGGGAACTTCGGCGTGCTGCTTCTCGAGGGCCTCGATTTCCTCCTTCGACAGGAGAGTGAAGATGCGGATATAGCGGGCTGTGTCGATGTCGGAACAGTTGAGCCAGAACTGGTAGAACTTGTAGGGCGAGGTCTTCGCGGGGTCGAGCCACACGTTTCCGCCCTCGGTCTTGCCAAACTTGGTACCGTCGGTCTTGGTGATGAGGGGACAGGTGAGAGCGAAAGCCTCCCCGCCTTCCATACGGCGGATAAGCTCGGTGCCGGTGGTGATGTTGCCCCACTGGTCACTGCCGCCCATCTGAAGCTTGCAGCCCTTGGTGCGGTAGAGGGTGAGAAAGTCGTAGCCCTGCAACAGCTGGTAACTGAACTCGGTGAACGAGATGCCGGTCTCCATGCGCTTTTTCACGCTGTCTTTCGTCATCATGTAGTTGACAGTGATATGCTTACCCACGTCGCGGATGAAGTCCAGGAAGAGGTAGTCCTTCATCCAGTCGTAGTTGTTGCATATCTCGGCCCCGTTGACGGGGTTGTCGAAGTCGAGGAAGCGCTCCAGCTGGTGTTTGATGCACTGCACGTTGTGCTGGATTTCCTCAACGGTGAGCAGCTTGCGCTCCTGCGCCTTGAACGAAGGGTCGCCAATCATGCCCGTGGCACCGCCCACGACGGCGAGGGGCTTGTGGCCGGCCATCTGGAGGTGCTTGAGGAGCATGATGCTCACAAGATGGCCGATATGCAGCGAGTCGGCCGTGGGGTCGATGCCCACATAGGCCGTAGTCATTTCTTTATTGAGTTGCTCCTCGGTACCGGGCATGATGTCGTGTATCATGCCACGCCAGCGGAGTTCCTGTACGAGATTGGTATTCATGTAAGTTATGGGGTTAAAGATACTATTGAGTCCAGGGCTATATAAATATATATTATGTATTCAGTATAAAAAAGAGGTGCTGCTCTTTCGGGCGGCACCTCTTCTATTCTCTGTGCCCGATTAACGAACCATCATCTTGGTGGCGGAAGTGCGGCCACCGATGGTGACGTTGACGAGATACATGCCGCGGGCCATACCCTGAGTGCTGAAGGTATAGGTCTGGGTGCCCTCGTTGATGTGGCCAAGGTTGTTCTCCATCACGCAGCGGCCGTTGAGGTCGTAGATGCGCAGATGGGCGTTGCCGGCCTCGGCGGCGGTGATGTCGATATGGGCATCACCCGCAACGGGGTTGGGGTAGATGCTGACGCTGTTGAGGTCACTGCCGTCAACGGTGGGGATACCGATGTTGTAGTCGTCGGGGTTGGAAATCTCGTTGACACGGTCGGTGACATAGGTCATATCCATGAAGATGCCGCGGCCATAGGTGCCGAAGTAGATGGCGTTCGGCCATTTGGTCTTCGCATAGCGGTAGTCGACCACGTTGATGCCGTTGTGGCCCGTATGCTTGCGGGTGGGCAGGTTGGCTTTCTGCTGGATAATGGAGGTAACGGCAACACCGCTGAGGTGACCGTACTTCTCCCAACCGGTAGCGTTCTTGATCCACACGCCGTCGGCGGTACCGACGTAGATGTCGCCGGTGGTGCGCTCAACCATGGAGCAGTAGACGGGCAGCGAGCGGTTGCTGGTGATAGCCATGGTCTCAAGGGCCCAGCTGTCGGACTGAGCGTCGTTGATGACGGCCACGTTGGCATAGCTGTCGCTGTAGTCCTCGAAGGTGAGGATGAGGCGCTGCGCGCCGTTGGCAGTGTCATAGGTCAGCGAGCTCACGGGACGCGGGAGCCACATGTTGGTGCCGCTGACATAGAAGGTATCGGCGTGGAGTTTGGTAACGAGCCTGTCGGCAAGCTTCATCTGGCCGTAGATCTCACGAGCGGTAGCGGAGAAGTCGACATTCTCGAAGCCCGAGATACGGACAATCATAGACTTGTTCTCGGCGAAGTCCTGAACCGTGATGAAGGCGAAGCGACCGTCAGCGCTCATGACGGCGGCACGGGGACGCTGGTGGCGCTGGGTGGTGTCGCGGACAGAAGCGGTGTCGATGGTGTAGATGCCCGACCATAGCTGCTGGGCGCTCAAGTGCTCATCGGAAGCCTGACGAGCCCAGACCTTCGAGAAGTCGGTGGCACGCCAGGAAATCCACACACGCCAGAGGGGACCGCGGTTGCCGCTCGCGGGTTCGGAGCGGAGCGAGTCAGTGGCGATGAGGAGCATGCGGGACTGCAGGGGGCTCTTCACTTTCACGCGGCCCGTGGCAAGCTGGGGCGTGGTGAAGGTGTGCTCGATGGGATATTCGGCAAAAGCCTTGTTGAGGACATTCATCTTGTCGCCGGCCTGGATTTGGAAGCGCGAGCTGTTCATCCAGACGGTATCGTAGCGCTGGGTCTGGGTGTTGAGGCGGAGCACATAGCCGAGGGTATCGATGACGCTGGAGATGCTGTCATTGAAATAGGTGTCCTCGGCGGTCTCCCAGAGGTGCATGTAACTCACATCGGAACCGGCGAAGAGCTCATTGCTGGAGAAGCTCTTGTTCGAGGTCCAGGTCTGAGTGTTAGTGTAGTCGAAGTAGTCGGCATAGGAACGGCCGTACTGTGCATCGGCCGACGACACGAAGATCGTGCGGCGGCTCATGGGATAGAACTGCTGGAACATCGAGGCAGCCACCTGGCCACCCTCGCCGGTCCAGAGCACATTGGCGTCGTGGTTGAGGTTGCCGTGGCGACCGTTGTCGTACCATGCCACCTCGGCGTCGCCGCCGTCATGGGTGGTACGCGACTCAATCATGGGGCAGGCATTGTTCTTGGCACCGCTGATCAGCGAACCGTCGGGGCAGACTGCCACGCTGTTGACCTGCACGTTGTTCAAGCCACGGTTGATATTCTCGAAATAGCCAAAGTCGTTGGAGGTGCTATAGACACCGCCGTCGGTGGCGATGTAGAACGTACGGACCGTGTCGGGAGGATAGGCGGCAACAATCTGGTGGATGCCGGAGTGCACGAACATGGCGCTGCTGAACACACCCGACATGTAGTTGCCGTAATTCAGTTCCTGCTCGCAGTAGGAAGCCTTCGTCCACTGATAGTAGGAGCCGTCGACATAGTTTTGGCCAATCCAGACCGAGGAGCCGGCGATGAAGACGCGCTGGGGGTTGTCGGGGTCGACAGCCACGGCGCCGCAACGACGACCATCACCGTTGACGTGCAACTTGCCGTTGACGCGGCTGCGCGAGAAGGGGTTGACGGTGGACGAGTTGAGGAGCGTCCAACGCTGCATGTCGCGAGTCAGGTAGAGACCCTCCATCAGGCCGGTGCTGTTGATGGCCATGACATAGAGGTAAGAGGGATCGCTGGGAGCCACGGCGATGCGCAAGGCCACAGCCTCGCTGAAGGCGGGGTTCGTGCTGGTGACATCGACGCAGTTGGCTGTCGAGGCCGTCACGTCGCCAATCTTGTAAAGATGACCACCCACAGTGAAGTAGGCCATCTTGAGCGAACGCACCACCACAAACTCGTCGACCGAGTCGTGGGGGAAGATGTTGGTGATGCTCGCATCGTTCCAAGTCTGGTTGTCAGCCTTGGTCAGACGGTAGATACCGCCCTTGGTGACGGCGAAGAGGTAGAGATTGCCGTCGCGGTGGATATAGTCGAGAGCGCGCACTACCTCAAAGTCGGGATTGACCGTGGGGCTGGTGGCCGCGATGCGCTCATAGGTAAAGTTACTGGGGTTGAAGCGGTAGATGCCGTGGCCCTTGGTCGACATGGGTTTGTAGCTGCTTCCGTACTGGAACACATCGTCACCCGTGCCGATGAAGATATCGCCACCATAGGGCTGCACCATGCAGTTGATGGGGAGCACCGTCTCGACACCATTGTTGTCAACATAGGGCACATAGTGCCAGATGTCCTTCTTTTCGGCCAGCGAAGCGCTCATGTGACGGCTGGAGTAAAGGGTCTGGAGCACCTGGTCGTTCCCGGACCGTACAAAGAGACCACCGGAGACTGCGCCGGCATAGACAGTAGTGTGGCTTGCGTCGGTCTGGTCGACAATCAGGCTGGTGACATGTCCACCCACATTGACAGGACCCATCTCAACAAAATTGGTGTCCTCCGTGGCACGAACATTACCTCCAACCAGAGCCAAGACGCCTACAAACAAGCCGAGAAGTACTTTGTTACTTTTCATAAGATATTAATAATTAATTAGATATTTCAATTCAACAGTTTTCGTTTAATGCACAAAGATACACTTTTTTTCATATATATAGTTTTTTTCTACAACTTTTTTTGCGATTTTTTTCAACAGCTCTCATTCTCAAGGAGGTGCGGAAGGGGGATCCGGGAGGGGTCCGGAGGGCATCCCCAAGGCACCCCCTCCGCCCTTTTTTCGGACCTCGTCGGACCGGGGGCGGAGGGGGACCGGAGCGGGTCCGGAGGGGGACCGGAGGGGAAGACTCTATATGGTTGATTTTGAGTGATTTATATAATATTTTGATTTACTGCATTTTAAGACAAAATTTAACATTTCAAGAGGTGTTGCGGGGGTAGCGCCGGAGGGTGAAAACAAAAAGAATGTTAAAGGGACAATAAAGTGGCACATTTTTTGTTAGTAAGGCTATATAGACAAAAACAAGAACAGACTGTAACAAACAACAAGACAGAGCAATGGAACCGACAGTACAGGAACTTAACGAACGTATCGGGCGCGAGAGCGCCTTTGTCGACATGCTGACGATGGAGCTCGGGAAGAGCATCGTGGGCCAGAAGCACATGGTGGAGAGCCTGCTGATAGGGCTGCTGAGCAACGGACATGTGCTGCTGGAGGGCGTGCCGGGACTGGCCAAGACACTGGCCATCACGTCGCTGGCCAAAGCCGTGGATGCGCGTTTCAGCCGCATCCAGTTCACCCCCGACCTGCTGCCCGCCGACCTCATCGGCACAATGATCTACAGTCAGAAGACCGAGCAGTTCCAGGTGAAGAAAGGCCCGATATTCAGCCATTTCATCCTGGCCGACGAAATCAACCGCGCCCCGGCCAAGGTGCAGAGTGCCCTGCTGGAGGCCATGCAGGAGCGTCAGGTGACCATCGGCGAACAAACCTTCAAACTGGAAGAGCCGTTTCTGGTGATGGCCACGCAGAACCCCATCGAGCAAGAGGGCACCTATCCCCTGCCCGAGGCACAGGTGGACCGCTTCATGCTAAAGGTGGTCATCAGCTATCCCAAACGCGCCGAGGAACGCGAGATACTGCACCAGCAGGTGAACGGAGAGCTGTCTGCAGCCAGCCGTCAGCAGCCAATCCTGAAGCCGGCCGATATCCTGAAGGCAAGAGAGGTGGTGCGCGAGGTGTATATGGACGAGAAGATTGAGAACTACATCACCGATATCGTGTTTGCCACCCGCTATCCCGAGCAGTACGGGCTGGACAACCTAAAGCCGCTGATCAACTTCGGCGCATCGCCACGCGGAAGCATCAGCCTGGCGGCTGCCTCGAAGGCCTACGCCTTCATCAAGCGCCGCGGATACGTCATCCCCGAGGATGTGCGTGCCGTGGCCATGGATGTATTGCGCCACCGCGTGGGGCTGACCTACGAGGCCGAGGCCGAGAACGTGACCAGCGAAGAGATTGTCAACGAGGTGCTGAACCGCGTGGATGTGCCTTAATGGTTGATACGATGATAGGTTGACGAGGCGATGGACGAAGAGATATTAAAGAAGGTACGCAAGATTGAGATAAAGGCGCGTGGGTTGAGCCAGCAGATGTTCAGCGGCGAATACCACTCGGCCTTCAAGGGGCGTGGCATGGAGTTCAGCGAGGTGCGCGAGTACCAGTATGGTGACGACGTGCGCAACATCGACTGGAACGTCACGGCGCGCTTGGCGCACCCCTATGTCAAGATCTTCGAGGAAGAGCGTGAGTTGACGGTGATGCTGCTGGTCGACGTGAGCGGCAGCGGCCGTTTCGGCACCCACTCGCAGTTTAAGGAGGAACTGGCCGCCGAGGTAGCAGCAACGCTGGCATTCAGCGCCATAGCCAACAACGACAAGGTGGGAATGATTCTGTTCAGCGACAGGATTGAGAAGTTCATCCCGCCGAAGAAAGGGCGGTCGCACATCCTGCGCATCATCCGCGAACTCATCACCTTCAAGCCCGAGAGCAACGGCACCAATATCGGCCAGGCGCTGGGCTATTTCCAGAATGTCATCAAGAAACGCTGCACAGCGTTCCTGATCAGCGACTTCCTCACTCCCCTGTCGCCCCACGACAGTTCCCTCATGGCGGGCGGACAGCCCGAATGGGCCGACGCGCTGAAACTGGCCGCCGGCAAGCACGACATCGTGGCGTTGCGGCTGGTGGACTGCCGCGAGGAGCGGCTGGAGAACCTGGGTCTGGTGAAATTCTACGACCCCGAGAGCACCGAGACGCTGTGGGTGGACACCGGACGCGCGGAGGTGCGCCGCGCCGTGGACGCCCGTGCCGCCGAACAGCGGAACCGCACGGAGACCACGCTGAAGCGCTACGGCATCGACCTGGCCACGCTCTACACGGGCGAGGATTTTGTGAAACCGCTGAGAAACCTACTTGCCAGAAGAAGTTAAATGAGAAAGACTATCATCATAGGATTGCTGGGATTGCTGAGCCTGATGGGTCCATGGGGCGAAGCAAGGGGACAGGCGGTGGCGAGGCTGAGCGCCGACACCATCGCGCTGGGCGACCAGACAACCTTGAGCATACACAACGCGCTGAACTACCCGTCGACCGAGATGCTGACGCAGAACGGCATCGAGGCGCTGCGGCAAGACTTCGACACGGCGTCGCGCACTCAATACACGGTGCTAACGAGCTTCGAGCCCGGCGAGCACTGGCTGAAGCTGAGTCCCAACGACTCGCTTCCGCTGGTGGTGACCGACGTGGAGGTGGACAGTGCCACCGCCGAGCTGCGCGACATCGCGCCGCTGCAGCGCATACCCTACACCTTTTGGGAGATATTCCGCTGGGTGCTGCTGGCCCTCGGGGTGGCAGCGGCGGTCTTCGGAGTGTGGTGGCTGCTGACACACCGCAAAGAGGTGCAGCAGGTGCTCACCAAGAGCGAACCTGTAGACACCCGCACCCCCGCCGAACGGGCATTGGACACGCTGGAGGAACTGCGTCGGCGCCAGTTGTGGCAGTCGGGTCAGGTGAAGGAATACCATACGGAACTAACCGATGCGGTGCGCCGCTTCATCGAGGAATCCACAGGCATCCGCGCCACCGATATGACCAGCGACGAGACGATGGAGGCAGTGACTTCCCTGTGTCCTGTGGCCGTCGGGTTTTTGAAAGGCATTTTCACGACCGCCGACCTGGTGAAGTTTGCCAAGAGCGAGCCGCTGCCGCACGAGCACGAGGCATCGCTGAAGGCGGCAGTGGAGTTTGTGAACACCCTGTGGCAGACCGTGAAGCCCGAAGAGGGCGAAGAGAAGGCAGCACAAGAGAAGGAGGGCGCACATGAGTAATATCACCTTTGCACATCCGTGGATGCTCCTGGGGCTGGCCCTGGTGCCGCTGTTGGCGGCCTGGTGGATTTGGCGCTACCGCAAGCAGGAGGCCGCCGTCCAGCACTCGGACATCGCGGTGTTTGCTGGTATAGGCAAGAGTCTGCGCACAAGACTGCGGTGGCTGCCCTACGCACTGCGTTGCACGGCGGTGGCCGCAGGGGTGGTGGCGCTGGCACAGCCGCAAAGCCGGTTGAGCCGCCAGGAGATGAAGGTGGAAGGCATCGACATCGTGATGGCCATGGATATCTCGGGCAGTATGCTGGCCGAAGACTTCCGACCCAACCGTCTGGAAGCCGCCAAGAAGGTGGCCTCGGACTTCGTCGAGGGGCGTCACAGCGACCGTATGGGACTGGTGGTGTTTGCCGGAGAGGCATTCACACAGGTGCCGCTGACGGTTGACCACCAGGTGCTGCAGAAGCAACTGGGAAGCCTAAAGAGCGGCATCATACGCGACGGCACGGCGCTGGGCGACGGACTGGCGACAGCTATCAACCGCATCAAGGACAGCGAGGCCAAAAGCAAAGTCATCATACTGCTGACCGACGGTGTGAACAACCAGGGGAGCGTGGACCCGCTGAGTGCCGCCGAGATAGCCGCCATGTACGACATACGCCTCTACACCATCGGCGTGGGTTCGCTGGGCAAAGCCCCCTACCCTTTCCGCGATCAGTTCGGGCGTGTACATTATCAGAATATCGACGTGGAAATCGACGAGCCGCTGATGCAGAAGATGGCGGCCTCGACCAAGGACGGACTTTACTTCCGCGCCACCAACAAGAAGGCGCTGGAGGAGATTTTCAGCCAGATTGACGCGATGGAGAAAAGCAAGATAGACGTGACCCAATACGCACAGACCAAAGACGAGCAGGGGCTGTGGCTCTGGATAGCCTTTCTGGCGCTGCTGGCCGAGGTGCTGGTGCGATGGGGATGGCTGAAGTGGTAAGTGTTAAGTGATAAGTGAAAGATGTTGCATTTTGAACATATAGAATATCTGTGGCTGCTGGCGGTTGTGGCGGCGGCTGGGCTGCTGTGGGGAGTGACCGAGTGGCGCCGACGCAGACGACTGGAGCAGTGGGCCGACCGAGGCATGTTCGGCCGACTGATACCCGATCTGTCGGGCTGGCGCCCGGCCGTCAAGATGGCCCTCACGCTGATGGGCTTTGCACTGCTGGTGGTGGCGCTGGCCAATCCGCAGTTCGGCACCAAGATAGAGAAAAGCAAACGCGCCGGCAGCGACGTGGCGATATGCCTGGATGTGTCGAACAGCATGATGGCAGAAGACCTGCAACCCAACCGACTGGAGCGCAGCAAACGGGCGGTGACCAACCTGCTGAACAGCCTGGCGGGCGACCGCGTCAGTCTGGTGGTGTTCGCCGGCACCAGCTACATACAGATGCCGTTGACCAACGACTACAGCGCCGCCAAGCTGTTCCTCGACCAGGTGAGCTGCGACATGATAGGCACGCAGGGCACCGCCATCGGTGACGCCATCGAGAAAGCCATGCAGAGTTTCGGCTATGGCGACCCCGACCGCGAATGGGTGAAGAACAAAGGGCGTGCCATCGTGGTGATCAGCGACGGCGAGAACCACGAGGACGATGCCGTGGGGGCCGCGCGCGACGCACAGAAAGAGGGCGTGCGGGTATGCACCATCGGCATGGGCCTGCCCGAAGGGACGCCAATACCGGAATACAACAGCCGCGGTCAACGTACCGGCTACAAGCGCGAACGCGGCGGAAGCATCATTATGACCCACCTGAACGAAGAGATGCTGCGTGACATAGCTGAGGCCGGAAACGGCGTGTATGTGCGCGCCAGCAATGCGGGGAGCGGACTGAGCGACATCACCAAGATTATCGAAGGAATGGAGAAAGAGGAGTTCGGCGAAGCCGTCTTCAGCGCCTACGAAAGCCGCTACCAGTATCCGCTGGTGGCAGGACTGCTGTGCCTGCTGGCCGAGATGCTGATAAACGAACGCCGGAACAGGAAATGGAAACTGTTTGAGCAATGAAGAAACTACTGACCATAGCACTGATACTGACTACAGGATATGCCGTCATGGGGCAGGCCAACCGACACCTGCTGCGTGACGGGAACCACGACTACAACAAGAAGCTGTACGACAAGGCCGAGGTGAACTATCGCCGCGCACTGGAGAGTGACACCACGGACTTCCGCGGACAGTATAACCTGGGCAACGCCCTTTATAGACAGAAGAAATATGACGAGGCCGCACGCCACTATGCACAGGCATTACAAAAGGAGGACCTCGACGAGCACCGCCGCGCCCGCACCCTGCACAACATGGGCAACAGCTTGGTGCAGGCCGGCCTGGAAAACCAGGAGCAGGGGATGCAGTATTTCCAGCAAGCAGTGAAGTCGTACCAAGAGTCGCTGAAACTGGAGCCCAAGGACGAGGATACGCGCTACAATCTGGCCTACGCCCGCCAACTACTGCAGCAAGCCCAGCAGCAACAACAGCAGCAACAGCAAAACGGCGGCGACAACAAGGACCAGCAGCAGAATCAGCAACAACAGCAAAACCAGCAACAACAGCAAAACCAGCAACAGCAACAAAACCAGCAACAGCAGAACCAACAGCAACAGCAAAACCAGCAGCAACAGAACGGGGAGAATCAGCAGGACAAGCAGCAGAAGCAACAGAAAGACAAGCAACCCTCTGCCGGTGAGCGGGAACGACAGGATGCCGAGCGGATGCTGGAGGCTGTGAAGAACAACGAACGCCAAACCCTCAAGGAGCAGGCCCGCAAGGTGGAGGCCGCCAAAGCCCACCGCACCGACAAGGACTGGTAAATTGACAAGTTAAGTGAGACAATGGGAAATATGACAAAAAGCAACAGATTGAGTATATTGATAGCGACATGCCTCGTCTTTCTCCTTTCGCCACTTTTCTCGATGGCGCAGGAGATGACTGTGCAGGCCCCGAAATCGGTGTATGTAGGAGATAACTTCACCGTGCGTTTCATCATCAACGAGAAAGCCAGCGACTTCAAAGGCCCAACCTTCAAAGGCTTCAGCCTGCGGGGAGGTCCTAGCACATCTTCCTCCTCAAGCACCAGCTTCGTCAACGGACAGATGTCGCACTCGGTGAGCACCACCTTCTCCTACACTCTACTGGCCGACATGGAGGGTACCTTCACCATCGGCCCCGCCAGCTGTACCGCCAACGGGAAAAAGATATCGTCACAGAGTTTCACCATACAGGTGGAGAAACTCAGTGCCGCGCAACAGCAACAGCGCCAGCAGCAACAGCAGCAACGTGGATACGACCCCTGGGGACGGCCGCAACAACAGTCGCAGCAGCCTGTGAAGATTGACGACAAGTCGCTCTTTGCCCGTGCCTCGGTCAGTAACTCCCACCCCTATCAGGGCGAACAGGTTATTATTACCTATAAGATATACACTCAGGTGCCTATCAGCCAGTTTGCCATCGACAAGCTGCCGGGCAACCGTGGCTTCTGGGCCGAAGACCTCAGCGAGGGAAAGCAAATCAAGCAATATGAGGAGACCATAGGCGATCGACGCTATCAGGTGGCGGAAATACGCCGAGGGGCCCTCTTCGCACAACAGAGCGGCAAGTTGACCATCGACCCGCTCGACCTCAACGTCCTGGCCATCGTACAGCAGCAGCGGCAACGCACCGGTAGCATCATGGACCTCTTCGACGACGCCTTCTTCAATACACGTCAGGCCGTGGAACGCTCGCTATCCACTAACCGCATCAGCATCGACGTACGGTCGTTGCCGACCGCGCCCCAGGACTACAGCGGCGCCGTGGGCAAGTTTGAGGTGAAGGGCGGCATCAACACCGACAAGGTGCGTGCCAACGAAGCCATCACCTACCGTCTTACCGTCAGCGGCACAGGCAATCTCACGCTCATCAATGCACCGCAGCCCACTTTCCCGTCGGTCTTTGAGGTCTACGACCCGCAGATTATGGACAATATTCAGAAAAGCGACAACGGCATCAGTGGGACACGTACATTCGAGTGGATACTGATTCCCCGCACCAAAGGCGAATACCGCATCCCTGAGTTCCGCTTCGTCTACTTCGATCCCACCACGGGACAGTATGTGACACGCACCGTTGCAGCGCAGGATATCAAGGTGGAGCGTGGCGACCCCAACAACAGCGTTGTTAGCGGCAAGGACGATGTGCAACTGCTCAACAACGACATCAACTACATTCACCCTGTCACCAAGCTGCGCCCGATACAAGACAAGGAGCAGGCCGGTGCGCCGTTCTGGATTGTCTTCTCGCTCATCTTCATCATCGTTGGCGTCATCATCATCGTCGGCAACCGTGCCGCCAAGGCTGAGCAGGATGTCGCCGGGATGCGTATGCGCCGCGCCACCCGCATGGCACAGAAACGGCTCAAGAAGGCCGCCCAGTACCTCAACAGCAACGACACCGATGCCTTCTACCAGGAAATCTATCGTGCCATCTGGGGCTGCCTGTCGGACAAATACACCATACCCCTGTCACAGCTCAACCGCGACACCGTCAGCGAGTGTCTCGCCGAGAAGCAGGTGCCGCAGGCCCAGCAGGAGAGCATCATGAAGGTGCTCCAGGATGTCGACCTGGCACGCTTCGCCCCGGGCGACCCACAAGCCCAGAAGAAGAGCATCTACTCCGAAGCACTGGTCATGATAGCCGGACTCTAACCATCAGACAAACGAGACAATGAGACACAACAGATTATATACCATAACAATCCTCTTCGTCGCCCACCTGCTCACCTTGGGCACCGCACTTCGGGCACAGACTGCCACCGAACTGGCAGCACAAGCCGACGAGTACTACCGGCAGGCTGACTATCCTGCCGCCATCGAGACCTATGAGAAGGTAATTGCCGACGGTCAATGCTCGCCGGAACTCTTCTACAACCTCGGCAACGCCTACTACCGCAACGACCAGATGGCATCTGCCATCCTCAACTACGAGCGGGCTCTCCGTCTGCGACCCTCCATGCGTGACGCCGAGGAGAACCTGGCGCTCGCCAACAGCCGGATTGCCGACCGCATCACTCCCCTGCCCCAACTCTTCATCACACGCTGGTGGCAAAGCCTCACCACCCACATCAGTCCTGCCGCCTGGCGTGTGGTCTTCCTCGTCATCCTCGCGCTTATCGGTGTCGCCGCCATAGGTTTCTTCCTGGGACGCAACCTACCGCTGCGCAAGGCAAGTTTGGCTTTTGGTATCGTCGCCATCCTTTTGCTGCTGGTCACCGGCACCCTTCTAGCCTCCTCCACTGCCCGCTTCAATGCCCATAGCGACGCTATCGTCATGGAACCCGCCATCAGCGTCAAGAGTTCGCCCGAACAACAAAGCACCGACAAGCTCATCCTGCACCAAGGCACCAAGGTTCATGTCCTGGAGCAACTCACCGGCTGGTACAAGATAAGAATTGCCGACGGCACCACCGGCTGGTGCGAGACCGACGCCGTCGAAAGAATATAACCCCGCCCTATGGAAAACAACCTCAAACACCTGCTGCTACCCGTCCTCCTGACCGGCTTGCTCGCTGCATTGCCCACCAACGCGCAGGAAATAGAATACGGCATCGACGAATCCTGTGGATGCGAGATAGTCTTTATCGACGGCATACAGACCACCTCCGAGAACGGTCTCTACGGCTTCCGCCGCGCCGACGGCACCGTCATCGCGCCCAACCGCTACTCCTTTGTCGACCACTTCAACGGCAACTACTGCAAGGTCTACCTCGAGGACACCCTCTGCGGCATGATCGACCGCGACGGCAACGAGATTGTGCCCTGCATCTACGAAGACCTTGAGTATCCCTCCGACGGCCGCATCAAAGCCTACCGCAAAGGGCTCCACGGATACCTCGACCTCCACGGCAATGTCGTCATCCCCCTGCAATATCCCCAGTCGGGACGTTTCACCCAAGGGCTGGCACCCATCGCCGTCTACCTCGACAGCTTCACCGTCGCCTGCACCTTCATCGACACCATGGGCAACGAGGTCTTCCCCCGCATCTTCGAGAATGTAATGCCTTTCTGTGAGGGCTATGCCCCCGTGCGCCGCTACGACCGCTGGGGCATGATTGACCTCTCCGGCCGCGAAGTCCTCACCACCAAATACGAGGAACTGACCCTCAACCAGGACGGCCACTTCTTCGCGGGCGACAGCGACGGCTGGGCGCTCTTCGACTACAGCATGAAGCCCCTCACCCCCTTCGTCTACCGCAACGTGGGCAACTTCTCCGACGGCCGTGTCTCGGTCAGTCGCGACGGCAAATACGGCTTCCTCGACGGTCGCGGCCACGAGGTCATCCCTTGCATCTACGACTATGTCGGCGGCTTCCAGATGGGTCGCGCCATGGTCAGCCTCAACGACCGCTACGGCATCATCGACACCAACGGCCGCATCATCCTCCCCATCGAATATGAATACACTTCCATGAAGGGCTTCAAATACAGCTACTATGACAGCCTCGCGCTGGTCGAGAAGAACGGCCGCCTCGGCTACGTCGACCTCGACGGCAACCTTGCCATCCCCTTCTACTTCGAGGAGGCGTTCCATTTCACCGAAGGCCTTGCCGCCGTGCGCTTCGACGGCCAGTGGGGCTACATCGACACCCACGGCGACATTTTCGTCCCCTTCATCTTCGAGTATGCCTCGCCCCTCTCCTGGGGTCGCGCCGAAGTGGTCTATCTGGGCAACGTCAGCAACATGGACCGCCGCGGTCGCTGTGTCAGAAACTGTAAAGGAGTAATTGCATGGAGAGACCTCTGAATATCGCCAGCCATCCAGGCATCGTGCAGCGCGTCCGGCGCGGCTTCGTCGAGGTGCAGATTGAGTCTGTAAGTGCCTGCGCAACCTGTAGCGCACATGCCCACTGCGGCTTTGCCGAGTCAAAGAACAAGACCGTCGAGGTGCCTTCCGCCGACTGGCAGAGCTACCACGAGGGCGACCTCGTCACCGTCCATATCGACCAGTCGCGCGGCATGTTGGCCGTGTGGTTCGCCTACCTCCTGCCTGCCCTGCTGCTCCTCGGCGTCATCGTCGGCTTCTCCGTCGCGGGCTTCCCCGAAGGGGTCGTGGCCCTCTCGGCGCTCCTCGCCCTGGCGCTCTATGTAGGTCTGCTCTTCCTCCTGCGCCACTCCATCGAAGGGCGCTTCACCCTCACCGTCTCCCACAATGAAGAAGCGCCCTCAACACCCACCCCTAATTCCTGATTGCGATGCTCATCCTCGGCATAGACCCCGGCACCCAGATTCTTGGCTACAGCCTCCTCGACACCGAAGGCGGCCAACTGAACATCCTTGCCATGGATGTGCTCTACCTCAAGCGGCTGCCCGACTTCAACCAGCGCATCCGCCGCATCTTCGACTCCACGGTGCGCATCATCGACTCCTTCCATCCCGACCATCTGGCCATCGAGGCCCCCTTCTTCGGCAAGAACGTGCAGTCCATGCTCAAGTTGGGCCGCGCCCAGGGAGTCGCCATCGCCGCCGCTATGAGCCGCGACCTCAGCTACACCGAGTACGAGCCCTCTGTCATCAAGCAGCTCGTCACCGGCAACGGCAATGCCTCCAAAGAGCAGGTAGCCTCCATGCTGCGCTCCATCCTCGGCTTCAGCGACAGCCCCAAATACCTCGACGCCACCGACGCCCTCGCCGTCGCCTACACCTGCCACATGCAGTTCTCCAACCCCTTGGCCGACCTGCGCCGCGAGCTCATGCCCAAGAAACAGAAACACAAACCTGCTAAGAAACAATGGTCCGAATTCGTCTCCCAAAATCCCGACCGCTTGCAATAGCGCTGCTGGCGCTCTATCTGCTGCCCGCTACCGCCTGCCATCATAAAGGCGCCGCCAACAAGCTCTTCGACCCGAGCTATGTCTCCTTCACTACCAACTATAACGCCCTCTTCGACTCGCAACTCTACCCCTCGCTCATCCTCGCCACCACCAACAACCCCGCCCAGGTGCCCGACCTCTTCGACGTCACCCTCACCGCCCCCGCCGACAACTCGGTGCTGCGCATCGTCATCGACTCCTCCGCCCTCAACTATGTCACCATCTTCCAGGAAATCCTGCCCCGCCGCGGCCAGAGCTACACCTTCCACCCCTCCCTCAAATGGAAATACGACATCCTGCGGCGCATCCGCCAACCCCAGGCCGTCGACTTCACCTTCACCTGCTTCATCAACGACGAGGAAGTCGACGTGAAGAACCTCCACCTCAACTGCCGCACCATCAACGAGTGTCCACTCTCCCTCGTTTATCAGCAACAAGCCACCGACTTCCGCTGGCTCTTCGCCGCCTATGTCAACGAAGACCATCCTCAGATCGTACAGATACTGACCGACATCATCGACCAGGGCGCCGTCACGCGCCTCTCGGGCTACCAGAGTGGCGCCAAGGCCGTCCGCGACCAAGTCTTCGCTGTCTGGTACTACGCCCTCAACCGCGGCATCGCCTACTCCTCCATCTCCTGCACCTCCAATCCCTCGCCGCGCGCCAACGTGCAGCATATCCGCTTCTTCGACGAAGTCTACAACACCCGCCAGGCCAACTGCGTCGACGCCTGCGTCTTCTTCGCCTCCATCCTCCGCAAGATAGGTCTCAAGCCCGTCATCTTCGTCGAGCCCTGCCACGCCTACCTCGGCTACTACACCGACAAGAACCGCAAAAACATCGAGCTGCTCGAGACCACCATCACCTCGTGGGTCAACTTCCCCGAGCTCTCCCGCAGCCTCGACGATGAAGGTCGTCTCAGCAGCGAGGCCCTCGACAAAATCAGCAAGTACCTCTCCGAGGCCGACCTCCAGCGCTACCGCGACGGCAAGCTCACCTTCGAACAGCTCAAGATGCTCGTCGCACGCAGCCTCTTCGAAAAAGCCTCTGTCTACGACCGCGAGACCTACAACACCAACCGCGCCCATTTTGCCGACACGGCCAGCATCACCTACCAGCAGCTCGACATCGAACAGCTGCGGCAGCAGGTGCAGCCCATCAACTGATATGAAACATTGAGGGCCGGCGCATCCGCGCCGGCCCTCTCTCTATTTCCATTCTTTATCTCTTATTTCCCAAGCTTCAGCGTCTTCCAGTCGCCGGCGTGCTTGCCGTCGACATAGCCGTACAGCTCCTGCCACTTGCCCTGCAGGGCCGACTCCTTGTTCAGCTTGCGGTCCACTGCCTCGTAGATATCCTGATAGCTATAGCTGTCCAGCTGGGAGGCCATCCCCTTCACCTCCTTGAGCAGGAAATAGGTCAGGAAACCATGGTGATAGGCGTCGTAGCTGAAGGCTGTCTTGTCGGCTTTGGCAGCCATCAGCACGATGGCGTCGCTGTTCTTGTTGGCCTTGCGTTTGCTCTTCTTGGCGTCATTGGCCTCCACCTTGCGGTCGCTGCGTACCATCAGGCCGCCGTTGCGCTGGTGTCCGTCGAAACTCGCGTCGAGGATCACCGTCAGGCGATTCACCGGATAGGCGTTGCGTTTGTCTTTGCCCTTGAGCCATGCACACAGCGTGTCCACCGCTATGCACTGCTTCGCGAAGCGGGCCGCCTCGCCGCGCTTCAGCGCTATGTCGTAGGCCTGGCAGTCGTCGACCTGTGCCTTTTTCTTGCGCTTGCAGCAACCCTTCGACTTCTTGTCCTGCAGCGCCTTGATGTCGCTCACGTCAAGGTTGTTGGGCACCATATAGGTCACCCCGTCGAAGTCGGTGAAGCCGTGGCCGGCAAAGTAGACATAGATATCGGCCTGCGGGGTCGGCGTCTCACCGCCCTTCAGGGCCACGGCCTGCGAGAGGTCGGTCAGCCAGTGGATACCCTCGTCCTTGATCTGCGCCTTCGAGGCATTGTGCAGCACCTTCACCTGACGCGCGGGCACCCCGAGAGTCTTCACAAAGTAGCGCTGCATCACCTCGCCGTCGTTGCTGGCGTAGGGCACCGCCGGCAGGAACTTGTGGTCATAGTCCTCGTTGGCCACAATCAGCACATAGGCGTTGTCATAGTTGCCCGTGCCCTGCGGTATATTGACATCCACATAGTCGTCCTGCATCTTGTCGGCCGTCATCAGCTCGATGGTCTCGCGGAAAGCGTCGTGCACCGTCAGCTCGATGCTCGAGCGGCGGTAGTGGGCACCCGTGTCGGCATACGAGCGGGTCACATAGCTGTAGTCGTTCTGCGTCCGCGCCAGATTGCGCACATTGTTTTCCAGGAACTCGCGCACCGACTGCGCCCTGATGTAGGCCAGCTGGCAGTTGTTCTGGATGCCCGTGGCCGAATCCACCGAGATGCGCAGCGGCTCCCCGTTGAACACCGTCGGGCAGTAGCGGAAGTTGCCATACTCCCCGTTGTAGGGTATCACACGCGACAGCTCGGTGCCGTCGGTGGAGGAAAATATCTTCACCGACACCGCCTTGCCGGCGCGGAAGATGTCGTTCAGCACATCCTCCACGAAAGTCTTGGTCAGCGAGCAGATGGCGCGGCACGAATTCGAGGTCTCCCAGGCAAAGGCGCCCAGCGGATAGTCGTCCGTGTAGCCCTCCAAATGCTTGCAGTTGTACGAGATATCGTAGACATAGTTCAGTTCCTTCTCACCGTTCTCCTTCAGTCCTTCCACAATCTCGGTGCGTATGGTGACGTAGCTCTCGTCGTAGAGCTTGTACTCGTTGGGCAGGTTCACCAGCATCTGCTGTGCACGGCGCTGCATGGTGCGCTGACGGCCGGCCACATCCTGCTCCAGATACTCGCGGATGGCCGCCTCATACTCCTTGTTGAGTTCCTTCTCGCCCCGTTGGGCACACAGCGGCAACATCGCCAGAACCGCTAAAAGGGTAAAAACCACTCTTTTCATATTGTTTCCGTGTCTATTAATATCGTATGGAACAAAATGCAAAAATACAAAACATCCGCGACATAGCCAAATTTATTTTGCTCCTACTGCACCACCAGCGCCTTGGCGGCGGTAGCGGTGGCCGTGTGCAGCAGCACCGTGTATTGGCCTGCCGCGAGTGCTGAGATGTCCAGCACTGTCTCGCTTCCCTGCACCTCCTGCGCCAGGCAGCGCCGCCCCTGCATATCGTACACCTCCACCATCCGCAGCGCCTCGCCGCAGCTCACCCTCACGCGCCCCGTCGCCGGGTTCGGCGTCAGCTCCGCATGGAGACCCGCCGCCTCGTCGATGCCCTCGCCTGGGCTGCCGAAGCCCACCTCCAGCGGACCGCTCCAGCCCGTCCACTCGTCGCGCGCAAAGCGGCACCGTGCCCGCACATAGATGTCGTATGGGTGCCCCGCCGCCATGCCTGACAGCACACTTTGGGCGATAGGGCAGTCCACCACCGTCCCCTCGCCCGCGGGCGTCCCAGTGGGGCCGTAGCTCAACTGCCAGTCGCGGTGGTTCACACCTGCGTCCCACTGCACAAACGCCGTCGTCCCGCTCCCCAGCCGGCTCCACCGCAAACCCTGCACATCCGGGCAGCTGTCGCACTCCCGCCGCACTATAGGAAACAGCAGCGGGTAGCAGTATATCTCCCCATACTGCCACGCGCTGGAGGCATTGCTTTTCATCATGTAGCTCTGCGCCGGAAAGCGATGTCCCAGAGTTTCATAGTTGGCCCCATTGTGAAACCACTCCATCCATCCGAAAGTACGGTCATCCTTGTCCACCCGGTTGAATGGGATATATGTGCTCCAATGCTTTACTGACATATAGAACGAATCTGTCACGTTGTATTCTCTGTCAAAATACACTTCTATCAGATGGTAACAGTGTATTGTATCTTGATTTCCAATTGAACCCATATATGCTTCCCACCAATCGGCATCTGGTTGACCCCACCCCTTGTATGGCGCATACACGCGATTGACGACCATTGTGTCGAAACGAATCCTCTTTGAGGCAAATGGAATCATGTCATTGCCTTCTGGAGTGTACAGTTTGACCTCCGCTGAATCATATCTTCTTTGTAAACTATCCAGACGAGGCATAAATGCCACCCAATCAACCCACGCCACGCCGATTACTGTCAATGCCGAATCGAAATGAAATCCCAGTGCATAGTCGCCACTGTTAAAGTCCATTGCAGCCCTCCTGGCTATTTCTTCCTGCGCGACGGCCACACGTTGCAATCTTGGTAATATAAGTAGCGTTGACCCATCATGAAGGAAATGCATCGAATCCAGCGGGTTTTCGGTGAGAAACTGCGGCATCTGCAAATTATACGGCAGCGTGTCATACTGCTGTGCCTGCATGGTGGTGGCAGACAATGCCGCCATCGCCATTATCAATAATAAAACTATCTTTTTCATATCACTTTTTTTTATTCCATTTGATTCTTTTTGAAGTTTTCGCCTCCGCAGAATACATTCGATGTCACCTGCCGCCATTAAGCAGCATAAACATGCTGACAAGCAGTAATTTGTAGTGATTTTTCATATACTTTCCTTTCTTTTATACAACTGCAAAACTATGCAAAAGATATGACTTTTGCAAACTTTTTTCACCGGAAATGCAAACGACTGTAAACCAGTATATTGCAACTGCGCTCACAAAACGCTGTTTTTTAGGGTCCTGTCCGGTTCCCCTCCGGTCCCCCTCCGGTCCCGCTCCGGTCCCCCTCCTACCGACTTCGGTCGAGTTGCGAAGAGGGGGCGGTGGGGGTCCCGGGAGGACTCCGAGGGGGAGGTATGAGGGCGGAGGTGTAAGTGGCACAATTTTTGCAGTGCATAATACAATAAATATAGAAAAATGGAGTTATTGGGTAAGCGGAAAACGAACGATGGAAAGAAAAGACCATAGGCATATCGTCGGGGTGGCGGCAACGGCCGTCACACTGGCCTTGTCGTTTTCCGTCCCGACGGGAGCGCAGACGGGGTCTGTGCTGTCGGAGGACAGCTGGTGGGCGGTGACGGTCAGGAGCGAGGGGGTGTACCGGCTGACAACCAGCGAGGTGCCGGGGCTGTCGGGCGCCGACGTGACCCGCATCGGGATGTACGGCGGAAGCGGCGAGCAGCTGAGCACGAGCAACCAAGAGACGCCCTGCGACGGGCTGCGCCCCATCGCCATCGACGTGCACGACGCCAACGGCAACGGCCGCTTCGACGGCGACGACGAGGTGCTGTTCTGGGGCGAAGGCACGGACGTGTGGCGCTGGGACGACGGCGACCAACGCTGGGAGATGCGGCGGCACACATACGCCACCTCGAACAAATATTTCCTGACGCGCGAGGCACGCGAGCCCGTGAGGGTGAGCGTGGCGGCACGGCCGACGGCCGACACAGCGCTGACCTCGTACACGGCGGTGACGGCGGTGAACAACGACCTGGTGAACATCTACCAGAGCGGCCAGCTGTGGATGGGCGAGAAATTCACCCAGACGGTGACGGAGCGGACAGTGACGCTGACCCTGCCGGCTCAGGCGCGCGACATCAGGCTGCGCTATGCGCTGGCCAGCAAAGGGTCGGCCGCGGGGCGCTTCACGCTGACCACCACGGGGTTGACCCGCGAGCACACGATTACGCCGCTGCAGGTATACGGCAGCTGGCTGGAGGCCACCACGGCCCAGGCCCAGAGCCTGGCCTTCACGCTGCGCTACACCCCGGGCGAGAGCACGGCGGAGGGATACCTGGACTATATAGAGATGAACGGCAAGGTGCCGCTGGCCTACGGCAGCGGACAGCTGACGGTGCGCAACGACCAGCACCTAGGCGCGGGGCTCACAGCCGAATACCGCCTGACGGGCGGCACAGGGACACGCGTGTGGGAGGTGCGCCGCGACGGAACGGCGCGCGAGATGGCCGTGAGCGGCGGCAGCTGGGCCGACAGCACGACGGAGGCACGGACCTACGTCGTCTTCGCCAACGGGCAGAGCCCCGCGGGGGTCAGCTCGGTGGGGTGCCAGAACCTGACGGGCTGCGGCGCGGCCGACTATGTGGTGGTGACGCAGAAGAGCTACAAGGCGCAGGCCCAGCGCATCGCGGCGCTGCACGCGGTGATGGACGGCTGGGAGACGCTGGTGGTGACCGACGAGGAGGTGTACAACGAGTTCTCGTCGGGCAAACCCGACCCGATGGCCATACGCTGTTTCCTGCGCAACCTGCGGCAGCGCCATCCCGAGCGGCCGCCGCAATGGATGCTGCTGATGGGCAAGGCAAGCTACGACCCGCGCGACCTGATGGGCAACGGCACCGCGACGCTGGTGACCTTCGAGAGCCTCAACTCGTTTGACGACGACGGCCTGTCGTATGCGAGCGACGACATGATGGGCTATCTGGACGACGACGAGGGCGGCAACGGCGCCGGAACGCTGGACGTGGGCATAGGACGCCTGCCGGCGAAGAGCCTGGCCGAGGCCGAGCACATGGTGGACAAGGTGGAGGGCTATATGATGCGGCGCGACCTGATTGACGGCAGCGGCAGCGGCGACTGGCGCAACTATGTGGCGCTGCTGTCGGACGACGCCGACCCGTCGAAGCCGGGCGACACCTCGTTTGTGCACGACTCGGAAGCCACGGCGCGGGAGATTGGGGCTCGCTATCCGGGCATCAACATCGACCGGCTCTATGCCGACGCCTACCACCAGCAGTCGGACGCCATCGGCTCGTTCTACCCCGAACTGAAGGCTGCGCTGACACGGAGAATGAACTACGGATGCCTGCTCATCAACTACATAGGGCACGGCTCGACACGCTATATCGGCACAGAGCGCTACATAGAGCCCGAGGACATCGGCGGCTACACCAACGAAGGACGGCTGCCGCTGTTCGTGACCTCGACCTGCTCGTACGGCTACCACGACCTGCCGGGCGAGGAGTGCGGCGCCGAGGCCCACCTGCTGGCGACGGGCGGCGCGGTGGCGATCATCAGCGCCTCGCGGCCCATCAGCCATATCCCGCAGTTCAACACCGACGTGATACTCTATGCGCTCGACACGGCGAACACCGTGGGCGACGCGCTGCGCCTGGCGAAGAACCGCACATCGGTGTCGCCTTGCATCGGACTGATGGGTGACCCCGGGATGCGGCTGAGCGTGCCGGAGAACCAGGTGGTGGTGACACACATCGACGGGCGTGAGGTGCGTCCCGACGAGAACGACACGGCGACAGTGTTGAGCGAGGTGACGGTGAGCTGCGAGGTGCGTGATGGCCACGGGACGCTGCTGACCGACTTCGACGGCATGGCGTGGCCGATAGTGTTCGACCGCGCTACAGAGAGCCACACGCTGGCCAACGACAACCCCGGGACCGAGGTGCGCTTCATGCAGCAAAAAAGCATACTGTACAAGGGCGCGGCGACGGTGAGCGGCGGACAGTTCAGCTACACCTTCCGCGTGCCCAAAGACGTGCAATACCAATATGCCGCCGGCAAGCTGAGCCATTACGCGGTGAGCGGCACCGACCACGCGGCAGGCAGCCACGGACGCCTCTTCTTCGGAGGACTGAACGAGGAGGCCGAGATAGCGGAGACACGGCCCGACATCAGGCTGTATCTGGGTGACACCAACTTCCGCGACGGCGGGGTGACCGACGGCAACCCGATGCTGATAGCCTACCTGTCGGACAGCGTGGGCATCAACGCCTTCGGGTCGGGGCTGGGACACGACATCACGGTGACGCTGGACGGACAGGCGGGGAGCCTGATAGTGCTGAACGACTTCTACGAAGCCGACCTGGCGGACAGCCGCCGCGGGGTGGTGCGCTATCCGCTGTCGGGCATCGACCCGGGATGCCACGCGCTGACGCTGAAGGCGTGGAACATCTGGGGCTACTCGAGCACCGCCGTGCTGCGCTTCACCGTGCACGGGGCCGACACAGCCTATTTCGCCTCGCTGACGGTGGCGCCGAACCCCGCCCACGGGCAGGCCACCTTCCGCTATGAGACCAACAACCCCTCGGCCGTCACATCGGCACTGCTGCAGATATACTCGCCGCAGGGAGCGCTGCTGGCCACCCTGACGCCGCCGGTGCACGCCGAGAGCTACATGGTGGGGCCGGTGCGGTGGGACCTTTCGCAGACACCCCCGGGCATCTACCTGGCGCGCATGATGGTGACCACCGAGGACGGCGAGACACACCAGTCGACACAAAAAGTAATTGTGCGGTGACACAATAATAGAAGCGATACAGCGTTAATGTATTTACGAATTGAAACAACGAAAAGAATGAAAAGACTATGCCTATTGTCTGTGATGGTTGCCCTGGCGGCCGTGGCAGGCGCCCAAAGCGGCAGCAACACCAACTGGACCGGACAGAACACAGATAACAAGAACTATATCTCGACGGGTATGCCGATACTGCTGATTGCGCCCGACGCTGTGAGCAGCGGCATGGGCGACGCCGGTGCGGCCTCGACGCCCGACCTCTACTCGGCACACTGGAACAACGCCAAATTCGCCTTCATCGACGGCACCATGGGCGTGGGCCTGACTTACACCCCGTGGCTGCGCAACCTGCATGTGGGCGACATGAACCTGTTCTACTTGAGCGGATACTACCGCATCAACAAGCGCTCGGCGGCGGCGGCCAGCCTCACCTACTTCACGCTGGGCGACATCGACAACACCGACGAAGACGGACAAACGCTGCAGACGCTGCATCCCAACGAGTTTGCCTTCGACGTCACCTACGCACTGCAGCTGACGGACCACTTGTCGCTGGGTGCCAGCGGCCGTTTCATACGCAGCGACCTGACCAACGGCGCCATCCTGAGCAACAGCGGTGAGCACACCGAGACCCACGCCGCCAACTCGATAGCCGCCGACCTGGGCGTGTACTACCAGACCGAGGTGGCCAAGGGACAGGACATCGCTTTCGGCGCCATGATGTCGAACCTCGGCGCCAAACTCTCCTACTCGGACGACGACAACCAGAACGAGTTCCTGCCGGCCAACCTGCGCATCGGCGGACGCTATACGAACCGCATTGACGACTACAACAAAATCAGCGTGCTGCTCGACGCCAACAAGCTGCTGGTGCCCACACGCCCTTATACGCGCGACGGCGTGGACTACCCCACCCGCTACGCCAACAACCTGACAGAGTATAACAACATCGGCCCGATTGCCGGTGCCTTGCAGAGCTTCGCCGACGCCCCGGGCGGCTTCAGCGAGGAGATGCAGGAGGTGCAGCTGTCGGTGGGCGCCGAATACTGGTATGCCGAGACCTTCGCGGCACGCGCCGGCTACTTCTTCGAGCACGCCAACAAAGGCGGACGCCAGTATGCCACCGTGGGCTTCGGGCTACGCTACAACGTCATCGCCTTCGACCTCTCCTACCTTATCCCCACCACCAAAATCAGCACCAGCCCGCTGGCGAACACCATACGCATCGGTCTGACGCTGGAACTGAAACCTGAGAAATGAGAATAGGAACGGGATATGACGTGCACCGCCTTGGCGAGGGGTTGCCTCTGTGGCTGGGCGGAGTGCAGGTGCCGCACAGCCACGGCCTGATAGGCCACAGCGACGCCGACGTGCTGCTGCACGCCGTGTGCGACGCCCTGCTGGGCGCCGCCGCGCTGGGCGACATCGGAAAGCACTTCCCCGACACCGACCCGCAATACAAAGGCATCAGCAGCCTGAAACTGCTGGCACATGTGGGCAACCTGCTGAAACAGGAAGGCTACAGCGTGGGCAACATTGACGCCACCGTGGCGGCCCAGCGGCCCAAGCTGGCGCCCTACATCACGCAGATGCGACAGAACATTGCCGATACCCTCGGTATCGGGCTCGACCAGGTGTCGGTGAAAGCCACCACCACCGAGCACCTCGGCTTCGAGGGCCGCGAAGAAGGCATCAGCGCACAGGCAGTGGCACTTCTGAATTGAATGAAAGTGGAAAAAGAGAAACCATATGTAAGCCCCCAGGCTGACGAGGAAGCCGCCGTGCTGGAAGACAGCGGCTGCTCGCTGGTGCTTTGGAACGATGACGTGCACACTTTCGACTACGTCATCAAGGCGCTGGTCGACATCTGCCGCCACACCACGGAGCAGGCCGAGCAATGCGCCATCTTGGTGCACTGCCACGGAAAATGCACGGTGAAACACGGTTCCTACACCGAGCTGTTGCCCATGCACACCGCCCTGCTCGACAAACAACTGACCTCGGAAATACAAGAATAAGACTATGAATACAACACTGCTTATCATCTGCCTGCTGCTCGGCGTCGTGCTGTTGACGCTCGAGATTGTGGCGCTGCCCGGCGGCGTGGCCGGCATCTTCGGCGCGCTGCTCATCGCTTTCGGCGTGTGGCAGACCTATGCCCTCTTCGGCAACACCACAGGAACCATCGTACTGCTGTGCGCCATCGCACTCTGCGTGCTAATACTGGTGCTTCTGATGAAGCGCAAGACCTGGAGTCGTTTCAGCCTGAACGAAGAGAGCGACAGCAAAGTCAACCAGCTGGAACCCTCTGTCAAGGTGGGCTCCACCGGCACCACCATATCGCGCCTCGCCCCCACTGGCAAAGCCCTCATCGACGGGCAACAGATGGAGGTGCACGCCGTCAACAAGTTTATCGACCCTGACCGACCGATTGAGGTGGTGGCCATCGAAGGCTATCGCATCGACGTGGTCGAGAGCAGCGACAACCGTTTCCACGAATAACCAATTAAAACACATACGCCATGCCCATTTACATCATTGTGACCATTTGCGTCATCCTCCTCATCCTGTTTCTCTACCTCGTGCCCATCGGCATCTGGTTCCAGGCCATCATTTCCGGCGTGCACACCTCGCTGGTGCAGCTCATCTTTATGCGCTTCCGCAAGGTACCGCCGACGGTCATCGTAAACAACATGATTTCCGCCTCGAAGGCCGGCTTGAGCATCAAGCAGAATGACCTTGAGGCACACTATCTGGCCGGAGGCCATGTGGCCTCTGTCGTCAACGCCCTCATCAGCGCCGACAAAGCCAACATGAACCTCGACTTCAAGACTGCCACCGCCATTGATCTGGCCGGTCGCGACGTGCTGAAGGCCGTGCAGACGTCGGTGAACCCCAAAGTCATCGACACGCCCCCTGTGGCTGCCGTAGCCAAGGACGGCATCCAGCTTATCGCCAAGGCCCGCGTCACCGTGCGCACCAATATCAAGCAGCTCGTGGGCGGTGCTGGCGAGGAGACCATCCTGGCCCGCGTCGGCGAGGGTATCGTCACCTCCATCGGCTCGGCCACCAGTCACAAGCAGGTATTGGAAAACCCTGACAGCATCTCAAAGCTCGTGCTCACCAAGGGTCTCGACAGCGGCACCGCCTTCGAGATACTCTCCATCGATATCGCCGACATCGACGTGGGTAAGAACATCGGCGCCCAGCTGCAGATGGACCAGGCCAACGCCGATAAGAACATCGCCCAGGCCAAGGCTGAGGAGCGCCGCGCTATGGCTGTTGCCAGCGAGCAGGAGATGAAAGCCAAGGCTCAGGAAGCCCGCGCCAAGGTGATCATGGCCGAAGCCGAAGTGCCTCTGGCTATGGCCGAAGCCTTCCGCAGCGGAAACCTCGGCATCATGGATTACTATCGCATGAAAAACATTCAGGCTGACACTGATATGCGCGCCAGTATCGCTACGCCGGTTAGTGCCAAGACCACACAGAAACCTGTTGACAAAGCATAAATCGACACAAAAAGGAAAGCCCCGCAACGGAATCCGTTGCGGGGCTATTTCGTATAGTATCTATCAATACTGTTCCTTGTCGTTGGGGAAATCGCCGCTCTTGACATCGCCGATATAGCGGCGGATGGCGCTGGAGATGTCCTCGCCAAAGGTGCCGTAGGTACGCAGATAGCGTGGCTTGAACTGCTGCGTGATGCCCAGCATGTCCTGCAGCACAAGTACCTGCCCGTCGACGTGCGAGCCGGCGCCGATGCCGATAGTAGGTATCTTCAGCTCTGCCGTCACCTCGCCTGCCAGCTTGGCGGGAATCTTCTCCAGCACGATGGCGAAGCAGCCCGTCTCCTGCAGCAGCAGGGCGTCTTTCTTCACCTGCTCGGCCTCTTCCTGCTCGGTAGCGCGCACGGCATAGGTGCCGAACTTATTGATGCTCTGCGGCGTGAGGCCCAGATGTCCCATCACCGGAATACCGGCCGAGAGGATACGCTGCACACTCTCCAGAATCTCCTCGCCGCCCTCCATCTTGATGGCATCGGCACCTGTCTCCTTCATGATGCGGATGGCGCTGGCCAGAGCCTGCTTGGAATTGCCCTGATAGGTGCCGAAGGGCATATCCACCACCACCAGGGCGCGGTGTATGGCGCGCACCACCGAAGTGGCATAGACAATCATCTCGTCGAGGGTGATGGGCAGGGTCGTCTTGTGTCCTTGCATTACGTTGGCCGCCGAGTCACCGACGAGGATGACGTCAATCTTGGTGCTCTCCAGCAGCGAGGCCATCGAGTAGTCGTAAGCCGTGAGCATGGCTATCTTCTCGCCATGCAGCTTCATGTTCTGTAACACACGCGTCGTGACCTTGGTCACGTCAGTTTGCAGGTATGCCATTGTCAATCGATTATTTCTTCCGGATTAGGTGTATCTTTTGCTTTATCGGCAGGCGACTCTTCCTCCTGCTCGGGGATGAAACGGAACAGCGCCTTCAGCGGTTTCTTCAACTCGTATCCGCCTTTCTTGCCCGCGCGGTAGGCCACCCAGTAGCCGTCGCCCACCTTGAATGCCGCGGCCTCGGTAGGGCCGTCGACGGAATAGAAGTACTTCTTCAGCTCGTTCTCCTGAATACGCTTGCCGATATATATTGTGTCAAACTGTGTCACATTTATCGGGGCCTGAAGCATGGGTTCCAGCTTCGTGCCAGCCTTGCGGGTCGGCAGCTGCTTGTATTCTACCCCTTTCGAGCCCTTCACCTTGGCGAAGAACTTCAGCTTGGCAGCCACCTGTTCCTCGGTCGCGGGAATGCGTACATAGATGCTGTCTTTCTGCGGCAGACGGCAGCTGTCCACACCGCGTGCCCAGTTGCTTCGCACCACGATATAGCCCGCCTGCACAATCAGCTGCTTGCGGTGCGGCACCAGGCAGTACTGCTCCACCACCGTCTTGTAATCCAGGTGGTCTTCAATCTCAATCTCCAAGTTCGACGGGCAGGTGTCTTTCGTGCCCCCCACCGCATATAGCGAGCCGCGGGTCAACACCAGCGAGGCATAGTATCCACGCACCACACTGTCGGCCTCCGGCACAAAGCATCCGCGGGCTTCCCCTACGCACTCGTCGGGGTCGTTGCGGAAGGTCACCAGCACACTGTTGTGCAGCGGTATGCTCTTGTTCAGCAACTGGCGCGCCTCGGGCAGTTCTGCCGTATTGTAGACAGCTGTAGTTACCGGCACCTCGAAGCGCAGCGTCTCCACCGTATCGCCGTTGCACGAACAATGGATGGCGTTGTGCGCCACACGCACGGGGAACTTCCCGCCCGACCGCATCGCGAAATAGCGGTACACCGCATCCATGCGCGTCTTGGTCAGCTTCTCGTCTCTTCCGCCATAGCCGCTGATGTCCATCGTGTAATACATCGGGTTGTCTATGTCGAAGGCTATGCGCCAGGCCGAGTCAAACAGGTCCAGGTCCTCCACCGTGTAAGTGTCGGCGGTATCCTCGTAGCGTATTAGCAGATAGAACACCTCGGGATTGGTCAACGCACGCTGCATGTTCCGCACGCTCTTCGTCGACGGCACATACAACCCCGACTGCGCCTGCACCTCTGCTCCGACGCCCGTTGCAACAAGCGTCATCAGCACAGGCAGCACAATGGTTCCCAGCATCTTATAAAGTACCTTACCCATTCTAGGCGGTCCTGTTTAGTGGTGCAAAGATACAACTTTTTTTCATTTTGGACGCAAACCCCTAGAAAAAGCAGAAGGAGCCGTCAGTGCAAAACTGACAGCTCCTTATCTTCTTTGCGGAGAGACAGGGATTCGAACCCTGGGACCAGCAAGCTGGTCAACGGTTTTCGAGACCGCCCCGATCGACCACTCCGGCATCTCTCCTCGGGTTAAAAACGGGTGCAAAAGTACTACTTTTTGCACACATGGCAAAATTTATTTTCCACATTTCACTCTTCATTCTCACTTCCAGCGCCTTGCACATACACCTTACCTGCCGCGTAACCTATCTCCACCCGCATCGAGTCGGCAGCGAGAAGGCTGTTTTCAAACTCCTCCATAGCCTGATGCAGAAGCACCTCGGGTTCCTTGTAACGGGCGCTGATGTGCGTCAGCAGCAACTGCCGCACTCCCGCCTGGGCAGCCAGCCGTCCCGCCTGACCGGCGGTGAGATGCTGCCGTTGCTCGGCCAATTCGGCCAGCTCGTTGGCAAAGGTGCACTCCAGGCACAGCAAGTCGGCACCGGCGATATAAGGCAGGAACGACTCGGTATAGGCCGTATCGCAACAATAGGCATACACCCGCGCCCGATTCGTTCCCCGCGGCACCTCGGTGATGCGGAAGCCATAGGCAGGCACCGAATGCACAATGGGGAAAGCGTCGACCGTGCAGCGGTTGTTGGCAAACACGCGCTGCATCCCCTCGGCGAAGTCCATCTCAACCCAGTCGATGGGAAACTCCGTGTGGTTGCCCGTCAGCCGGAAGAGGGTCTCCGTCGCCTCGCGCGCCCCTTTCGGCGCCACGATGGTCACCGGCTCCGTCCGCCCGCACAGGTGCATCGTACTCAGCAACCCGGGCAGCCCGAAGAAATGGTCACCATGCAGGTGCGAGACGATGATAGTGGTGAGCGACTGCAGCCTCAGGTGGTTGTAGCGTATGCGGTCCTGCGTGCCCTCAGCGCAATCCACCAGCAGCTTGAAGCCGTTGATGTTCACCACCTGCGCACTGCAACGCCGCGCCCCCGTAGGCAACGCCGCGCCCGACCCCAGTATCGTCACATAGAAATTCATTCCTTCCTCCCGTTTTTCAACGATGCCGCATACAGCAGGCCAAAGGTAATCAGCCCGTTGAGCAGCAGTATCTCAAAGCCGAAGCGGTAGCCGAACCACTGCGGAGAATAGAGTTTCAGCACATAGCACACCACCGGCGACACCACCGCTATCAACGGCACCCAGCGGTCGCGCACCTTGCGGCGGGTGAACAGGCCGAAGGCATAGAGGCCCAGCAGCGGCCCGTAGGTGAATCCAGCCACATCGAACAACGTGTCGATAAGCGACTGGTTGTGGAATGGCCTGAAAGCCATGATGACAAGCAGGTAGAGCAGCGCGAAAGCCACATGAACCATCCGCCGGATGCGAAGCTCCCTGGCAGGGCTCGACTGGCTATTACTGCTTGAAAAGCCTAGGAAGTCATAGCAGAACGTGGTGGTCAGGGCCGTCAACGTGCCGTCGGCACTGCTATAGCCGGCCGCCACCATACCCAGCACGAAGCACACCGCCGTGAAGCCGCTCAAGCTGAACGCCACAGCCGGGAATATCTTGTCGGGCACCACCACGCCATCGGCTGTCGGCAGGGCAAATCCCGTGGCCGACGCATAGGTCAGTAGCGCGGCACCCAAACTGAGGAACAGTATATTGACCACGATGAACAGCAAGCTGCTGGTCATCACATTCTTCTGTGCGTCACGCAGGCTCTTGCAGGTCAGGTTCTTCTGCATCATGTCCTGGTCGAGGCCCGTCATAGTGATGGTGATGAACATTCCCGCCACCACCTGCTTCACCCAGAACTTGGGCGCCGTCGGGTCGGTCTCGAACATACGCGTGTAGCCCTGCTCGGCCGACACCTTCATCAACTCGCCGAAGCCCATGCCCATCTGGTGCAGTATGGCCACCACTGTGGCCGCCGCCGCCACCAGCAGGAATGTGGTTTGCAGCATATCTGTCCACACCACCGTCTTGATGCCTCCGCGAAAGGTATAGAGCAGGATGATGGCGATAAACACCACCGCCGGCACCCAGAACGGGATGCCCCAGGCGCGGAACACAAACTCGTAAAGCACGAAGACCACCAGGTACATCCGCAGGGCCGACCCCAGCAGGCGGCTCAGGATGAAGAACAGGGCCCCTGTCTTCTCGCTCGCCACGCCGAAGCGCTGCTCCAGATAGGTGTATATGGACGTCAGGTTGAGCCTATAGTAGAGCGGTAGCAGCACCAACGCTATCGCGGCGTATCCCAGCACATATCCCAGCACCAGCGGCATATAGGTCCACTGCCCGCTGTACACTCCGCCCGGCACCGACATGAAGGTCACCCCGCTCAACGACGCGCCAATCATGCCGTAGGCCACCACCGGCCACGGCGATTTACGCCCCGCGCGGAAGAACGCCTCGTTGCCCCTGGCGCCCCGCCGTCCCGTGAGCCACATCACCCCGAACAGCAGCAGCGTGTATCCGCCAAAACAAAGCAAAATCGTCAGTTCCATCCCAACTTTCACTTAACACTAGTCTTCCAGCGCATAGCCGAAGCTCTTGAGGGCCTTCTCGCTGTTGCGCCAATCTTTGAGCACCTTGATGTGCAAGCTCAGGAAGCACCGCTTGCCAGTGAATTCCTCAATGTCCTTGCGCGCCTCGATGCCCAGTTTCTTGATAGCCTTGCCCTGATGGCCTATCAGGATGGCCTTCTGCGACTCGCGCTCCACAAATATCAGGCACGAGATGTTGTCGATGCCGTCGCGCTCTTCGTAGCTCTCCACGGCCACCTCGCAGCTGTAAGGTATCTCCTTCTGGTAGTAGAGCAGTATCTTCTCACGCACTATCTCGCTCACGAAGAAGCGCATCGTGCGGTCCGTCAGTTCGTCTTTGGGGAAATAGGCCGGATGCTCCGGCAACTGGCGCAGGATATGCTCGAAGATGGCATCCACGTTGAAGCCCTCTGTGGCCGAGCAGGGAATGACCGTGGCCCGCGGTATCGTGGCCTGCCAGTAGTCAATCTTCTGGCGGATGGTCTCCTGATCCGATGTATCAATCTTGTTGATGACCACCAGCACCGGTGTCGGGCTCATGATGACCTTGTCCAGCACATGGCGGTTCTTCAGCGTCTCCCCCACCTCGGTGACGAGGATAAAGAGGTCGGCATCCTGCAGCGCGGTGCCCACAAAGCCCATCATCTGCTCGTGCAGCTTGTTGTGCGGATTGACGATGCCGGGGGTGTCGGTATATACGATCTGGAAGTCCTCTCCGTTGGCTACGCCTTCAGCCTCTGACGCTCGGCCATTCAAGCGAGCTTGAAGGCTCTCGCTTATGCGGCCGTTCACAATGCCCATCACGCGCTTGCGTGTGGTTTGTGCCTTGCTGGTGATGATGCTCAACCGCTCACCCACCAGCGCGTTCATCAGCGTCGACTTACCCACATTCGGGTTGCCGATGATGTTTACGAATCCCGCTCGATGCATTTAGAAATACTCGATGGTCCTGACGGTCGTATAGGTCGGGAGCTTGCGGTCACCCAGCAATTCATACTCCGTGCACTTCACCCAGTTGCCGTGGGCGTCGTACTCCCGCTCGTAGAGCGTGATGAACAGCTCGGGTTCCTCCTCGGTATAGTCATAGAGCGTGTAGCTCGTGGCATAACCCAGCGTGTCATACTCCCAGCGCTTCTCCTGCACCTTCTGCTTCGTGCGGTCGTAGACAACCGCCTTGTTGATGGTGCCGTCAGGGTTGTAGACATACACCTCGCGCTTGAACACATCGTTCACATGGTCGTTATAGCTGCGCTGGCTGATGCGGCCCTGCGCATCGTGCTTCAGCAGCATGCGGCACTCTATCTGGCGCTCGGCATCCTCCACATAGGTCTCCGTCAGCGTGTGATCAGCGTCGTAGATGTAGTAGGTGCGGCCAATCACATTCTCGCGGTTGTCCACGATGTGCTCCAAGGTGGTCAAACCGAAGCCGTCGTGTTTGTAGCGCGTGCGGAAGATGATGTCCTCCGCCACCGACAGGTACAGCTGCTGGCGGCGCTGGCCTTTGACGTTGTACTCGGTCACCAGATGCTCCAACTGGTCGCCGTTCGTCAGGTTGTCCTCCGCGTCATATTGGGCCTCATACATCACCGCATCCACACGCTTCACCGCCCCGTGCAGTTCGTCGTCCTGCAGATCGTGTCCGCTCTGGCCCCACGCCGTGACGCTCATGGCGGCAACCACCGCGAAAGCCATTATCTTGCCTATTATCTTCATCGTTTTGTTGTTTTCTTCAGGTCTGTTTTTTGTCTTTTTTGACTTACTTATAACGCCCCCGCGCAACATTTATTGCACACTATGAAAAAAATTGTGTATTTTTGCACCCCGAAACCAACAAACATCCACACACTATGGCAATGTCCACCAAAGCAAAAGTCATCACCATCGCCTCGCTTGTCCTGGTCCTGGCACTCACCGCGTTCGTCTACTTCCGCTTCTGCTTCGTCTACAGCTCCGGCGTCAACGCTGGCGACATCAACTACTTCCAGCGCGAAGGCGTCATCTTCAAGACCTACGAAGGCAAGATGATCCAGAGCGGCTTCCGCTCCACCGGCACCGCCACCGACGGGCTCCACAGCAACGAGTTCAAATTCTCCGTCACTGACGACAAACTGGCCGACAGCCTCATGCGCTGCTCGGGCAAGCACGTCGAACTCCGCTGGAAGCGCTACATGGGCACCCTGCCCTGGCGCGGAAACAGCCAATTCATTGTCTACGAGATACTGTCTGCCCGGTAGCAGCCTACCCGCCACCCATCCCCTCCGGTCCCCCTCCGGTCCCCCTCCGCACCCTCTTCGCATCTCGACCGGTCATGAGCGGAGCGGGACCGGACCGGGACCGGAGGGGGACCGGAGGGGAACCCTACAGATCCCTAAAAAACATGCATTTACATAACTCACTTATTCATAGGCAGATAAGCAACCATGACACATACTCTATGAAATATCCATTTCTGGGGCCGTGCGAGCCCACAGTAAAATATTTTTTCCCATTCAAATTTGTTGTACTTTTGCAGTCGATTTCAGAAGGAAATCACGGAGAGTTATATATCAATTCTTATGAAAGGATAAAAAAAATGAAAAAATTAATTTGCATCACACTAATGATGCTGTTGACAGCATCTATGGTGACAATTGTTTCCTGCAGCAAGGATAATGGTACCGCCAATAACACAAACACTGTCGTCAACAACGACAACAACAGTAGCAGTCTGGCTGGCACGGTTTGGAAATACAACTACAACGACCTACACAAGAAGGACGAAGGCGGTGGACTGAAATTCCTATCGCAAACTCAGGTCACTGTCATCGACTGGGAGAGCACTAATAGCGGGGTATACGAGGAGGACGTGGAGGAGAGCGGCACCTACGAGTATACTGCACCCGACGGGCAGCTACATCTCACAAGTGGGGACTACAACTTCTTCATCAACGATAATACCCTGCAGCTCTTCAATTACGACGGCTACACACAAATCATAATGACTCGCCAATTGTAGGCGCGGTCAGGTGCTGCTTTTAAGTCATAGACGTTGTGACGGTGCAATACAACTCGTCCCAGCCTATACTTGCACAACAGAACAATACAACAAAAAAAAGGAGCCATAATTGACTCCCTTTAAAAGATTGGCGGCGACTTACTTTTATACCGCTCCATGTCACCCCCAAGTCATCTGCTACTCATGTGCTACTCAGCTGCTACCCATCGCCTCCCGGCTCCTTGAATCACGATGCAAAAGTACGACTATGTGATTGCGGTCTACGAATTTATCCAAAAAAAATTTCTCATTTTTTTTAAAGCACTCACTATTGCACGGTTAGGAATCAGTCGCACCCAGTAGTGTTGCAGCTGTTGCAGCGTTGCAGTTGTCTTTTTTGTTACCGTATATGCAAAAAAACAAGCCTTATATATATATAGATAGATATAAGAATTCTATTTTGACTTTTGGAATACCACTTTTTGGAACTGCAACGCTGCAACACCGCAACATTGGGTGTGTCTTCCCCTGTTTTTGAATTAAATGAAAAAAAAATGCGATTCTGTTCGTAGACCGCAGTGTAGAGGTTGTATCTTTGCATTTGGATTGGGAAGCGGATGGCCAGCGCTGACCTCTCCAAAACTCTACAAGAGAGTCCATTGACATGCTGAGAAACCAATCAAATGACAACTGCGTTGGGAACCTTTTTACTGGCAATATACTAAATCCACTCCTTGGACGTTTATAACTGAAAACATATTCAATCATGAAAAAAACTGGAATTATTATTGCAATTGTGGCCGTGCTGGCAGTGATTGTGCTGTGGGGCATAGGCGTAAACAACCGTTTGGTGACCGCCGATGAAGGTGTGCAGAAAGCCTGGGCTCAGGTGGAAAATGCCTATAAGCGTCGTGCCGACTTGGTGCCGCAACTCGTGGCTACCGTCCAGGGGGCTGCCGACTTCGAGAAAGGTACACTGACGGAAGTGACCCAGGCGCGTGCCGGCATTGACAACGTCAAGGTGGACCCGTCGACCCTCACCCCCGAGCAAATAGCGGCCTACCAGAAGGCGCAGGACAACTTGAGCAACGCACTGGCTAACACCATCAAAGTTACCGTGGAGCGCTACCCGGAACTGACCGCCACACAGAGCTTCCGCGACCTACAGGTGCAGCTCGAGGGCACCGAGAACCGCATCGCTGTGGAGCGTGGCAAATTCAACGAGGCTGTGCAGAGCTTCAACACCAGCCTGCGTCGTTTCCCCAACAACATCATCGCCAGCATCGCTGGTTTCGAGAAGAAGGGCTATTTCACCGCTCCTGAAGGTAGCGATGAGCCCGTCAAGGTGGAGTTTGACTTCAACAAGTGAAACGCTTAGTCGGTATACTGGTTTTCCTCGTGGCGTGCGTGCCGACGTGGGCCGAATGGCTCCCGGCACGCCCGTCGCGTTTGGTCAACGACTATAGCGGCATCCTCTCCGGGCAGCAGGTTGCCGAGTTAGAACAGCGTCTCGTGGCTTTCAACGACTCTACGTCGAACCAAGTGGTGGTGGTTATCACCCCTACGATTGAGGGCGACGATGAAGATGCCGCTGCTCAGCGCATCGGCGAAAGCTGGGGCGTGGGACAAGAGAAATTCGACAACGGTGTGGTGATCCTCATCAAAAGCAAGACCAGCGAAGAGAACTGGGGCGCTGTGGCTATTGCTACCGGCTATGGCGTGGAGGGGGCGCTGCCCGACATCTTTTGCAAACGTATCATTGACGACCGTATGATTGGTCCGCTGGGCGAAGGCGACTATTTCCGCTCCATCAGCGGAGCGCTGGACGTCATGCTGCCCGTGCTGGCAGGAGAATATAGCTATGCCCAGTATCGCAAAGATAATCTTCGTGCTGCGCTTCTCATTCTGGGAGGCTTTTTGTTGATTTTCACTATCATCATCATCCTGATAGTCAGGTATTGCAAGAAACACCCCGACCAGTTTAGGAATAATGGACGGGGAGGAGGTGGTGGAACCTATTTTGGCGGTCCCATCGGAGGCATCTTCGGTGGCGGTGTATGGGGTGGCGGCTCGTCGAGTAGTATGGGAGGCTTCGGCGGTTTTGGCGGCGGCTCCTTCGGCGGCGGCGGCGCCAGTGGCAGGTTCTAGAAAGGGCCATATCACACAATCTTGCGGAAGCAACACCGTCTCTATAACCACCCAAAACAAAAAAGATCAGCGAGGGCGGGCTTCTGCCTGACCCCGTAATGGAATACACCTTTTCGCGAACCACCAGAAGCCAAATGCAAGCAGTAAAAGACTTCCGACAAGAATAAGCATACATGCGGCTTCGGTTTGATCACTCAAATCAATGAATGAAAGGGAATTGTTGACGATATGGACTATCATGCTGGGAATTATGCTGCCTGTGCTCCAATAGAGCCACCCGACAATAATTGCAAATACAAACGATACGACGGAATGCACTCCCAATCCGTGAAGCAACGCGAAAATAATGGCGGTAATCAGGATAGCCAGCCAGGGACGGCACCGCGACTTCAGTAAACCGCCAAGAAGAATACCCCGAAGACCGATTTCCTCCAATATCGGACAGAAGATGCAACCATAGAGCAATCCCGCAATCCCTGGGAATAGGAGTTTACCTGTTTCCTCCAAGGATTCACTTTCTTTCGGGAAAAGATGCTCAAAGTCAAATAAAGTAAAAACAGATACCAAGACGAACACATAAGCGACGGCAATCAAGACAGACACACCTACCGCAGGGAAAACAACACGTCTCTCAATGCGGCCAAACGACAACTTGACATAGCGCTTACCAAGATAAACGACGGTCATTAGGATGGCTCCCGAAAGCATCGTCCAACTTATGACATCGTCGCTATTGGTGACATCCCCTACAATGTTACCGATAACAGCCACCGCACAATAAAAGAAACACCAAATCAGGAATCGCAATACCGTTCTTCCAAGCCTCTCTGCCATATACTTGATTATTTCCTTTTAATAACGGCGTTTAGGCGAAAATATTACAACACGTCAAACTGCAAAAAAAGGGAGCCATTCTCATGACTCCCTTATAAAAATTGGCGGCGACCTACTTTTCAACAAACAAGTGCAGTATCATCGGCGATGTGAGGCTTCTGCCTGGCTCCGTAAGGAGACATGGCCTGCGTGGTATGCCTGCGAGCACCTTAAAAAGATAATAAAATACAGCGAGTCAGCCCGTCGAGCAAACTTCACGTTGCCTCGGCAAGCTCGGCAGCCTTCGGCACGGAATGCGGAAGAGGTGTGGTATGCCTGCGAGCTTGACGAGGCAACTGAACTCCATAGCCACCAAAAGAGCCGACGGAATAGCCGTGCAATCGCACCCCGCACCACTGCAAGGACATGAAAC
>JAFXXI010000022.1 GCA_017542345.1 Bacteroidales bacterium
AACCTGTCAAGGAACCTGAACCTGCTGTGAAGGAACCTGTCAAGGAACCTGAACCTGCTGTGAAGGAACCTGTCAAGGAACCTGAACCTGCTGTGAAGGAACCTGTCAAGGAACCTGAACCTGCTGTGAAGGAGCCTGTCAAGGAACCTGAGCCTGCTGTGAAGGAACCTGTCAAGGAACCTGAACCTGCAGTGAAGGAGCCTGTCAAGGAGCCTGAGCCTGTCAAGGAAGCCCCAAAGCCCGCAGAGCAGCCGGCGGCGGAGCCCACCACAGAACCCACGCCTACCCCGAAAGCCAAACCCACGCCTACCCCCACCCTACCAGTACAGGAAGCGCAGCCCGGCCCCAAGGAAGAGCCTAAACAGGAACCCAAGCAGGAGGTCAAGGCAGAGCCTATCGCACCTCCCGTGGCCGAGACCGTGCCCGCAGAGAAACCTGAGGAGAAGCCCGCGGAAAAACCCGTGGAAAAGAAAGAGATGCTGCAGGCACCCAACAACACCGCAAGCCCCACGGCTACGCAATACTACACCGTGCAGTTCCTATCCAGCGGCAAACGCTACAAGGTCGGTGACCCTGCACTGAGAGGGGTCAGCGACTTCCAGACCTACCGCAAAGGGAAAATCCTCGCTTATATCACCGGCCGCTTCAGCACCATGCAGGAGGCCAGCGAGTACTGCACACACCTGAAACGCACCACCGGATTCTCCGACGCCTGGCCCTACCTCTACAAGGAACCCGCCGAGAACGGCACTCCGGTGCAGCCGACAAAGCAACAGAACAACACAGTGAAACCGACTCCCGCCAGCGGCATCTCCTACCGCGTGCAGTTCTGCACCGCCACCACCCTGATGAAAGGCGGCGACCGCGCCCTCGGCGGCATCAAGGACATCCACACCTCCACCAACGGAAACCTCATCGTCTACTCGGCGGGCGACTACACCACTGTGCAGGAAGCCAAACGGCGCTGCAACACCATCAAGAAGACCACCAAGTTCAAGGACGCTTTCGTCATAGCCATCTACAAAGGCGAGCGCATCAGTCTTGAGCAGGCGGCCCAAATAGAGAAAAAGAACAGGAAATGATAGACGTCAAAGACATCAGCAAGCTGTACGGCGACCAGCGGGCTGTGGACCACGCCACCTTCCATGTGGGACGGGGCGAGATAGTGGGCCTGCTCGGCCCCAACGGCGCAGGCAAGTCGACCCTGATGAAGATACTCACCTGCTTCATCCCACCCACCGAGGGCGAGGCCACCGTCTGCGGCCATAGCATCTACGACGACACCTTGGCCGTGCGGCGCTGCATAGGTTACCTGCCCGAGCACAACCCGCTCTACCTGGACATGTATGTCCGCGAATACCTGCGCTTCGCCGCGGGACTGAGCGGTGTGAAGCACTGCAACGAACGCGCCGACGAGATGATAGAGCTCACAGGACTCACCCCCGAAGCCAACAAGCGCATCGGGCAACTGTCGAAAGGCTACCGCCAGCGTGTCGGCCTGGCACAGGCACTGATACATGACCCGCAGGTGCTCATCCTCGACGAGCCCACCACAGGCCTCGACCCTAACCAGCTGGAGTTCATACGCAACGTGATACGCAATGCCGGCAAGGACAAGGCCGTGCTGCTCTCCACCCACATCATGCAGGAGGTGGAGGCCATGTGCAGCCGCGCCATCATCATCCACCATGGCCGCATCGTGGCCGACGAAGCCATCAACAACGTCTCCGCCACCCAGCTTACCGAACAGTTCCACCGTCTCACCGAATAAACCATCAATCCCATGACCCGCCAAGAATTAGTCTCCCTCATCCAGGAGCGCCGCTCGTTCCTCTGCGTCGGTCTCGACACTGACCCTGCCAAGATGCCCGAACACCTGCGCAACGCCCAGGACGGCATCTTCCAGTTCAACCGCGCCATCATCGACGCCACGATAGACCTCTGCGTGGCCTACAAGCCCAACATCGCCTTCTACGAAGCCCTCGGCCTCGAAGGACTGCGCCAGCTGAAGCTGACCATGGACTATATCCACAGCCTCCAGAAGCCCGTCTTCACCATCGCCGATGCCAAACGCGGTGACATTGGCAACACCAGCGAGCGCTATGCCAAAGCTTTCCTCGACCCACAGGGCGACTTCAACTTCGACGCCATCACTGTGGCTCCCTACATGGGCGCCGACAGCGTGACCCCCTTCACCGTCTACCCGGGCAAATGGGTCATCCTGCTGGCACTGACCTCCAACAAGGGCGCCTTCGACTTCCAACTCACCGAGGACAAGAACGGCACCCCGCTCTATCAGCGCGTGCTCGAGACCTCCAAGCAGTGGGGCAAAGAAGACAACATGATGTATGTGGTGGGTGCCACCAAGGCCGAGATGCTGACCGACGTGCGCCGCATCGTCCCGGGCAGCTTCCTGCTGGTGCCCGGCGTAGGTGCCCAGGGAGGAAGCCTCGAGGAGGTGTGCCGCTATGGCCTCAACAATGATTGCGGCTTGCTGGTCAACTCGTCGCGCGGCATCATCTATGCCTCCCCTGGCACCGATTTCGCCGAGGCTGCCGCCCGCGAAGCACGCAAACTGCAACAACAAATGGACGCCGTACTATGAACAACAACAAGACCCTGCTGCACATCCTACTGGTCATCACTTTCATCTTCGCCGGCCTCTCCTGCATCAGCTATTTCTTCGTGACGCTGCTGCAGCCCACCATCCAGTCCTACTACTCGGCACACCCCGAAGTGCTCCCGGGCGAGATGCAGACCATGATGCAGCAGTTGCTTGAGGTACCGCGCACCTACTTCGCCGTGAGCAGCTTGCTCTACGCCCTCGAACTCGCGGGCGCCATCTTGATGTGGAACCTGCGCGCTTCTGGATTCCACTGCTACACCCTCGCACGCCTGCTCCTGCTGCTCATCCCCCTGCTGTTCCTCGGACGCGCCTATGTCGGCCTTGGTGACGTCATGTTCGCCTTGCTCTACATCGCTGTCTACTGGATGCTGCTGCGCCAGCAGGGCGTCCTCGGTGAAAAGAAGGCAGAAGCCACTGACAACGGCGACGGGGGCGGCGATGCCGACCTCCCCGACAGCGACAAGCAATGAGCCTCCTCGACTTTCACAACGTCATCGGTCTTTCGCCGATGGACGACATCACCGACCTCCCTTTCCGCCAACTCTGCAAGGAGATGGGGGCCGACCTGCTCATCACCGAGTTCATAGCCTCCGAGGCTCTCAACCGCGACGCCGAAAAGAGCCTCCGCAAGATGCGCTTCACCCCCAGCCAGCGCCCCATAGGCATACAGATCTTCGGCGCCGACGAAGGGGAGCTGCTGCGCTGCCTCGAAGTGGTGGAACAAGCCCATCCCGACTTCATCGACATCAACTGGGGCTGCCCGGTGCGCAAGGTCGCCGGCAAAGGGGCCGGCTCGGGCATCCTCCAAGATATACCTAAGATGCTTGGAATCACCGCCTCCATGGTGCGTCATGCCCACCTGCCGGTGACTGTGAAGACCCGTATCGGCTACAGCCATGATTCCATGATGATTACAGACTTCTGCGAGGCACTGCAGGACACCGGCATCGCGGCCCTCAGCATCCACGGACGCACCAAGACCCAGATGTATGGCGGCACCGCCGACTGGACGATGATTGGCGAGGTGAAGAACAACCCCCGCATACACATCCCCATCCTCGGCAACGGCGACATCGTCACCGCAGCGCAGGCCGTGGAGTACAAGCGGCGTTACGGCGTCGACGGCATCCTCATCGGACGCGGCGCCATCGGCAATCCCTGGATCTTCGAACAGTGCCAGCGCGCCTTCCGCGGAGAGTCCGAGCGGGAGATCTCCGTCGCCGAGCGCGTCGAGGTCTGCCGCCGCCACCTGCAGATGGCCATAGACTTCAAGGGTGAGCGCACCGCCATCTTCGAGATGCGCAAACACTACGGCGCCTACTTCAAGGGCCTCTACAACTTCAAGCCTTACCGCCTCGCCCTCGTCAGCACGCCCTCGCTAGAGGAGACCCTCGCCGTCCTCGACCGCATAGCCGAACACTATCGTTAATCCGGAGCCCCTTCGGCTCCGGTTCGTATCCCCTATGTATTCCCTTCGGAAAAAACCGTTAAACAACCGAAGAGACTACGAAGGGGATACGAAGGGACCCCATAGCGGCAGGGAAGAAAAAATTTCACCCCGTGCGTAAGATTTGACTCCGTATTTACGTTTTATATTATGTAGGATGGAACTACACGGCAGACAGCGGTACGAGGACTACAAGACCTTCATGCGGCGGCACCAGGAGGGGGTGTGGCGTGTCTGCTATGACTTTGCCCGTGGCGACATACCCCGCTGCGAGGATATGGTGCAGGAGGTGTGGATTATGCTCTGGCTCAAGTTCGACACCATGACGGGCCGGTCGGAGTGGCAGCAGAGAGTATGGGTGCGGAGGGTGACACGCAGCGTCCTGGTCGACCTCTATCGAAAGAAACATCCTGACTTGGAACCAGTCACCGAAGAGATGTCAGAGTCTGTCTTCACCGAAGAGAGCGATGTCGCCGAGCGGATTGACGACCTCTTCTCTGCTCTCACCCCCGACGAGCAACGCCTGATGCGTATGCGACTCGAAGGCTACTCGGCCGAGGAGATAGCTGCCGGGCTTAAAATAGAACCCAACGCTGTATATCAGCGCGTAAACCGAATAATGAATAAACTGAGACAATATGCAACAAGACTATAAAACCGAGATGCGGGCGATGACTGAAGGCCTTGCCGAATGGTGCCACCGGCGGGAACGCCGCCAGCGGGCCACGCGCACCCTCATCGGCGCCGCTGCGGTGGTGGCCGTCATGGCCATTGCCGCTTCGCCCGACCCCGACGGCCATTATGTCAGCAGCGCCCAAGCCCGCGCCGCAACCATCAACACCATCAAACAGACAACCCTCATCGCCAAACTATGAGACACCGCACGCTCATAATCACAATTCTTGCACTGCTCCTTGTGGGCGGCGCGGCGGCGTGGAAGTTCCTGCCGCACACGCTGAGCTACGACGAGTGCAGCGACGTCTACCGCCACTTCGCTGACATGCGGCTCCCCGGCGTGCGCGTCACATATGTACAGGACAAGATAATCAACGACACCCTGCGCCTCCCCGTCACCCTCCTCCAAGCCGAGAGCGACGAGGGCTGGGCAGCCATCGACAGCCTCTTCGGCCTCACGGCAGACAGGAACAAACTGCTGAACGACACCACCATCCCCGACGAGGTAAAACGGTTATTCCTCAGCAATAGCCCCAGCTTCACCTACCAACGCTCCCATCGCGAAACACCCGAGCAAAAGATTGCCCCGATGGATC
>JAFXXI010000023.1 GCA_017542345.1 Bacteroidales bacterium
ACCGTTCTCCGAACTGGCCACCACCGAAGTCTGGGTCTCCAACTGATAGGGGATGCTCACGGCGGCGCGGCTCTCATCGAGGGCTTCGCGCGAGACAGTGCTCGTGGTCAGCGGAGTCTTGTTGCTGACGCGCACGTCCTGTATCATCACCTCGTCGAGCTTGCGCACAGTGTCCTGGGCAAATGATGAATGATGAATGGTGAATAATGAAATTGTGAGCGCACAGCAGGCTATCATCTGCCGGCGGCTGATGCGGGTGGCCTTCAAAAAGCGATAGCGGCCACAGCTAATGTTGTGTGTTACCATAATTCGTTTCCTTACGCGGGCATTATCCCGATCAAGTTTAAGGGTATGTTCTCAGCCACAGTGCTTTGTAGCACCCCTATGGTCTCTGTAACCGATGCAAAAATACTACTTTTTCGCTATTCCGCAAAATTTTTCTCATACTACCACCCGTCAGGATACAGTAATATGCAGATTTTCAGTAGTGTTCGTTTTTGAGGAGAGAATCACCAATTGTGGTGATTGCGGGTGTGGGGAGAAAGGATTACCTTTGCAACAGCAAACTAATTGAAGGGAATCATGTTACTATCTGAACTACAGACAGGTGAGCGTGCTGTGGTGGTGCGTGTGGCGGGCCATGGCGCCTTCCGCAAGCGCATCATCGAGATGGGCTTCATCAAGGGGGTCACTGTCGAGGCCGTGCTGAACGCGCCGCTGAAGGACCCCATCAAATATCGTATAATGAACTTCGAGGTGTCGCTGCGTCGCAGTGATGCCTGCAAGGTGGAGATTGTCAGCGAGAAAGAGGCCGAGCGCGAGATTGTGCATCACGATGACTACAAGCCCCTTGACGCGCCCGAGTGCGACGCCATGCACCATATCGCCGAGGAGCGCAGCAAGATCATCAATGTGGCCCTCGTCGGCAACCCTAACTGCGGCAAGACCAGCATCTTCAATATTGCAGCCCACGCCCACGAGCGGGTAGGCAACTACAGCGGTGTGACGGTGGACGAGAAGGTGGGTACCTTCCAGCACGGCGGCTACACCTTCAACCTGATTGACCTGCCCGGCACCTATTCGCTTAGCGCCTATTCGCCCGAGGAGCTCTATGTGCGCAAGCACATCATTGAGAAGAACCCCGACATCATCCTCAACGTGGTAGACGGCAGTAACCTAGAGCGTAACCTCTACCTCACTTCGCAGCTTATCGACATGGACATCACGATGGTGATGGCGTTGAATATGTACGACGAGTTGCAACGCAGCGGCGACAAGCTTGACATTGAACAACTTTCCACCCTGCTGGGCATGCCCATCGTGCCCACCACGGGGCGCAACGGTGAGGGAATAGGCAAGTTGTTTGACAAGATTATCGAGGTGTTCGAGGGGCGTGACGAGGTGACCCGCCACATTCATGTGAACCACGGCAAGGTGCTGGAGGACAGCATCAAGAGGCTGCGCACCGAGCTCTACGAGCATGGCTTCAGCGACAGCCTCTCGACTCGTTTTCTGGCCATCAAGCTGTTGGAGAACGACAAGCAGCTGGAGAAATACACCGCCGAGCGTGACCCCGACGGCAGTGTGCTGAAGATGCGCGACGAGATTGCCGAGGAATACCTGAAGAGCAACCGCCACACGGTGGACGATGCCGAACATGTGCGTGAGGCCCACGCCAACGACCCGCACCCTCACCAGGACATCGAGAGTGCCATCACGGATGCCAAGTATGCTTTTGTGCGCGGCGCATTGGCCGAGTGCTACGAGAAAAACGAGAAGAGCACCCTGCATGCCAAGACCGACAAGATTGACGCCATAGTAACCCACCGCTGGCTGGGTTATCCGGTGTTCCTGGTGGTGATGTTCATCACCTTCTTCTGCACCTTTGCCATCGGGCAATACCCAATGGATTGGCTTGAGGCGCTGTTTGGCTGGCTGGGCGATGTGGTGGGAAGCGCCATGGGTGATGGCCCGCTGAAGAGCCTCGTCTGCGACGGCATTATTGCCGGCGTGGGCTCGGTGCTGGTGTTTCTTCCCAACATCCTGATTCTGTATCTCTTCATCTCCTTCATGGAGGACAGTGGCTATATGGCGCGTGCCGCCTTCATCATGGACAAACTGATGCACAAGATGGGTTTGCATGGCAAGAGTTTCATCCCGATGATTATGGGCTTCGGCTGCAATGTGCCTGCCATCATGGCCACGCGTACTATTGAGGACCGCAAGTCGAGACTGCTCACCATGCTGGTGATACCGATGATGAGCTGCTCGGCCCGCATACCGGTCTATGTGATACTGGTGAGCGCTTTCTTCAGCAAGTGGGCCGCCTTCGTGCTGATGGGACTCTACTTGCTGGGCATGATTATGGCGGTGCTGATGGCCAAGCTGTTCAGCCGCTTCTTCGTCAAAGGCGAGAGCCTGCCGTTTGTCATGGAACTGCCGCCCTACCGCATGCCGACGGCCAAGGCGGTGCTGCGCCACACCTGGGAGAAAGGCAAGGAATACCTGAAGAAGATGGGTACCATCATCCTCGGGGCCAGCATCATCGTCTGGGCGCTGAGCTACTATCCCACCAATGAGGACCGCCAAGTGCAGGCCGAGAACTCGTACATGGCCAAGATAGGCAAGACCATAGAGCCCGCCATGCGCCCCTGCGGCTTCGACTGGCGACAGAGTGTGTCGCTGCTGGCCGGCGTGGGCGCCAAGGAGGTGGTAGCTTCTACAATGGCGGTGGTCTATGCCACAAGCAGTGACGAGGCGGAACTGTTGGAAGAGGACTTCGAGAGCGAGGAGGGCGAGAGCCGAATCAGTGAACTGATACGCAACAACATGACGCCGCTGTCGGCCATGTCGATGCTGCTGTTCATCTTGCTTTACATGCCGTGTGTGAGTACCATTGTGGCCATCAAGAACGAGAGCGGCAAGTGGAAGTGGGCATTGTTCACTATGGCCTACACCATCGGCTTGGCGTGGGTGGTGAGCACATTGTTCTTCCAGATAGGAAGTCTGCTAATATAACTATTCACCTGCTTATATGTTACAGAAAGTTCTTGTAGGCATTATCCTTGCTGTGACGGTGTTTCTCGCAGTGCGGTGGCTGGTGCGTACGGTCAAGGGTAAAGGCGGCTGCGGTTGTGGCTGCGACAGATGTCCGTATGCCGGAGGCAAGGAGTGTCACTGCAAGGACGGGTCACCGAAGTTGCCTGAGATAAAGCTGTAAAAAAGGAAAGTCTATTTTTGAAAAAGCCCCAGTTCGTCGACCATCAGCCAGGAAGGCTGTCCGGCGAAGGGATGCCATACAGGCAGGGTGGGTCGGCAGATGAAGCGCAGACGGACGTAGCCGATGGATTTGGCACGGCGCGGCGTCAGCGTATAGAGCAGCCGGCGGCTGTCGGCATATAGGTCGGCAGGCGGATTCTGCAGGTCGAGGCTCTGCCACGGACTCCAGCTGCGACCGTCGATACTCCAACTGGCCTGCACGTCCTGCGGTTTAACGACCCAGTCGGCGGGGCTGTGGCAGGCGCCGACAGAGATTTGGCCGAGGGTGGCGTGGTGGTCAAGGGTGAGGGTGAACTCAACGGTGTCAGGTAATTGGAATCCGGCCCATCCGTGGCGGTAGTCGCCAGGCACGGCACGGCGGCCGTCGGCAAGCATGGTGGGGAAGCCGTCGGAATACTGCTCGGCGGGGGTGGCGTTGCAGGAGATACTCTTCACGGCAAGGGTGTTCTGCTTGTCGTAAGGCATCTGGCGCAGGTCGGGATGGATGCCATTGCTGAAGGCGTAGAGGCGGTCTCCGTCGCTGGGGAAGATGATGAAACTGTAGCAGAAATTGCTGTCACCGCTGATGGTGTGGCGCTCGGCCACTCCAGGACCACAGGTAGCGGTGCCAAGGGGGGCGACGAGGTGGTCGATGCTGACGGTGTAGAAGGGGTCAGGTTCGCCTACCTCGCTCCAGCGTCGGGCGGCGGTGAGGGTGCTGTCGCTCCAGCGACGCACGCTGAAGTTAAGAGGTTTTTGCCAATTATCGTTGCGGGCAATGGTGAAGTTGGGGCCATCGCCGTTGAAACGCACCCACCAGACCTCGCGGTTACCTTGTTCCTCAGGCACCACATACTGGGGACCGCTAAGCTCGTCGAGCCCCTTGTACCATGTGCTCACGCGCTGTGCTTCGCGCCGGTCGGGGTAGGTCTCGTGGATGTTGCCGTAGAAGGTGCATGCGGAATAGGAGGTGTCGAGACCGAACTGGATGCCGAGTTTAGGTAGCGTGCGGAACTGACCGCCAGGCACTACCATGTAGTTCAGTTGCAGGCGTCCTTGTTCGTCGACCACTATTATCTCTTTCAGACGTATGTAGGCTCCGTCGGGGGTGGTGAGGCGCATGAGCACCTGCACCTCGGCCTTGCCGGTGCTGACGCTGAGCACCTCGGTTTTGAGTTGGTCGAGTCCTTGCCAGGCGCGGGCGCCGAGGGGGTCGACGAGGTCGTTCTCCGTGGGCGGACGCCAGAAGTTGTAGCGTAGCGGCGTGGCGAACAGTTCTTGGCCGTTGATACGGTAGGAAGTGATGCTGCCATCGTCGGTACTGACGCTAACACTGAAGTTCTGCCCGCTGATGGTGACGTGATGCTTGTCGCGGTCAATGTGACAATGCTCGGCTGGGTCTGTTGTCAAGCGGGGGAAGTGGCGGTTCGCCGGCACATTGCTGCTGCCGCGGGTGTAAAGGGCCTCGACCTCGTAGGCATGAGGATGCAGCGTACGGTCGGCAGCGAGGATGCCATTGGCGCAGAAGGCGTCGTCATCCTTGATGCCGGGGATCTCACCAAGGTCGCCGCCAGCTACCCAGCATCCGTCTTTGATGAAAGCTTGGTCGACCCAGTCCCAGATGAAGCCGCCTTGGAGTTGGGGGTATTTGTCGATAGTGTCCCAGTAATCCTTGAGTCCCCCCATGCTGTTACCCATGGCGTGGCAGTATTCGGCCATGATGTACGGGCGCTTGTTCTTGGGGTTGTGGGCGTACTCGGAGAGGAAGTTGACCGAGGGATACATGAGACAGACGATGTCGGTGTTCCATGCCAGTTCGGCACGCTCGTAGACTACGGGGCGTGTGTTGTCCTTGCCTTTGAGGAAACGGTAGGCTTCCTCCATGCAATAACCGTTGCCACATTCGTTGCCGAGGCTCCAGACGATGACGCAGGGGTGGTTGCGGTCGCGCTTGTACATGTTGAAGATACGGTCCAGAATGGGATTGAGCCACTCCTTCTTCTTGGCTAGCGAGCCTTCGCCATAGCCCTGTGCGTGACTTTCGACATTGGCTTCGTCCCAAAGGTAGATGCCTGCTGAGTCGCAGAGGTCATACCACAGCTCGTCGTTGGGATAGTGGCTGGTGCGCACGGCATTGATGCCCATCTCTTTCATCAGACGTATATCTTCGCGCATTTCGTCGGGCGTGACATAATGACCGCCGTACATGCTATGTTCGTGTCTATTGACTCCGCGTATCTCCATGGGACGGCCATTGAGGCGTAGTTGGCCACCTTGGATGTCTATATGACGGAAACCTATGCGCTTGGTGATTCGCTCCGTCTCTCGGCCAGCACCGTCGTAGAGGCTGATGGTAAGATTATAGAGTTGTGGGGTGCTGTCAGTCCAAGGCTGTATGTCACGGCATCTCATTTGGAACGAGGCAAACCAGTCTTTGTTCTTCAACGGATGTCCCATGGCCATGTGTCCGGCGAAATTGATTTCCACGCGGCCTTCGTTGACCTCGCGGTTGAGGTCAACCATCACGTCAAGCAGACCTGTCGACCAGTCGCTGGTGTCGAGGTCGGCGATGACCTTGATGTCAGTAATATAAGTGGAAGGCACAGAGTAGAGTTCCACGTCACGTGTGATGCCGCTCATGCGCCACATGTCCTGACACTCGAGGTAACTTCCGTCGCACCACCGGATGACCTTTGCCACCACGCGGTTGCGTCCGGGTTGTAGATAGCGTGTAATGTCCCATTCGGCAGGTGTCTTCGAGTCTTGGCTGTAGCCCACCTCACGGCCGTTCAGGTAAAGATACATGGCCGACTTGACAGCACCGAACTTGATGATAGTGCGACGTCCTTGCCACGAAGCGGGCAGCGTGAAGTCGCGGGCATAGACACCCACGGGATTGAAACTGACGGGCGCATGGGGAGGGTCGCTCGGGAATTCATTGCGCATGTTGACATACACAGGCACGCCGAAACCTTGCAGTTCCATGTTGCCAGGCACGTGGATGCTGTCCCAACGGGTGGGGGAGAGGGTGGCCTGCGAGGGCGAGTTGAAGAAGGCAAACTGCCACGTGCCGTTGAGGCACCTGCGCCAAGGCCCCTCCGGCACAATCCTGTCGTGTGGCTGCACCTTGTTGAGCCGGTACACCTCCAGGTCGTTCCAGTAGGGTTGTCCCTGCGCACCGACAAAGGCTGTCAGCAACAGCAGGATAATGATTGACCTTCTTCCTATCATCAGACTGCAAAGATACGCAATTTTTGCCAAATGGAAAAGATTTCGTAATTTTGCAGCCCGAAATGCAAGAGGGACTAGTCATAAGAACCACAGGTAGCTGGTATCGTGTGGTACCGGTCACAGGCACGGCTGTTGACTGTCGCCTGCGCGGCAACTACCGCCTGCGTGGCAACAAACAGACCAACCCTGTGGCGGTAGGCGACCGCGTAATGTTCGAGATGGGCGACGACGGCACCGGTGTCATCCATGAGGTGCAAGATCGCCGCAACTACATTGTGCGCCGCGCTACCAAACTCTCGAAGCAGACCCATGTCATTGCAGCCAATATCGACCTACTCTGCATCGTGGCCACCCTCGGGTTGCCCCGCACCTCCACGGGCTTTATCGACCGCCTGCTGGTTACCGCCGAAGCCTACCACATCCCTGCCTGCATCGTCTTCAACAAGATTGACCTGATGGTCGACGAGGAGTTGCGTGCCATGCAGGACGAGCTCTCGTCGCTCTATCGGTCGGTGGGCTACCCCGTGCTGGAAGTCTCGGCACTCTGTGGCACCGGCATTGACGACATCAAGGAGCTGATTTCTGGCAAGACGGTGCTCTTCAGCGGCCACAGCGGGGTGGGCAAAAGCGCTCTACTCAACGCCCTCTGCCCTGGCCTTGGCCTCAAGGTAGGCCAACTCTCCGACTGGAGCCTCAAGGGCAAACACACCACCACCTTCGCCGAGATTTTCCCTGTCTCACCGAACACTTACCTCATCGACACACCCGGCATCAAGGAGTTCGGTATGGTGGACTTCAACCCGCAGGAACTGAGCCACTTCTTTCCCGAGATGCGCTCCGTGCTGCACGGTTGCCACTTTGCCAACTGTACCCACCGCCACGAACCCGGCTGCGCCGTCAAGCAGGCGGTTGCCGACGGCATCATTCCCGAGGAGCGCTACCATAATTACCTCAACATCATCGAAGACACTAATCCTTAAATATCGCTATTCATGTTCCAAATCATAGACTTCAAAGAGATTCTCAGCACCTTCCTTGTGATGTTCGCCATTATCGACATCACGGGCTCCATACCCATCTTCGTTTCCATGCGCGACAAGGGAACTAAGATAAAGCCGTTCCAGGCCACAGGGGCCGCGTTGCTGCTCTTCATAGGCTTCTATTTCTTGGGCGACGCGTTGCTGCACCTCTTCGGCATCGACATGCCGTCGTTCGCTGTGGCGGGCTCGGTGGTGCTGTTCATCCTCGCCGCCGAGATGATACTGGGACGCGACATTATCAAGAACGAACCCACCTCGTCGGGCGCCAGCATCGTGCCCATCGCCTTTCCCCTCATCGCAGGCCCAGGCGCCATCACGGCTTTTATCTCGTTGCATGCCGAATATGAGACGGTGAACATCATGATTGGCCTGGCCATCAACATCGTGATTGACTTCTTCGTGCTTCGCTATCTCGAAAAGATTACCCACTGGCTGGGCGCAGACATCATCTATGTGTTGCGCAAATTCTTCGGAGTCATCCTCCTGGCCATGGCCGTCAAACTCTTCGCCGGCAACATCATGGCGATATTCCATGGATAAAAAGAAAGGCAGGCGATTGCCTGCCTTTCTTTTTGCCCAATAGAAATCTTATTCTTATTTCAGGAACTTGAAGTCCTTGCCCAGGTAGTAGGCCTGGTCGCCGAGGCCTTCCTCGATGCGCATCAACTGGTTGTATTTGCAGATGCGGTCGGTGCGGCTGGCCGAGCCGGTCTTGATGAGGCCGGCGTTCATGGCCACCACGAGGTCGGCGATGGTAGTGTCTTCGGTCTCGCCCGAGCGGTGGCTGATGATGGCGGTGTACTGATTGCGCATGGCCAGGTTCACAGCTTCGATGGTCTCGGTCAGGGTGCCGATCTGGTTGAGCTTGATAAGGATGCTGTTGGCTACCTTCTTCTCCAAGCCCATCTTCAGGCGTTCCACGTTGGTGACGAAGAGATCGTCGCCCACCAGCTGGCAGCGGTCGCCGATGGCGTCGGTGTGCATCTTCCAGCCGTCCCAGTCGTCTTCGGCCATACCGTCTTCGATGCTGATGATGGGGTACTTGGCCACCCAGTCTTTCCAGAAGTCGCTCATCTGGGCAGGCGTCAGTTTCTCGCCGGTGCTCCATTTGAGGTGGTAGACGTTCTCCTCGGGCAGGTAGAACTCCGAGGTAGCGGCATCGAGGGCGATGTAGACGTCCTCACCCGGGCGGTAGCCGGCCTTCTCGATGGCTTGCAGTATGCAGATGATGGCCTCGTCGTTGCTGCCCAGGTTAGGAGCGAAGCCTCCCTCGTCACCCACGTTGGTGCTCAGACCCTTGCTCTTGAGCACGGTCTTGAGGTTGTGGAACACCTCAGCACCCATGCGCAGCGCCTCGCTGAAGGTGGGGGCACCCACGGGCATAATCATGAACTCCTGGAAGTCGATGCTGTTGTCGGCATGGCTTCCGCCGTTAAGGATGTTCATCATGGGGATGGGCAGGGTGTGGCCGCCCACGCCGCCCAGATAGCGGTAGAGCTCCTGGCCGGTCTCCTGGGCTGCGGCCTTGGCGCAGGCCAAGCTTACGCCGAGGATGGCGTTGGCACCCAGACGGCTCTTGTTCTCCGTGCCGTCGAGCTCAATCATCTTGTCGTCGATAGCCTTCTGTTCGCTGACGAACATGCCCTGCAGCTCGTCGTTGAGGACGGTGTTGACATTGTTGACGGCCTGGAGTACGCTCTTGCCGAGGAAGATGCTCTTGTCGCCATCGCGCAGCTCGCAGGCTTCGTGCACGCCCGTCGAGGCACCGCTCGGAACGGCGGCGCGTCCGATGGCGCCCTGGTCGGTATAAACGTCGACTTCAACTGTAGGATTGCCGCGACTGTCGAGGATCTGGCGGCCCTTGATACCTATAATTTGACTCATAATCTATACTTTATAGTGTTATTACAGATAATTATTGAATGGCAAAGATACAAAAAAAATCATTCGCACTTTTTTTTTTTCTCCCGTTTGAATGATTTTCTTTTGTCACTCCTCTTCCGCCCTTCTTCCGATGAGGAGGAAGAGCCCCGATTGCTTTCGCCGTTGCATGGCGCTGCTTGTGGTGCCGTAGTTGAACCCTTCGTCGAAGAAAAGATAGCCGTCATAGATAACGGCGTCTGTGGTGCAGCGTGCGCAGTATTCCGACCGGTGGTCCACCACGGCGACATAGGCTGTGGGGTAGTTGGTATAGACGTATGTCGGTCCGTATACGGGATGGTCGTATACTTCCGTGGAACTGCTGCGGAAGGTGCCCAGGACATAGAAGACGCTGTCCACGGTGACCGGTTGCGGGAAATAGGCTTCGTAGGCATAGCACCATACCGACTGCAGGGTGTCGTCGGGGTCGGCGTTGACGCTGAGGGGCAGCTGCATGAGATACGGGGTGGCGGTGTCCCAGCGCACAGAGTCCAGCGGCAGCATCAGATGGCTTTCGCCGAGTATGCCCCACGGAAAGGGGCGCTGAGCACCGCCCTGGCAGAGAATCATCATCTCCGGTGCGCGCTCCTGCGAAAAGCAGAGGGGCACACCTGCAGAACGCGGGTAGTTTTCCGACAAGGTGTCCCTTAATGCCACCATAGCCACCAGCCCTTCCACCTGTATCGGCCCGCTGACATGGTATTCTTTGGCGACGAAACGCGGGTTGGTTTCTCCAATGAAAGCCCAATGGTGTCCGTGAGCGTTGAAGAGCATACCCATGAATCCGTTGGTGTCCTGCTGGTAGGAAGGGCATTCGTCGTACCACTCGGGGTAGAGGTAGCGCTCGCACCGGCCGACGATGGTGTCCAGATGGCTATACTGCGGCTGCGCCGTTGCCTGGAACTGTGCCAGCAGGCCGGCGGCGAAGAGCATGATGCCTTGCATGAGGTGTCGTTTGTCTCCCATGGTGTGATCTTATTGTTTGATAAACCGTGCGGTGCCCTGTCCGTGACTGGAACTCACGACGAGGATGTAGGCGCCCTGTGCGAGGCTGCGGGTGTCCAGCAGCAGGGTACTGCCAGCAAAGGCAGTGCGGAGCACCTCATGTCCCGACATGGTGAAGACTGCCACGCGGTAGTCCCCCTCGTCGGCCACGCTGACGGACAGTCTGTCGTGCGTGGGGTTGGGCGCCACAGTCAGCCCAATGACGGAGGCAGGGCCGGATGGGTAAATGTTCTCGTGCGGCTCCGGTTCGACGGGTGCGAAAACGGCCGTCAGCGTGGTGTCGTCGTCCACCGGCAGCCGTCGCGGGTTGTCGCTGACGCCATCCGACCAGGCAAGGAAACGGCAGTCCGTCTCGGCGGTGGCCGTCAGCAGGGCGGTGTCGCCGAGCAGGTATTCGCCGCCGCCGGTGGCGCTGCCCCATGCGGCATTGTTGACGCATAGGTTCACATAGCGGTATTCGTCGGTGGTGAAATGTGCCGTCACGGTGCTGTCGTAGTAGAGCTCCACAATACGCGGGTTCTGCTGTGCGAGACTGGGGTCGGACAAGTCGGTCCAGTGCGAGAAACGCGCGTCGGCAACGGGGACGGCCTCCACGGCGACCTGTGTCATCGTGCGGTAGGTTCCGCCGCCTGTCACCGAGCCCAGCGCTTCGTTGTCGCTCATGCCGGTGAGGGTGTAGTCGCCCGTGTCCACAATGGCAAGGAAAGGCCCTATGTGCATTCTGTTATAGTACATATCATGATAGCGGGAATAGTAGGAGACCCAATCCAGGCTGTCGGGGGCGGTGTTGTAGTAGTGGAGAAACGTGGTGTGGCACGAGTCGCATTGGTCGGTCACTGCTTCGATGAGGCAGACATAGAGGGTGACGCGGTGGTGGTAGTGATTGTTCGAGTCTTTCCCGTTGTTGCGGCAGGTGCCGCCGACATAGAAGGAGGAGTCCACCACCACCGGCCGGTCGAAGATGGCTTCGTGGGTGTGGCAGTAGAGGAATTTGGTGCTGTCGCCGTTGTGCATGGTCTGTTCGCATTGCGGCAGTATCATCAGGCGCGAAGCATCTTCGGGCATCTTGGCGGAGGCCAGGAGGGTCATCTGGTGCGGAGCCCGGCTGTCGCCCTGGTAGATGGAAAGTTCTTCGGTCACCCGCGAGAGGCTGGTGCTGAGCATTGTCCCGTACGGAACCACGTCTTCGGGACGGCGTGCCACCATGGCCGCGATGCCCCGTATAGGCAGCCGCCGCGAGGTGTACTCTTCGTTCACGACGATGCCGTTCGAGTCGCCGACGCCGATGATGCTGCGCCACCCGAAGAAGTTACGATAGGGGTAATCCCACGGTGGGCAGTAGAGGAAATTGTGGCAACGCTGGTACCAGTCGCTGTAGTGCAGGTCCGCGGCCTGTCCATGGATGGTGTCGGTCGGGTTCTGTGCAGGGAGGAGGCAGAGCGGTGCCAGCAGCAACAGCAGGAGAATCGTCTTTTTCATGGTGCAGGCGTTTTTCATTGTACGTCGGTGCATTTTCTGGTCGGGGTTGTGCTGTAGGAATACAACTTGAATTCGAGGTAGTCACCGTCGGTTTGCCAGTCCAGGCTTAAAGGTTTGAAAAAATAGATGTAATGATTGGTGCCGTTAGCGTTGCAGTTCGCGACAACACCTGGCAGGATGGCCTCACAGTTGTTCCCATTCCAGTAGGGCAGCCGTCCGGGGAGTCCTTTCTCACGCAGATAGGCGGTCTTGCTTTGTTCGGTGGGATAGCGGCCGGCTACCGACAGGTTGTACGAGGAGGAGTTGCCCATATATCCGCAGAGCGATTCCAGCCGCGGTGACGCCAGCCGGAGGGCATACTGGCTTTGCGGATTGCCGGAGTTGAATGTCAGTTGGACAAAACGCAGCACGCTTTGCCCCGTACTGTCTTCGAGCAGCAGGGTGGCGAAATTCGACGACGGGCAGTCTGTGTCCCGCAGGCGGCGGTAGGTGCAGGTGTCCGCATTGTGGAATATCTTGTTGGTTGTGGTGGAGCCTTGCCCGGTGACATTATACATCACGAAGTGCCCCTTGATGTTGATGCCGGGCGGCACATCCCCGTCGGTGGCCAGATAGGAGACCGTCACGCCGTTGCCCGAGCCGGTGGCTGACAGGAAGATTGGGTCGACACCGGTGAAACTGGTGCTGTTGTCAACGTAGAAATAGTATGTGTCATACAGATATACCCCATAGGATGTGCCCATGAAGTTGGATAATGCCCCATAGCGTAGCCCGAAACGATATTTATGGTTGTAGGGTATTCCGTAATTATTGTTGTATCGTGACAGCGTCACCACGCGGTCCCCGGCCCGCACCACATCCATGAAAACCTCCTGTAGGTCGTTGGAGCGGGCACACTTCAGGGTGTATCCGTTGTTGGTGCTCTCGGCGAGTTCCACCACCCGTGAGGTGGAATCGTGGGCCCGGCCGATGGCCACGGCGCCGCCGGAGGTCAGTGCCAGGCGGTCGAGCGACGCGACGCTGTCCACCGTCACATACTGGAAGAAGTCACTTGTGGATTGTGCCACCTTGACGGCGTTGAATCTGCCTATGAAGCCTTTACGCAGAATCTCCTTGTATCCCAGCCCCTGCTCGTTGAAAATCCACTCGCCGGTCTCCTGCCAGACATAGCCGCACACCCAGCACACGGAGTCGTCCAGCTGCATGTCGCTGATATGATATCCTTTGTTCTTTACGGGGAAAGGCGACAGCCCGTTGTCCTCCACATAGGTGCTGGTGCTGCACCGGTAGGAGCTGCCGTTGATTTCGGTGACGAAAGTGCTCACGTCATGGTTGGAGTGCGAGCAGCTGATGGTGTAAAATCCCGTCGGGGCCGTCCTGACCAGCACATGAGTGCCCTTCACATTGCCGTATTGGTCAATGAAGCCGTTCTGCCCTGTGACGGAGAGACCCACAGCAATCAATAGGGGCAACAACGATTTTTTCATAGCTTTTCGGTTATGGAGTGGAATAAAAAACAGCATTGCCCCTTTCGGTGAAGAAGCAACGCTGATATTTTTGCGAAAGGGATACGCTTACATGGCGTTGACCTGGCGCATGCACTTCGACTTGAGGTTGGCGGCTTTGTTCTTGTGGATGACAGAACGTTTGGCCAACTTGTCGATGATGGAGACCATCTTGGGCAGGCGCTCGGTGGCGGCGGCCTTGTCGGTCAGGGCGCGGAAGTCACGCAAGGCATTGCGCATGGTCTTGGCGTAGTAACGATTCTCTACTCTTCTCTTTTCGCTCGAGCGAATTCTTTTTTTTGCAGACTTGTGGTGTGCCATAGATTGTTAATGTTCTTTTTCTTAATGTTTTATTTCGTACCGCGTGCGGGATTCGAACCCGCGATTTTGAGAATGAAAATCTCACGTCCTGGGCCTACTAGACGAACGCGGCCTACCGTGTTCCAGCGGGCAACTTTCCGCTGAAAGCGGGTGCAAAATTACTAACTATTTTCGACATGGCAAAATTTTTTTCAACGGCTGCGGTTGAAAACTTCTTCCCGTCATTCGCTATCTGCCTGAAAACGAAAGCCCAGACGCTTGCCTGTCACCAGCGATTTTTTGTCGAAATTGGTACGCATCTCACCCACCGAAACAAGCTTCACTTCGTCGTACGGAGGGGTCAAAAGATCAAAATTGGTGGTGTACTCGATGGCCGATTCCACTATACCCAATATAGTGTCCTGATTTACAACGGATGTGTTGAAATTGGTGTAGAGCATGCCCAGCTCCCTTTTGCCCTCGATGAAGTAGTGCTTCTCTCGGTTAATGAACACTCGTCCAATCATATACCCCAGGTCGTTGTCGCGCTGGTAGGCGAAGCTGTCGGCCAAGAAGTTGTAGATGTGGATAACACCGCAGTAGGAGCGGCTGGAATCCTCGCGCACATAGGGGGTCTTCATCACCTGATGGTCGCGCGAAAACTCGAAGACGTTGGTGTGCATCATGAACAGCAGGATGTCGCCTGCGAACTTGACTTCGAACTCAAAGTCACCGCGGTCGGTGAACTCGAAGGCCACCTGCTTGCCCTCCTTGCGGCACTGCTCGCGGAAGAGGTCTATCAGTTCGCGGGTGGTGCGGCGGAAGAGCTCGAAGCTCTCCTTAGTGGCGTCATAGACGCCCTGTTTCAGTTCGCTCTTGTTGAAAACCAGATCTTTCAGCGATTCTTTCAGTTCCATGATGCGCGGTTTTGCGGATTGGTGTATGTGCTGATAACGGCGACGCGGGGGAAAAAGTATGTGCCGCTCCGTTTTTTTTTCGGAGCCCGGTCCCGACGTTGGTCCTTTGCAACAGCCACTCCCACAGTATCCTAAAGGGTATTTCTACGCTCCTTCTACGCTCCTTCTACGGTCGTTTAACGGTAAAAAACCGTAGAACGAGCGTAGAACGAGCGTAGAACGACCGTAGAACGAGCGGAGGGGAACCGGAGGGGAAGGGGAGGTGGACGGGGGTCTTCCGAAGTCGCAAAAAGTGTGAATAATGTAAAAAATACCACCGTTATCGGAATTTTTCGTATCTTTGCATCGTGTTTGTCCATGGCAGACACAGTCTAACACTATGAATATAGCACTGATAGGATACGGGAAGATGGGCCATGCCATTGAGGCGCTGGCCATAGGTCGCGGCCATGCCGTCACGGTCAGGATTGACAAGGACGACCCGTGGCCTGTGGAGAACGGAGAGTGGAAAGTGGAGAGTGGAGTGCGGCCCGACGTGGCCATAGAGTTCACCACTCCCGCCACGGCAGTGGGAAATATCGAGCGCTGTCTGGAGTTGGGCTTGCCGGTGGTGTGCGGCACCACGGGCTGGTATGCCGGCTACGACGCTGTGACGGCCAAGTGCCGTGCCTGCGGCGGACGCCTGCTGACGGCCACCAACTTCAGCATCGGCATGAACATCATGTTCGCCCTCAACGAGCGGCTGGCGCAGCTGATGCGCGGTCGCGACGACTATAGTGTTTCCATCAGCGAGACGCACCATATCCACAAACTCGACGCCCCGAGCGGTACGGCCATCACGCTGCAGGAGCAGATAGTGGCCAGCGGCCAGCGGCCGGCGGAGAGCATCCCCATTTCGTCGTACCGCGAAGGCGAGGTGCCGGGGACGCACACGGTGGTCTACGACAGCGAGATAGACACGCTGACGCTGACCCATGAGGCGCACAGCCGTCAGGGGCTGGCGCAGGGTGCGCTGCTGGCGGCCGAGTGGTTGGTGAAAGCGGAAGCCGGAGTGTACACAATGAAAGATATACTGTCATGAAGGGGTTGGAAGGTGTCAAGCATGGCACCCGGGCCAATCCATGGGTGCTGGCGGGCCTGACGCTGTTGTTGGCGGTGGCCATGGCGGGCAGTTGCCTGCTGGGCGCGGCCGACATAGAGTTTGACGAGATATGGCACTCGCGCATCTTCTGGCAGTTGCGCCTTCCGCGGGTGCTGATGAGTGTGCTGGTGGGCGCGGTGCTGAGTGTCTGCGGCGCGGCCTATCAGAGCGTGTTCCGCAATCCGTTGACCGACCCGTATGTGCTGGGTGTGTCGAGCGGTGCCTCGCTGGGTGCCGCGGTGGCTATCCTGCTGGGCCTGGAGGCCTGGTTCTGGGGAGTGGGCGGCATGGCCCTGGCGGTGGCGCTGGCCACGGTGTGGTTCATCTACCGCATTGCCTCCATCGGCAACCGCATGCATACCACCACCCTGCTGCTGACGGGCGTGTGCCTGACGCTGCTCATCTCGGCCCTTATCTCGTTCCTGATGGTGCTGAACCAAGAGAAGATGGACCGCATCATCTTCTGGACCATGGGGTCGTTCGGCAGCACGTCGTGGACCGATGTGGCGATGATGGCTCCGGTGGCGGCCGTGGGCTGCGGCGTGGTGCTGTGGTACGGACGCGACCTGAACCTGCTGCTGGCAGGCAGCGAGGCGGCGCGGAGCATGGGCGTGGAGGTGGAGAAGGTGAAGCGGGTGCTGCTGGTGGCGACGACGCTGATGGTGGCATTCGCGGTGAGTTCGTGCGGTGTCATCGGCTTTGTGGGCCTGATAGTGCCCCATGCGGTGCGCCTCGTGGCGGGGCCCGACAACCGCAAGGTGGTACCCTATGCGTTGCTGTGCGGTGCATTGTTCGTGCTGGTGTGCGACACGTTGGCACGCTATGTGCTGCGCCCCAGCGAGCTGCCCGTGGGTTCGCTCACCTCGATGGTGGGTGCGCCGCTGTTCATCTACCTGCTGTACAGGAATAAGAAGGAGTTATAATTTAGGGAGTTCAAGGAGTTCAGGGAGTATAAGGAGTTCAAGGAGTTCAGGGAGTATAAGGAGTTCAAGGAGTTCAGGGAGTATAAGGAGTTCAAGGAGTTCAGGGAGTATAAGGAGTTCAAGGAGATAAAGAATTGGGATGATTTGTCTGCAACATATCACGGTGAGCTACGGCGAGCGCCGCATACTGGACGACCTCGACCTGTCGTTCGGTGAGGGACGCATCACTGCCGTGATGGGTCCCAACGGCTGCGGCAAGACGACGCTGTTGCGCCTGGTCGACGGCTTGTTGGAACCCAGCGCGGGACGTGTGCTCATTGACGGCATGGCGGTGCAGGACTATCCCGCCCGCCAGCTGGCGCAGAAGGTGGCTTTCGTGAGACAGCATCAGCGGACCGATTTTGAGTTTTCGGCTTTCGAGACGGTGCTCATGGGGCGCAACCCCTACCAGCACCGGCTGCAGAACGAGAGCCAGGAGGACTGGGACATCGTGGAGCGTTGCATGAAGCAGACGGGCACCTGGCACCTGCGGCTGGCCAAGCCGGCCCAGATGAGCGGCGGCGAGCTGCAGCGTGTGATGATAGCGCGTGCGCTGGCACAGCAGACTCCCGTGCTGCTGATGGACGAGCCGGTCTCCAACCTCGACATCGCACACCAGATAGAGGTGATGCGCTTGTTGCGCGATGCCAGCGGGAAGACGGTCTTGATAGTGTTGCACGACCTGAACCTGTCGCTGCGCTTCTGCGACGATTTGCTGTTGCTGCACGACAGCCGTTACGTCTACCACGGCCCCGTGGCGGGAGGACTTACGCCGGAGAACATACAGGCCGTCTACGGGGTGGAAGCCCGCATGGCCGACGGCCGCATCATATACGAATACTGAAAAACAACGAAAAAACAGACATAACATGAAAAAGACACTTGCAGTTATCACTGCTCTGCTGATGGCCCTGCCGACGCTCTGCCGCGCCGACGAGGGCATGTGGATTCCCATGCTGCTGCAGCGCAACGAGGCCGCCATGCAGAAAGCGGGCATGCACATCTCGGCCAGCGACATCTATGACATCAACCATGCTTCGCTCAAGGACGCCATACTGCTTTTCGGGAGCGGCTGCACAGGCGAGTTTGTGAGCGACGAGGGGCTGGTGTTGACCAACCACCACTGTGGCTACAGCTTCATCGTGCAGCACAGCACCGTGGAGCACGACTACCTGACCAATGGCTTCTGGGCCATGAGCCGCGACCAGGAGATACCCTGCCCGGGCTTGACGGTGACGCGTCTGGTGCGGATGGAAGATGTGACGGAGCAGGTGCTGGCGGGTGTCGGCGACAACATGCCCGAGCAGGAACGCCAGCGCATCATCAAGGACAACATCAAGGCCGTGGGCGACAAGGCTGTGGAGGGCACGCACTACAAGTATGTCATCAAGCCGTTCTACTATGGCAACCAGTATTTCATGTACGTCAACGAGGTGTTTACCGACGTGCGCCTGGTGGGGGCACCGCCGAGCAACATCGGCAAGTTTGGCGGCGACACCGACAACTGGATGTGGCCGCGCCACACGGGCGACTTCAGCATGTTCCGTGTCTACGCCAAGGACGGCAAGCCTGCCGACTTCAGCGCCGACAACATCCCCTACCGTCCGCTGAAACACCTTGAGATAAGCCTCAATGGTGTGGAGGAGGGCGACTTCACCTTTGTCTTCGGCTACCCCGGCACCACACGCCGCTATGTGACGCACGACTATGTGGATCTGGCCGCCAACCAGGAGAACCCCGTGCGCATAGCCTTACGCACCATACGCCTCGACCACTACAACGCCGCCATGCGCCAGAGCGCCGGCCAGCGCCTGAAATACGCCAGCCGCGTGGCCAGCATAGCCAACGGCTGGAAGAAATGGCAGGGTGAGAGCCTCGGCATCGACCGCCTGCACGGCGTGGCGCAGAAGCAGCGGCAGGAAGCCGACTTCCGTCGCTGGGCCCAGGACAAGCCGCAGTACCAAGGCGTGTTGGATAGCATGGAAGCCAACTATGCCAAACTACGCGAAGTGGATATGGAGTGGGTGTACTTCAACGAAGCGGTGATGGCAAGCGACTTCATGCAACGCGCCTATCGCTTGTGGCAGATTACCCGCAACAGCGACACTATGCTTGTAGCCAAGATGCGTGCCGACAGTGAGAAATACTTCGAGGACTTCGACCAGCACTCGCCCGTCGACAAGGCTATCTTTGAGGAGACCTTCATCTACATGTGGGAGCGCGGCTTCGCCTCATTCCTGAATGCCGACCACTACCAGACCGATGCCGATGTGGAGGCCATGCTGAAGAAGACCTACCAGAAGTCGGCCCTCAACAACCCCAAGAAACTGGAGAAGCTGCTCAATATGGACCGCAACAAAATGCTCAATGCCATCAGGAAAGATCCTGCCTACCAACTGTTCTCCATCGCTTACAGCTATTGCTACAGCGATGCCAAGCGCCAACAGTACAATACCGCCAACGACAACATACAGCGCCTGATGCGCACCTATATCAAGGGCATGATGGAGCAATATCCCGACAGCAACTTCTTCCCCGATGCCAACCTGACGCTGCGCGTGGCCTATGGCCATGTGGAGGGCTTCAAGCCCAAGGATGCCACCTACTACACTGCCTACAGCACCATTGACGGCATCATGGAGAAGGAGAACCCCGAGGTGTATGACTACCGCGTGGAGCCCCGCCTCAAGGAACTGTGGCGGAAGAAAGACTATGGCATGTACGCCAACAAGAACGGCGAGCTTCCAGTGGCCTTCATCGCCACCAACCATACCACCGGCGGCAACTCGGGCAGCCCTGTGCTGAACGCCGACGGACAGTTGGTGGGCATCAACTTCGACCGCTGCTGGGAGGGCACGATGAGCGACCTGCTCTTCGACCCCAACTACTGCCGCAATATCTCGCTCGACATACGCTACTGCCTGTTCATCATTGACAAGTATGCCGGTGCCCGCCACTTAGTGGACGAGATGACGCTGATTCAGAAATAAAAGTAAAGACCCCAATAATGAAAAAGAAAGTACTTGTGTTGCTGCTTGCGGCCATTCTGCCGATGGCGATATTCGCGCAGCAGGTCGTAACGGACAACTACAACACCCTGCGGGTGGGCTTCCGCACAGAGGCTCCGACCGTGGGCGAAGTGACCTTGGAAGGGCAGACATTTATCACCCTCGGCATCGACGGCTATCTGTCGACGGCGAAGGACGGCGCACCTGCCCTGCCGGTATATTCGCGCATGATAGAGGTGCCGTTGTGCGACGGCTTCAAGGTCGAGGTGACCGATGCCGTCTATGACACCCTCACGCCGCTTGTTCACCCGCTGATGCCAGCACAGCCGTCGCGCAGCAAGAGCGACACGAGCGCCGTGCGACTGGTCTTCGACAAGGATGCCTATTCGGTAGACGCCTTCGTCGGCGAGACGGCGGCGGTGGAAGATGTGGGTATTGCCCGTGACCGTCGACTGGCGCGGCTCCAGTTCTCGCCGGTGCGCTACAACCCCGTCAGCGGCCTGCTCATCGTCTGCCGCCAGGCCACTGTGACCGTCAGCTATGTCAATCCCGATGCCACAGGCAGCCGTGAGCTTTTCAACCGCTACTACAGCCCCGCCTTCAACAGCGGCGCCAACGCGTTGAACAGCCTCTATCCCAAGTCGGTGAGCAACAGCGCCCCCGTGCGCTACCTCATCGTGGCCCACAGCATGTTCCGCGGGTATATGGACGACTTTGTGCAGTGGAAGCAGCGCAAAGGCTTCCTAACCGACATTGTCTATACCGACGATGCCGCCGTGGGCACTACCACCACGTCGATACAGGCTTACCTCCAAAGTCAGTATACCAATGCCACCGCCACCACTCCGGCACCGACCTTTGTGCTGCTGGTGGGCGATGTGGCGCAGATTCCGGCATTCAGCGGTTCCGAACTGAACAGTCATGTCACCGACCTCTACTACAGCACCTGGACGTCGGGCGACATCATCCCCGACTGCCACTACGGACGCTTCTCGGCGCAGAATGTGGAACAAGTGATACCACAGATACAGAAGACCCTGATGTATGAGCAGTATACCTTTGCCGACCCGACGTTCCTCGACCGCGCCGTGATGGTGGCGGGCATTGACGGAGGCTCCAGCGGCGACTATGGCTACACCCATGCCGACCCCGCTATGGACTATGGTGTCACCAACTATATCAACGGAGCCCACGGCTTCAGCAATGTCTACTATTTCAAGAACAATACCACCATTGTGCCGCAAGGTGTCACCAATGTGACAGTGTCCAGCAACGCTAGCTCCAATGCCGCCACGATTCGCAACTACTACAACCAGGGCGCGGGCTTCATCAACTACAGCGCCCATGGCAGTTCCTCCGGTTGGTATTCACCCAGTTTCACGACTAGCCATGTGCCTAGCATGACCAACACGCAGAAGTTCGGTCTGATGATAGGTAACTGCTGCCAGACCAACATGTTCGGCGAGAGCGCCTGCTTCGGTGAGACGCTGCTGCGCAAGGACAACTATTGCGGTGCCGTCGGCTACATTGGCGGCAGCGAGGTGACCTACTGGTATGAGGACTTCTACTGGGCTGTGGGCGTGCGTAGCTCCATCAGCGCCACCATGTCGATGGCCTACGATGCCAACAATCTGGGTGTCTATGACCGAAGCTTCCATACCCACAACGAGGCCTACAGCGAATGGGCTACCAACCAGAGCTCCTTCATTTATTTCGGCAATATGGCTGTGCAAGCCTCTGGCTCTTCCAAGACCGCCTACTACTGGGAAATCTACCACCTGATGGGTGACCCGTCGGTGATGACCTACCTGACTCAGGCTCCTGTGATGACTGTCACGGCGCCCACATCGATACCCATGGGCACCATGATGCTCAACGTGACGGCGGCGCCCTATGCCTATGTGGCGCTGACCGACCCCAACACCCACACCCTGTTGGCCGCCGCCTGGGCCAATGCCAGTGGATTGGCCACGCTGACACTGACTTCGAATGTCACCATCGGGACCTATGAGATAGCAGCCAGTGCCCAGCAGTACCGCACCACTTTCCGCAATATCTCTGTGGTGAATCCCAACGGTTCCTTCGTATCGGTGCCTACCATCACCCCCGCCGCACCCCTTGCCGCAGGCGACACCGTGGCACTCTCAGTCGTGGCCAGCAACAGCGGCAATGTCGACGCTCAGGGTGTGACGGTGCGTCTGGAGTCGTCCTCTCTCATGCTGAGATTGCTTACCGACAGCCTGACCATCGGCACCGTCGCTGCCAACGGACAGGTGGTCGACAATACGGTGCTTGCTGTCGTCGACCATTCGGCCCGCGACCTTATGGACCTCACCATCACAGCCACCGCGCGCTGGAACGGTGCCAACAACCCTGTTGTCAGTATCCTGCCGTTCACTCTGGTGGCTCCCGTGCCGGAACTTGCGATTAGCAAACGGGACTTCGTTATGATGCCAGGCACTACCGCCAACTTCACAGCCACCCTGCGCAACACGGGCCATGCCACTCTGCGCAACACAAGCTTTACCTTCTCTTCGCCGACACCGCTGGTGGCAGTCACACCGGAGACCACCGCCACCGTCAACCTGGCAGCGGGCGACAGCCTGACCGTCCAGTACACCATCGCCGTCGACAGCCAGATGCCCCTGGCCGTTGAGGTGCCGATGTCGTTGACACATCACTGGGAAGTTTACTCAGATCAGGAATCTTTCTCGCTCTATGTCGGTCCCGAGTTCTGCGAGTCCTTCGAGGGTGCCTTCCAGTTCAGCGACTGGACCCAAGGCGACAAGCCGTGGATTGTCGACAACAGCACGGCCTACCAGGGCAGCAGCTCCATCCGCTCGGCGCAGAATCTGGGCAACAATGTGACGTCGGAAACCACCGTCAGCTACACCTACACCCGTGCCGACAGCATCACCTTCTACTATAAGGTGTCGTCGGAGAGCGGCTATGACAAATTCCACTTCTACCTCGACGGTACCGATATGATTACCACCAACAACAGCGGCGAGGTAGACTGGACCCGCGCGGCCTTCCCTGTGACCGCCGGCACCCACACCTGCAAGTTCTCCTATGTGAAGGACGGCTCCCGTACGAGAGGCAGCGACTGCGTCTGGGTTGACAATATAATTCTGCCGCACGATGTCCACGATGCGACCTTCCGCAGCGTCGACACCTGCTACGGCGGCACCGAACCTTTGCCTGCCTATACTGTGGCGGCCGACTCGTCGATAACCTTCTATACTTATATCGTCAGGCCCACCTACTCGTTGTTCGACACGGTGGTCTGCCACGGAGAGAGCTACACTTGGAACGACAGCGTCTACACCGCCGCCGGCCAGTATCAGCAGACGTTCACCACCATGGAGGGTTGCGACAGCACGATAACGCTGGTGCTCACCTTCGACAACCCCTCTGTCGGCATCGTCGCTGCCGACGGCGGCCTGATCAGCGTCTATCCTAACCCCACGGCCAACACGGTGCAGTTCAGCCGCAGTGTTGACGAGGCTGTGCTCTTCGACCTCCATGGACGTACGCTGGTGCGCCGCACCGACGCACAGTCGCTGAACATGATTGGCTTGCCTGCCGGCACCTATGTGCTGCGCCTCAGCGTGGGCGATGCCTCGGCCACCTGCCGCATCGTCAAGCAGTAAATAACAAACATCAAAAAGAAAAGGGGCGACCATCCGGCGCCCCTTTTCTCTTTATTTCTCCCGCAACACCTCGCCCTTGTCGTTCACTATCTGGCGGTAGAACCATTCGGGGTAGGGCGGCTGCTTCGGGAAGCGCACCACCCCCGTCTCGGTGGTCTCAATCTTGCCATCTTTCTCGTGCTTGATGTTGCCGTCGATATACTTCATCAGCAGCATCTGGTCGAGTTCCTTCCAGCGGCGCATCATGCGCTCGGCGCGGTCGTTGCTGAAGCGGTTGAGTTCGCCCACCAGCCTGCGCTCGTTGTCTTCCTGCGCCCAGCGCTTGGCATGCGTCGCTTCGTCGCGCACGAAGTCAGTCTCCAGCTCCTGCTGCACCTTTACCACGTCCTGTATCATGGCGTCGTAGCGCAGGTAGCAGAAGTTGCTCACGCGGTTGAAAAGCCAGAATGCCGCCGTCTCGCTGTAGCGGCTCATCGAGCCGTTGCCCTCCTCGAAGCAGACGGGCACCTGTGTGACGCCGCAGTAGATGGGGCAATAACAGGTGCTGTAGGTGTCGTCGACACCGAACCAGATGATGCCGCCCAGCTTGTTGGGCAGCCATTTGCGGCACTGTGCCACGAACGAGAAGCCTGTCTGCTGGGTGCTGATGGCGCGCTCGTGGACGTATTTCTGCCCGTCGACCTCGAAGTCCATCGGACGCCAACGGTAGGGGCAGTGGAAGGGGCCTGCACCCACATCCTGCGTCATATCCATCGGTGTGCCCTCGAAGTGGTCGCGCATTAGCGCCATGCAGTCCTGCACCGTGAGTTTGCGGTTAGGCTTCACCCACAGCGGCAGCCGCTCGGCCGTCTTGTCGCCCATGGCGAAGGCCTCATACTTTTTCATGCCGTCGGCGCAACGGTTGAACATAGCATATACGCGAGCCTCGCAGGCGCGTAGGCCGGAGAAAGTTAGTGGGTTGTAGGTGTCGGCAAAGGAGAAATTGGCGTCCGTGCCATTGTAAAAACCCCGTTTGCGGGCAAACGAAGCCACATCTTCGCTGTAGACACACTCTATCTCTTTGTCGAAGATACGCTTGATATTCTTGCTGCTGATACTTATCCCTGTCGACTTGTTGCCTTTCTCCCACGGGAAGGTGGTGATGCGGGCCTGGTTGGCGTGGCCGCAGATGTAGCCGTCGGGCACACGCCGCGCCACCCACACGGCACCTTTCTCGCTGGTTTTGCCGATAATCTCGAAGATCCACACCTCGTCAGGGTCGGCAATGGAAAAGCTCTCGCCGCCGTCGCTATAGCCGTAGGTACTCACCAGTTCGTGCATCACCTTGATGGCCTCGCGGCAGTTCTTGGCGCGCTGCAGGGTGACGTAGATGAGGTTGCCGTAGTCGATGCCCTCGCCGCTGCCGTGCGCCAGCTCCTCGCGGCCACCCCAGGTGGTCTCGCCCATGGCCAGCTGGTGTTCGTTGATGAAGCCCACCACCTGGTAGGTGTGCGCCGGCTGCGCAATCTCTATCTGGAATTTGAGGCTGCCGTAGTTGTAGAGCTTCAGCATCTCGCCGGGCTCGTGGTCGGCCGCCGGGCAGTAGCGCAGCTGCCCGTAGCGTGTGTGGCTGTCGGCCGCGTAGGTGATGAAGGTGCTGCCGTCGGTCGAGGCTCCCTTGCTGACAATGAGGTTGGTGCAGGCCGATGCTGAGTTGAAAATTGAAAATTGAAAGGTGAAAATTGTTAGGACTAATAATATGCGTTTCATAATTCATTAATTTGGGTGCAAAGATACGAAAGTCGAGCGGAATGGCAAAATATTTTTGATATTCCTGAAATGAAGTATCTTCGTGAGCGCAGCGAATCAATGATAGAAATTTTCCAGCATTTCGACATTTTTTAGTACTTTTGCACCCGTAATGAAACGTGCAACGAACATATTTTTATCCGCCATCATGCTGACACTGATGCTATTGGGAGTATCGGGGGTATCGGTGGAGAAATGTTCGTGCACAGGACGGATAGCGCTGACTATACCGGCCGACACAGGGTGTTGCCCCGGCGAGAATGGATGTATGACCGTGAAGACAATACACCTGTCGGACTATGTGCCCTCGGTGACGGCGCACGTCGACATGCCGCTGCAGCCATTCCTGTTCCAGCTATTCACATCCTACAATATAGAATCACAGACCCCTGCCATCAGGCATATGGGGTCGCCAAATGCCGCCGCCCCTCCGGGAGGCAAAGCGAGCACCGTTACTGTACTGAGAGTCTGATTGCGATGCATTAATGTTTCTACTCATTAATGTTACAATAATCAGATAAACGTACAATCATGATAAAAAGACTTTTTGTTGCCAGCCTCTTCATGCTGGCAGCCATCAGTGTCGGAGCACAGACCGACACCACACGCAGCCGCACGCTGGGCGAGGTCTCCATCCAGCAGCGCAAGGCCGAAGGTGTGTCGCGTATGGGCGGTGCTCAGAACGGCACCGAGATAGGACAGGACGAGCTCTTCCGTGCCGCCTGCTGCAACCTGGGCGAGAGCTTCGTCACCAATCCCTCGGTCGACGTCAACTACAACGATGCCGCCGTGGGCGCACGCCAAATCAAGCTGCTGGGCCTCAGCGGCCAGTATGTGCAGATGCTGCTCGAGAACCAGCCAGTAACCCTCGGCGCCGCCATGCCCTATTCGCTGGGCTACGTGCCTGGCGCATGGATGAAGAGCATCTCGGTGAGCAAAGGGGCGTCGAGCGTCAAGAATGGTCCGCAGAGCATCACCGGCCAGATCAACGTGGAATACATCAAGCCCGAGGATGAGCCGGGCCTGCTGCTCAACCTCTACACCGACAGCCGCCTCAAAGCCGAAGGCAACGCCATGGGCAACATACACCTCAACCACCACCTCAGCACCGAGGTGCTGGCACACTACGAGCGCGACTTCATGCACATGGACGAGAACGGCGACGGCTGGCACGACTCGCCCAACCTCCAGCAGCTGCACCTGCAGAACCGCTGGAAATACCAGAAAGGCCGCTACATCATGCATGCCGGCATGGGCTACCTGCAAGAGGAACGCGAGGGCGGACAGCTCCTCTCCTTCACCGCCAACCCCTACCGCGTGCTCCTCGACGCACAGCGCATGGACGCCTATATGAAGCACGCCTTCCTGCTCAACCGCGAGCACAACACCAACCTGGCCCTGCTGGCCACCGGCAGCCTCTACAACCTCGACGGCACCTTCGGTCTGAAGAGCTATGCCGACCGCCAGCAGAACCTCAACGCCCAGCTGGTGCTGGAGCACGACTTCAACGACATCCACAACCTCTCCGCCGGCCTCAGCTTCAACGCCGACCTTATGGACGAGACCCTTTCAACCTTCACCTCTCAACTTTCAACTTTAGAGTACACCCCCGGCGCCTATGCGCAGTATACCTACAAGCCCAGCTATAAGTTCACCGCCATGGCGGGCCTACGAGCCGACCACAGCACTCTCTACGACCGCACCTATGTCACCCCGCGCCTGCATGTGAAGTGGGTGCCCACCGACTGGATGACGCTCCGCGCCTCCACGGGCAAGGGCTACCGCACGCCGCATGCCTTGGCCGAGCACCACTACCTCCTCACTTCGGGCCGCACCCTCGTGGACAGCGTCACGCGCCAGGAGGAGGCCTGGAACAGCGGCATCAGCATGGCATTCTATATTCCTGCTGGCGACCGCACGGTGACCCTCAACGCCGAGTACTACTACACCGACTTCATCAACCAGGCTGTGGTCGACTACGACAGCGACCCCACGCGTATCGTCATCGCCGACCTCAATGGTTGCTCTTTCTCGCACACCGCCCAGGTCGACGCCACCTACGACATCACCGAAGACCTCAATATCCTAGCCGTCTTCCGCTACAACTATGTGCGCTGCACCTACGACGGCCAGCTGCTCGAGAAGCCGCTGCAGAGCCGCTACAAAGGCCTCGTCACCCTCAGCTGGAAGCCTATGCTGGC
>JAFXXI010000024.1 GCA_017542345.1 Bacteroidales bacterium
CAGGACGTGCGCGTCAGCAACAAGACTCCGCTGACCACGAGCACTGTCTCGCGCGAAGCCCTCGATGAGAGCCGCGCCGCCGTGAGCATCCCCTATCAGTTGGAGACCCAGACTTCGGTGGTGGCCAGTTCGGAGAACGGTACCGTGGGTGCCACCAGCCTCCGTATCCGTGGCGTGGACGCTTCCCGTATCAACGTGAACATCAATGGTATCACGCTCAACGACCCTGAGAGCCAGAGCGTCTTCTGGGCCAACATCCCCAACTTGGGCGGTATGGCACAGAGTCTGCAGATACAGCGTGGTGTGGGTGCCTCGACCGGTGGTAGCCCTGCCTTCGGCGCAGCCATCAACATGCAGACCCTCAACGCCCAGAACAGTCCCTACGGACAGGCTGACTTCGGTTATGGTTCGTGGAATACGAGCCAGTACAGCGTCAGTGCCGGTACGGGTATCATGAAGAGCGGTTTGAGCTTTGACTTTGCCTACAGCGGCCTCACTTCCGACGGTTTCCTGCGCGGAGGCCAGACCGACCAACAGAGTTTCTTCGGCGGTGTGAGTTGGTACGGCAAACGCACGCTCATTAAGTTGCTCACCATCATCGGACGGCAGAACACCGGCATCACCTGGGACGGCGCCGACAGTGACACCCTCGATGCCGACCCCCACTACAACAGCGCCGGTGAATACTACGTGGACGGCAATGTGATGTACTATCCCAACGCCACCGACAACTATTGGCAGCGCCACTACCAGCTGTATGTGTCGCACCTGCTTACCAGCCGTTGGAGCCTCAACGCCGCCCTCGACTATACCCACGGCTACGGCTACGATGAGTACTATAAGGTCAACAAGAAGTTCAGCTCCTTCAACCTGCCCTTTGCCGGTCGGAGCGACTTTATCACCCGCAAGATTATGGCCAACAATGCCTACACTGGCAACCTCGCCCTGCGCTACAACGGCGACAAGTCGACGCTGTCGGTGGGTTACAACGCCTTGATATTCGACGGTGAGCACTATGGCAACGTGCTCTGGTGCCGTGACACGTCGGCCCATTTCGACACCCCGTTTGCTGACTGGTACAGCTATGACGGCCACAAAATCGACAATACGGTCTATGTCAAAGGGACCTATGACTTCAACGACCGACTCAACGCCTACGCCGACTTGCAGCTGCGTATGGTGCACTATACCCTCGACGGTGTGACCGACGATGCCGACACACTGGCTGACTTTGCCAACGACTACCTCTTCTTTAACCCCAAGGCTGGTGTCAATTACCGTATCAACGACCACCAGCGTACCTATTTCGTGGCCGGCATCAGCAACCGTGAGCCCACCCGCAGCGACATCAAAGATTGCCATGCCAACGGCGACACCATCAAGGCCGAGACCATGCTCGACCTCGAATTGGGCTACCAGGCCGTCTACAGCCGCTGGGCCTTCAACGCCAACGCCTACGCCATGCTCTACAAGAACCAGCTGACCCCCAACGGCGACCTCAGCAGCAGTGGCTACGCTCTGATGGAGAATGTTGATAAAAGTTACCGTATCGGCCTCGAGCTGGAGGGCGGCTACAAGGTCGCTAACTGGTTCCGTATGGATGCCAATCTTACCCTCAGCCTGAACAAGTCTATCGACTTTACCTACACCGACTTCGCTGATGGAGACAATACTATGGTAACTTATACTGCCAACACGCCGCTGGCCCTCTCGCCCTCCGTCATCAGCGCTGCCATAGCCACCTTCACTCCTTGCAAGGACGCCAAGTTGCAGCTTATCGGCAAGTATGTCGGCAAGCAGTATGCCGACAATACGGGCCGCGAGTGCTACGCCATCGACCCCTACTTCCTGCTCAACTTCCGTGCCTCCTACACCTGGCACCTCCGTGGCACCAACGAGATAGAGGCCCAGCTGCTGGTCAACAACGTACTCAACCACCAGTACCGCCTCTCGGCCTGGGTGGGCGATCGGGTTGACGACTACAGCGATCCCTCGACCAACTACTATTATCACAGTCGTGGCTGGCTCCAGCAGCCCGGCATCAACTTCATGGGCCGCGTAATATATAGGTTCTAATGGATATTTTCGAGATAATCGGCGCAACCATCGGTCTGTTCTATATCATCAGTGAATATAGGGCAGACCGGTGGTTCTGGCCGTTGAGTCTGCTGATGTCGGCATTCTATGCCGTCATCGACTTCACCAGCGGCATCTACGCCAACGGCGCCATCTGTGTATACAACTTCGTGATGTCTATCTACGGCATCCTGGTGTGGCGCGGCATCATCCAAAAACGCAGAGTAGACAACGGCGGCGAGCGCCACATTTCTTCCTGTCCGAAGCAGTACTGGTGGCAGATTATTCTTCTCATTGTGCTGCTCAGCGCAGTGCTTACATGGTTGCTAGGCTACCTCAACCAGAGTACCTACACCTTGCCCAGCGGACGCATCATCCACCTCTCGGTACTCGACGGCGTGTCGTCGGCCCTCACCCTTGTCGGCATGCTCATGCTGGCGCACAAGTGGTGGCAGCAGTGGTTCTGCTGGATGCTGGTGGAGCCGCTGATGATAACCATCTTCATTCTCACGGGCAACTACGCCTCGGCGGTGCTCTATGCCGTCTTCGAGGTGTTCTGCATACTCGGTGCCATCAAATGGAAGAAAGAAAGCATATCGTAATCCTGGCGTCGGGCGACTTCCCGACGCACGCCGTCCCCCTCAAGGCCCTCCACGACGCCGACTTCGTCGTCTGCTGCGACTCGGCCTACGCCCAACTTACCGCTTCACACTTACCATTCCACACTGACTTCGTCGTCATCGGCGACGGCGACTCCCTGACGGAAGAGGACAAGCGCCAACTGGGCGACCGCTGGCTGCTTGTCGCCGAGCAAGACTACAACGACCTGCACAAAGCCATGCAGTGGGCCACTACCCACTATCCACTATCCACTACCCACTTCACCATTCTTGCCGCCACCGGCAAGCGCGAAGACCACACGCTGGGCAACATCTCCTACCTCGTCACCTTCGCCGAGGAGTACCCTGGCATCGACCTGGAGATGCTCACCAACTACGGCCGCTTCACGTCCATGACCGGCAGCCGTACCTTTGCCACCTTCCCGCGCCAGCAAGTCTCTATTTTCACCATGGAGTCCGACAAACCCATCTACGGCGAGGGGCTTCGCTGGCCGCTCGACGGCTTCCATGCCCACCGCTGGTGGCAAGCCTCCCTAAACGAAGCCCTCGGCACCGAGTTCACACTCCGCACCGAGGGCCCTCTCGTGGTCTTCCAGACCTACGAACCTAAGAATTAAATCATCAGTTTCAGTAGATCCTGTCCGATGTCGCGGCGGTTGTACTTGCCGTCCCAGTGGATAGTGGCTGCACGGTTGTAGCTCTTCATCAGCGCTTCGGGCAGCGTGGCTGCCAAGGCGGTGGTGCAGATAACGCGGCCGCCGTTGGTCACCAGGTTCCCCTTGTCGTCGCGCTTGGTGCCACAGTGGAATACCTGAACATCGGCGTCCTCTTCGCCAAGGTCTATCGCCTTGCCCTTTTCGTAGCTCTCGGGGTAGCCGCCGGCCACCATCATCACGCAGGCTGCGGTGCGCGGGTCGACGCTGAGCATGCAGCGGTCGAGGCTCTCGTGGGCGGTGTTCTCGAACAACTCCACCACGTCGCTCTTGATGCGCGGGAAGACACTCTCGGTCTCCGGGTCGCCCATACGCACGTTGTACTCAATGACATAGGGATCACCGTTGCAATTCATCAAGCCCACGAAGATGAAGCCGTGATAGTCAATCTTCTCCTCGCGCAGGCCACGCACGGTGGGCTTCACAATGCGGTCTTCCACCTTTTTCATAAACTCCTTGTCAGCAAACGGCACCGGGCTGACGGAGCCCATGCCGCCGGTGTTGAGGCCCGTGTCGCCTTCGCCGATGCGCTTGTAGTCCTTGGCGCTGGGCAGCAGCAGGTAGTGCTGGCCGTCGGTAAGCACGAAGACGCTGAGCTCGATGCCGCTGAGGTATTCCTCAATCACCACGCTGGCGCTGGCATCGCCGAACTTGCCGCCGAGCATCTCGCGCAGGTGCTTCTTGGCGGTTTTGAGGTCGCTCTCTATCAGCACTCCCTTGCCTGCAGCCAATCCGTCGGCCTTAAGCACATAGGGAGCCTGCAGGGTATCGAGGAAGGCCTCGGCCTCCTTGAGGGTCGCCTTGGTGAAGGTCTGGTAGCGCGCCGTCGGAATCTTGTGGCGCACCATGAACGCCTTGGCGTAGTCCTTGCTGCCTTCGAGCATGGCGCCCTGCCGTTTGGGACCTATCACCATGACGTGGCTCAACGCCGGCGTATCGGCGAAGTGGTCGGCGATGCCGGCCACCAGCGGCGCCTCGGGGCCCACCACAAGCATCTTCACGTCGTGGCTGAGCACGAATTGTCCCACGGCATCGAAGTCGGCCATATCGAGGCTGACGTTCTCACCCACCGCAGCCGTACCGGCGTTGCCCGGGGCGATGTAAAGCTTGGAGCAGTTCCCGCTCTGTGCAATCTTGCAGGCAATGGCGTGTTCGCGGCCGCCCGACCCAAGAAGGAGTATGTTCATATCGTCAAATCTTATATGTTTCAGATTGCAAAATTACTAAAAATTTTCGACACCGCTGTTTTTTCGTCTCTTTCTTCCGAAAAAAAACCTTCCCGGGCGCAGCGTATGGCAGTCCTTCCCTCGCCCTTCGCTCCGCCATTTGTCCGATATATGTCCAGTACTTGTCCAGTAGTTGTCCAGTGATTGACTGGACAACTACTGGACAACTACTGAACAACAACTGGACAACAAAGGTAGGAAACCCGGACAAGACAGGGGGCGCATCCGAAGCGATTTTCCGCCCAGCGGTGTGCAATTCGAGAAAAATATGTATCTTTGCATTTAGGATACAACCAACATGAAAGCAGACAAACGCATGGCTGTCGGACATTTAGCGTGTGCCGGAGCCTATATTATATTCGGAATCAACGTGGTGGTGTGCCGCGACATTGCCACCGACGGAGGTTTGGAGCCCATCGTGCTCTTCTCCATGCGTGCACTGGTAGCGGGAGCGCTCTTTTGGTTGGTGTCGCTCTTCGCCCCGAAGGAGCAGGTGCCGGCTAAGGACATCCTGCGGCTGGCCGGAGCCGGGGTGCTCGGCCTTTTCATGCCGCAGCTGACCTTCCTCCACGCCATTGCCCACACCACGCCGGTGGACCTCTCGGTGATGAGCACTACGACGCCCATCTTCACCATGTTCGTGGCAGCCATATTCCTCAGAGAACCCATCACCTGGAAGAAAGTGCTGGGCGTGGTGCTGAGTTTCGGTGGCATCCTATGGCTCATCCTGCAGAGCACCTTTGGCGGCAGCGGGGCCTCGGAGACCGAACCGGTGGGCATCATGTACTGCTTTGCCAACTATATCGTCTTCGCCCTCTACCTCGGCACCTGCCGTCCGCTGATAGCGCGCTACTCCGTAGTAACCTCTATGAAGTGGATGTTCCTTTTCTCGTTCCTCCTCTCCCTGCCCTTCAGCATACCCCACCTGCCCCAGAGCGACTTCGGCGCCGTGCCCGCCACAGTGTGGTGGGAGATAGGATTTATGATATTCTTCTCCACATTCATAGCCTATTACCTCATCCCCGTGGGACAGCAACGCATCAGGCCCACACTGGTGAGCATGTATGGCTACCTGCAGCCCATCATAGCCATCGCCGTGGCCATCTGGACCGGCATGGACCGCCTGACGTTCACCAAGATAGTGGCTGCCCTGCTGGTCTTCACCGGCGTCTGGGTGGTCAACCAGAGCCGAGCGGCAGCGGTCATACCGCAAGAAACCACAAAAGAAAAAGGGATTTCTGAAAAATAGCGTGCTATTTTAATTTTATTATGTATATTTGCATTACCCCAATTTATGCTTAAATTGGGGTAATGTTTTTTCAATCAAACACATAGAACTATGGCAAAAGAGATAAAATTCAGCTTGGTGTACCGCGATATGTGGCAATCGAGCGGAAAATACCAGCCGAGGGTGGACCAGCTGGAGCGCATTGCGCCGGTGATTGTCGACATGGGTTGCTTCGACCGCATAGAGACCAACGGCGGTGCTTTCGAGCAGGTGAACCTGATGTACGGCGAGAACCCCAACAAGGCGGTGCGTGCCTGGACCAAGCCCTTCAACAAGGCCGGCATCCAGACCCACATGCTGGAGCGCGCCCTGAACGGCCTGCGTATGTACGGCGTGCCCGCCGACGTGCGTCGTCTGATGTGCAAGGTGAAGAAAGCCCAGGGCGTGGACATCATGCGCTCGTTCTGCGGCTTGAACGACCCTCGCAACCTCGAACTCAGCGTGAAGTATGCCAAGGAAGCTGGCATGATTAGCCAGGCGGCCCTGAGCATCACCCACTCGCCGGTGCACACGGTGGAATACTACATGGGCATCGTGGACAAGCTAGTGGAGTTCGGCGCCGACGAGATAGCGCTGAAGGATATGGCCGGCGTGGGCCGTCCCGCCACACTGGGCAAGCTGGTGCATGAGATTAAGACCAAATACCCGCACATCGTGGTGCAGTACCACGGCCACACAGGCCCTGGACTTTCGATGGCCTCGACCCTGATGGTAGCTCAGGCCGGTGCCGACGTGATTGACTGCGCCATGGAGCCCCTGTCGTGGGGCATGGTGCACCCCGACGTCATCAGCGTGCAGGCCATGCTGAAGGACGCCGGCTTCCTGGTGAAGGACATCAACATGGACGCCTACATGGCGGCCCGCAAGCTGACGCAGGAGTTCATCGACGACTTCCTGGGTCTCTATATCAACCCGGGCAACCGCATCAGCAGCTCGCTGCTGGTGGGCTGCGGCCTGCCGGGTGGCATGATGGGCTCGATGATGAGCGACCTGCGCGGTGTGCACGGCGCCATCAACATGGCACTGAAGAAGAACGGCAAGCCCGAGGTGAGCTTCGAAGAGCTGACGGTGCAGCTGTTCCAGGAGGTGGAGTATATATGGCCGATGCTGGGCTATCCTCCGCTGGTGACCCCCTTCAGCCAGTATACCAAGAATATCGCGGTGATGAACCTGCTGGCCATGGCCCAGGGCAAGCCGCGCTTCAGCCAGATAGACAAGGACTCGTGGAGCATGATACTGGGTCGCGCCGGCAAACTGCCCGGTCCTTTGGCCCCCGAAATCATCGAGCTGGCCAAGCAGCAGGGCATGGAGTTCTACACCGGTGTGCCGCAGGATGCCTATCCCGACGCGCTGCCCGAGTACATCAAAGAGATGGAGCAGAACGGCTGGGACCGTGGCGAGGACGACGAAGAGCTCTTCGAGCTGGCCATGCATGACCGCCAGTACCGCGACTACAAGAGCGGCATCGCCAAGGAGCGCTTCAACAAGGAGGTGGCGCAGTTGCGCGCCGAGCGTGAGCCCAAGCCCGCCGCTCCCGCCACTGCCGAAAGCATAGCCCTCAACTATATCACCCCCAAGCATCCCAATGCCACGCCGATAGTGGCAACCGCCACGGGACGTATGCTGTGGGAGGTGCGCTTCGACGATAAGAGCACGGCTCCCGCCCCCGGTACCGAGGTGAAGGAAGGCGCCGCGCTGGCCAACATCGAAGCCAGCTATGCCATTGTGCCCGTCACGGCGCTGAAGGGCGGCAAGGTGATAGACACCTGCGCCAAGCAGGGCCAGATGGTCAATAAAGGCGACGTCATCGGCTGGATTGAATAAACTGATTGCAGCACGCCATGCTCGACATGAAGCAACTGAAACGGCTGCTGAAGCAGGACACTACAGCGCTGCCTTGTGTGAAGGCGGCGCTGTTGGGTGATAGCGCCACCCAGCTGCTGGCCACCGCACTGCGCGGCACCGGTGTGCAGCGGGGGCTGAATGTGGAACTCTTTGAGGCGGAATACAACCAGGTGGAGCAACTGCTGCTCAACCCCGCAAGCGAGCTCTACTCTTCCGGAGCAGAATACATCGTGCTGTTCCAAAGCACCCACAAACTGGCGGAGTTGCACGCCAAGCGCGACAGCAAGGCACAGGAACGTATGGCTGACGAGCGGGCGGCTTTTATCGCCGACGTGTGTACAAGCCCGCAGATGAGCAGGAGGAAGGTAATCTGCCTCAACTATCCGGAAATCGACGACACCGTGTTCGGCAGCTACGCCAACAAGGTGCCGGCATCACTCACCTGGCAGGTCAGGAGTCTCAACTGCAAGTTGATGGAACTTGCCAGAGAGATACCCAACCTGTATGTTTGCGACCTGGCCGCCATACAGAACAAAGTGGGGCGCGACCACATGTTTTCCCCCAATATCTACACATCCACCGACATGTTGCTGTCGATGGAAGTGGTGCCCACGGTGGCGGCGAGGATAATGGACATTGTGTGTGCGTTGCGGGGCGACCTGAAGAAGTGTCTGATACTGGATCTTGACAACACCCTCTGGGGTGGTGTCGTAGGCGACGACGGTCTGGAAGGCATTGAATTGGGGCACGGTCTTGGGATAGGGAAAGCCTACACGGAATTCCAGCAATGGGTCAAGAAACTGCGTCAACGCGGCATCATTGTGTGCGTATGCTCCAAGAACGACGAGGATAAGGCCAAGGAGCCCTTCGAGAAACATCCCGACATGGTGCTGCGGATGGACGACATAGCAGTGTTTATGGCCAACTGGGAAAGCAAAGTGGACAACATCCGAATGATACAGCAGATACTGAATATCGGATTCGACTCCATGGTGTTCATCGACGACAACCCCTTCGAGCGCGCCATGGTGAGAGAGAACATTGAAGGCATCTGCGTGCCCGAACTGCCGGAAGACCCCGCCTGCTACCTGGAGTACCTTTATTCGCTCAACCTGTTTGAGACGGCAGCCTACAGCACCGAGGACGGCGACCGCACACGGCAATACCGGAACGAAGCACAACGGGTGAAGTTGGCACAGAAGTTCAACAACGAAGACGATTTCCTGAAATCACTCGGCATGGAATCTGTGGTGGAAGGATTTACCGCCTTCAACACCCCACGGGTGGCACAATTGTCGCAACGAAGCAACCAATTCAACCTGCGCACCATACGATATACCGAAACAGACGTGGCGTCCCTGGCTGCCGACGACAGCGTGATTGATTTGTGTTTCACCCTCGAAGACCGATTTGACAACAATGGGTTGGTGGTCGTAGTGGTAATGAAACCCATGGATCCAGAAAGGCTTTTTGTCGAGAACTGGCTGATGAGCTGCCGCGTATTGAAACGGGGCATGGAGAACTTCACACTCAACACGATGGTGGAGCGCGCCAAACAAGCCGGATACCGATATATCGTGGGGGAATACCTGCCAACTGCCAAAAACGGAATGGTTGCCAACCACTACAAGCAACTCGGATTCAAGCCTATCGAAGGACAACCGGCACAATATCTCCTTGATGTGGACACATATCAGGCACGGCCGTGCTTAATAAAAGAAAAGAAATGACAAGGGAAGAAATATTCAAGCAGCTGGAATCCATATTCAAAGACGTCCTCGACCTAGAGACGGTGACGCTCTGCGACAGCACCACCGCAGCCGATATTGAAGAATGGGATTCGCTGAACCATGTGCAACTGGTCTACGAAGTGGAACAGGCTATGGGAATCCGGTTCACCTCGGCCGAGATTCTGTCATGGAAGAATGTGGGACAGATGGTAGACAGCATCATTAAACATCGGCAGTGATTATGGCCCTTAACTCGCTTGCCTTCATCGGCTTTTTCGCCATAGTGTTTCTGCTGTACTGGATACTACAGCGGCATACACGATGGCAGAATGCCCTGCTGTTGACGGCAAGCTATGCTTTCTATGCCCTCTGTGACTGGCGGATGCTGCCGATACCCATCGTGATGACCACAGCATTCTGTTTTTTGGGAAAAAGGATTGGCGAATTGAAAGCATCCGGAGCGGACCGCAAAGCGGCAAAGTTGACCACGGCTACGGTGGTGATAGGCTTACTGCCCCTGCTCTATTTCAAGTACTTCGGTTTCTTTGCCCAATCGTTCGTCAGCTTCATCGGGATGATGGGGATTCATTGCAGCGATGTTGCCTTCAACATACTGCTGCCCATAGGCATCTCATTCTTCACCTTCCGCTTGTTGAGCTACGCCATTGAGCTGAACCGAGGCACCATTGCCCCTTGCAACGACCCTATCGCCTTCGGCACCTACATTGCATTCTTCCCCACCCTGGTGGCGGGCCCCATCGACCGCCCACAGACATTTTTACCCCAACTGCAGACACCACGCGAACCCTCCTATGACACATTGGTCAACGGGTTGAAGCGTTTTGTGTGGGGCTGTTTTCTGAAGGTATGCGTGGCCGACCAGTTGGCGGTGTTTGTGGACAACATTCTTGACGGCTATGCAAGCCAGAACATGCTGACGCTTGTTCCTGCCACACTGCTATATCCCATGCAATTGTATGCCGACTTCGCAGGCTATTCCCACATGGCCATCGGAGCCAGTGCAATGCTTGGGTTGAAGGTGGCTGAGAACTTCCAACGGCCATTCTTTGCACAAAATGTGGCTGAATACTGGCGCCGGTGGCACATGAGTCTGACCTCGTGGTTGACCGATTACGTGTTCCTTCCCTTGAATGTCCACTGGCGCGACTGGCGGAAATGGGGCGTTATCGCAGCTTGCACCATCAACATGCTGCTTGTCGGCTTCTGGCATGGCGCCAACTGGACCTTTGGTCTCTTCGGTCTTTACCATGCACTGCTTTTTGTGCCACTCATCCTACGGGGAACGATGAACAAACGCCGCAAAATCGAATGGAGGCATGGCATGCTGCCTGCGGCCACCCTGTTGCGGATGGCCGGCACCTACCTTTTAGTGACCGTAGGCATGCTGATGTTCCGTAGCGCTTCCGTCGAAGAGGCATTCGCCATTATCGCGAAGATGTTCACGATTGGACCCCTGCCCCAGTTTGATGGGAAGATGGCTCTGACAGCAGGAAGCATCTGTATGCTTGTCATGTGGGTTAATGACTGGCTTGAAGAACGCGACAAAGGGCAAGGCCTACTGCGCGGCAACAAGCCGCTGTCAATAGTACTATCCCTGTCGGTCCTCATCCTCGCAGTGCTACTACTCCATTCATCCTCAACCGAAGTGTTTATCTACCAGAAGTTCTAGTAATGCCATGAGACGGTTCTTGCTCCATATAATACTTCCTCTACTGCTCATTATCTGCATAGCACTGACAGCTTGCGAAGTAGTTATGCGTGTTGTACCTAACGAATATCGGTACAAAAGCAGCTACATGGACAAGCATGCCGAACGGGTAAAGATTCTGGTTCTTGGCTCGTCGGGCACCAACCGGGGTATCCGCCCGGCTTTCTTCACATATCAACCAGCTTTCTCGTGCGCCGGTTCCTCCCAAGACCTACAGAATGATTGCTGGATTCTCCATCATTACCTGCCGCGCATGGACTCCCTGCGCTATGTGGTCCTCAATCTGAACTATCTGACCATGTTGCACAATATTGATTATGAGGAAGACCACCGTGCTTTGTGGGCCATATATCACATCTATTATGACAATCCCCACTATGATGCCAAATGGTGGCAATATGCCGAAATAAGCCGGTTTAACTGGATGGAGGCATTGAAATACGTCACCGAACGCGACACCCTGCGTCCCGATGGTTCAATGTCGCCTGCTGCAGAGCCCTGCAATGACTCTGACTGGCGACATTATGCCGAAGCCATGGCCGAATACCACACCCGAATCAACACAGACTCAGCAGGCTCGCTCATTAACGCAAACACCCTCTGCCTAAAAGAAATTATCTGTGCCTGCCTTGAAAGAAACATTAACGTCATCCTGCTCACCTGCCCGGAACACCACTACTACCGAGATGCACTTGACCGTCAGCAATTAGCACTCATGCGGCATGTCGGGAACAATATGCGGGCCAAATACCCCAATGTACGGTACATTGACCTTTCCGCCGACCCCAATTTTGACGTCAGCGAAATGGTCAATGCCAATCACTTGAATGGCCAAGGTGCTATCAAACTCACCCTGATGCTTAATGATAGCATCTCAAAGTGGGAGCACCCCACTCAACAATAGTTACCAGCGGTCGTAGTGTATTCTCGACTCATCCCACTTGTCCTTAGGTTGCGTCGTGCCGTCATGGTATCCCACAGGCACCACAGCGTAGGGCACCACGGTGGGCGGCAGTTGCAGGGATTTTTTGATTGGATCCATGCGGTCAGGGTAGGGATAGCATGCCGTCCAGCAGGCACCTAAGCCGTAAGCCTCGACAGCCAGTAGCAGGTTCTCCGTGCATGCACCCATATCGTCGCGCCAGATCTGGTTGGGCGTGGTGACGGCAGGACCGTCGGGGTTGTCGCGCGGAGGACGCGTGACGGTAGTGTCGGCACAGACGACGACGACGGCACCGCTCTCCATGAACTTCTTCATATTGAAGTTGCCCGCGAAGACGGTCTCATACTGGCTCTTGTCGGTGAGTACCACGAAACTCCACGGACGGATGTCCATACCCGTAGGCGCCGACATAGCGGCACGCAGGATGTCCTGCATGATAGCGCTCGGGATAGTGTCGCCATTGTACGACCGCACACTCTTGCGTGCAAGGATATTCTCCATCACCACTCCCGCAGTGTTGGGAGTGTCACATTGTTTCGTGCAGCAGGCGCCAAACAGCATAGCCGCCGCTGCCATCATAATAACTATTCTTTTCATACTATTCATATATTAAATATTTCTCTCTAATCTTCTTGAAGTCGGCGAGGGCGGGCTGCCAGGTGGCGCGGATTTCCTCCTCACTCATACCGGCCTCTATCTGCTTGCGAAGGTCGCCGTTGCCGGCCAGCTTCTCAAAGAAGTTGCTCTTCTGGAAAAACTTCCCTTGTGGCACACGCTTGTACATGGACATAAGATACTTGAGGCTAAAAACGGCAGGAGCCTCTTCCCGTCTCAAGTCGAGGGTGTCAGTTCCAAAGGTGACCCACTCGAAGGGATAATCGGTGCCGCGCCCAACACCGCAGCTGGTGCCTTCGAAAAGGCAGAGGCTCGGGTAGAGCGCGATAGCGTGGGCGGTGCGTAGATTTGGCGACGGCGGTACAGGCAGCTCGTAGCCCACCGAGTCGCGCCGGTAACCCTGCATGGGGACAACAGTGAGGTTACATTCCCTGCCGCCTGCCAGCCATTGCTCACCATTTATCATTTGGGCATATTCGCCGATAGTCATGCCATAGACGATGGGCACTGGGTGCATCCCCACAAATGAACGGTAATAGGCCGTGTCCAGCACGGGCCCGTCGATGTAATGGCCATTTGGGTTGGGACGGTCAAGCACCACGAGGGGAATGTCCCTCTCGGCACAGGCCTCCATCACATAG
>JAFXXI010000025.1 GCA_017542345.1 Bacteroidales bacterium
GGCCGGACTGATACTGCTGTTTGTTGCAATGGTTCTGCCTGCCATGGGACAGTGGGCACTTATGGATTTGCCGTATTTCCCTACGCATACTGCCAAGCCTATCAAAGTGATACGCGCTTATTCCATCGATACTTTGTCCGGTGCGCGGATGCTGAAGCATACAGAGTGCTATGACCGCCACGGATACAGTGCCGACACCGCCTATCGCAATGTGTACGATGACCAAGGCCGCCTGGTTCTGCACGAGACTTATCAATGGGTCAGTTCCTCCGCCAACCCGATGCCGCGCCGCGAGTTGATGTCACGATGCAGTTTCGAGTATGCCGCTGACGGTATTGTACAGCATGTTAAGAGAGAAGGTTTCGGCAAGTATCATGAGGGCGTAAGCGAATACCATCTCTATTCTCACAAGGTGCATCCCCGTTTCGGCCTTACGGAATGTGTCTATGTTATTGATTGGGGAAAGGAATATAGCGACACGCTTCGCTATTTGTGCGAATATGATTCCGCAGGGCGCATGATGCATGAGTATTGCAACGACGAGGGGAGCGGATACCGCGACAGGAATCTCTTCTATGATGCTTTGGGCCGCATTGTCGCCAGCAGAACCTATTATTATGAATCGTGGGACACACTCGACTATAACTATGATGCCAACGGGGTCCTCGTCTCGCAGACAGGAAAGATGTACGATCTGGACCTGGAGGCCGACGTAACCATTACCTTCCGTCCCGACGGCACTCGCAAGGAGCGCCGTGAGCACTGGATAAATTATGACGACCCTATGGACATTGCCGATGAATACTATCGCTATGACGAGCATGATGTGCTAATCTATGAGAAAACCCCGATGGGTATCATCGAATATGAAGTAGAATACTGGGAATAAAAAAACAAAGAGATATGCGAACATTAATAAAGAATATCAAGGAATTGGTGGGAGTGGAGAAGGCTCCGCAACTCCGCAAGCAGGGCAAGGAAATGGCTGTGCTTGAGACAATAAAGGATGCCTACCTCATAGTCGAGGACGGCAAGATTGCTGCCTTTGGCCCGATGGCTGAGTTGAAGGAGGAGAACGCCGACCGTGTGGTGGATGCCGCGGAGAGGCTGGTCTTCCCCACCTTCTGCGACTCGCACACGCATATCGTCTATGCCAACTCGCGCGAGCATGAGTTCGTGGACAAGATACGCGGCCTCAGCTATGAGGAGATAGCCAAGAGGGGAGGAGGCATCCTCAACTCGGCGAAAGCCACTGCGGCAGCCTCGGAGGATGAGCTCTACGACATGGCTCGTCAGCGCCTCGACGACGTGATGCGTATGGGTACCGGCGCCATCGAGATAAAGAGCGGCTACGGTTTGAGTACCGAGAGCGAGCTGAAGCTGCTGCGCGTCATACGCCGCCTGAAGGAGACCTCGCCCATGACCATCAAGTCGAACTTCCTCGGCGCCCACGGCATCCCGATGGAATATCGCGGCCACCAGGAGGACTATGTCGACCTTGTGATCAACGAGATGATACCGAAGGTGGCGGCCGAAGGGCTGGCCGACTTCATCGATGTGTTCTGCGACCAAGGGTTCTTCACCGTCGAGGACACCGCGCGTATCTTGGAGGCGGGTATCAAATATGGCATGAGGCCCAAGATACACGCCAACGAGATGGCCGTCTCGGGCGGCGTGCAGGTGGGCGTGAAATACGGCGCCATCTCGGTCGACCACCTTGAGCAGATGGGTGACGCCGAGATTGAGTGCCTGAAAGGCACTGAGACTATGCCGACGATTCTCCCGGGTTGCGCATTTTTCCTCAATCTGCCGCTTTCGCCGGCCCGCAAGATGATTGAGGCAGGGCTACCGGTGGCCATGGCCTCGGACTATAATCCCGGCACCTCGCCGTCGGGCAACATGCAGCTCATCCTCTCGATGGCCTGCATCCGCTACCGTCTGACGCCCGAAGAGGCATTGAACGCCACCACGCTGAACACCGCCTACGCCATGGGTGTGAGCAACGAAGTGGGCTCCATCGCAGTGGGCAAGAAGGCCAATTTCTACATCACCAAGCCGATAGCGAGCTATGAGTATATGCCCTACGCCTACGGCGAGAACAAGGTGGAACGGGTGTTCCTGAACGGTATTGAAGTATGATTAAGGCAGTAAATATCAACAAGAGCTACGGGGCGTTGCATGTGCTGCGCGACATCAACCTGACCATTGAGAAGGGCGAGGTGGTGTCGATTGTGGGCGCCTCGGGGGCCGGCAAGACCACGCTGTTGCAGATTCTCGGTACGCTCGACCGTGCCGACAGCGGCACGCTGCTGTATGGCGACATGGATGTGACGCGGATGAAAGACAAGGAGCTGGCGCGGTTCAGAAACCAACGGATAGGCTTTGTGTTCCAGGCACATCACCTGCTGCCGGAGTTCACAGCGGTGGAGAATGTGATGATACCGGCGCTGATAGCCGGCAAGTCGCAAGTCGAAGCCCGAAAACGGGCTATGGAACTGCTGGATTTGCTGCGCATGGCGCAACGTGCGGAGCATAAACCGGCAGCCATGAGTGGCGGAGAGTGTCAGCGGGTCAGCGTGGCGCGTGCGTTGATGAACGCACCGATGGCAGTGCTGGCCGACGAGCCGTCGGGCAATCTTGACTCGCAGCATGCCCGTGAACTCCATGAGCTGTTTTTCACCCTGCGCAAGGAGTTGGGACAGACGTTTGTCATTGTCACACACAACGAAGAACTGGCCGCCATGGCCGACCGCAAAATCACAATCAAGGATGGAAAAAACATCGAGTAGACAGCAGATAATCTACGGCATACGGCCTGTGATGGAGGCCGTGGACAGCGGCGTCCGGATAGAGCGGGTGCTGCTGCAGAAAGACTTGGGCGGCACCTTGGCGGGAGAACTGCGCAACAAGTTGCGTGACAGCGATATACCTATCCAGTATGTGCCGGTGGAGAAGCTCAACAAGATGACCACAGGGAACCATCAAGGGGTCGTGGCCACAATTGCGGCGGTGAAGTACCACAGTTTCATGGAATTGGTGGAGACGTTGCAGGAATCGCCACTGTTGTTGCTGCTCGACCATATCACCGATGTGCGGAATATGGGTGCCATCGCCCGCACAGCCGAGTGCACAGGCGTGGCCGCCTTGATAGTGCCCGACCACGGGTCGGCGGCACTGAACGAAGATGCCGTCAAGGCCAGCAGCGGTGCGTTGATGCGCCTGCCGGTATGTCGCGAAGCGAACCTGAAGACGGTAGTCAACCTGGCCAAGCAGTGCGACTATCAGGTGGTGGCATCGACCGAGAAAGGGGCGGTGCACTACCGCGAGGTTGACTTCCGTCAGCCAACCCTCCTTATCATGGGAAATGAAGAGACAGGAATCAGTCCCGAGTTGCTGAAAATGTGCGATGTGCGTGCCAAGCTCCCAATGGTTGGAGCGGTGGCGTCGCTCAACGTTTCGGTGGCAGCGGGAGTGATGCTCTACGAGGCTTTGGAGCAGCGTATCCACGGGTAGCGGGAAGGCTGCAAGAGGTGTGATTAATATTTTTTAATATAAAAATGGGCGCAATGTCCATTTTTATTTGTATATTTGCATTGGGAATAGTGTGCCCCAAAAGGGGACGGTATACCCGTAAATTAATATGTAAACGACTGATAATAAAGAAAAAATAAAAACGAAATATGAGAACAAAGTATTTGTTTTTAGGTGTAATTTTCTCGTTTTTGGGACTTATTTCGCAGGCCCAGGTGTTCTTGATGTACAGTCAAGGGTTTGAGACAGGCGAACAGGTGAACTATACGGTTACGAACAACTCGTATGAGTTTTCGACCTCCCTGCATGCCGGTGGCCTGCAGAGTCTCAGACTGAAGCAGACTACGACTACCGACGTGTCGATGGTGCTTGATACGCTGGACTTCACTCAGAATGCGACGCTGCGCAATGTGGCACTGGAATTTGACCACATTTGCAACATCGCTGCCAATATGGGTTATGGTGCGCAGATTTGCCAGATATTTGTGAAGCGAGCCAACCAATCGGACGATCAGGCTATTCAATTATCAGGCGCGCACTATAACAAGGACGAGGAAGGTTATTGCATTGAGTTTGACCAGACAGGTACGTTCAACAACTATTCGTATGACGAATGGCATAACGAGTCGCTCAGCAACGCAATATGGAAACACGAGCGCTTCGACATCAATACTTTCCTGCCGGCCTCGGTGCCTATCAATGAGCGCAAGCTGATATTCAGGTTTGTGTTGAAGCAGAGACTCATGTCGGGCGCGGTGCCGTCGAATGCCGGTTGGTGGATTGACAACCTGAGGATTCGTTCCAGCCAGAGCGAGATGAAAAAGCCGCTTGTCACCATGACACTTTATCCTGACGGAGGTGCGCACCCGAGCAGCCGCGGTGCCCGCATCGAACTTGACGCGCGCACCACGGTGCCACAGGGTATCAACAACGATTCGGTGTACCTGTTCTACACGGTCGGCAGCAACCTGACGCCGATACGCCTGCCGATGCATTTTGACGGCAATATTGTCAGACATGACAATTACACTTATGCGCATTTCTCGGCCCGCATCCCCTTTGAGGGTTATGATACACTGATGCGCTTCTACTGTGTGGTCAAGGATGCCTCGACCAACGCTAACGAAGCGACATTCCCCGCGGCGGCTGACGCGTGGGTGAACTATTGGTGTGTGCGAGGAGTGGAACAGTTGGGCAATCCGGCCCCCGTGGGGCTGACCGGCCCGCCGAACTCGAACTATGGATACTGTCCCTTCCCGCCATATCTTGACAACCGCAGCGAGTGGGTCTATGACTCGGCGTTACTGGCCAATGCAGGCTATGGCCCGGGTGCTATGACGGAAATTAAGTTCACGATAGGCGCCAATACACAAAGCTCGACCCGCACGAATTTCCAGTTGAGGATGAAAAATGCGCCGACATCGCATACGGTGGTAACGAACGGAGACCCTGTGAAATTTACGAAAGACTACATGGACGTTGTTTTCGACTCGACATTCTCTATCGGGGAGGCTGCGGCAGGTGCTATACTGCCGCTGCGGTTCCAGGATACATTTTTCTATGCCGGCAAGGACATTGTGTTCCAAGTTATCTATGACGGTACGGGGTCGGTTGACCCGGCGAATGCCACTATCAAGATGATACCGGCGCCAAGTTCGAAGCATACCATTTTCTTCTATGGCCTAGAGGCTTTCATGGCTGGTTCCAGCAATGCATACACATATCCCGACTTCAAGACATCAACGAATGACATAGGCGACAGGCCTTCGGTGGTACCCACGCAGAAGAGCAACCAGCCGCTGGTGTACGATATGGGCATTTCTGCGCTGGTCTTTCCGAACAGAACAACCCCGGTGGTGACGCAACCGACCCACTTCGATGTGCAGTTGAAGAACTTCGGTGTCGCGACGGTGAATGCCGTGAGGATTAACTACGCGTTGGACGACACAGTGACGGGTCACTTCGACTGGACCGGTTCGCTTGCCGGAGGTGCCACCACTACGGTGACCATTGCGTCAGGGGTGACGCTGGCCGCCGGTTTCCATACCCTCCGTGCATGGACCCAGGACACTTTGATGGCGGGCAACAACTATTATCGTGACCATGAGCCCTATAACAACTCGAGCAAGCTGAACAATCCGAGCGATACGTCGTTCATCGCCTGCGCAGGTGCATTGAGTGGAGTACGCTACATCGGTGGCGCTACCCCCGACTACAACACCATCGAGGAATTCCTCTTCTCGCTGTCGCAGTGCGGACTGAGCGATTCGCTGATTGTCAAGTTGGCTCCGGGCTCCTATGAGCCATTCACGATGCCGGTGGTCAACGGCTTGGCGGGCAACAACTACCTCGTGTTCCAGCCGATAAGCAATGGCGTGATACTATATGCCGACGCCAATACCGGCGCCAACGAGATAGTCAACCTCACGAATGTGCAGAACGTTAGGTTCAGGGACATCAAATTTGTGCGTCGCGGCGGTGCGCTAACCAATATGGTGACGCTCGGCGCGACAAGCCAAAATTGCCGGTTCGATCGATGCGAGTTTGTCGACAGTTTGGCTAATCCTGCTGCAGCACAGAGAATAAGTGCCATGATTTATTCGGGATTTGCTGCTAATCTAACCGTCGATGGCTGTACGTTCCGTGGCGGCAATATCGGCGTCAGCCTGGTGGGTCAGTCGGCAGATGCCCGCGCCCAGAACGGCACGGTGACGCGCAGTTTCTTCGAGAATCAGTACAACAACGCCGTCAATGTGTCGTACATGGCAGGTGTGTCGATTGAGCGCAACGAGATGTATGATGTGACGAGCAACGCAAGTTATGTGCTGCTGGTATATTCGTGCAGCGGGAACGTCCGTGTGATGGCCAATAAGCTGTACACCAGCCATGGTGCCGGAGCCCTCGGTGTGAGCCACATATATGGCACCTCGTCCAACCATGCGTTTATCGCCAACAACATGATTGTGTGTAATGATGACGGTCAGTCGAACCTGTTGACCACGCCTATGAACATCATCCAGGGCGAATGGATGGATGTGGTGTACAACTCGGTGAAGATGACCGCCGCCCAGCGCATCAACATAGCGACGGCGACCATGGGCAACTCGGTAATCAACAGTCGCTTCCTGAACAATATCGTGGCCTGCTTCGATGAGTCCAACTACGCCTTGAACGTTGTGCCGTTCAGCTTGGGCTCCAACGACGTGGGACACAATGTCTACTACTCGGAAGCCTATACGCTGAACCGTATTGGCGGATCCAGTTTCCACACGCTGGACCAGTGGTCTGCCGCGTCGGGGGACAACACGTCTGCTTTCCTCGACCCGGCATTCCTCAATGGCTCCCGCGTAGACCTCCGTACCTACAACAGACTTATTAAAGGATTGGGTACCCCCATCAGCGGGATCACCACTGATATGTTCGACACGGTGCGTCATGCGCAGACTCCCTGCCCGGGTGCTTTCGAGTTTGTGTCGCTTTACTATGACTTCGAACCGGAGGCATTGGCAAGTCCAGTGGCTGATACCTGTGACATGCCTGCCAGTGTGGAGCTTGTGGTCAGGTTGCGCAACAGCGGTACTACCGCCTTTACTCCCAATGCTAACCGCACGTTGAGTCTTTCCTACCAGGTCAATGGCGGCGCGGTGCAGACCTACCAGGTGACGCAGACGATACCGGCGAATGACACAATCACCATTCACACAGGCCAGATGTTGCAACTTCCGGCCAACGGCATCTATGACTCGGTATACCACATCAGGGTGTGGAACATTAGCAGCGTCGACCCGAACCAGACCAATGATACCAACACTTTCACCGTCATCAGTCGTTACCACCAGTTGGCGGCGAGCAACTTGACGATGACGATCCCCTATGCCACGGCTGCCACAGTGGTGCCCACTGCGGGTGTGCAGGAGTGGAACGCCTATAATAGTGCTACGGCACCGAAGCGCCGTTCGAAACTCTACTGGTATCGCAGCATGAACGATGCGGAACCGTTCTATGTGGGCGATACTCTTGTCACGGAGTCGCTGCGTCAGGACACGCACTTCTATTTCAAGCAGCGTCGTTCGGCTCCTATCGTGCGTATCACGCAGGTGCAGTTCAAGCCCAACAATGCTGTGGGTCTCACCGACCCGATGCCGCAATGGATGAAGTCGACCACCAAGTTCGCGGTGCAGTTGACCAATGTGGGTGACGACACCGCATATCTGGCGGGTGACACGCTGATTATGGTGTCCCCGACAAGTACCTACAACAACAAGGTGCTTTGCTTCTGGGATGTGCGTATAGCGCCAGGGGAATCAATGGTGGTGCAGTATGTGGATGGAACGTCTACGAACCCCGCTGCCACAATACACTTCGGACAGGTGATCTCGCCGGCCGTGAATGCCAATATAGGCCTTGTCTATAGGCACAACGGTGTGGTGGAAGATGCAGTGGCCTTGAACGCAGTGATCTCAACCAATACGACCAATGCCGTCAGATGGGCTACCCAGAACGTCCCGAACTATGTGTGGTCGGGTGCTGCACTCTCGGTGACTCCCAACACGACGGGCGGTATAGTTCGCACAGCATTCAATGGGACTGCCTCCGACTGGAGAATGTCGACGAATGCCAACCCGATGTTTATCGGGGATGTCGACAACGCATGGATTAGGTACTCGGATAACGGGTGTCCCACGGAGTTTGCCACAGCCACCGTCTTGATGCAGTCGGTACCGACGGCAGACATTGGAGTGGAGGCCGGCGAGCTTCCTTCGGGCTGCGGTCTCGGCAACGAGACGGTGACAGCTACACTGCACAACTATGGCACGCAGACGGCTACCGGCATGGTGATGCACTATCAGGCAGATGGTGGCGCTGTGGTGACCGAGAATATGAGCGGAACTGTAGTGCCGGGCGCTGAACGCACATTTACTTTCACCCAGCCGTTGAATATGTCTGTCAGTCAGAATCAGACTATCAACGTTAAGGTGTGGGTCTCGGGTGTGAGCGGCGACACATACCAGGTCAACGATACCGATTATGTCTCGGCACGTTCGCTCTACCAGCCCGGTCTGCCTACGGTGACAAGCCCGCGGACGGTAGCCTATGGCCTGACGGAGACCATCGTGGCCAACCCAGGTCCGGGAGCCATCGCCGTATGGTATGACAGTTTGAACAATGTGTTGGATACTGGGGATGTCTATGTGACGGCTCCGTTGTATTCTCCCGAGATTATCGGTTTGCGGTATGTGGTTTCCGACACTATTGGCGGACATATAGGTACTCTGGCCGATCTTACAGCCAAGGCGGCATATCCATCGCCCTATCAGCCCAACAATAAGTTTGTCAAGCAGCAGTTCATCTATTCTGCTCACGAGTTGAGGAAGATGGGCCTGCAGGCAGGAGAACCTGTGACGTCGCTGTCGTTCCATCTGGACTCCGTCTGGCTGAATGTGCAGGCGGTCAACTTTGTCAACTACTACATTTCGCTTGGACATACCACCGATACCATTTATGCCAATGCTAATGCCAATGCTTGGAAGACCACACAGTTGGTCTATACTCGTTCCCCGTTCGTCCTGCGTAGCAGCAGCGTACACCAGTGGGTGTCGCATGAATTCGATACACCATTCACATGGGACGGTGTGTCGAGCATTGCCGTGCAGGTGGCCTATGAACTGGCAGAGGCAGTGACGACAGGCGTGCAGACGGCATTTACGGCAAAAGCCAATACCACACTGTATAGAGCCCAAAATAGTGCTCTGAGTCCGTCGGTGACAGGATATACTGGAGCTAGCACGAGAAGTAATAACCGTCCCGATATCGTATTCAACCATCCCGACCATATTATCGACACTGTGCTCTTCGGCTGCGAGGGTCCGATTAAGCCGATTACCATCAACGTTTCCGGTGTGCCGAGCTATGATGCACGCATCGCGTGGCCCGACGGCTATGACACGGTGACCTATAATTCGTGCGGCAATGTGGAGATGGATGTCGACTTGAGGAACTTCGGTGCCAACGTGATTAATGGTGCCGAGCTGCGCTACTCAATTGACGGTGGCGCCCTGCAGTCCACCAACGTCACTGGTAGTATTGCAGTGGGAGCCACCTCTCGGGTGAGACTGATGAGCCGTCCGATAGCCCCTGGCCGCCATAGCATCAAAGCTATAGTGGTCGTGGCAGGCGATATCGTCCACGATAACGACACCATAGAGATGCCCTTCATGGTTCGCTTCTGTGGCGGAACCTATACCATCGCTTCGGCCGCTACTGCCGACTTCCATACCATTGGTGCCGCCGTGGATACTTTGAACAGTGTGGGTATCGACGGCCCTGTCGTGTTCAGAGTGGCAGCGGGTGTATACAACGAGCAGGTGGTGCTGCATCAGATTGCCGGTTCTTCGACCACCAACACTATTACCTTCCGAGGCGCATCCGATACCACGGTGCTCATGACGGCCTCCACCAGCCAGAACCTCAACTATGTGCTTCAGCTGGATGGTGCCGCCAATGTGATTGTCGACAGCATGCGTATTGTGGCACGCCCGACTGCCAACAACGTCAACTATGCCAATGCAGTCGTGATGCAGGATGCTCGCAACATTGTCATTCAGAATAGCACCATCCGCGTCAAAGGTACCATTAACAACACCAACGCTTCGTGCGTCATCCTTCAGGGTAATGTCCAACAGCTGCAGGTGCTCAACAGCTGGATTGACAGCGGCTATTTTTCCGTTAAGAACATGGGTACGGTCGAGAACTATAAGGACATAGTCTTCCGCAACAACCGTATCACCAACTTCTGGAACCGAGGCATCGAGCTTCAGGGAGTGACCAATATCAACATCACCCAGAATGAGATTACGTCGGGTGTCAACATCACGGGACGTGGCCTAGTGGGTATCTCCCTTACCAATGTCGACAGTGCCTTCATGATTAGCAAGAACAAGATATACTTGATTGACGAAAAGAATGGCGGTAAGCAGGGTATATTCCTGTCCTCTGTCAAGTGCTCCAACCAGCAGTACGGCGCTATTGTGAACAACATGATTAGCTGCTATGGCACGGCTGTGGCTGGCCTGACCAACCCCGGCGGTATCATTATGACTGACTGCGAATATGTGAATGTCTACTACAACTCTGTCAGGGTCTACTCTGGTACGGCTGTGGCCTCCCGCGCCATGATGCTCACTAAGACCAACAACACTGGCGCATCTCACCACATACAGGTGATGAACAACATCTTCGCCAACTATAGCTCATTTGCCTACTATGTGACCGACGGAGGCATTCTGACCTCTTCCGACTACAATGCTTTCTATGCCGGTGCTGCCAACTTCGCCTACTGGGGCGCCAACTGCGCTACGCTTGCCAATCTGCAGGCAACCAGCCAGCGCGATGCTAGCTCGGTGAATGATGAAGCTTACTTTGCTGCCATCAACGACCTCCACCTCCTGGTGACCAACTTCGCTGGCAAGGCGCAGTACAACCCTGACGTGACCGACGATATTGACGGCACCGAGCGTCCCTCCATCCCCGCGCCCACCATTGGCGCCCATCAGATGACCATCTTGTCGCGCAACATGTCTATCGTGCGCATCCTCTCCCCGATGATGCCGCCCAACCGCAACAATCCCTACAACATCGAGACCGATTCCGTCTTGGTGAAGGTCATCTTCTACAACAACGGTAGCGCCACCGAGACCAACGCCTACTGGTATGCCTATATCAAAGACCACGAGACAGGCAACCGTTCGGCCAACAAACCGTTGGGTACCCTCCTCGCAGGTCAAAGCAAGACTGACTCGGTGTGGATGCCTACGCAGTTGGGTGTGATTGACACGCAGATGGTGCGTGTAATGCTGATCTCGGAGAATGATTCCGATTCCACCGACAATGTGTCCGATACCGCCTTCTACCTGGCTCCCGCCTACGACCTTGAGGCGCAGAAAATCCAGGTCTCCAAGACGGGCTGCTCTCTGCAGGATGTCTCGGTCTCCATTACCCTCAAGAATGTCGGTTTCAAGGATCTTCCGGCCAACACGCAGTACGAGATTGGCTTCCATACGCAAGCCTACTATCCTTCCTACCAGCAGAACAACCCGATGAACAACCGGCTGAATATTGCCACCATGCCCGACACGGTTAGGGAAATCCATACCCTCGCCACTGTCCTGCCCAAGGGCCAGCCGAGAACCATCACGTTCGACTCCATCGCCAATCTCTATCCCACCGATACCGTGCTCAACATCAAGGTGCGCCTCAATGGATGGTGCCATTACCAGTATGATATCACCTCTACCAACGACTCTACGGGAACAGCCGCATCCGCTTCGCCGGTTATCGACTCCTGGTATACTCCCGCCGCACCTGTTGGACGTGACACCACCTTCGCCTATGGCACGTGGGGTGAGGTGACTGCCTCGCAGATCAATCAGCGTCCCATCATGTGGTATCGCGACTCGACTGCTTCGCCCTTCTATTCTGTCTCCGGCACCAACCTCGCGGCTTACAACTCTTCGTGCCGTTGGAGCACCACTCCGCGCTACTATCACGACTCCACCTATTATCTCCGCTGCCAAAGCGATAAGAGCTGCCCAAGCTACTTCTCTGAGGTGCATGTCCATGTCGCGCCGCAGGTGCCCACCGACGTGGCGCTCGAGACGGTCCTTACGCCTCTCGGCGGCCGAGTCTACATGGAGAACGACACTGTCCGTGTGCGCATCGCTAACTACGGCACCACGACGGTTTCCGACATTCCCATCACCTACCAGGTCCGCAAGAATGCTAACACCAACCCCATCCAGCAGGTCACCGAAACCTGTCATGTCACCCTCCAGCCCGGCCAAACCCATGTCTACACCTTTGACTCACTCTTCCAGTACAGCACTCCGCTGTCCGCAGGCAACTTCTTCCTGCGTGCCTGGACGAATCTGGATGGCGACATGGTGCGCCGCAACGACACCGTGCGCTGGGTCAACCAGCTGCGTCCCGTCGCTGCCAACAACACGCTGATCGACTATCCTTTCAGCGCTTTGGCCGAGAGTACCTATGGCACCCGGACCAACAGTCCCAACGGAGCTATGGATATTGCCCGTGTCTCCTTCAACGAAATCGATATTGACCTGCCGACGATGGGTCGTTCTTACACCAATTTCGGTGTCTACTCCAATCCCGATTGGCCTGTGCTCCACCTCTCGCGCGGCACCACCGACTCCATCCTGGTGGCTATCTCAATTCCCAACAGCAGCGAGCGCGAACGCGGCAAGGTGGCGGTCTACATCGACTTCAACCGTAACGGCTCCTTCCTCAACGTGGGTGAAGATGTCGTTACTTCGGCGACTCTCTTCACCGACGAGGTACTCCGTCGCACTATCACTGTGCCGCGCTGGGCATCCTTCGGCTACATGAAGATGAGGGTTGTGGTCAGCAACTACGATAAGGAGCCCACACCCAACATGGAATCGGCCGACGGCCACATGGTCGACTTTCTCGTCTTTGTTGACCCGCAGGTGCCTGAGACCGACCTGGCCATCACCCAGATTGTCTCGCCGCGCAGCGCCCTTATCCGCAACGACAATCCCGTCAGCGTCTCCTTCCGTATGGCCAACAAGGGTACTACTCCCATCACCAGCGCAGACCTCATCTACCTGCGTCAGAGCGGTGGCTATGGCAGCTCCTTGGTAGACACCTTGCACTGGACAGGTGTCCTGCCTGCCGGCACCAGCACCGTGGTCACCCTGCCCGATGAAGTCTTCGATTATGGCACCACGCACTACGCTATCTGGCACAACCTGCAGAACGACGGCAACCGCTCCAACGACACGCTGACCTACGAGTACCACCACTTCCACACCGTCGTCCTCACCATCGACGACAACTTTGACTCTCTCAACTACTGGTACGCCCCCACAGGCAACATCCACAATCCCTATACCCGTAACTACTGGCAGTGGGGTATCCCGACCAAGACTCGTATTTCTGCCGCCTATTCTGAGCCCAATGCCTGGGTCACCGACCTGCATGCCAACAACATCATTACAGGTCGCCGCGGCAATGTCAGCTATCTCTACAGTCCTGTCATCGACATCTCGCAGATTAAGGCCGATACGCTCTCTTTCCGTTTGCAGCGCAACCTTACCAACAACAGCTATGCCCATGTGGAGTTCTACAACTACCGCCGCGAGTGGGAGAAGTTGGTCGACACCGTCGGCAACCGTTGGTACAACAACGAGGACGACCTGCGCTTCGACGGCACTTCCAATGGCTTCACCGAGTACAAGATAAGCACCAACATCATCTCTGGCGACTTCAACGAGAAACTCCAGTTCCGCTTCGTCTACACCACGCCGCAGACCTCCAACGATGGTGCCGCCTTCGGCGAGGGATGCGCTGTCGACGATTTCCGCATCGGACGCGCCCGCCGCAGAATCGATGTCGGCGTTGTCGATGTCATCACGCCGGCGGCACCACGCTATGGCGAGACATACTATCCTGAAGTGGTCGTTAAGAACTATGGTTACGACAGCGTCACCAGTGTCACTATGGGCTACACCTACTATGGCACCTACCTCGCCCCCATGGCCACCTTCAGCTGCAACATCCCGGCTGGCGGCTACGACACACTCCAGTTCACCACTCCCTTCATCGTTACCAGCGATTTCCCCGACACCTTCGCCTTCGTTGCCTTCACCAAACTCTCTGCCGATATCTACACCGACAATGACACCCTCACGCGTAAATTCGCCCTCTCGCCACTCGACGAAGACCTCGAAGTTGTCGACTTCGTCTACCCGCTCGACAGGGTCATCGCAGGTGACTCGGTCGAAGTGACCATGCGTGTCCGCAACTTCGGCTACCAAGAGATACCCTCTGCCACTTTCACATATCTCATCAACGGCGGACAGCGCTGCGTGGAGCAGGTGAACTTCCAGGATATCCTCGGCCACTCTTTGCGCACGCGCGAGTACTGTAATTATACCTTCCGCCAGCGGTTCCGCGCCGCCATGGGTAACATGCAGATTCAAGGCTACATCACCAGCGACGTCAACGACTACATCTACAACGACACCATCGAGAAACGCTTCATGGGCATTGCCTCCATCACCGACGTGGCTGCCGCTGCCGTCGTCGTCGACACCTCCAACTACAACTGGGTCAAGGTCCAGCTTGTCATTGAGAACCGTGGCGCCCGCAGCGTCAACGCCTTCGAGGTGGGCTTCTGGTACGACAACGACACCTCCACCATCGTCCGCGACACCTTCTACCGTCCCGAGACACTCCAGGCCCTGGCCTCCACCACCCACCTGTTCGACGTCCAGCTCCCGACGCGTTCGGCCCCCTACGACCACTTCGTAGGCTTTGTCCACGCCGAGGGTGACAACGACCCCTCCAACGACACCACCACCCAGATCGACCGCCAGTTTGTCGATATCGAGGTGCTGGGCGTCATTGTTGAGGAGAATGCCGAACCCGATTGCCGAGTCTTCATCCAGCTGCGCAACATCGGTAACCTGGCCCTCACCGGCAAGACCATCCCGTTGCGTGCTACCATCAACGGCAACGACCTGTCCGACAATATCGTCCGTCGCCTCGACCCAGGCCGTGTGGCTACCGTCGAGTTCAGCCGCACCATACCTAAGTCGCCTGTGCGCAGCTATGTCGGCAACGGGCGCATACAGAATCTTGCGGCCGACATCAACCCCGCCAACAACCAGTCCACGCATGTCTCCGTGGTCAACTATGTCGAGGGTATGCCCACCGTCACCGCCGGAATCCTTGACCTTGGCCAGAACTATCCCAACCCCTACGCCCACCGCACCACGGTGCCCTTCTCGGTGCCCGATGCGGCCCGCGTCCGCTTCTTCGTGATGGATGCCATGGGCAAGATGGTCAACAGCTTCGAACTCTATGCCGCTCCGGGCGACAACACCGTCGAGCTCGACATGGACAACTACCCCGCGGGCATCTACTACTACGGCATCGAAGTCAACGGCGAACGCCGTATGCGCAAGATGATTCTCCGTTAGCCGCACGCTTCCATGCTGCAACGCTTCGTGGATTACATTGACCGGCAGCACCTCTTCACCAAAGGCGAAGAGGTGCTGCTCGCTGTCAGTGGCGGCCGTGACTCCGTAGCCATGGCCGACCTCATGGCCCGCGCCGGCTTCCGCTTTGCAGTGGCGCACTGCAATTTCAACCTGCGCCCGGGCGACTGCGACCGCGACCAGGACTTCGTCCGCGGCCTCGCCGACTGCCTCGGCGCCACATTCCACACCGTTTCGTTCGACACCCGTGCCGTCGCCACCGCCAGCGGCGAGAGCATCGAGGAGGCCGCCCGTCGCTTGCGCTACGAGTGGTTCGCCGCGCTCTGCCGCGACCACGGCTATCCCTGCGTGGCCGCCGCCCACCACCGCGACGACTCTGTCGAGACCTTCTTCCTCAACCTCTTCCGCGGCACCGGCATCGCCGGCCTGCATGGCATCCGCCCTGCCGCCGCCGGCGTCGTCCGTCCCATGCTCTGTTTCTCGCGCGCCGAAATCGACCGCTATGTGGCCGACCGTGGCTTGCAATATGTCGAGGACAGCACCAACCTTGAACTCGATGCGCGCCGCAACCGCATCCGCCTCCAGCTCATGCCCCTCTTGCGGCAGCTCTACCCTTCGGTCGACGCCACCATGGAGGCCAACATCGCGCGCCTGTCCGACGTCGAAGCCGTCTACCGCGCCCATATCGCCGAGCTCCGCGAGCGCCTCGCAGAGACGCTGACGCCGCGCCTGCCGGTCGCCGGCTTGCAGATGACTGCGTTCTCTTTATCCGACCTCGCCGCCCTCTCGCCCCGTGCCACGCTGGTCTACGAGCTGCTGGCCCCCTACGGCTTCAGCCCTTCGGTGGCCTCCGATGTCGAGGCTGCGCTCGACGCGCCCCGCACCGGTAGCCGTTTCCTTTCGCCCACCCACGAGGCTGTCATCGACCGCGACCGCCTGCTGGTGGCGCCGCGCCTGACGCCGCAGCCGCCCACCGTGCGGGTTGAGCCCTGCACTTCTGTGTCGCGCCCCTGCGGCCCCGACGAGGCACTGGTCGACGCCGACCGCCTGCGGCAGCCGCTCTCGCTGCGCCTCTGGCGCGACGGCGACCGTTTCCGCCCCTTCGGCATGACGCACGACCGCCTGGTGAGCGATTTCCTGAAAGATTGCAAGTTGAATTTGATAGAGAAAAACCACCTCTATCTCATGGTCGATGCCGACGACCGCATCGTCTGGCTTGTGGGCCTGCGGGCCGACGAACGTTTCCGTCTTACTTCCGACAGCCGCACCGCGCTGCGCCTCAGCGTGTAGCTACGACGCTGGCCACCCCCGCCAGCCGGTCGGCACGGTCGGCCGGTGTGCGCACATACACATACACCGTGTAGCGGTTGGCCGTCTCGTAGTGGTCGCCCTCCAGGCGTGCCGTCCGCGAGGCTCCGTTGTCGCGTCCCGCCGGCTTCATCAGCAGCTGGTAGGCATAGTATCCCTGTTTGAGCAGCAGCCGCTTGGTGTAGGCCCGCATCGTCGGGTTGTATTCCATCAGGGCCGTCGAGTCGAGCTGCCAGTCGGTCAGCGCCCCCACGACATACACGTTGCCGTCCATCAGCGGCTGGCCCATCGGCAGGCTGATGTTGACCCAGGCGTAGTCGGCCTCGAGGCGCGGATTGTTGCGGTCCCACACGTTGGGCTTCATGCCTCCGTTCAGCACCGTCTCGGTGATGAAGTGCTTGCCCGAGCGGTCCTCGTCGGGTTTCAGCAGCACCAGCCACTCGCCCCCGTATTCATCTATCCGCACCACGTTGTACATCGGCGTGCGCAGGTTGCTGCAGTCGAACCAGCGGAAGGTGTTGCCGCCGTCGAAGATGTTGCACGGCCGGAAGCGGTAGGCCAGCGCCTGGCCGTCATAGCCGCTGAATTCCAGCCATCGCATGTTGTCCAGCCGTCCGTTCTGCTGCACCTCCACCTCCACATACTGCGGCAGCAGCCCGTCGCCGCCCACCGTCACGTCCACCTCCTGGCGCCGCTCCACGGCCATGCCGTCGTAGGGGCGTCCCACCACGGCACGCACCCCCGCGCGCTGTTCGCTGACGCAAAAACGACGGGTCAGCAGCACCTCATTGCCTTCGTTGGTGGTCACCGTCAGCACATAGTTGCCCGAGTGGGTGAAGGTCGCATAGCGGTCGGGCACTGCGCAGCGGTAGTGCACATAGTCTGTCAGTGTGGTGAACGAGAAGTCGAATTCCTCCACGGGTCCCTCGGCGAAGCCTGTGAGGAACTCCTGCTCCTCCAGGTCGTCCGGCACCCAGTGTCGGTCGCAGTGGCGCACATGCCAGCGCAGGGCTTCGCTCTCGGCGCCCAGCACGTCGAACTCCAGCGCCAGCCGTCCGCCCTCGCCCAGGGTCAGCAGCGGCACGGGAGTCGCCTTCGTCGGGTCGTCGCCCGTCGCGGCACTGTAGAGCTGCACCGTCTTCACGTCGGCGCGCCAGGCCGAGTCCACGGCCGCACGCCCTTCAGCCTGCGCCCGCAGCACGCCGCCCAGGGCCAGCGCCAACGCCACTGCAATCCATTGTTTCATGCTGCAAAGATACGCAATTTTCCCCAAACAAGCCACGAATCGTGCAAAATAATATGTATGACGTTGTGGATCAGACTTTCTTTGCTTTCCGACCCCTACTTCCACCCTCCTCCCTCGGGGTCCTCCCGGGACCCCCTCCGCCCCCTCCTCGCAACCCGTCCGAAGATGAGCGGAGGGGGAGCGGAGCGGGACCGGAGGGGGACCGGAGGGGAACCGGACAGGAGGCTAAAAAACAGCGTTTTGTGAGCGCAGTTGCAATATGCTGGTTTCTAGTTGTTTGCATTTTCGGTGAAAAAAGTTTGCAAAAGTCATATCTTTTGCATAGTTTTGCAGTTGTAAACATAAATCAAATAAGTATGAAAAAGATTACTAAATTATTGTTTGTATGTGCGTTTGCACTTTCTTTACCAATGTTGTGGACTGCGGTAAGAGCACAGACGTCGTGGAATTCCGTATGCGACTACCCGGGCATCGCTGGGAGTAGCCTCACTACCATCGTGCGTGAGTATAAAGATGAACAGTTTGTTGTGTATGCTGCCGATACTTCCAAGTCATTTTGCCTGGTGGATATGAACGGAGCTACAATCAAGGAAGTGTCTTTGCCGACGTCAATCTTTGTCAACGATTTCGAAATACTTGACAGGATGGTGTATTTCTGTGGGGAGTACATTGCAAGACCCATTGTCGGGTGGTTCCATGTGGACTCCCTTTTCAAAGGCCTCTCGCAAATCGGGTATGTGATGGTGCCGTCAAGCCTTCCCTGCTCGGACCCTTATGGTACACAGGATATTATCTCGAAGTTGACGAGGATTACTCCGGCAGCGTTCAATGGACAATTGCACCTGCTGCTGACGGGCGAGGCTACCTGCAACTTGTCGCCGACGCTGAACCACTGTCTTGTTGACGTATTTCACAATGGTACGAACTGGATGATGGCGTACCATCAAGAAAACACAGGCATCTACTACTATGACGACATCGAGGTGACGGCGAGTGAGATTGTCATTGTGGGGCACAAGGAAAACACAAACGGAGAATATATACAGAGTTACACGTTTCCATGGATTAATCAGGATGTTTTCGCCGCACAAACACCTCCTATATACACATATTCTTATGGAGGCTCGGATTACATTCCCGATATGCACAAGGATATTCTGGCAGAATGGATAGACAGCAGCAAGTTCGTCACGGTGACCTACGGCGAAAGGTTTGTGTATCCCAATCTTATTCAGGGGACGTTTCTCAATATTTATAATTCTGTGGGTAACCTTTCAAGCCGTTGGTTTATTCAGGAGCACTGCACAGGTAATCGTGAACTTAGGTACAACAGCGTTACAAATAGTGTTATGCTTCTTTTCGACGGCTGCTCTACGTCATGGGGAGACGGGTATATTGAATTTCGCCTCAATCCTGCTCGTACGATTGTGACCAGGGCATGGTTCCATTCAGAACTTGGAGGGGGAAGTTATGGCTCGCTTGATGTGTGTCCAGGTTCACTTGTAAACGGAAGGACAGTGTTGACAGGGATAAGCTCAACCCATAATCTTCGCATTTGGCACCACATCGACATGCCAACGTCCAAGTGCGCAGCACATGTTAAGTTGACCATAACCCAGATACCCATGGGACCAAACACCCACGAACAACCTCTCTACTATAAAGACCATCCATTGTCAGTCAAATACATCCGTGATAAGGTTAAGGAAAAAGATTTGGATATTTTCTGCAAAGAATGGACAGAACAATTTGAAAGTATAGAAGAATGAAAAAAGGTTTTTTGTTATTGTTGGTATTCGTCGGGTATGTTGGTTCATTGCTGGCGCAGTCGGCATTGGATGATTATGATACACTGCATGGGAATTACTATCCATACTATTACTACAACTTCCAGTGCGACGACTATAACACTTCTTTTCATCCATGTAATGGCCCCGGTTCATTGGGAATAACGGAAAGGAAGATTTGTTTCTATGGGAGTATTTATAATTTATATGACAATGGCTATTGTCATAGAGGTCAACAACGGGATGCTGATGAGATAGCCGTGTATATGCAGCCGGACAGTGCAACCCGGGTGATTGGGATCGCATTTTGTGACGGATGTTTTCAATATAGGGATACTGTGAATTCCTCAAATAACATCTGGACAGATAGCGGGGTGTATCAAATAACGCTGTATGACACTAATATGAATGTGATACATTCAGTAATAGTGAACCACGACACCCTGCCGACCGTGCGCTACTTGCATTGGGAAGACCATGACCCGAATCCCCCGTTTGTTTTTCGGAGGCATTATTACTACTCTATCCATGAATACTATTTTGATGCAGGTATAGACCTTTCTGGAAACTTTTATATAGGCGTGATACATGCACGTCCTGCTTTTCAAGATCAAACAGCTCCATTGACACTTTACGAACACCGCTGTTGGCGTGATTCTGTGCCAGTGATTCCCTGCGAACGATGCAGGTACCGAATTTCCGTTCAGCAGGAGGGCGGTTGGCTGGATGAGGAGTGTGGAATAGGGAAATCTACTATGCTGTGGCCCATCTTGGAACGATTAGGTGACACATGCCCGGAGGTACGGGGACTTCGGTGGAGCCGGTTGGGGAGCGGGACGACGGCGTTTGTACAGTGGGATGCAGGCGTGAACCACCGCGACTGGCAGCTGAGCTACGGACCTTTAGGGACGCCCGCAGGCGAAGGAACGGTGGTGGACTGCCCGCCGGCGCAGTGCGTGCTGCCGGGGCTGGCGGCGGGAGTCACATACGACATCTATGTGCGGGCACGGTGCCGCTTTGCGCGTGACGAGTGGACGGGCTGGAGCGGACCGCTGGAGGTGGGCTTCGGAAGCCCGGGCGAGGGCATCGACGAGGCGGCGGGTCTCCATGCGGAGCTTACGCCGAACCCGGCGACGGGGCGCGTGAGGGTGAGCTGCGGCGAGGCGCTGCGGATGGTGGAGGTGTACGATATGCAGGGCCGTCGCTGCCTGGCGCAGGAGGTGCAGGGAAGCGAGACGGTGCTCGACATCTCGGCGCTTGCGGCGGGCCGCTACACGGTGCTGCTGCACACCGCCACCGCGACCGCCGCCAAGGCGCTGGTGGTGCAGTAGGGAGATTTTTTTGTCGGTATGTCGGAAATATTTTGTATCTTTGCATTTTCATTGTGAAGTGCAAAGATGGAGCAGGTATATATAGAAACGTATGGTTGTCAGATGAATTTTGCTGACAGCGAGGTGGTGGGGGCTATCCTCACGGGGGCGGGCTATGGCCTGGCGCCGTCGGTGGAGGAGGCCGATTTTGTGCTGGTGAACACCTGTGCCATACGCGACAATGCCGAACAGAGGGTGCGTCACCGTGTGCGCGAGCTGCGTGCGCTGCAAGGACGCAACAAGCGCCTGCGCATAGGCATCCTGGGTTGTATGGCCGAGCGGCTGCAGAGTCGCCTGATGGCCGAGGAGGAGAATGTGTCGTTTGTGTGCGGCCCCGACGCCTACCGCCGGCTGCCGCAGCTGCTTACGCAGGTGCGCGAGGGACAGCACGCCGCCGAGGTGGACCTGAGCACCACGGAGACCTACGCCGACATTGAGCCTGTGCGCTTGGCAAGCAACGGCATCTCGGCCTATATCAGCATCATGCGCGGCTGTCAGAACTACTGCTCCTACTGCGTGGTACCTTACACGCGCGGCCGCGAGCGGAGCCGCGATCCCGAGACCATTGTGGCCGAGGCGCGGAGCCTCTTCGAGAAGGGCTACCGCGAGGTGACGCTGCTGGGACAGAATGTGAACAGCTATTCTTGGGGAGTTCAAGACAATATCGTGGGGTTCCCGGAGTTGATGGACAGAGTGGCGTCGGTGGACCCGCGGCTGCGGGTGCGCTTTGCTACGTCGCACCCCAAGGACCTGAGCGACGAGCTGCTGGCGGTGATGGCGCGGCACGAGAACATCTGCCGCTGCATACACCTACCGGTGCAGAGCGGGAGCAACCGGATGCTGAAGGCCATGAACAGGAAATATACCGTGGAGTGGTATCTGGACCGTGTGGCGGCCATCCGCCGCTACCTGCCCGACTGCTCCATCACCACCGATGTCATCGCGGGCTTCTGCGGCGAGACGGAGGAGGACCACCAGGCCACGCTGGAACTGTTCCGCAAGGTGCGCTATGACTACGCCTATATGTTCAAGTACTCGGAGCGTGAGGGCACCTACGCCCAGCGCCACATGCCCGACGACATAGCCGACGAGGAGAAGACGCGCCGCCTGAACGAGATTATCGCCCTGCAAGGGCAGATAGCGCTGGAGAACAACCGCGAGGAGGTGGGGCGTGAGTATGAGGTGCTGGTGGAGGGCGAGAGCCACCGCTCGAAGGAGCGCCTGTTTGGGCGCAACAGCCAGAACAAGGTGCTGGTGTTCGACCGCGGCGATGCAGCGCCGGGCACCTACCGGCGTGTGCGGGTGACCGACTGCACGGCGGCGACGCTGTTGGGGGAGTTGGTGGGTTGAAATGTTGATACGTTGATAGAAACATAAAAGGATGGATAAAGAACAATTCTTCAAGAGATTTCCATGGGTAATCCATGTGTTGGCCATGCTCGGCATCTCGGCAGTGATACTGGTGCTGGTGTTCCTCTTCATCCGCATCTATGCGCGGCAGGGACATGAATATGAGTTGCCCGGAGTGGTGGGGAGCGACATTGTGTCGCTGCAGGAGGACAATCCGCTGGACCTCGACATCGTGGTGCTCGACTCAATCTACCGTCCGGGCGAGCCGGGGGGTGTCATCCTGACGCAGGACCCCAAGGTTGGCACCATGGTCAAGCGCGGCCGCAAACTCTATGTAACCATCACGGCCTACAACCCTGAAGACGCGGTGCTGCCCGAACTGGCAGGTCTCACTGTGCGGCAGGCCGTCAGCGAGCTGCTTAGCGTGGGATTGGTGCCCGGACAGCTGAAGTTTGTGGAAGATCCCTATCCGAACAATATTATCGACCAGAGCTGCAAAGGTAAGACCTTGTATGCCGGCCAGCAGATAGCGCGCGGGTCGGTGGTGGACCTCACGGTGGGCCTGGGCGACGGCACGGGACGCAGCGTGGTGCCTTTTGTCATCGGCAAGACGGCCGAGAAGGCGCGGCGTGATGTGCTGACGGCATCGCTGAATGTGGGCAAGGAACACTTCAAGGGCGTCAAGAACCGCCAGACGGCGGTGGTATACAAGCAGGAACCCGACTACAACGGGGTGAACCGCTATGCATATGGCACCGAGGTGACGTTGTGGTATGTGGACGAGGACAAGACCGACGTGCAGAAGATGGTGAGGGAGTTCAAGGTGGACTCGAGCAAGATAGACCGCGAGGAGATGGAGTATGATGACGGGCGTCCGACGCCCGACGAGATAGACGCCCGTATGGATTGGTGATGAGGAGACGGTGGTTGATACTGCTTTTGGCGCTGCTCCCAGTGGCAGCGATGTCGCAGGAGGTGTTGGTGCCTGCCGCGACAGGACACCGTGTGCCGCCGCGCAAGCAGCAGCCTGCTGCGGTGCGGCTGCCTTTCTTTGACGACTTCTCGAACTATAGCGGCGCTCCTGACCCGCAGCTGTGGGACACGGGCGGTGCCAGCGTGGGCACAGGCTTCGGCACGCTGCCGCCGACGGTGGGTATGCTGAGTCTCGACGCCCTTGACGCCGAGGGAAGGCTCTACCCGCAGGCGGCTTCGTCGCTCTTTCCAGCCGACACCGTCACTTCGTTGCCCATCAGGCTTGACTCGCTGACGCCCGAGGACTCGGTGGTGCTCAGCTTCTACTATCTGCCGGGCGGTGGCCATGGCAACCTGTGGGAGAGGGTGGGGGATGCGCCCGACGCGCGCGACTCGCTGTTTCTCGACTTCTATATGGTGACCGACAGCGCCTGGCACACGGTGTGGAGCCGTGGCGGTGTGAGCGAGGATACCCTGCTGGCGCGTACGGGCTACAGTTGGCAGTATGTCAGCCTGCCGCTGACCGACAGCGGCTGCTTCGACTCGCTGTTCCGCTTCCGCTTCCGCAACTACTGCTCGCTGGAGGACAACGGTAAGCCGGGCATTGTCTGCAACTCGGACCAGTGGAACATAGACTATGTACTGCTCGACCGTGGCCGCAGTTTCTCCACGCCGGTGTTTCGCGACGTGGCCTTTGTCGAGCCGGCCCCGACGATGCTGGCGCACTACCGCGCCATGCCGGCGCGTCAATACCGTCAGAGCGACATGACTACGGCAATAAAGATGACTATCGGCAACCTCTACTCGTCGGATTTGGCGACGAGATATACCTATACGGTGCTGGCGGACGACAGTACGGTGCTGTACACCTACGACGGCGGCTATGAGAACGCTCCTCCGTTCCTGCCGGGCGGCAGATACCAGACTTCAGCGGCCCATGCCACGCCGCCGATAGGCTTCCGTTTTGATGAGGGGACTGCAGCCCGGCGCTACACGGTGGTGCATACCGTGCGCGAGGGTACCGGTGGCGACTGGCGTCAGCAGAACGACACAGTGCGCTTTGAACAGGTTTTTGACAACTACTATGCCTACGACGATGGCAGCGCGGAAAACGGCTATGGCCTCACCTCAACGGCCAGCCGCGTGTATCTGGCCTACCGCTTCGACCTGAACGTGGCAGATGTGCTCACAGCCGTAGACCTCTGCTTCAACCATACTTTGGACGGCGAGAACGAGGAGGTGATGTTCTTGCTCACGGTGTGGCAGGCTGCCGCCGACGGGACGCCCGGCGAGGTTCTCTACCGCGACGAAGAGCGCCGGAGGACCCAGATAGGTGGCTACCAGCATTATGAGCTGGAGCACGAGACGACGGTGAGCGGAAGCATTTTTGTGGGCTTCGAGCAGATAGGCAACGACTTTATCAATCTCGGCTTCGACCGCAGCTTCAATACGGCCGACCGTATCTACTACCTCACCTCGACGCAGTGGCAGACCAGCATCCTCAGCGGATCGCTGATGATAAGGCCCTGCTTCGGAGAGTCTGCCCTTCAGGGCATCGACCGCCCGACGCAGGCGGCAACGCTGACGGTGTACCCCAACCCTGCCTCCTGCAGTGTGCGGGTGTGCGGCCTGACGCCTGGCAGCGAGGTGACGGTGTATGACATGCAGGGACGCAGACTTATTGCTACTCGCGCCGATGGCACAGGCGACATGCAGCTGTCGGTGGAGGATATGCCCGACGGACTGTGCCTGCTGCGGGCCGTATCGCCCGAGGGTAGGGTGACGGCCGCCAAACTCATAATACGACATTAGGATGGAAGACGAGGAACGCGACGACCAACAACTCTATGAGCATCACCGCTTCGTAGTCGACCGCGGCCAGGAGAGCATGCGTCTGGACAAGTACCTCCAGATGCGTATAGAGTCTATCTCGCGCAACAAGGTGCAGACGGCAATAAAGGTGGGCTGTGTGCGCGTCAACGATGTGGAGGCCAAGTCGAACTACAAGGTCAAGCCCAATGACCTCATCACCGTGCTACTGCCCGAGCCGCCCCATGAATTCGAGCTAGTGCCCGAAGAGATGGACATCCCCGTGGTGTATGAGGACGACGACGTGCTGGTGGTCGACAAGCCCGCGGGACTGGTGGTGCATCCGGGCGTGGGCAACTGGACCGGCACGCTGGTCAACGGCTTGTTGTACTACTTCGGCGACAGCGGAGCAAGACCCCTGCTGGTGCACCGCATCGACAAGGATACCTCGGGCCTGCTGTTGGTGGCCAAGAACGAAGAGGCACAGGTGGTGCTGGCCAAGCAGTTCTTCGACCACACCATTGAGCGCAAATACAACGCCCTGGTGTGGGGCGACTTCGATGAGGACGAGGGCACCATCACCGGCAACCTCGGCCGTTCGCCGCAGGACCGCCGCATCATGTGCGTCTACCCCCACGAAAAGGGTGTGCCGGAGGAGGAACAGCGCGGCAAGCATGCCGTCACCCACTGGCATGTGCTGGAGCGTTTCGGCTATGTGACCCTCGTGGAGTGCGTCCTCGAGACCGGCCGCACGCACCAGATTCGCGCCCACATGAAACACATTGGCCATCCCCTGTTCAGCGACACTTCTTACGGCGGCAGTGCCATCCTTAAAGGCACCACCTTCAGCCGTTACCGTCAGTTTGTGGAGAACTGCTTCGCTGTCTGTCCGCGCCAGGCGTTGCACGCCCGCATTCTCGGCTTCGAGCATCCCCGCACCGGACAGCACATGCACTTCGAGAGCCCGCTGCCCGACGACCTGCAGGCACTCCTCGAGCGCTGGCGCAAATACAGCACCAACAAAGACTTGGTATGAAGAAAAACGTCATACTGGCAATTGTGATGATTGCTGCACTGTGCCGCACCGCTACGGCACAGCCTTTCCCTTGGCAGGACAACACCAAGAGCCTCGACGACCGTGTGGAGTGGCTGGTGAAAAACCTCACACTTGACGAGAAGCTCTCGCTGATGGTCCACCACAACCCCGCCATCCCCCGCGTGGGACTGCCGGAATATAGCTGGTGGAACGAGGCGCTGCATGGCGTGGGCCGCGCCGGTGAGGCCACCGTCTACCCCATGCCCATCGCGCTGGCCGCCACCTTCGACCCCAATTTGATTGGCAATGTCTTTGGCTACATCGCCTACGAAGCCCGCCATAAATACCAGGCCGCACAGGACACCGGCTATTATGGCGACTACGCCGGCCTTACCTTCTTCACCCCCAACATCAATATCTTCCGCGACCCACGCTGGGGCCGTGGCATGGAGACCTACGGTGAGGACCCCTATCTCACTGCCATGATGGGGTTTGAATGCGTCCTAGGGCTGCAATCCGACAACACCGCCGCCTGCCTCAAGCACTTCGCCGTGCATAGCGGCCCGGAAGGCATACGCCACGAGTTCGACAGCCGTGTCGACGAGCGCGACCTGCGCGAGACCTACCTGCCCGCCTTCGAATACATCGTCAAGCACAGCGATGTGGCACAGGTGATGTGCGGATACAATAGGCTCAACGGAGAGCCCTGTTGCACCAACCGCCGCCTCTTCGACATCCTTCGCAACGAATGGGCGTACGACGGTATCCTCGTCACCGACTGCTGGGCGCTGAACGACGCCTACGAGACCGATACCGTCATCCCGCGCCACCGCACCCACGCCACCGCCGCTGCGGCCTACGGCGACGCCTTCGGACGTGAGGTGGACCTCGAGTGCGGCAGCGGCTTGCCCGCCCTGCGCGAGGCCGTGCAGCAAGGACTGGTGCCAATGAGCAAGGTCGACGAGCATGTGCGCCGCTTACTGAGAACCCGCCTCACGGTGACCACACCGCCAAGACAATTCCGTCCCGAAGGATGCTGTCCATACGGCCCATCCGACGGCCCCACCTCCGTCGCCGCCCAGAGCATGGTGCTGCTGAAGAACAACGGCGTGCTGCCGCTCAAGGAGGGCGAGTTCCTCCGTCTCGAAGGCCTCAACGCCTACGACAGCCTCATGCCGCTGGGCAACTACAACGGCACACCCAAACATACCGTCACCATCGGCGAAGCTCTTGGAAAATACCAAGCCCTCAGCGCCGGCGACGGCAAGACGCTCGTCTACTGCGGCGGCCTCAACCCACAGCTCGAAGGCGAGGAACTGCCCGTGGAGAAGGAAGGATTTTACAAGGGCGACCGCACCCTTATCGAGCTCCCCAAGGAGCAGATGGACGAGATCAAAGCCTTCAAGGCCCAGGGTTACCGCGTGGTGCTGGTGCTCTGCGCCGGCAGCGCCGTGTCGCTGGAGGATGTCATCGACGACTGCGACGCCGTCCTCCTTGCATGGTACGGCGGTCAGGACATGGGCACCGCGGTGAAAGAACTGCTCTTCGGCGAGCGCGACGACTTCGGCCGCCTGCCGGTGACCATCTATCGCTCCACCGACGACCTGCCCCCCTTCGACGACTACTCCATGCAGGGTCGCACCTACCGCTACGCCGACCGCGAGCGTGTGGAATTCCCCTTCGGCTTTGGCTATAGCTACAGCTTCCACCAGTTTTGGGGCGCCCCCACCGTCGACGAGGCCAACTTCACCGTCAGCGGCCTGGTGAGCCAGTGCAACACCGACTGCAAAGCGCGGAAACACCGCACCGTGGTGCAGGTCTACCTTAAGAATGAGAACGACCCCGATGGCCCCATCAAGCAGCTGATTGCCGTCATGCCTATATGGACCGAGTCGTTCGACAAGAAAGAACCATTCGAGATAGAACTCGACCCCTTCTGGTTTCGCCAGTTCAACCCGATAACCGGCCGTATGGAAGAACCCAGGGACGGCACAGAGTTCACCCTCCAGGTGGGCTTCAGCAGCGACGACCGCGACCTTATCGACTTACCGTATATCTATCACAACAGGAAATGAAGAAGACACTTATCATAGGCCTGATGGGCTTAATGGGACTCATGGGCAGCGTGAAAGCGCAACACGACAGCATCCCCGAGAGCGACCCAGCCATCCTCCAGCGCATCGACGAGTGGCAGGACCTCAAGTTCGGCTTTATGATGCACTGGGGCATCTATGCACAGTGGGGAATCGTGGAAAGTTGGAATATCTGTAATGAGCCATGGATCAACCGTGGTGGCGCCAACTATGAGGACTACAAGCGTGCCTATCAGGCGCTGAACAAGACCTTCAACCCCAAGCACTTCAATCCGCAGGGGTGGGCCGCTGCGGCCAAGGGCGCCGGCATGAAATACGTTGTCTTCACCACCAAGCACCACGACGGATTCTGCATGTTCGACAGTCGCCAGACCGACTACACCAGCATGGGACCCGACTGCCCAGCGCAGACCGACTTCACACGCGGCGTGGTCGATGCTTTCCGCTCCGCCGGCTTCTGGACGGGTCTGTACTTCAGCAAACCCGACTGGCACTGTGACGATTACTGGGCCCACGAATGGGCCACGCCCGACCGCAACGTCAACTACTCCATCGCCGACCATCCCGACCGCTGGCAGCGCTACAAAGATTTTACTTACAACCAGATACATGAGCTCACCCACAACTACGGCCGCATAGATATCCTTTGGCTCGATGGCGGCTGGGTGCGCCCCGCGTGGAGCGTCAACGACGAGACGCGTCCCTGGCTCGGTTGCTCGGGTCAGGTGCAGGACGTGGACATGCCCAGCATCGCCCGGATGGCTCGTGCGAACAATCCGCAACTTATCATCGTAGACCGCTCGGTTGGAGGCCGTTACGAGAACTACCGCACCCCCGAGAAGCAGGTGCCCGACACCCTGTTGCCCTATCCCTGGGAGACCTGCATGACCATGGGCGACAGCTGGAGCTATGTACCGGATGACAACTACAAGAGCGTCAAGACGTTGCTGCACATGCTGTGTGATGTGGTGGCCAAGGGCGGCAACCTGCTGCTCAACGTGGGCCCCGACGCCGACGGCAACCTGCCCGCCGAGGCACTGCAGCGTATGGGAGCAATAGGTAAGTGGCTGGATAAGAACGGGCAAGCTATCTACGATACCCGTCCCTTGTATCCCTATTGCGAGGGCAACGTCCGCTACACCCAGTCGAAGGACGGCCGCCACCAGTACGCCATCACCCTCACTGACGAGGCACCCTATGCCATCGTCCGCGAACTTCGCGGTCGCCACCGCAAGTAATTTTTGCCCTTTTTTTGTTACCCATCGGTCCGGTTCCCCTCCGGTCCCGCTCCGGTCCCGCTCCGGTCCCCCTCCGCTCATCTTCGGTCGGGTTGGGGAGGGGGTGCGGAGCGGATGTGTAGGGGTAGGGGGGAGGGTGGCACAATAAAACGTGGGAAATGGCGTTATGGCTGTTGAAATGGAAAAGATTGCATGTTTGAAGCAGGGCGATCGGGTGGCGCTGGCAGCCACGGCGCGATTTGTGACGCCTGCCGAGATGGCGCCGGCGGTGGCGGTGCTCGAGTCATGGGGTCTGCAGGTGCAACAGCCCGAGGGTCTCTATGCCGTTGACGGTCAGTTGGCTGGCAGCGACGACCATCGCGCGGCACTGATGCAGCGACTGCTGGACGACCCTGATATTAAGGCAATGTTCTGTGTACGCGGCGGTTACGGCACGGTGCGCATCATCGACAGGCTCGACTTCACAGCCTTTGCCCGGCAGCCGAAATGGATTGTTGGCTACAGCGACGTAACGGTGCTCCACAGCCACATACACAGCCAGTTAGGCCTGCCGACGCTACACGGCACTATGCCCATCAACTTCCCGCCTCCGGCCGAGGCTGCCGTGCCGTCGCTGGAGAGCCTGAAAGAGTGGCTTTTCGAGGGCCGCTGCCACATGGAATTCGAGACCGGAGCGTTGAGTCGTGAGGGCGAGGCCGAGGGGGTGGCTGTCGGTGGCAACCTGTCGATACTCTACAGCCTCTGCGGCTCGGCATCGCAGGTGGATACGCGAGGCAAGATACTGATAATTGAGGACTTGGATGAATATCTCTACCACATAGACCGCATGATGCAGAACCTCAAGCGCTGCGGTATGCTGGAGGGACTGGCCGGCCTGGTGGTCGGTGGTCTGACGGAGATGCACGACAACACGGTGCCTTTTGGCCGCACGGCTGAAGAGATAGTGGCCGAGGCTGTGGCGGACTATGACTACCCCGTGGCCTTCGGGGCGCCGGTGGGGCATCTCGGGAACCTCAACCACGCCATCCCCCTGGGGGTGAAAATGCGGATGAAAGTGTCCAATTCAAAAAAAAGTTGTATCTTTGCATCCTGAAATGCTGCTGATATTTGTACCGCGACTGACCAACCGGCTGGGCTACACGCTGAACGTGCTGCTCAAGTATGTGTTGCGTGTGGAGTTCAGCATCACGACCGACGAACGCTATTTCAACGGGTACGGCGGTCCGAAACTCTGCTACGGGCCGCACCGGGTGGGCGATGCGCTGCATATAAAGTGTTGCAACCTGCTGTTTTCTACCTCGATAGAGGAACAGGGACCACGGGCAGAGCAGCGCGACGGACAGTGGATGCTGTTCCCCGTCTATGGGCGCGACATCGACTTCGGATTCGACTTGCTGGCAGCCACATTCTACATGGTGAGCCGCTATGAGGAATACCTGCCGCACCGCTCGGACGAGCACGGGCGCTTTTCGGCGGCGCAGAGCGTGGCATACCAGGCGGGATTCCTGCACCTGCCAGTGGTAGACCAATGGGCCAACCTGTTGAGAGACAGATTGCAGGAGCGTTATCCCGAGATGGTCTTCCCGCAGCGGAACTACCGTTTTGTGCAGACGGTGGACATCGACGCGGCGTGGTGCTACCTGCACAAGGGCGCCTTTAGAACGATGGTGGGGTGGCTGCGCGACCTGCTGGGCCGCCGCGATACCGTAGAAGCGCGACGCAGGTGGAGAGTGTTGATGCACAAAGAGAAAGACCCCTACGACACCTTTGAATACATCCTCGAACAGCGGCAGCGTGTGCCGGGGTCATACCTGCTCTTTTTCGCGCTGCTGGCCGACTATAGTCAGTACGACAAGCCGTTGAACTACCTCAACCCGCACATGCGGTCGCTGCTGCAACACCTCGGCGACCATGCCAAGATGGGCATCCACCCGGGTTATGGCACATTGGAGGAACCGGCGAAGGCGGATGTGGAGGTGAAACGGCTGGAACAGATACTGCACCGCGCCATTGTGCGGTCACGGTTCCATTTCCTGCGACTGCGGTTGCCTCAGTCATACAGGATATTGCAACATGCGGGCATCCGGCACGACTATACGATGGGATATCCCGACGCCATAGGCTTCAGGGCCGGCATCAGCGGTACTTATCCCTTCTACGATCTGGAGCGCGACCAAGAGACAGAGATGATGATACATCCGTTCTGCGTGATGGATACCACAATGCAGAAATACCTTGCCCTCAGTCCGGAAGAGGCCGTGGAGGCCTATGGACGGCTGATTGCCGACGTGCGTGCCGTGGGAGGCACCTACTGCTGCATTGTGCACAACCAGAACCTGTCGGAACTGTTCGGATGGCAGGGCTGGAGAGCGGTGTATGAGCGGATGCTGGATATGGCGAAGCCGTAAGGAGTGAGAAGTGAGGGGGCGAAGTTGTTGAGTGTTAAGTGAAAAGACGATGATAAACTACAAGGAAAAACTGCCGTCGGTGCGGGCTTTTGTCTTCGACTTCGACGGTGTGATGACCAACGGCGATGTGTGGGTGTATGCCGACAAGGAGACGGTGCGCTGTGGCAACATTAAGGACGGTTTTGCTGTGCAGTACGCGGTGAAGAAAGGCTACCTGGTGGCGGTCATCAGTGGCGCCACGTCGGCGAGCATAGACAACCGCATGTCGATGCTGGGTGTGACACAGTGTTACACGGGCTGTGGCGACAAGATTTATACCTACGAGAAATTCTTGAAGGACAACGGTTTGAAGGACGAGGAGGTGCTCTGTATGGGCGACGACCTGCCGGACTATCCGATGCTGTGTCGTGCGGGGGTGTCGGCATGTCCCGCCGATGCCGCCGTGGAAATCAAAGAGACGGTGGACTATGTCTCACCGTTCGAGGGTGGAAAAGGATGTGTGAGGGATGTGATTGAACAAGTGCTGCGCCTGCGGGGCGATTGGTTTCACCCGGACGCTGTGGTATGGTAAGAAGAATACTCTCCAGGCTTGTTTTGGCGTTGCTGCTATGGCTGCCGGCGGTGACTGTGGCACAGAACTTTGCGGTTAGCGACACGGTGACGGAATATCCCCATCACGGCACTTACTACCACGACCGGTTTGAGGGCCGGAAGACATCGTCTGGCGAGGTGTTTGACCAAAACGGATTCACTGCCGCTCACTGGAAAATCAAGCTGGGCACCATGGTGATGGTGACCAACAGGAATACCGGCAAGCAGGTGATAGTGAAAGTCAACGACCGCTGCCCCAAGCGCGGAGTGTTTGACTTGAGCCACCGCTCGGCGTTGGCTATCGGGATTCTGGGTTGTCAGCCGGTGACGGTGAGGATATTGCCCGCGGGCTATGAGAAGCGGTGGGCGGAGCAGGATGCACAGTTCGACTCGGTGCGTTCGCGGCTCCATCCTACAGCACCGCCTGCGCCGAACTACAAGGCCAGTGTGGCGAAGAAGACCGTGAAGAGCGAGCCGAAGATTGTGGCGAAGAAGACTCCGCAGCCGGAAGAGAAGAAACCGGTTGAGAAGACGGTGGAGTGCTACAACATTGAGCTCGGCATAGCCGCCACCCATGCCGACGCCTATGAACAGATTCAGCATTTGCCTGAAATATACAGGGAGAAGGTTTCAATTGACACGGACGAAGCCAGCGGAGTCCTAGTGCTGACGCTCGAACTGAAGCTGTCGCGCCGTAGCGTCAAGGAACTGGGCGAGGCGTTGCGGCATAAGTTTCCCAACAACCGCTTGGTGGCGTGTGAGTAAAAAGTGAGAAGAAATTTTCACTTTTTTTTTGCTATTTAAATAAATATTATTATCTTTGCACATTCAAACCCGAGTAGGCATTTTACTGCCAAAATCGGGTGGAATGAACTATAGGAGACTAAATAACAGGCCGTTGTGGCAACGCTGAATAGACAAAACAAGCACGTTGTAATGCCCAAAAATGTGGTGTTTTTGGGGCTTTTATTAGTTTTTTTGTCCTCGTTGCAGGCACAAAATGAGGGTCAGTACTCGCATTTTATGTTCAACCGGTTGAGCTACAACCCCGCCTATGCAGGCAGTTCGGGCAATATCTCGGCCACGGTGCTGTACAGAAGTCAGTGGATAGGGTTGACGCTGCAGGCCCCGACGGCCAATGGCGAGGCTGGTAACAAGCCGACGGACCTCCTCTTCAGCTTCGATATGCCGGTCAGCTGGCTGCACGGTGGCATTGGTCTGAACTTCACTTCGGAGAAAGTTGGTTATCACGAGAACACCACGATAGGCATCGACTATGCTTTCCGCATCTTCTGGGGTCCCGGTACGTTGGCGGCGGCTTTGGAGGCTGACCTGCAGAACTACCAGTTCAAGACTTCCAGCCTGATGGGCGGAAGCGATTTGAGCGGCGACCCGCTCAATCCCGGGTCAACGTCGTCGGATCCGTTGGTCAGCGCGCAGGATGTCTCCGACTTCCTGATTGACGTGTCGACGGGTCTGTACTACCAGGTGCCGGGAGTGTTCTATGTGGGCTTGTCGGCGAAGAACCTGCTGGGAGCCAAGAGCGACCAGCTCAACCTGTCTAATACCCGCACGTTCTACCTGATAGGCGGATACGAATACACGTTCCCCTACAATCCATCGCTGAAGGTGAAACCCTCGGCGTTGATTAAGTCGGCTAATTTCTCGGTGTTTCAGGCTGACCTTGCCTGTGTGCTGGACTATGAGAACGTCTTCTGGGGTGGTCTCGGCTACCGCTGGGGCGATGCCTTCACCTTCCTGGCGGGCGTCAACTTCCTCAAGATTATGCAGGTGGGTGTGGCCTACGACCTGACCACGTCGAAGTTGGGCTTTGGCGGTGGCCGAAGCATCGGTTCGCTGGAGGTGTACATGAATGCTGCCTTCCAAATCAGCGTTCCCAAACGGCCTCCCACGGTATCTGGAAATACGCTTTATTTGCGTTAAATATATTTAACGATGAAACAAAATTGAAAAAACCGCGTTAATGAATTAAATAAAAAGTAGCAATATGAAGAAACTGTTTTTTATTCTCGCCGCTTCCGCCGCTCTGCTGGCCGGCTGTGGCTCGTCCAACAAAGGTGAGTTGGTGGGCGTGAATGACCGCCCTTACTTTGAGGACATCGACCTCAAGGGCATGGTTTTTGTGAACCAGGGCAATTTCATTATGGGTGCCGGCGTGCAGAATGTCACCTACGGTGCCACCTCGCAGCCCCGCAAGATGCAGATTGGGTCGTTCTTTATGGACGAAACGGAAATCACCAACAATGAGTACCGCCAGTTTGTGGCTGCGGTGCGCGACTCTGTGGCCCGCCGCATCCTGGGCGAGGCCGGTGTCGAAGGTTTCCTGATTGAAGAGGATGCTTATGGTGAGCCGCTGGATCCCCCCGTGCTGAACTACAAGACGAAAATCGACTATAAGGATGCCGATGTGCGTCAGGCCCTGGTGGACGGTGGTTTCTATCTCATCGACATCAATCACCGCCGCGTGGTGGATGCCTCGAAGATGAATTATGAATATTATTATATAGATTATAAGGCTGTGTCTCAGAAGGAAAACGGCATCACCACCAAGGGTGAACACCGCGGAACTTCGTTTGCTGTCCGCCCGAAAGGTTTGAGCGGCCGTGCAGGTCAGATACAGCGCGAGTATATCAATATCTATCCCGACACGCTGTGCTGGGTGCATGACTACGCCTACAGCATGAACGAGGACTTTACCCGCAACTACTTCTCGTCGCCGGCGTATGACAACTACCCTGTGGTAGGCGTCAGCTGGCGTCAGGCCAAGGCCTTCTGCGTGTGGCGTTCGAACATGCTGAACCAGTATCTGGAGAGCATCGACTATTCGACCCTCAACGACTTCCGTCTGCCGACGGAGAGCGAATGGGAATTTGCCGCCCGTGGCGGTATTGCCAGCCAGAGCTACCCGTGGGGCGGTCCCTATGTGCGTAACCCGAATGGTTGCTTCCTCGCCAACTATGAGCCCCTCAAGGGTGCCTATGACGACGATGGTGGTGTGAAGACCCTTATGGTCGGTCACTATGCCCCCAACGACTACGGTCTGTATGACATGGCTGGCAATGTGAGCGAGTGGTGCTTGGATGCCTACAATGAGTCGACCTACCTGGTGGCAAACGCTATGTCCCCCTACTACAACTATGACCCCAAGGATGACGACCCGTTGGCCATGAAGCGCAAAGTGGTGCGTGGTGGTAGCTGGAAAGACCAGAAATACTTTATCCAGGTGCAGACCCGTACCTATGAGTTTATGGATACCGCCAAGTGCTACATCGGCTTCCGCTGCGTGCAGCCGTACCTTGGCCGTGTGAAGGGTGACAACCTGCGTACCGCCAGTAATGTAGCCCGATAAGCAGCAAAGACAATAAACAAAAGCGTAATAACACACATTCAATAAGCAAACACAACAAAAAAATAATCGATTATGAGTTTCTTAGACAATCTCGTTCGCAGTAAAAGCTACAAGACCTTCATGGGTTACCTCTATGGTTGGGGTGCCGCAGTTGTTATCATCGGTGCATTGTTTAAGATTATGCACTGGCCGGGTGCCAATATCATGCTTATTGCAGGTATGGGAACTGAGACCGTCATCTTCTTCCTCTCGGCTTTCGAGCCGCCTCACAAAGAGTGGGACTGGAGCTTGGTCTATCCTGAACTGGCCGGTATGATTGACGAGAATCAGCTGGTTGAGTTCGACGAGAACGGTAATCCTATTGAGAAACCCGAGAGCAAAGACCCGCTGAGCGCCAAGTTGGATAAGATGCTGGAAGAGGCTAATATCAGTCCTGAGTTGATGGATCGCCTGGGACAGGGTATGCAGAATCTTGCCGACAGCGCCAACTCGATGAACAACATGGCCAATGTGACTGCCGCCACCGACAAGTTTGTCAATAATATGGACGGTGTGGCTGGTCAGGCTGGCAAACTGCTTGAGAGCATGCAGGGTGCGCCTGAGGCTATCTCGACATTGTCTGCTATCTACCGCGAGACCGCCGAGTCGCTGGGTGGCGAGGTGAGCTATGTGGAAGAGATGAAGAAGATGTCGTCGAGTTTGAGCAGCATCAATGCCATGTACGAGATGCAGATTAACAATGCGGCGACGCAGATGAACCTCAACAAGGAGTTCGAGGAGAAGATGGCTACCATGTTGGCCAACTTCAGCGATTCGGCCGAAGGTATCACCAAGTACAAAGAGCAGGTTGACGCCCTCACGCGCAAGGTCTCCGAACTGAACAATGTCTACGGCAATATGCTGGCTGCCATGCAGACCCGTCTATAAAATACACCATACGTCTAACTAATTAGGTATAGTGTAATAAAAAGAAAGGAATAGACTATGGGTGCAACAAACTGTCCGGAAACCCCGAGACAAAAGATGATTACCATGATGTACCTGGTGTACACCGCCATGTTGGCACTGAACGTGTCGGCGGAAGTGGTGGAGGGCTTCAGGTCCGTGGGTACAGCAATGACAGCTTCTAACATAAACCTCCAGACCAAGTTGGACGACACCTATGCCAATTTTGATTTGGCATTCAAGAACAGCCCAGACAAGGTTCGAAGTCAGTACGATAAGGCACAGCAAGTGAAGGCTTTGTCCTCACGTCTTGAAGAATTCATAGACAGCTTGGAGTGTGAGTTTATTGGCAAGTTTGCCGAAGAGGCGGAAATTGTGATGGATATCCACAATCCCAAGGATAAGCGAGTCATCAAGTTGAAGAACGAAGACGGCACGGTCAATCATGATAGTGTGCGGTATGCCTTGAAGGTAGGTGGTTTCGCTTGGATGGAAAAGGGACTTGATGATACTCACGAGGCTCCTAAGTTCTTCCTCGAAGGTACGACTACGGCCAGTGGCATAGGTGAGGCTATAACCCTCAAGAAGAAAGTTATTGCCTACCGTGCTGCCGTGAAGGAAATTTTGGGTGAAGACTCTACCAAGGTGAATTTCCCCTTTGATGTGGACAAGACTTTCTTGAACAAGGATAAACAGGAAGTTGACTGGGAACACAAGAACTTTGACGAAGTGGTTGCTGGTGCTGGTCTGGTTACGCTGACCCGTATGAAGGCTGAGGCCATGAATGCCGAGTTCGATGCCGTCAACATGCTTTACAAGCAGGTTAACAAGGGTGACAAGAACTTCAGTAATATCCAGATGCTTTCGATGCCGAAATCGGCCTATGTGATGCGCGGTGGCGTGTATGAGACGAACATCCGCGTGGGTGCTTACGACCCCGACCAGCGCTTCCGCGTGGTTGTCAATGGACAGTCGAGTACTTCGGACGAATCTGGTACGGCATTGTATAAGATGGTATGCAACAATGTCGGTCCTCAGACCATTAGGGGTAAGGCCGTCTTGACCACACAGGATGGTGAAGAGGAATATGAGTTCACCGACGAGTTCTATGTGGCTGAGCCTTCGGCTAACATTATGTTGGATAACATGAATGTGCTCTATGCCGGTATTGAGAATCCCATCACCGCCAGCGCCCCGGGTATGGCTAGCCGCGATATTAAGGTGTCGATTGACCCCGCTGCTGGCAAGTTGTCGCCCTCTCAGGGAGATGGAAAGTACAACATCACCCCGAATCCCACTGCGAAGAAGGTGGAAGTCTCGGTATACGGCATGGTAGATGGCCAGCAGAAGTTATTGAACACCATCCCGTTCCGTGTCAAGGCTATCCCCGATCCCGTGCTGCAGGTGGGTACCTACAAAAACGGTGAGAAGAAGGCTTCCCGCAAAGACTTTACGGAGTCTACGACGGTGCTTGCTACCAGGGCTGACGGCTTCGACTTTAAGATTCCGAAAGGCTCCATCCGCATCAAGACTATGAATATCACGGTGGGAACCAAGACTTGTGCCCCCATTGAGAACAGCGGTAAGCTCAACGCCGAGGTTATCAGCGCCATCAAGAAGGCAAGCAGGGGTGATAACTTGGTTATTTCCGCGACGGTTCAGATGCCCGATGGTCGTCCTCGTGAGGTTGACTGCGTCATCAAGCTGGCCAAGTAGTTGAAGAGATATAATAAATGAATACAATTAAATAGAATACGCTATGAAAAAGCTTCTTTTAACCTTCGCTTTGACAGCAATGGTCGCCTTGGCTGGCTATGCCCAGAGCGTTATCGATGCCGAAGAAAGCCGCAACCCCAATGACTTCTACCAAAAGGGTATTGTCGTCGGGAAGCGTGCCATGCCGTATCCTTTCCTTCGTGAAAGCGATGTGGTGTGGGAGACCACGATTTGGCGTGAGATTGACTTCAATGAGACCTTCAATCAGTTCTTCTATTTCCCCATTGAGACCGCTTCCAGCACTCAGGGACGTACGAGCCTGATTAACCTCATTATGACCTATGCCGAGAACGGTGAAATCGACCTGTATGACGATGATGACATGACGGCTCCCATTGACTGGGAGAAAGCCAGTCTGCAGCTTACGGGTACTCCCCGTACCGAGCAGATTAATGTCATCGATCCTGAGACGGGTCTGCCTGCCGAAGATGAGGATGGTGAGTATATCATGAAAGACACGCTCATCACTCCCACTTTTGACATGGCTTCCGCCAAAAAGGTGAGGATTAAAGAGTACTGGTATATCGACAAGCAGGACACCCGTCAGAAAGTGCGCATTGTCGGCCTGCAGTTCCAGTTCCTGAAACCGGCCGCATCCAAGCAGGCTGAGGATCAGTTAGCATGGTCGTTCTGCATCCCGATGGATGACATGAAGGTGCGCCAGATGCTGGTCAATGCCAATGCTTTCGACGAGAACAACATTGTTGCCGAACGCTCGTATGACGATGTCTTCATCCAGCGTTACTTTGACAGCTATGTCGTCCGTGAGTCGAACAGGTACAACCGCGAAATCAGCAAATATCTCACTGGTCAGGACGCCATTGTCGAGTCTCAGATGATTGAGAACAAAATCTTCGACATAGAGTCTGATATGTGGGAGTATTAATTGTCTATCAGTAGAGTAAGAATAAGGAGTTAAGAGTTGGCATTGCCGTCTCTTGACTCCTTTTTTTATTATGTATCAACGGCTCCGCACAGCATTCCCGCTATTGCTACTACTATTCTGCCAGACTATCGCTGCGCAGACGCGTCCCGATATGGTGCACACGGAGGTCCTTCCGACGGAGCAGCGCCCGATACCATATCCTTACTTGCGTGAGGCCGACGTGGTGTGGAGTACGATGCTCTGGAAGACCATCGACCTGAACGAGGCGTTCAATCAGTACATGTACTTCCCGCTCGACCAGGAAGACCGCAGTGGCAAGAAAAGCCTGGCATATGTGCTGTGGGAAGCCATGGAGCGTGAAGAGATTCCTATCTATGAGGACGACGAGTTGCTCATCCCGATAGACAACCAGCTGTTTGTCCAGCGCTACACCAAACCCGATACAGTGCAGCTGGAAATCGGCTATGACGATGATGACAACGAAATCTATGAAACGGTCATCACCCCTAAGTATTTCGATGGAGCCGAGGTGTTCCAGTATGCTCTCCGCGAAGCATGGTTCATTGGCAAACAAGACACCCGGCAGGACTCGCGCCGGCTTGCGTTGGCCCCGATGAAAGACGTAACAATTACCTTGAAAAGCACCCGCGAGGATGTCTACATGGGCCGTGCAGCGTTGTTCTGGGTGCCTATGCAGCATCCGTCCGTCCGTGCAGTCTTGGCCCGGCAGAAGGCCTATTATGACGAGAACAACATCATCAATCAGCCCTCGTGGGACAACATCTTCATCAGCCAACTTTATACTGCTTTCGTGACCCGTGAGAGCAACCGCTACGAGCGTACCATCAGTCGCTATCTTGTGGGGAAGGACGCTTTGATGGAAGCGGCCGCCATCGAAGAAAAAGTCTTCGAGATTGGCGAGGATATGTGGGAGTATTGACCATTCTTTGCCTGTAGTGATAAGCCCCGCCAGACAGCCTGCCGCGGGGCTTGCGTGTAAAAAAGTTTTCCTATTTGAAAAAAAAGATGTATATTTGCAATTCCAAATAGCAATCAACAGTAATACTATCAAATATGACTTTACAATCCATCGTAGACAAACTTGGAGCCACTGTGGCTCTCGGTGCGGAGCGTCTCGACACTGAGGTGGAGCACGCTTTCGCCTCCGACTTGATGAGCGATGTCCTAACCTTGAAAGACACCCCGGTGCTCGTTACCGGCCTCTGCAATGTCCAGACCATCCGCACTTGCGACATGGCCAACCTCGACGTGGTCGTTTTCGTCCGCAACAAACGCCCGACGGAAGATATGATCGAACTGGCCGAGGACAACGACATGGTGCTCATCTGCAGCCAGTATTCAATGTTCAAGACCTGTGGCCTGCTTTGGGAACTGGGCATGAAACCTTTATACTAACCGTTATGCATCAGGAATACACCGTTATAGAAGGCGACTTTGTCAACGCCGGCAAAGCATCCAGTTCTGTCAAGAAGACGCTGAAACAGCTCAATGTCAACCCTCAGGTCGTCAAACGAGTCGTCGTGGCGCTCTATGAGGCCGAGGTCAATGCCATTGCCCATGCCTATGGCGGCAAGGTGTTGGTTGATATCGATGCCGATAAAATCAAGATGGTGGTTGCCGACAAAGGCCCAGGCATCCCCGACATTGCCTTGGCTATGCAGGAAGGCTACAGTACGGCACGCCCCGAGGTGCGAGACATGGGCTTCGGCGCCGGCATGGGCTTGCCCAACATGCAGAAAAACGTCGACAAGCTGAATGTCACCTCCGAAGTCGGAGTGGGCACCACTGTCGAGATGGAAGTAAACTTTGGATAATATGTTCTACCACGCACTACAGATTGAGGAGCCGCGCTGCATTGGATGTTCGCGCTGCATGAAGATATGCCCCACCGAGGCCATCCGTATTCTTGGCGGCAAGGCATCCATTCAGGAGCACCGCTGCATCGACTGCGGCAAATGCTATGAAGTGTGTCCTGCACAGGCCATCAGCATCAAAGATGACGACTTCGAGGCGTTCAAGAGGTATCCCCATTCTGTAGCGCTCCTGCCCGCTGTTTTCATGGGGCAGTTCCCCGACGATATTAGTGTCTCAAAGGTCTATGCCACACTCTATGAACTGGGCTTCGCACATGTCATGGAAGTGGAGTCGGCAGCCTCTATCTACCGCGACGTAAAGGAGAAATACGCCCGCGAGCACCCCGATATCAGGCCACTGATATCCTCGTTCTGTCCGGCTATTGTGCGTCTGATACAGATCAAATATCCGTCGCTGACGGAGAATATCATGCCTATCAAGGTGCCGCTGGACCTCAGCGCCATGTATGCCTTGCAGGAACTGCTAAGCCGCGGTATACCGCGCGAGGAGATAGGCCTCTTCTACATTACGCCGTGCGCTGCCAAAGTGTCGGCAGTGAAAGCTCCTGTGGGTGAAGAGAAGAGCATCATCGACGGCGTCATCAACATGAATTCGCTGTTCAACCGTGTCTACAAGCAAATAAAGGACAACGGCAAGAACCACCAGTACAAGCCCCTGACGCGCCAGCGCCTCTCTGCCGACGCCATCCTTTCGACCCTCACCAACGGTGAGCGCCGCATCTGTACCGCCAAGCGCAGCTACTCGATAGACGGCATTGAAAATGTCATGGACTTCCTCGACAAACTCGAGAACGACGAGGTGGAGGGCGTGGAGTTCCTCGAACTGAGGGCATGCGACCAAAGCTGTGCCGGAGCCCTGCTCTCGTGCGACAACCGCTTCCTCTGCGGCGAGCGCATGTATGCCCGCGCCCGCAAGGCCGCCGAGCGCGAGCGCAACGGCGAGATGCCGCGCGACCGCGAGATGGAGAAGTACAAAGAATATCTGGTTGAGAACGCTTTTGTCGACGAGGTCCAGCCCCGCTCCATGCTCATCCTCGACGAAGACCGCAAGAAGGCCTTTGAGAAGATGGAGAAGATAGAGAAGATGAAGGTGCACCTGCCACAGATAGACTGCGGTGTCTGCGGCGCGCCCACCTGCGAGGCCTTCGCCACTGACGTGGTGTGCGGACAGGCCGACCTGCACCAATGCGTCTTCTACCGCCTGCACCTTGAGTCCAAGGGAAAGATGACCCTCAACGAGGGCCGTACCAACATGTACTCTGTCTGGGGCGACGACCGCATCAGCGGCGAGATAGAGGTGTGATTAAATCCCCGACAGGGGTTCGTAGGTGTTGCGTATTGTGACGGTGCGCTCTACGGCGATGGTGTATGAGCTGTCGCCAACATACATTGTGCGCACGCTGTCGGCATGCTCTACAGTGTCGGTGGCTATCCATTGCTTTTCTTCCATCAGGCGGACGGCGCGTGTATAGTCGCGGCAGCCACCAAGCATCTCTACCTTTATCTCTGCCTTGGGATATCCTGTCCACTGGAAGTCACACTGTGTGGTGGAATCGTTCATGTGGGCAATGCTGTTCAGTGTCTGTGCAATGTTGCCCGGCGTGCTGATGTCGGTGTAGGTGCTGTCGTCAAGCCATCCCTGCATGTAGGTGTCCTTATCGGCACTCTTGGTGAGTACCGGGCGCAAGGTGATACGGCAGTCTTCGTTCTCGACAGTGGTGACGGTGGTGGCAGCCTTGTCCACTGCCACACCGAAGATGATGGCTAGCACGCTGTTGTTCAGTATGTGCAGGCCCATGGACCATAACAGGTTGTGGTTGATGACCAAGTAGGATGCTGCCAAGCCCATGCCGAACTTGTGTAGTATGGCGATGAGGAACATGAGGAATCCTCCACTGGCGTCGTAGTTGCTAATATGTGCCGCAGCAAAGAGCACAGATGAGAGCAGCATCAACGCAAATAGGCGGCGAGTGCCGTCCTTGCGATAGATGACCATGAGGGCGATGCCTGCAGCTACAGACAGAGCTGCTGCCCACCATCCAATGCCAAGCATCCACATGGCCATCAGCACCACGGAAGTATAGCCTGTCCACTGCTTTCCGTTGCCCCATAGGCGGAAGCATAGCTCCTCGACCACAGGCCCTATAAGACCAATATACAATACGATCGGCCAGATGCCAAAGTTGTAGATGAGTTGGTAGAAAGCACCCATGATAGGTGCAGTCATCTCGTCGGCGGTACTGTTGCCCATATTTGCTAAGGCGTCGACCACTATGACGGCCAGGCATCCAATCATTATGCCCAGGCCCCACCATAGGGCCCAGCGGAAAAGTTTAGTATTTTTCATTTGTTTCAGGTTTTGTTTCTATGAATTCTCCGTGTTCTTTGATGTGCTCGGCCAGTTCGCGATAGAAACGGTGTCGGCTGAGAGTTTCGGCGTTTCCCACAATGATGAGCTTCATGCGTGCCCGTGTCATTGCCACGTTCATGCGGCGCAGGTCACGCAGGAAGCCAATCTTTCCGTTGTCGTTGCTTCGCACCAGGCTGATGACAATCACGTCGCGCTCCTGACCCTGAAAGCCGTCCACGGTGCCCACTGAGATGTGCCGGCGCAGCTTCTTGAAGTAGTGCTGCATTTTCAGCAGTCGGCGTATGAGGCGGGCCTGTCCGCGATAGGGAGTGATGATGCCGAAGTCCAGCCGCTCACTTTCCACTTTCTGGGGCGAAAGCATTTCTATATAGTCGCGCAGGGTGTGTATGACCAGCCGTGCCTCTTGGCTGTTGCTGAGACTCTTGCTGCGGTTTTCTTTCTCTTCCGAATCCAGTTTTGAGGTGTCTATCCACATCAGCGGGGTGTCCAGCGGGCTGGTGGTTCGCTGCGCTACCTCGGGGGCTGCCTCCAGCCGTCCGCCGTAGAACCAGCGCGACGGGAAACTCATTATGTCCTCATTCATGCGGTACTGCACGGTAAGGAGGCTGACGCACTGCGGGTGCAGGACCACCACCTTCTGCATCAGGGTTTCGTCCAGTCCGCCTTTAGCAGCTTCGACGCTCTTTACTGTCGGCGGCAGCTGCTGATGGTCGCCACCCATCACCACGCGGTCGGCCTTGAGCAGCGCCGCCCAGCAGGCGGGTTCCAAAGCCTGCGCCGCCTCGTCGATGAAGAGGGTGCCGAAATGCCGCCGCTCCATCAGGCGGTAGGCGCTGCCGATGAGGGTGCTGCTCACCACGCGCGCCTCGTTGAAAAGGTCGGCGTTTATCTTGATTTCCAGTTCGGTCTCGCGGTTGCGCAGGCGGTGCGCCTGCTCGCCCTTGGCGCCCTCGCGCAGCCGTTTGCGGATGTTCCACAATTCATGGTAGTCGGGATGGGCGGCATAGCGCCGTTCGTAGCAGCAGTCCAGCATCTCATCGCTCATGCGCAGCGGATTGCCTATGCGCAGCACATTGATGCCGCGCCGCATCAGCTGTGTGCTTATCCAGTCGACGGCGGCGTTGCTCGGAGCGCATACCAGCACCTGGGTCTCGCGTTGCAGGGTCTCGATGATGGCCTCGACCAGTGTGGTGGTCTTGCCGGTGCCGGGAGGACCGTGGATGATTGAAATCTGCTGTGCTTCGACAGCATGCTGTATGGCCTCCTGCTGGCTGGCGTTGAGCCAGGGGAAGGTGGTTGGAGGCAACTGCCGCATGGAAGGCTTCGCTAGCCCCAACAACACATTGCGCATCTGTACAAATCGTTCGTTCTCACTGCGCTCTGCTTCGCTCAGCGCCTCATTCATCACGCGGAACGAGGTGTTGTCCACCCCCAGTTGCACTCCCATCAGATGTCGCTCGGCGGTGTCGCGGAGACTCTGGGCGGCGGTCTTCGAGGGCAGGCTCACCACCATCGCTCCGTCGCCCACCTGCTCCACATAGCATTGATGTGGCAGCTCGGAGGCATTGTCGTTGTCAAGGCGGAAGAATGTGACAGGCTTCCCAGGCTCGAAGTCAAGCTCCACTTCGTCTTCCTCCACTTCGTATCGTATCTCCAGAGTGCGCTGTCCCATAGCATTGTAGCCCTCTCCGCAGAGCCTCACGGGGTAGCGGCAGCCGGGCTCGTGGATGCCGCCCGTCAGCATCGCTCCCCGCTCCTCAAGACTGCGGCGGTAGGCTTGCTGCTCCTCGCGGAGTTCCAGCGCCACCAACTCACGGAGCCGTGCAAAGTATCGGTTGATGTTTTCCACGCTTTAATAACTTGGCGTCGCGCGAATTATTGTGTCTGCCGCACCCTTTTTCCCCCTATCCGCTCCGCACCCTCTCCGCTTCCCCTCCGCATCCCCTCCCCAATTCGTTCGGGTTTGATAGGAGGGGGACCGGAGCGGGACCGGAGGGGGACCGGAGGGGAACCGGACAGGAAGCTCATTTTCAGTGAATTTTGTGCATGATTGTAAGTATCTGATTGTCAGGTCTGTTCTTTTTTACGGGGAATAGGGGGGCATTTGGTTTTGTGGGTTTGCAAAAAAAGTGTATCTTTGCAGTCTTAACGTTAGCATGGAAAATTATTGTAAGTATGTATAGGACTAACACTTGCGGCGAGTTGCGGCTCGCCAATGCGGGACAGACCGTGACCCTTGCCGGCTGGGTGCAACGTTCGCGCGACCTTGGCGGCATGACTTTCATTGACTTGCGTGACCGCTATGGAATCACTCAGTTGGCTTTCAACATGGAGACCAACGCACAGCTCTGCGAGCAGGCCCGCAAACTGGGCCGCGAATACGTCATCCAGGTGACCGGCAAGGTCATCGAACGCAGTTCGAAGAACAGCAAAATACCTACGGGAGAGATTGAAATAGAGGTTTCTGCACTTAATATCCTCAACGAGGCAAAGGTGCCGCCCTTCACCATCGAGGACCAGAGCGACGGCGGCGACGACATACGCATGAAGTACCGCTATCTCGACATTCGCCGCAACCCGGTGAAGAACAACCTCGTGATGCGTCACCGGATGGCTATGCTGGTGAGAAACTATTTGAGCGATAGGGATTTTCTCGAGATAGAAACTCCCATGCTCATCAAGTCGACCCCCGAGGGCGCCCGCGACTTTGTGGTGCCCAGCCGCATGAACCCAGGCGAGTTCTACGCCCTGCCGCAGAGTCCACAGCAGTACAAACAGCTGCTGATGGTGGCCGGCATGGACCGCTACTTCCAGATTGTGCGCTGCTTCCGCGACGAGGACCTGCGCGCCGACCGTCAGCCGGAGTTCACGCAGATCGACTGCGAGATGAGTTTCGTGGAGCAGGAGGACGTGCTCGATATGTTCGAAGGTCTGGCCAAGCACCTCTTTAAGGAGATGAAGGGCATCGAGTTCGACCGCTTCCCCCGCATGACTTGGCATGACGCCATGCGCCTCTACGGCAGCGACAAGCCCGATATCCGATTCGGCATGGAGTTCAAGGAGGTGACCGACGTGGTGAAAGGCCACGGCTTCGGTCTCTTCGACGGCGCCGAGCTGGTGGTGGGCATCGTGGCCCCCGGCTGCGCCGAATACACCCGTAAGCAGCTCGACGCGCTGACCGACTTTGTGAAGCGTCCGCAGGTGGGCGCCGGCGGCATGGTGTACATCAAGTACAACGCCGACGGCACGTTCAAGAGCAGCGTGGACAAGTTCTACGACGCTGAGGCTCTGAAAGCCATCGCCGACAAGATGGAAGCCAAGCCCGGCGACCTGATGCTGCTGCTCTGCGGCCCCGCCATGAAGACCCGCACGCAGCTCTGCGCCCTGCGCCTCGAGATGGGCAACCAGCTCGGCCTGCGCGACCCGCAGAAGTTCGCACCCCTCTGGGTTATCGATTTCCCGCTGCTGGAGTGGGACGAGGAGACGCAGCGCTACTACGCAATGCACCATCCCTTCACGGCTCCCAAGCCCGAAGACGAGGCTTTGCTCGACGATCCGTCGAAGTGGGGCGACATCCGCGCCAATGCCTACGACATCGTCATGAACGGCACCGAGGTGGGTGGCGGCTCCATCCGTATCCACGACCGCGTGCTGCAGAACAAAATGTTCCACACCCTCGGCTTCACCGACGAGAGCGCCTACGCCCAGTTTGGCTTCCTGATGGATGCCTTCACCTACGGCGCGCCGCCGCACGCAGGTCTGGCCTTCGGCTTCGACCGCCTGTGCTCCATCTTCGCCGGTGCCGACTCCATCCGCGACTTCATCGCCTTCCCGAAGAATAACGCGGGCCGCGATGTGATGAGCCAGTCGCCTTCGCCCATCAGCCAGGAGCAGCTGGAAGAGCTCTGCATCAAGGTAGATGTGAAATAATGCTGAAAGCCCTGATAAAGTCAATGCGCCTCCGCACATTGCCCCTGTCGCTGGCAGGAGTGGTGTGCGGAGGTCTTTTGGCACAGGGCGAGCATGGCGACAACGGCTGGGCTTTTGCTCTTGTATTACTGACTGCCTGTGCCCTGCAGGTGCTCAGCAACCTCAGCAACGAGATGGGCGACCACCTGAGCGGTGTGGATGGCGATGGTAGGGAAGGCCCCAACTACAGCATGACCGACGGCGGCCTCACCGACAAGCAGATGTGGGGTGCCATCAATGGTATGGTGGTGGCTTGCTGTGTCTTCGGCCTGCTGATGGTGCTGCTGTCGGGATGCCCGTGGTGGGTGCTCCTGTTGGGTGCCGCCGCCATCTGGGCCGCTACGCACTACACCCTCGGCAAGAAACCGTACGGCTATATCGGCCTCGGCGACCTTTTTGTCTTCATTTTCTTTGGTCTGGTGAGCGTGCTGGGCAGCTATTTCGTCATCGCCCACACCCTTCCGTTCAAGATATGGCTATGGGCACCGGCCGTGGGTGTCGGCTTGCTGAGCGTGGCGGTGCTTAATGTGAACAACATCCGCGACATGCAGAGCGACGAGGGCATCCGCAAGACCATCCCGCTGCGCATCGGCGAACGCGGTGCCAGAATCTATCAGACGGCGCTTGTGGTGCTGGGAGTGGCCTGCTTTGGCTGGTGCGAAGAGAACGTGGCTTTCTGTGTGCTTCCTACCGCACCGTTCTTCCTTTGGCATATCATAGGCGTGTGGCGCCGCAAAGGTCGTCAACTCGACAAGATGCTGCCTCTGCTGGTCATCACCACTTTCGTGCTATGCTTCCTGTACGGGGAGACATTTTATATTGAGTCAACTTGTCCGTACCCCATCTGGTAAACCATGGCATACGACTTCGACAAGATAGCCCGCGACTATGACCGCATGAACCACCTGATGACGGCTGGGCTTGATCGCTGTTGGCGGAAGCGCGCTGTACAAGGGTTGCATGGCAAGGTGCTTGATGTGGCTTGCGGCACGGGTGACATGGCTGTGGAACTGCTGCGGCAGGGCTGCTCTGTGACTGGCGTTGACCTCAGCCTGGAGATGGTGGCCATCGCCAAACGGAAAGTGGAAAGTGGAGAGTGGAAAGTGGCTGACGCCGAACATCTGCCTTTCGCGGACGGGAGTTTCGACGCCGTCACCTGCGCTTTCGGGGTGCGCAACTTCGTGCACCTGGAGCAGGGCCTTAGTGAGATGCTGCGGGTGCTGAAGCCCGGCGGAAAGATGGTGATACTGGAACTGGCCACGCCCGACAGCAAGGTGGTGAGGCCGTTCTACAACCTCTACACACGGAGAGTCATTCCGCTGTTGGGAAAGCGGATTGCGGGAAACGAGGAAGCCTATACCTACCTGCCTCAGAGCATCGAGCATTTCCCGAAAGGGGAGGCGTTCCTCGATATCATTCAGCATTTACCGTTTGGCATTCATCGGTGCGAGCAGCGCAAAATGACGTTCGGCGTGTGCAGGCTCTATAGTGTGGAGAAACAAAAAGGCCGCCCGGAATGAACGGCCTTTATGCTATTAATCCTAAAACAAGAAATGGCGTTCAGGGATGGCTGTCTGTACTTTCCATTTCAGATGCAAAAGTACAACCATTCGGGAGACTGCGCAATAACTAGAAATGGTGATTTTCGGATTTGCCTGGTTGAGAGTCAGATAGCTCATCGGTGACGGGCGCACGCAGTTCGCTGCGCTTCACTTTGACGACAAAGGACATGTTGAGGACGCTGATTTGCACGCTGAAGTTGCCGTCTTCGCAGTCTTTGACGAGACGGCCGTGCATACCGGCGAATTCGCCGCTGAGGATGGTGGCTTGGGCTCCTTTGACCAGTTTGGAGGTCTCAGTGACATGAATCTTGCGCTCGGAGGCTTCGAAGCGGCGGATGGCCTCAATCTCGCTGTCGGGCACCTGAATGATGCTGTGGTTTGAACTGACGATGTAGATGACGCCCTTGGTGGTGCGGGTTTGGTAGACTTGCTTGGCGTTGATGCGGGCGAAGAGGTAGCACGGGAACATGGGCTTTTCGGGAAGGTCTTTGCCCTTGGAGCGTTTGTCGCGGACGGCGAGCATCGGCAGGTAGTATTCTATGGGCGGATCGGCCTTGTCGAAGTTACGGGCGACAGTCATCTCGGCGTTGTGGTAGGTCATTATCGCCACCCAAGAGGGCCTTTGGTCTAACATGGCGTGGAGTGATTTTAGTACAATAACATGAAAGAGTGCCTATTATTGTGCCGCGGGGGAATTATTTTCCGCGCTGCTGTCGCCGAAGTCGAGGTAGGGGAGGAGGCGCTGCAGGGTGCTGTCGGCCATGGAGGGCACGGCGCGGAGGTCGTCGGGGGTGTGAAAGCGTAGGCCTCGGTTTCGCAGGGTGACGATGTCGCGGGCCTGGTAATATTCGATATAGGGATGACGGATAAGCTGTTTGAGCGGGATGCTGTTGATGGGGATGCGGGTGATGTTGCTGGTGTCGAGGGTGAGACAGGGGGCGATGTGTGCCAGCAGGTCGGGGGTGAAGCCGTAGACTTCAAGCAGCTGTTCGGTCCGGATAAATCCGCCGAGGCGGTTGCGGTAGTTCACGATGCGGCGGGCGTAGGCAGGCCCTATGCCGTGAAGGAGCTGTAGCGTCGTGGTGTCGGCACTATTGAGTTCGACGGAAAGCGGCTGGCGGCTGACTGCGGGGCGGGTGTCGTACCAGGTGCTGTCGATACGGTATTGTTTATGTCGCGGAGTGGCGGTTTTACGTTGGTAATGACGGTATTGTCGTTGCTGGCGGAGAGAGTCTTCGTGGGAAGCCAGAATTTGGACGAACGAGTCGGTGACAGAGTCGTTTTGGACAGCGTCGGGACTCTTGCGGGATGAAAAAAATGCCACCAGGGCTATCAGTAGTAATCCAATTGATATCCAAAGTATACCAAGCGTTTGAGAGTGGGAGTCGCTGTGAGGTTTCTTGGCCATGGAGAAGAAAAATTTTGTCAGAATAAAAAAAAGTTGTACTTTTGCACCCGATTTCGACAGCCGGAATCCAGCGAAATGGTCTGTTAGCTCAGTTGGTTCAGAGCGCTTCCTTCACACGGAAGAGGTCGAGAGTTCGAATCTCCCACAGACCACACAGAGACACCTTCAAGGGTGTCTTTTTTTTTGTTGTAGGATAGCGCGTGATGTTCATGGGTGTTGGTTTTCGGATGCAAAAATACGACTTTTTTGCCACATGGGACACAATTTTCAATATGGCACCGCGTTAAAGAAGAAACGAAAGGAAATATGATACGGGAAGAAACGGTATTTGGCCCCATCTTCAGCCGGCGGTTGGGAAGTTCGCTGGGCATTAACCTGCTGCCGGAAAAGGGCAAGATTTGCAACTTCGACTGCATCTATTGTGAATGTGGATGGAACCGGGACGGACGAAATGACACAGTGCTCCCCACGGCGGAAAAGGTGAGGAACGATTTGGAGAGGATGCTGGTGCGGTTGAGTGCGGAAGGCACGCCGGTGGACAGCATTACGTTCAGCGGTGACGGAGAGCCGACGCTGAATCCGGAGTTTCCGCAGATCATTGACGACACTTTGCGTTTACGCAACCAGTATTACCCCAATGCTAAAGTCAGTGTGCTGAGCAACGCGACGCGCGTCCATGTGCCAGAAATCTTTGCTGCCTTGCAGAGGGTCGACAATCCAATAATGAAGATTGATGCACCGACGAACGAATTGGCGGAGAAAATAAACCAGCCGGCGCCGGGGTACGATGTACAGCGTGTAGTTGCTGCACTTGAGCAGTTTGGTGGCAACTTTGTGTTGCAGACCTGCATGTTGAGAAGCCCTGATTTTGATTCTTCCCGTCCAGAGGTAATAGCGCCTATGTTGGAGATTGTCCGGCAACTGAAGCCGTGGGAGTGGATGGTGTACACGATTGACCGTCCCACGCCGATGCAGGGACTTGGCAAGTTTACAGTGGATGAGATGCGCGCCCTTGTGCAACCACTCATCGACGAAGGCTACACAATACAGATTAAGGGATAGTTTGAACCTACAAAAAAAGAGAGGCACCTGAAAAGGCGCCTCTCTTTTTTTTTCGTTATTGAACTATGAACTTGCCGGATGCTCCGCCAAGCCTGTAGATGTAGATGCCGGCCGGCATTTTGTCGATGTTGATGGTGACCACACCGTCGCCCGCCTGGACGTTTTGGCTGATGACGGGTCTGCCGTCGACAGAGTAGACGGTCAGCACGTCGGTTGTTGTGGTGCTGTAGGGGAGAGAGACGCTATACGATGCAGGATTCGGGTAGGCGGGTTTCAGCTGGGCGGTGCTGACAGGAGCGATGCCCTCGGTATGGGGCATGAAGTCCACGGCCGACGAATCAGCATGAGGCGGGATGAAGCCAATCATGCACGACTGGCGGAGGTTGAAGGTGTAATGGGTGTTGCTGAGATACATGCTGGTCTGGTCATTGGTCACTAGGTTGTACCAGCCGTCATCCGTGCCGCCCCAGCCCCAGTTGATCCAGTACATGTTCGGTTGGTCATCGCGGTAGCCGCAGCATATCCACGCGTGGCCGCTGGCGTCGCTGCCTTCGTTGTTGGTTGACGAGGCTCCAGACATATAAACAGGGCGGTTGAGCATCAACTCTCTGCGGATTTTGCCACAGAAGGCAGTGTCTCTTCCTTGGTTCTCGCGGTACACCTGGGTGCAGACATTATATTTGAAGTAGGTGGCCATGTTGTTTGGCACGTTGGCAGAATAGGCTCCGCTGCCATCAATACCGTAACTCATGTCCATGGCGACACCGACAGCGTAGCACAACTTGGCGACTTCTGCCTTCTTCGCGGCGGAAGAGTTCTCCGTCAGGCGGTTGGGCATGAGGGAGTAATTGAACTGCGTGTTGTCATAGTCAAAGCGAAGTACGGTGCCGTTCCAGTCATATCTATGGTATCCAAAAGGCTGGACGGGATATTTGTAGTAGTGGATAATCTGGGAAAGGGCGGTGGCGACACATCCCACATAGCAATAGTAACCGTTGATCTGGGGGCACATGGAGTTATAGAGGTGCCCATTGGGCTGTCCCTGATCCCAAGCTTCATCCATCAGGTAGTGCTCACCTCCCTTGGGGGTGTCGACTGATTTCTGCTTCAGGAGATTCTGCCACTCCTCAACGTCGGGGAACTGGTTCTTACGGTCTGCATTCTGGATGGCCATAATCATGCCGCTGTAGTCGTTGACCCAGGCCATCATGTTGTCCGGCACATTGTTCATGTCCATGTTTCCGCAGCGGTCCGAGAAGGCCACCACGGGGTCCACGGCGCTGCTGCCTGCCATGATAATCCATCCCCAGTCGCTCACGTTGAAGAAGAAGCAGGCGGGAACATCGAGGTCGGGGTTAACAATCTGATGAATCAGCACCAGATCGTCTGCTTTGACGTCAGGAATGCTGCTATACACGCTCATGTAATATGCTGCTGCACTTTTTGCTTCTTTCTCCGAGATGTCGCGGGCTTGGACAGAGAAGCAGGAAACGACTAAAACAAAAAGCATTAGCGTGGAAATGACCTTTTTCATGTTATTATATTTTTATGTTTTCTATCTTATTTTTCGCGGTGCAAAGATACGCTTTTTTTCTATAATGGAGGGAAAAAATCCCCTCTTCATAGGAATTAGTACCGGATGGTTGAACTTAATTGTATGGATATAAGGACTATTTTGGAATTAAAAAAGAGGGACCTCCCATCGGGAAGTCCCTCCTTTTTTGTTTGAATCGAGGTTATTCAGCCACGACCTCGAGGTTGAGTTCGGCTTTGATGTCTTTGTAGACATTCACCTTGGCGGTGTAGTTGCCGACAGCCTTGATGGCGTCGACGACGATGCTCTTGCGGTCCACATCGTAGTTGTGCTGCTCCTTCAGAGCCTCGGCAACCATGATGTTGTTGATGCCGCCGAAGAGCTGTCCGTTCTCACCGACCTTGACGATGAGTTTCACGGTCTTGCCGTTGAGGGCAGCCTGCTGGGTCTCAGCGTTCTTGCGGAGGGCTTCCTCCTTGTGGGCGCGCTGGCGCAGGTTCTCGGCGTGGATCTTCTTGTTCACCGGAGTGGCGATGATGGCCATCCCTTTGGGAAGAAGATAGTTGTTGGCATAGCCGTTCTTCACTTTGACGATTTCGTCCTTGTAGCCCAGGTTGGCCACATCCTGTTTCAGTATGATTTCCATCTATCTATCCTCCTTGTTATTATTTGAGACAATCGGCGACGTAGGGCATCAGAGCGATATGACGGGCGCGCTTGATGGCCTGCGAGACCTTCTTCTGGTACTTGTTCGAGGTGCCGGTGATGCGACGGGGCAGAATCTTGCCCTGCTCGTTGACGAACTTCAGCAGGAAGTCGGCATCCTTATAGTCAATATATTTAATACCGAGCTTTTTGAAGCGGCAGTATTTCTTGCGCTGGGTCTCCACGGCGATGGGAGTCAGATATTTGATTTCGCTTTCGTTAGCCATTGTGATATCCTTTTAAACGGTTAAACATTTAAGCCTCGGCGGGAGCTTCGGCGGTTGCGGGGGCTTCGGCCTTTTTGGCGCGCTTCTTCTCGTTGTAAGCCACGGCGTGCTTGTCCAGACTCACGGTGAGGAAGCGGAGCAGACGTTCGTCGCGCTTGTAGGCGACCTCGAGGTCGTTGATGACGCTACCCTCGGCCTTGAACTCAATCAAGTAATAGAAGCCGGTGGTCTTCTTGCGGATAGGATAGGCGAGCTTGCGCATACCCCAGTTGTTCTCGTACACAATCTCTGCGCCTTTCGAGGTCAGCAGGTCGGTGTACTTCTTTACCGTTTCCTTCATCTGTTCTTCAGACAAAACGGGAGTTGCAATGAAAACTGTTTCGTACTGTTTTACCATTGTTTTGTTGTTTTGTTATTTGTTGTTAGTGTTATAAAA
>JAFXXI010000026.1 GCA_017542345.1 Bacteroidales bacterium
CCACCAGCGACGAGCCCGAGCGCTACGCCGCACTCATCCGGGCACTGAACGACAACATCGACTACACCCGCCGCCACGCCATGCACCGCAAGCAGAAGTCCGACGACCCTCAGCCCGACGGCGGCGACAAGGAATGATTGTCAACTCTAAGGAGTCAAGGAGTTAAGGAGTGGCTCCGCCAGAAAAACTCCCCAACTCCTAAACTCCTTAGACAAAAACAACAACAAATAAACATTATACATTATTTATATTATTATGATACACAACATCAGCAGATTCATCGCTGCCCTCGCACTCCTCGCCACCGCGCAGGGGGCATGGGCAGACACCGAGACCGTCAGCTACATCGACGCCGACGGCAACGAGCAGACCGTCGATGCCACGCCACTGACATCTTCCACTAATAGCACTTCTATGAGTGGATGGTACGTTGTCAGCGGAACTTTCACAAACAACAATCGTTTGGAAGTATGGAAGGCCACACTGAATCTGATATTGGCAGACGACTGTCATCTGACCATGACCAAGAGCTTGTCAGTGCGCGACAATGCCACTCTCAACATCTACTCACAGTCGAAAGGCAGCAGTATGGGAAAGCTGACGATTACTGCCCCTGAAAACTATGCTGGTATAGGGGGATACTATGAAAGTCCTCATAATCTTCGTTCGGGTGCTATCAATATTTATGGTGGCGACCTTAACATTGCTGGCGGCGGTAGTTCGGCTGGCATTGGTGGAAGTTTCTATGCAAACGCCCAAGGGGCAATACTGATAACCGGAGGAGCAAAAGTCGTTGCCACGGGTGGACAAAACGGCGCTGGCATTGGTGGAGGCTATAATTCTTCGTATAGCTCTATCACTATTACTGGCAATGCCACCGTTACAGCAAGCGGTAAAAATGGAGGAGAGGCTATAGGCCATGGTGACTTTAACACTCAAAGCGGCACACTCATTATCACAAGCTCGACAGTGAATGGTATTAACTACGATGCTAACGGCTTCCAAGAGGGGACAACGACATACACCGTGACGTTCAACTCGAAAGGCGGTACAGCCGTCGCATCGCAGACCGTCGGACTGAAATACGGGCAGACAACCGTCAAGGCGACAGAGCCGACAGCACCGACCCGCACGAACTACACCTTCGGCGGATGGTACAAGGAGAGCAGTTGCACCAACGCATGGGACTTCGCCAGCGACGGTGTGACCGCAGACGTGACGCTCTACGCCAAGTGGACTCCCGACCCGACCCACTTCTCCGTCAACGACGCAGGCACCGAGTACACCATCAAGACCGCCACGGGCTGGAACGTATTCTGCGACTGCCTCAACGACAACGACACCTACAACCGCTTCAGCGGCAAGACCGTCCGCCTCGGCGCCGACATCACCGTCACCCGCATGGCGGGCGGCAGCAACCACGCCTTCACCGGCACCTTCGACGGACAGTGGCACACGCTCACCCTCGCCTACGGCACCGCCGACGCGCCCATTGACGCGCAGTTCGTGGCTCCCTTCGTAGAGGTGACGGGCGGTGCCAAGTTCACCAACCTCAACATCGGCGGACATATTTACGCTGCCTACACGGGCACTGACGATCCCGGCGTGGGAGGACTCATCGGCCATCTCTTCGGCGGCATCACCATCGAGGACTGCACGAGCACGGTCACAGTCAACTCCACCAAAGACAGGGTGGGCGGCTTCGTGGGCCTCTGCGAGCACGCCGTCACGTTCACCAACTGCAAGAGCAGCGCCTCTGTCACCTGCACCGGCAGCGGCAGCGGCTTTGTGGGCTGGAGCCGTGCGTCAAATGTTCCCTATACCATTGCCTTTGAGGGATGCCTCTTCGACGGCAAGTTGCTTAAGAAGAACGATGTAGGCAGTGGCAACGGCGGCTTCGTGGGATGGACGGGCTCCACCAAGACCGTCAGCATCAAAAACAGCCTCGTAGCCCTCGATGGCGTTGGGAGCATGGCCAGCAGCAACAGCGCCACCTTCGCCCGTGGATGGGATGGCACCTTTGACAACAGCTACTACACCCAGTCCTTCGGCACCGCCCAGGGCAAGCAGGCGCACACCGTCTCGGCAGGCGATAACGTCACCATCGGCGCCATCGTCCTCACCGGCACGGCGACCCAGTACACCGTCAGCGGCATCACCGCCTACAGCGGCGGAGGACTGCAGCGCGGCCAGACCCTCTACTACGGCAGCGGCGACCAGCTCAGCCTCACCCTCAGCAACTCCGCCACCGCCGCACCACGCGGCTACCAGTACGCCTACACCGCCAGCGCAGGCACCCTCAGCGGCTCCACCCTCACCATGCCCGACGAGGACGTGACCATCAGCGTCAACACCGCCGCCCTCGCCCCCATCGACTGGGCAACCGTGAACCAGGGCAACTCGGCAGACCCCTACATGATATACAACAAAGACCAGCTGCTGCTGCTCGCCCACCGCGTGAACGGCACTAACGGCGAGACCGCCAACGACTACAGCGGCAAATACTGCCGCCTCGGAGCCGACATCACGGTCACCCACCCCGACAAGGAGACCGACGACTACGCCGAGAACTATGAGGCCATAGGCGGCTACTACAACGGCACCAACCGCTACTTCAAAGGCATGTTCGACGGCGACGGCCACACCGTCAGCGGCATCCGCATCCGTAAGGAA
>JAFXXI010000027.1 GCA_017542345.1 Bacteroidales bacterium
GAGCCTGGTGGCCGCGGGAGAAGAGCCCGGAGAGCCGGAACAGTGCGTGGGTCACGAGTGGATCCGCTGTGGGCTGGATCCCACCGGGGCATACGATGTGTATATCAGGTTGGTGTGCGACACGTTGGGCGGACGGTCGGCCTGGGGCGGACCCTATCGGTTGACGATGCCGCGCTACGGCATCGAGGGCGCCGAGGGGCTGGCTGACGGCATACGCCTGTCGCCGAATCCTGCAACGGCGACGGTGCGGCTGACGGTGGAGGGCCTGCAGGGTGAGGCCACGGTGCGTGTGACCGACGCGGCAGGCCGCGAGGCGGCACGCTACGCGCTGCACGGGACGTGGCTGGACATCGACGTGAGCCGCCTGCCGAAGGGGGCCTACACGGTGAGCGTGACGACCGGCGAGGGCACCGCAGCGCGGCGCCTGGTGGTGCAGTAGGGGAGGCCCTTCGGGGCGGAGGGTGAGATGGTATTGAAAATTTTTGTAGATTTGCAGTGTGTTGGGTTATATAGAAAATCACATAACTATCAAAATATGAGACGTAAACTAATGATGATTGTGGCTGTATCCACGATGATTTCGGCCTTTGTATGCGGAGGATTCGCCGCTGGACAGAATGCGCATTATGTCATTTCCGGACTTCCAACCACGAAGTCCATCGTGCGGGAATATCAGGAAAACAAGTTTGTGATTTTCAACATCGGTGCATACTACCCGACGCTCGATACTCTTAAAGTGAACCCAATATGCGAGGAAGGGAAAAAGGAGGAATAAAAAACGGATATGAATATGAAAAAGATTATTGCAATAGTGATTCTCGTGTGCAGCGCAGTGGCGGCTCATGCGCAGGACAACCTAGACACGGTCTTTGGCCGCTATCCATATTATTTCTACAACTACTACGACAACTGCTGGGACCACGACACCACGCACGAAAACGGGCTGTTGTGCTACATAGGCTGCGGAAAAATTTGGCAGGAGCCCATGCTCCTACTTGATTCAATTGTTCCACATTGGGAACAGGGCTGCTTCGGACGGATACGGTATTTCTACAACGAGGTGGCCATCGGATATGTCCCCGACGACACGCTACGCGTCGTGGGCTTCGCTTTCGTGCGGAGATTGTACAACCACAACCGATATGGCGTTTGCGGCTGGATGTTGGATTCCACCATCAGCAATGCTGCCGAGTGTCACTTCAATCTCTATGACCGCAATATGCAACCGATGCAGACCAAGACGGTGGTGAACCGCGACCTGCACCCCGCAAGGGTACTTCCACTCGGAAGAGATCAACTTTACATTCTTCGGAGTGATTTGCCACTAAACTACCTTCCGTCCTACGAGGTGTTTTTCGATAGTTCTGTGGAGATTTCCGACACCTTCTATCTCAGCAAGACAATGACGTATGGTGATAGCACGCTGCTCCCCGATGTAGTTTTCGTGCGTGAAGGACATGTTAATCCTGATCCTAATGCCCCACATTGGGTGGACTCCAGTTGCGTCCACCGCCTCCCGGAGGAGTTGCGGCGCTACCGCAACGACATCCTGAACGGGGTATGGGAGGACTGGCTTCCACAAGACAGTTGGACGATGTTCCTCATATATCCCATCATTGAGCGGCCAGGCGACACATGTCCGGAGGTGCGGGGGTTGCGGTGGAGCCGGCTGGGAAGCGGGACGACGGCATTCGTGCAGTGGGATGCGGGCGTGAACCACCGCGACTGGCAGTTGAGCTACGGTCCTTCCGGGACGCCCGCGGGCGAGGGGACGGTGGTGGACTGCCCGCCGGCGCAGTGCGTGCTGCCGGGACTTGCGGCGGGAGTTACATACGACATCTATGTGCGGGCACGGTGCCGCTTTGCGCGTGGCGACGAATGGACGGGCTGGAGCGGACCGCTGGAGGTGGGCTTCGGCAACCCGGGCGAGGGCATCGACGAGGCGGCGGGTCTCCATGCGGAGCTGACGCCCAACCCGGCGACGGGGCGGGTGAAGGTGGTGTGCGCCGAGGCGATGAGGAAGGTGGAAGTGTACGATATGCAGGGACGTCGCTGCCTGGCGCAGGAGGCGCAGGGCACCGAGACGGAGCTCGACATCTCGGCGCTCGCGGCAGGCCGCTACACGGTGCTGCTGCACACCGCCACGACGACCGCCGCCAAGGCGATGGTGGTGCAGTGAAGTGGCTGGGAGAAAATAAATTTGGTCATATCGGGCGACTTTAGTATCTTTGCAGTTTCAACCCATAAGGGCTGGACTGGTATATTGTATTGCATATCAATGAATAATAGCAAAATAGAAAAACTCAATGGATAAGAAATCTATCATCGGACTGGTACTGATTTTCGGAATTTTCGTGGGATATATGTGGTGGGTGTCGCCGTCGGCGGAGGAACGTGCCGAACGGCAGCGTGTGTATGACAGCATGGTGCAGGCCAACCTGGAGGCCCAGCGTGTGGCCGACTCGATAGCGGTGGAGAAAGCCCGCGTGGATTCGCTCATCGCGGCGGGCGACACCTCGGTGGCGGCACCGCAGCGCAAGGTGCAGGATATGGGCGTGTTCAACGCCGCTGCCCAGGGCGAGGCCCGCGACCTCACCGTGGAGAATGAGAAGCTGACCATCCAATTCAACACCTTGGGTGCCCGCGTGGACCGCGTGGTGCTGAAGGACTATATGACCTACGACAGCAACGAGTTGGTGCTCATCTCGCCCAACGAGGAGAATATGAACCTGGTGTTCCCCACGTCGGACAAGCGCGTGGTGAACACGAAGGACCTGGTGTTCACGCCTTATGTCAACGGCGAGGCGGCGGAGAGCGGAATGTGGAATGTGGCGAGCGGCGACAGCGTGGAAGTGAGTTTCCGCGCCCCGATAGCCGCCGACAGCCTGCATGCCGACGGCAGCCGCTACCTTGAGTTCCGCTACACGGTGCATGGAGACAGCTACGAGGTGGACATGGACATCGACTTTGTGGGCCTGGGCGAGGTGGTGAGCAAGACGACCTACATGGATTTCAGTTGGCGCAACCGCATGTTGCGGCAGGAGAAGGTGAACAGCGGCAGCCGTGGCAAGAGCAACCGCAACAGCGACCGCGAGCGCTACTACACCGATATCTACTACAAAGGCCCGACCGACAAGAAGGTGGACAACCTGCGCATGGGCCAGGACAAGGGCAAGCAGGTGCAGACGCAGCTGGAGTGGGTGGCCTTCAAGCAGCAGTATTTCGCAGCGATAGTGAATGCCGAGCAGGGCACCAAGTTTGAGAATGCCGAACTGGAGGTGAGGACCGACGAAGGCTGCAGCGAGCAGAACTACCTGACCGACATGCAGGCGCTGATAGGGTTGGCCTACGACGCGGAGCATCCGCAGTTGCACATGGGCTTCTACTACGGCCCGACGAAGTTGCGCGACCTGCGTGCCATGCACCGCGGCTACGAGCGTATGCTGCCGCTGGGCTGGACGTTCATCTCGAAGAGCATCAGCCGCTACCTGATAGTGCCAGTGTTCAACTTCCTGGAGAAGTTCAACTGGAACTACGGCATCATCATCATCGTCTTCACGCTGCTGATACGTCTGGTGCTGCTGCCGCTGGTGTACAAGAGTTACAAGGGCGGCGCCATCATGCGCATATTGAAGCCCGAGATGGAGGCGCTGAACAAGAAATATCCCAAGCAGGAGCAGGCCATGCAGAAGCAGCAGGAGATGATGGCGCTGCAGAAGCGGGCGGGCTACAGCCCGATGGCGGGCTGCCTGCCGGTGCTGATACAGATGCCTTTCCTGACGGCCATGTTCATGTTCTTCCCCATTGCCATCGAGCTGAGGCAGAAGCCGTTCCTGTGGTGCGATGACTTGTCGAACTATGACTCGATACTCGACTTCGGGTTTAACATACCGCTCTATGGCGACCACATCTCGCTCTTCTGCCTGCTGATGTTCGGCGTGCAGTTCTTCTACACCTGGTACACCATGAAGCAGCAGGCGGGCACACAGAGCATGCCCGGCATGAAATTAGTGATGTATTTCATGCCCTTCATGATGCTGTTCATCTTCAACAGCCAGAGCGCGGGGTTGAACCTGTACTACCTGATTTCCATCAGCTTCACGATGGTGGTGATGATACTGATACGCCAGTTCACCAGCGAACGGAAGGTGCGCGCCCACATGGCGGCCTACGACAAGAAGCACGCGGGCGACAAAGGCAAGGGCAAGAAGAAGAGCAGCTTCGCCAAGCGTCTGGAAGAGCTCCAGAAGCAAGCCGAACAGATGCAGAAACAGCAGCAGAAAAGATAATTAAGACTTAAAACTAAAATTTAATATTATGGTCGTAACATTAGTTACTATTTTCATTATCGGGTACGCGTGCATTGCATTGGAGCATCCGTTGAAAATCAACAAAACAGCCTCTGCCCTACTGCTGGGATGCATCATCTGGGCTGTATTCAACATGTTCAACCTGAACAACATTGGCGTGTTGGAAAGCTATGGCGGACTGGAGGGTTACCGTAGTTTTGTGAGTGCCAGCCTCATCGAGAACCTCGGCGAGACGGCAGAGATTGTCTTCTTCCTGCTGGGCGCCATGACCATCGTGACTCTGATTGAGGACTACCAAGGCTTCTCCGTTATCACCGACCTCATCAAGACCACCAACAAGAAGAAACTGCTCTGGATTCTGAGTATCCTCACCTTCTTCCTCTCGGCGCTGCTTGACAACATGACCACCGCCATCGTTATGGTGGCTTTGCTGCGCAAGCTGATTGCCGACAAGAAAGAGCGCTGGCTCTTTGCCGGCATGGTGATTCTAGCCGCCAACGCCGGCGGTGCGTGGAGCCCCATCGGCGATGTGACCACCATCATGCTGTGGATCAAGGGGCAGGTGACCACTGTCAATATCATAGTAAAGACCCTGCTGCCGAGCCTTGTCTGCATGGTAGTGCCCGTGCTGGTGCTGAGCGCCACCCTCAAAGGCGAAATCGTGCGTCCCGAGGGTGAGCAAAGCGGTATTGAGGTGGCTCCCTGGATGCGCAAGCTGGTGCTCATTATGGGTGTCTGCGGCCTCATCTTTGTGCCCATCTTCAAGACCATCACCCATCTTCCCCCCTACCTCGGCATGCTTCTCAGCCTGTCGGTGCTGTGGGTGACGACCGAGATACTGAGCCGGAAGCACTCCAAAGACGGGCATAAACTGCCCACCGCCGTGAGCACCCTGGAGCATGTCGACGTGCCCACCATCCTCTTCTTCCTCGGCATCCTGATGGCTGTCAGCTGCCTGAAGGTGTCGGGCATACTGGGCAGCCTGGCCCAGGGCCTCGACTCGATGCGCGGCATCAGCGTCGGTGGCGAGACTGTAGGCTTCTTCCTTATCGACCTCATCATCGGCGTACTCTCCTCTATCGTGGACAATGTGCCGCTGGTGGCTGCCGTACAAGGTATGTATCCCATGAGTCCGGAAGGCTTCATTGCCAACCATCCCTTCTGGGAGTTCCTGGCCTACTGCGCCGGTACCGGCGGAAGCCTGCTCATCATCGGTTCGGCTGCCGGCGTGGCAGTGATGGGTATGGAGAAGATTGACTTTATCTGGTACCTCAAGAAGATTACCTGGCTGGCATTCGTGGGCTACATTGCCGGTGCAATCATCTTTGTTGCAATGAATCTCCTGCTCGAACCATTTGAATGGTGGAGCACCATGGTGTAATGAAGAACCTCTGGCTTGAATTCAAGCTGCGCCCCCTGTGGCGGAAGATATGCGACATCCTGCTGGTGCTGTTTGCGCTGGCAGGTGTCGCCATTTTAGGTGCCTGGGGCCTCTACCAGCTGGGTGTGACCAACAACCGCGGGGCCGTGGACAAGAACTACCGCTACCTGATGTCGGTGTCGGAGATTGAAGGTCTCAAAGATGCCAAACTCACACAGGAGCAGATTGACGAGCAGTGGGCCCTGCAGCTCGAACGCCTGGCGGCGCTAGCCCACCGCTATCCTGTCAACGCACGTCTCATTCTGAATGCCGCCGTCATCAGCGACGACCCACTGATTATCGACCGCATGGTCGCCGCCCTCGCCATCTACACCGACTCAAGCAGTCAGCAGCCAGCACTAACCGCCCAAAACGCCATCCCATGGATGTCGGAGCCTGCCTGGCCCGCCTTGAAGGAGGCCATCCTGCGCGACAGCGCCCTCATCAACGAAGCCGGCCGCCTCACCGGCGTGGAGCCCCGTCTTATCGTCGGCTGCCTCATCGGTGAGCAGATACGCCTTTTCAACTCGAAGCGCGAGATGTTCAAGAAGTACCTCGGTCCCGTCAAGGTGCTGAGCGTACAGAGCCAGTTCAGCTACGGCGTCAACGGCATCAAGGACTTCACCGCCGAGGCCGTCGAGGAGCACCTCAAAGACTCCACCTCGGAATACTACATGGGTCCCGCCTTTGAGCACCTGCTGGACTTCGAGAGCGACGACCACGTCACCGAGCGCTACAACCGCCTCGTCGACTACCGCAACCACCTCTACAGCTATATCTACACCGGCTGCATACTGCATCAGACCATGCTGCAATGGCGCCGTGCGGGCTATGACATCAGCGACCGTCCCGACCTGCTGTTCACCCTTTTCAATGTCGGCTTCGACCAGTCGGTGCCCAAGCCCAACCCCGTGCCCGGCGGTAGCCGCATCACGGTTGGCGACCGCGAATACACCTTCGGTGCCATCGGCTTCGACTTCTACTACAGCGGCGAGCTCGTCACTGCGTTCCCCTTCCGCCGCCAGCGCTTCGTCAGCAACCACCGTCCCCTGACGCCGGAGGAGGTGGCCCGCATACAGGACAACCTGAGCGACTGCTACCGTCCGGAATACGGGCACGAATACCGCAAAGACAGCGCTACAGCACCAGATTCCATCCCCGACCCCTTCGGCATCGACCACGAAAAAGTGGTGCCGGTGGAACATACGGCACAATAAATGTGGAACATCCGCGTTATTAACACATAACCTTTAAATTAATAAGCTTATGAACAAACAGATTTTCATGACGATGTTTGCGGCACTGATGCTCTGCTTCGCAGCGTGCGGCAAAGATGAGGAGAACAACACTCCCGACAATCCCAACAACCCCAATGGTCCCACGCCCAGCGGACAGGTTGACCAGACCCTGCTCCCCGGCACCTGGCTGGTGGACACCATGACCATCAACAACGTCAACCATACTCCCGAGAACTTCAAGCTCATTTTCTACGCCGACGGCACCGGACTGCTGAACGACAACGGCGTGACCGAGAACAACGAGTTCACCTGGGTCATCCAAGGAACTAACATCACTGTCACCCCGCGCCACGGGCAGTCCTCCTACACCATCCTCAAGCTTACCGCCACAGAAGCGGCCTTCAACGGCACAGATGTGGAGTACCCCGGCGGCAACGGCCAGACTGCCAACGTCTACATGCACATGATCAAGATTGAGGGCGGCGACAATCCCCCGCTGGGCGAATTCCCCGTCGGCACCACATGGTCCGCTTCGTGCCAGACCACCCAAACGACGACTGACACCCTCGACGGTGGAGATACCGTGAACCACACCATTGTCGCCGAGATGGCCCTCAGCCTCGAATTTACCAATGCCACCGATGGCAACATGACTATGGAGATAGTGTCAACCCTATACGACGGCAATCCCCTTCCCATACCGCCATCGTCAGTGAACTACCCCTTCACCTATACCTATAACAGCGACAGCCAGCAAGGTGTAGCGACCGTCACCGTTGAAGGCGAAGGCACAATGTCCATGCCGTTCACCTATCAGGCGTCGGAAAACACGATAACCGTCGAACTCCCCGCAGACGCACAGGAGATGTTCGGAACGGCACGTCTGGTATTCCAGCGCACCCGATAGTTAACAAAAAACACAGAAAAAGTGAGGGCCGCCCCGATGGGGCGGCCCTCATTGTATGTCAGGCGGTGGCGTCTGACTTAAGCTCGTCGATGCTGATGCCGAGCATTTTGATGCGCTGCCGAATGAGCGGCAAGTCATCCTCGAGGAACTCGCGCCGCTGTTCGGCGATAATCTTTTCGCGGGCACCGACGGCGACATAGTAGCCCATGCCGCGGCGGGTATAGATGATGCCCTCGCTCTGCAGGTGCTCAAAGGTGCGCATCACCGTATTGGGGTTGACGCCCATCGACGAAGCGACATCGCGCACGGAGGGCATCCTCTCATCCTCGGCAGGCTGTCCGCCAAGAATCTGCTCCATCAGCCGGTCGGCTATCTGGAGGTATATCGGTTTTTGCTTTTTGAAGTCCATGGTCTATGCTCCTTTCTTTATTTCTCCGATACATAATTTAACATTGACGCCATCGGCATCAACCTTGCACTGGCCGTCGCCCACGATGGTCTTCTCGCCTTCTTTCTTGGAGGGCAGGTCGCATGTAAGCTCTGGCCTCACACCGGACATCTCGATGGTCAGGCCCGCCGTAGGCAGCACATGGATGGCTAGCAGACAACTGACACCGTCTAAATCTATCTCGTCAGGTAGGCTGTCGAGATAGTGGGCGTTGACATTGACTTTCACGCCGTCAACTGTCAGTTCACGACTGTGTACCCCCACGATTCTCACGTTGCTCTGAACGCCATCGATATTAATCTCATCGAAGGTCATTCCCCGCGGCACATCGACGTAAAGGTGCTTGTTCAGATCCTTCAAGTTTCCATAGCGGTACTTGCCCTTACCACAGAACTTGATGTCCAGTTCACCCTCCTCGTCGATATTGTAGTGCATCCGGAGAGTATCGGTCAACGGAATAGAGGTTTCCGTGATCTCCTCGTAGATGCGGAGTTCCGGGTTGTCGGAATAGCGAATGTCGACGTCGCCAGAGAGCCAGTCGATGTTGATTGACTTAACTGGTTGTTCTATCGTTGCATCACCGACACTATAACGCTCGGAGTGATCGAAGCTGAAATTCACCTTGGTACTGTCGACACAGCTGCATAGCAGCGCCCCCGCCACCATGGCTATAATTGCTATACGTTTCATAATTATTGGTTTTTAAATTATTAATACGGCATCTTCTTCAGACGGCGCCAACTGAGCCAACCGAAGAGGGCGGCGAGCAGCACATTGAAGCCGATGGCAATCCACAGGGCGGTGTCGACCAACATCTTGGGATCCTGCTGGACGATCCATTCTGCGAGATCTTGCAGGGTGTTGCTGGCAGCCAAGGCGATGAAGATAGGAATAAACAATAAGCTCAGCACAAACTCGATGGCATAGAGCCAGAGGATGGTCTGCAGCACTTTGTGCTTCTTGAAGAGGGTGGCGGTGAAGACAAATATCAGTACGGAGCTGATATAGCCTGTCCAGCAACTAACATTATAGAGGGCACCGAAATACATGAATGTTTTAAACCCTTCATCGTAGGGTGCATAGTCAGCCATGTGGGTGAAATCGAAGGAGAAGGGGAATCCCATCTTACCCTGCCAAATCCATTCGTGCCACGAGCCGAAAGGCAGCGCGGTGAGGAACATATCGAGCGCCATGCTGCCAAGATAGACGGTCAGCGGGCATACGACGAGCGAGAAGAGCAGCGCACTCAGGAATTTCTCCAGCTTGGAAGCGGGCAGCATGGCGTAGTAAATGCCCTCGTTGCGCAGATTCCAGGTGCGATACATACGCGAAGGAGCCATCAAGGCGGCTACCATAGCCACGAACTCTATCATCATCAGACGGATGTCCGCAGGCATGCCGACATGGTCACCTTGTCCAAGGACCAGCAGGAGCAGCCACAAAGTGAACGGCAATACTGCCAATACTATCATGGTGGTGCCGAACATCGGCCAGAGGTTGCGGATGTCTTTGTTGACGACTTTACAGAAACGGTTCCAGTCAAACTTGTTATTCATAGCTATTTCTCCTTATTTAAACAGTTCGTGAATGGTGTTCTTATTGTGCAGCACAGCGTTGAAGAGTGCCTCGATGTTGAGCAAGCTCTCCTCGCCGGTGGTGTTAGGCACGACATTCATGCAGCCTCCCGGGAGCATTTCGCTGTAGAGGGCGTCGGGACGTTGTTCGCCACCATACTCAAAGAAAAGCTTTTCGGTAATCTTCTGAACCGAGGCGTCGAGGAGGACAGCATTGTGCGAGAGGATGACGATGGGGTCGATGAGGTTCTCGACATCCTTCACCTGATGGGTGGAGATGATGATGGTCTTGCCCTCGTCGGCAATCTTGCTGAGGATGGAGCGGAACTGACTTTTACTGGGGATGTCCAGACCGTTAGTCGGCTCGTCTAAGAGGATATAGTCGGTGCCCAGCGAGAGGCTGGCAGCGATGAGGCTTTTCTTCTGCTGGCCGAAGCTCATCTCACGGAATTTCCGTTCAGGCTCCACCTCCAGCTCTTGCATCAGATGAAGGAAGGTGCCCTGCGAGAAGGTGGTGTAGAAGGGCGCCAGCTCGTTGACGAAACGCTGCGGTGTGGCATTGTCGGGCAGCGCCACCTCGTCGGGGAGGAAGACGATGCGCTGCAGCATCTCGGGCTGGCGTTCGTGGCTGGTGAGGCCGTCGACCGTACAGGTGCCCAGTACGGGGCGCTGCAAGCCGCAGATAATCTTGAGCAGAGTGGTCTTGCCCACACCGTTCTCGCCCAGCAGACCATAGATGGCTCCCTTCGGGAAACTGAGGCTGATATTACTGAAGACCAGGGTCTTCTTGTAACTGAAGCTGAGGTTTTTAATTTCAATCATAACTTTTGCTTTTTAATTTTTGTACTTGATTGCTGTTCCATAGACTAGCACCTCGGCAGCCTGGGCCATGATGGCGCTGGTGGCGTAGCGCACGCCGATGATGGCGTCGGCACCGAGGCGCACAGCCTCGTCGACCATGCGCTGCGTGGCTTTGTTGCGGGCTTTCTCCATCATGTCGGTGTAGCTCTTCAGCTCGCCGCCCACGATGCTCTTCAGCCCCTGGCCGAAGTCGCTGACGAAGTTCTTGCTCTGGATGGTGCTACCGCTGACGATGCCCATCTCTTCATACCGTTCCCCTTGGAGAGATTCTACTGTTACGATTTTCATATCTTTATGTATTTTATGTGTGTTTACATTTGCGGAGTTCCGACATTGTCGGTGGCACCTTGGCGGGCTTTGCTTTCGAGCTCCATCTTGCCGATGCGCCAGGTGAGGCCGAGGCTGACAAAGCGCGAGTCGAAGCGCTGGCTGCCGGTGGTCTGGTACTGCGGCGCGGTGGTGTTCTCGCCCCATTCGGCCATGCCGAAGATGTCGTTGACGTTGAAGTAGACACTCAGTTGGCGTTCGAAGAAGTCGGCTGAGCAGCCGAGGTCGATGCCCTTGTTGGCCACGCTCATGCTGTAGAGGCCCAGGCGCGGCGAGGAGTAGTGGGCATTGGCGAAGACCTCGAGCTTGTTCCACAGCTTGGCCCAGACGTTGAGGCGTGCGCTCCAGCTGACCTTGCTATCGCTGAAGTCACCGTAGGCGTAGGCGTAGTTGAACACCGAGGCGTTGAGACGCACGTTGAAGAAGCCGCTGGGGCGGTAGGTGACGTTGGCCTCCAGGCCCTCGGTGTGGCTGGAGCCTATATTCTCCGGACGGGTGTAGTTGACCAGCTGCGTAGCGGGGAAGTAGGCCGGGGCATAGCCGGCATAGGCCATGGTGCCTATCTCGTCGGTGTTGGCGCGGAAGTAGGCGCTGAGGTTCAGCATGCCGAAGCCCATGATGTACTTGTTCCAGGCGGCCTCGAGGTTGTGGGTGTAGGACATGCGCAGATTGGGGTTGCCGGTCGAGTAGGAGTAGTCGTCGTAGATGTTGAAGTCGTAGTACTTCGAGAAGTCTTCGCTGTGGGCGAAGCGGCGGGTGTAGCTCAGGC